>NZ_JALDPT010000029.1 GCF_022695515.1 Phenylobacterium aquaticum
TGGGTCAGCCGCAGCGGGCGGCGTGACAGGCGTCGCAGGTGGCGGCGCAGGCGCTTCCGGGGCTGGCGCAGGCGCAGGCGCCGCCGGCGCGGCGGGGCGTGGGACGGCTGGCGCTGCGGCGGGGACAGGCGTCGCGGGATCTGGGACGGGCGTGGGATCGGCCGGCGCCGTCGGCCCCGAGGGCGCCGGGGGCGGGACCGGATCTGGATCGGGCTTCAGGGCCAGGACGGCGATCCAGGCGATCGGCTTGCCGGTGGTGATCGGCCCGCCGGCCAGGGTCCGCTCGGTCTTGGTGACCGTGTCGCCGACATTGCCGCCGATGGAATGCACCACATGCTTGGGCGAGCGGGCCACCTGGCTGACGATGTCGCAGTGGGACTCGTAGCCGAAGGCGCCCTTGGCCGCCTCGACCCCGGCCAGCACCTGGCTGAAGCTGCGGATCGGGCTGGAGTTGCGGGAATAGCAGATCACGTCGCCGACCCGCGGCTCGACCCAGCTCGGGTCGCAGGGCAGGTAGGCATAGGCCTTGCGGCCCAGGCCATAGGCGTCGATCGCCGCCTGGATATAGCCCGCATGGGCCGGGGCCGGCCGGAACTGATCATTGGCCAGACCGGCCTGCTTCATCACCGAGGAGACGAATACGGCCGACCAGGGCAGGGTCGAGGCGCTGGAGCGCTTGATGGCGCCGGCAATGGCCTTGGCGGTGGGGGCGCCGGCGCCGAACTTGGCGTTGGCCGCCTCGATGTTCTGGCGGGTGTTGGCCTGCAGCACCTGAGGGCCGGAGGGGCCGATCACCACGTCATAGGGGAAGGTCAGCACCCCGTCGAAGCCGGTGTAGGCCCAGAACTGATAGACCGCGTCCCAGGACAGCGAGCCGGACAGGCCGCCGTCGCCGGTCTTGTCGATCACGGTGTCGACCGCCGTCTCCTTCACCCGCCCGTAGCCGAACTTGCCCCACTGGTCGTTGGCGACGCGGGAGATCTCCTGGGCCACGGCGGCGGGCGGCCGGGCGCTGGCCGCCATGCAGGCGTCCTTCAGGGCCGCGCGGTCGATGTGATAGCTCGCCGCCGCCGCAGGGGCGGGGGGCGACTGGAGCGCGGCGACCAGGGCGGCCGCCAGCATCAGGGCGGACCGGGTCATGGCCGGCCATCCGCCGCGGCGCAGGCCGGCAGGTAGACGACGGCGCAGGGCGGCGCATAGGGCCGCTCGGTCAGGCCCACGTCCGAGGCCTTGAGCCGGCTGTTGCGCACCCAGGAGCTCGCCTCGACGGGATCGAGGCCCGCCTGGCCCACGGCGTCAACCCAGTAGACCGCGTCGCGGCCGATCTGGAAGCTTCGGGCGCCGGGCGAGGTGAAGGGGGTCTGGTTGGCGATGATCCTGCGCGCCTTCCAGGTGTCGGGACCCGCCGCCTTCAGCAGCGGCAGGAGCTGGGCGGTCAGGGCGTCGCCCAGCGGCGGATAGTCCAGGGACCGGTCGAGGAAGAAGGCGAAGTCGGTCTCGGTGGGGGTCAGGCCCGCCTGGGCGTAGAGGCTGTAATAGCGGCCCATCCGCCCCGCCAGATAGCCGGCGGGTCCCAGGAAATAGGCGTCATAGCCGGCCCGAATCTCGGGATGGGCGGCCAGGCGCGCGAAGATCACCCGAAACTCCTCCCGCCGCTCGGGGTCGTCGAAGACCGGCTTCAGAACCGCCGCCTGATGGGCGCACCAGTCGGGGTCGGTGCGGTCGAGCAGGCGCTCGAGCACGGCGGTCTCGCCCTCGAAGTGCTCGCGCACCAGGGCTGCGGCAGCCGGCTGGGCGACCAGGGCCGAGAGCGCCTTCTGCAGGGTGCAGCCATGTCCGGCCGTGGCCTTGAACGGTCCCCAGCTGAGGATCGAGTCCGGGTCGGCGCTGGTCCAGCCGGCGCCCCGGTCCCAGTCCCAGATCGTGCGGTCATAGTCCGGCGTGAGCGGGGCGGCGCCGAAGGCCAGCACCTTGGCGCGATCCAGCGGCGTCGGCGGGGGCTGGTCCTTGAGCAGGCGGCTCCAGACCTTTTCCGGCAGGGCGGCGTCGGGAACCTTGCGGAACCAGCCCTTGCGGCAGTCGCGCAGGGCGGCGATGGCGGCGACGCCGCTGCGGTCCAGCCGGTTGGGCGACATGCGCAGACCCGCGGCGGCGGCGGGATCGGCGTGCTTGCAGCGGTCCAGCTCGTCGGCCAGCCCCAGGAACAGCGGGGTGAAGAAGCCCCATATGGAATCGGTCAGCCGCCATTTGCGGACCTGTCCTGCGTCGTCGGCGTAGGCGGGCTGCCGGACCAGGATCTGAGGCGCAGCCGCCCAGGCCGCGCCGCCCCAGAGCTGGGCGACGGCCCAGGCGAGGATCATGGCGGCGGCGCTTTTCGCGCGCATATCGGCCTCCCCAAGGGTTGGGGAAGCGTCGCAGTCGCGCTCCCGCCCGTCAACCTTGGGGCGTGGAAGGGTTCAGGCGAAGTCTCGGGCGAGTTCGGCGCGGGTCGAGGGGGACAGCAGGGCCATGTGGGCATAGGCCTCGTGGTCGCAGCCGATCATCACGGTCGTGGCCGGGTCGCGGAACTTTGCGACGCTCTCGGGCTTGAGGCCGAAGTGCAGGAAATGAACCGAGGAGGTCTTGCCGTCCTCGCGCGTCCGCTCGACCTCGTCCTCGGAGACCCCGTAGATCTTGTCGTCGCCGACCTTGAGATACATCAGGCTCTCGACCCCGCCGAGCCGGGCCAGGATCTGGGCGCGGCGCACCTCGTCCTCGATCTCGAACATCACGGTGGCCACCAGCTCGGTCCCCTGGGGGATCAGCGGATTATAGGCCGAGAGTTCGTCCGGTACCTGGGCGGCGCGCCCTTTTCGATGAGCAGCATCTCCTGGACCTGGAAGAGCATGGTCTCGTAGCTCTCGAAGAAGAAGGTGCAATGCGGCCCCAGATGCACCCGACGCAGGCGCTTGATCGGCATCAGCGCGCTGCGCCGTTCCTTGCGCACCTTGGCGAACTCGGCGTCCGGCATCAGGTCTTCCGGCGTGATCTGGCGAAGGGCGAGGGGCATGGCGGGCGTCTCTTCCTAAAGCGCCCCATAGGCGCGGGCGAAGATCTCGATGGGGTGGGACTGGCGCGGGGCCGTGGCCGGGCCGGTCTCGACCGTCAGCAGCTGGCCCAGGTGCTTGCAGGCCAGAGGGCAGTCCGAGCAGAGCTCGGCCGAACCCTTCTGCGCGACCTGCTTGGCGGCGGGCTTGCCGACCTTAACGGCCAGGGGGCGGGTCTGTTTCATCACCCCGAAGGTGCCGCCATGGCCGGAACAGCGCTCGACGATCTCGACCTTGGTGTCGGGGATCAGCTTGAGCATCTCGGCCGACTTCGCGCCCATGTTCTGGGCCCGGGCGTGGCAGGCGTGATGGACGGTGACCCCGCCCTCGACGGGGGTGAGGCCGGGCGCCAGGCCGAAGGTCTTGGCGAGCTCGACCACATATTCGCTGACGTCGCGGGTGGCGGCGGCCAGCCGCAGGACGGCGTGGTTCTCCGGCTCCAGCAGGGGCCATTCGAACTTCATCATCAGGCCGCAGCTGGCGGTGAGCGCCACGACCTCGTAGCCGTCCTCGATCAGCGGGGCGAACACCTTGGCGACCCGCTCGGCGCGGCCGGCCACGTCGCCGAGGTCGCCGGCCTCCAGCTGGGGCATGCCGCAGCATTCCGGATAGACCAGCTTGGCCTCGACCCCTTGCCTGGCCAGGACCTTGGCGGCGGCGACGGCGGTGTCGGGCTGGTTGTAGTCGACGAAGCAGGTCGCATAGAGCGCCACCTTGCGCTGGCCGAAGGCCGGGCCGGCCGGATCGGGGGCGAAGGGCGTCTTCAAAAGGTCGGTGGCGGTCTTGGAATGGTACTGGGGCAGCTCGGCCTCGGCGTCGATCTCGGCGATCGCCTCCAGCAGCTGGCGCAAGGGCGTGTTCTTGCGGGCCGTAGCCCAGTTGGCGAGGCCGGCGACCGGCTTGGCCAGCTTGCCGTTGCGATCGGTCTGGCCCAGCTGCTCGCGCACGAAATCCCGTTCCCCGGCGCGACGCTTGGCGGCGCGGTAGCGCAGGATCAGGTGCGGGATATCGATGTCGAACTCGTGCGGCGGCACATAGGGACACTTGGTCAGGAAGCACATGTCGCAGAGCGTGCAGGCCTCATCGACCTTGGCGTAGTCGGACTTGGCGACGCTATCGAGCTCGCCGGTCTTGCTCTCGTCGATCAGGTCGAAGAGGCGCGGGAAGCTGTCGCACAGATTGAAGCAGCGCCGGCAGGTGTGACAGACGTCGAACTGGCGCTCCATCTCCTTCTCGACGGCGGCCAGGTCGTAATAGGCCTCGTCGCGCCAGGCGATGGGATGACGGAAAGGCGCATCGAGGCTGCCCTCGCGCGCCGGCGTCTTGGGGGCGTCGGCCACGGTCGTTCTCCTGATCAGCGGTGCCGCGTCTCCTCCCCCGTTCACGGGGGAGGGGACCGGCGAAGCCGGTGGTGGGGGCGGCCTCAGGCTCGGCGCCCGGTCGCGCGCCCTCCACCACCCTACGGGCGGTCCCCCTCCCCCGCTGCGCAGGGGAGGATAGGATTAGCCCAGGGTGTCCAGGGCGCGCTGGAAGCGGCCGGCGTGGGACTTCTCGGCCTTGGCCAGGGTCTCGAACCAGTCGGCGATCTCGTCGAAACCTTCCTCGCGGGCGGTCTTGGCCATGCCCGGATACATGTCGGTGTATTCGTGGGTTTCGCCGGCGATCGAGGCCTTGAGGTTGTTCTCGGTGCCGCCGATCGGCAGGCCGGTGGCGGGATCGCCAACCTCTTCCATGAATTCCAGGTGGCCGTGGGCGTGGCCGGTCTCGCCCTCGGCGGTCGAGCGGAACACGGCGGCGACGTCGTTATAGCCTTCGATGTCGGCCTTCTGGGCGAAATAGAGATAGCGGCGGTTCGCCTGGCTCTCGCCGGCGAAGGCGTCTTTCAGATTCTGCAGGGTTTTGCTGGCGGCGAGGCCCATCGTCTTCTCCCATGTTCAGGCCGGGTGGAGTCCCGGCCAATCTATTGTCGGACCGCACTATGATCTCTTCGCGAAATAGACCAAATCGATTTAATTTATGGATCGCATAGATCAGATCTATGAATTGGGACTGGGCTGTTGACGCCGGTCCCGGCTTCAGCCGAACTGCCCCACATGCAGCTCACTCTCTCCTCCAGGCTCTATCGCGACCCCCAGGCCTATGAGCGCGAACGCACCGCTGTGTTCGCCGCCGGATGGCAGTTTCTGGGTCACGAGAGTGAGGTCCCCGAGGCAGGCGACTATCTGGCCGGCGAGGTCGCGGGCTGGCCGGTGCTGGCGGTGCGCGGGGCGGACCAGACCCTGCGCGGCTTCCACAATGTCTGTCGCCACCGGGCCGGGCCCCTGGTCGAGGACGGCCGTGGCAGCTGCGGCGCGGAGCTGACCTGCCGCTATCACGGCTGGCGCTATGCGCTCGACGGACGGCTGCGCTCGGCGGTGGATTTCGGCGCGGCCGAGGGGTTCGATCCGCGCGAATTCGGGCTGCATCCGGTGCGCACCGAGACCTGGCGCGGTTTCGTCTTCGTCAATCTCGACCAGAAGGCCGGCCCGCTCGCCGAGCTGGTGGCGCCCCTTGAGCGGATGTTCGCCGAGCGCGGCATGAGCCTGGCGTCCGCCACCCTGCGCCGCAGCCACGACATCGCCTGCAACTGGAAGACCTATGTCGAGAACTATCTCGAGGGCTATCACATCCCGGTGGTGCATCCGGCGCTGGCCGAAGAGGTCGAGACCGAGGGCTATCGGGTGCGGATGGACGGCGCCGTCGCGGTCCACGAAGTCCCGACCAAGAGCGGGGTCAATGACGGGCTGTGGGCCTGGCTTTGGCCGAACCTCGCCTTCAACGTCTATCGCTACGGCCTGATGGTCGAGCACATGCGCCCGATCGGCCACGCCAAGACCCGGCTCGACTACCTGTATTTCTACGACCCCGAGACGGCGGATATGGACGCGGTGCTGGCCGCTTCCAACCAGCTGACCGCCGAGGACGTGAAGATCTGCGAGGCGGTGCAGCGCAATCTCGACGCTGGGATCTATGACACCGGCGTGCTGTCGCCCCGCCACGAGGACGGGGTGGCCTGGTTCCAGACACAGGTGGCTGAGGCGATCGCGCCGTCGGTCCCGGCCTAGGCGGTGGCGCAGGGGGGTCGAAAGCTCGGCCTTTGGGCCGCCCTGGTGATCGTGGCCGGAAACATGATCGGCTCAGGGCTCTATCTGCTGCCGGCGACGCTCGGAGCGGTGGGGTCCATCACCATCTTCTCCTGGCTCATCGCCGGTGGCGGGGCGCTCGTGCTCGCCCTGGTCTTCGCCTATCTCGGCCTCCTGCGGCCCCATGCGGACGGGGCGGTGGCCTATGCGACCGAGGGACTCGGGCCAGCGCTCGGCCACTTCGGATGGTTCACCTATTGGGTCACCTGCTGCTTCGGGACCTCCGGGGTTGCGGTGGCCGCCACGGGCTATCTGAGCTTCTTCTTTCCAGCCCTGAAGGCGACCGGGCCCGGCCTGGTCTCAAGCATCGGGATCATCTGGCTGATGGTGGGCGCCAACCTCATCGGTCCGAAGCTGATGGCGCGGATCGGGGCGGCGACGCTGCTGATCGGCCTCGCTCCCATCGTCCTGGCCATCGGGGTGGGCTTCGTCAGCTTCCGGCCGGAGGTGTTCGCCGCCTCCTGGAACGTCAGCGGCCGCTCGGACCTGGCGGCGACCCTCACCTCGGTCACCCCGATCTTCTGGGCCTTTCTGGGCCTGGAGTGCGCCAACATCGTCGCGGCCATCATCGATAATCCCAAGCGCAACCTGCCGCTCGCCGCCGTGGGCGGGGTGGCCCTCGCGCTTACGGTTTACCTCCTGGCTTCGGTGGCGATCCTGGGCCTCTTGCCCGCCCGCACCCTGGCCGCCTCCACCGCGCCCTTCGCCGACGCCATCCGCGGGGTGGCGGGTGGCCTGGCGGCCGCCCTGGTCGCCGCCTGCGCCCTGGCCAAGACCTTCGGGGCCTTGGGCGGCTGGATCCTGGTGGGGGCGGAGTCCAACCGCTCCGGCGCAGCTGTGGGCTTCTTGCCGCGCTGGACCTCCGACGTGACGCCGGACAGCCGGATGGTGCGCGATCTCGTCCTGGTGGGCCTGATTATGTCGGTCAGCATCTACGCCAGCGCCTCGCCGACTCTCGGCAAGCAGTTCGGGGTGCTGATCAATGTCACCGTGGTCATTTCCATGGTGCTTTACCTGCTCTGCTCGCTCGCCCTGGTGAAGATGGCGACAGAGCTGGAGACGGCGCGCAGCCGCATCATCGCCCGGATCGCCGGGGGAGTTGGCGCGCTGTTCTCCGCCGGCGTGATCGCGGTTTCCGATCCCGCCTTGCGGCTGCCGACCCTGATGGTGGCGGTGCTCAGCTTCGCCTTCTACGGCGTGTCGCGCTGGCGCAGGCTTCAGCCGGCATAGGGCCGCACGACGCCGTTGGGGTCCTCGACCGCCGTCGCCCCGTCCGCAGCTTGCGACAGATAGTCGGGGCCGACCGGCACCTTGCCGTGGCCGTCGGGGATATCCAGCACATAGGTCGGCTGGCAGAGGCCGGAATAGCGGCCCCGCAGGCCCCGCATCACTGCATGTCCCTCGGCCAGCGTGGTGCGCAGATGGCCGGTGCCGGGCGCGAGGTCGTGATGGTGCAGGTAGTAGGGCTTGATCCGCGTCTCGACCATGGCCCGCATCAGGGCGCCCAGGGTCTCCGGCGTGTCATTGATCCCCTTGAGCAGCACGGTCTGGCCGATCATCGGCACGCCGGCGTCGACGATTCTGGCGCAGGCCGCGCGGGCGGCGGGCGTCAGCTCGCGGGCGTGATTGGCGTGCAGGGCGACATAGACCGCCTTGCCCGGGCAGTTCAGGGCGGCGACCAACTCGTCGGTCACGGCGGCCGGATCGACGGCCGGCACGCGGGTGTGGAAGCGGACCACCTTCACATGGTCGATCTGCGCCAACCTGGCCATCAGCTCGGCGATCCGCCGGGGCGAGAGCACGAAGGGGTCGCCGCCGGTGACGATCAGCTCCCAGATCGCCGGGGTCGCGGCGACATAGGCCAGAGCCGCGTCCAGCGCCGCGGGCGACAGGGGCTTCACCCCGTCGGGCCCCACCATTTCGCGGCGGAAGCAGAACCGGCAATAGACGGCGCAGGTGTGGGTGATCTTCAGCAGCGCGCGGTCGGGATAGCGGTGGACGATCCCCTCGACCGGGCTGTGGCTGTCGTCGCCGACCGGATCGGCGGATTCTTCGGGGCTCTGAACCAGCTCCGCCTCATGGGGCAGGAACTGGCGGGCGATGGGGTCGTCCAGATCCTCGACCAGCTCGGCCATGGCGGGCGTGATCGCCACCGCATATTGCGCCGCCACCCGCTCCAGCGCCGGCAGGCGTTCCGGCGCGATCAGGCCGGCGTCGGCCAGGGCCTGGGGACTGCGAAGGGTCTTGGTCGTGGTCATGAGGTTGAGAACAGCCGAACCGTTTCCGGATCCGCGTCGAAGCGGCACTCATCAGCCATCCACGCAGGCGCAGCACCTCGGCGGACCAAGGTCCTGACTGCGCTGTTCCGGCAGAGGCTACAGGGCGTGTGTTCGTATAGGTTCAGGAGAGTGGTCCTGCATTCGTCGGTGGAGACGTCGTTCTTATCGAGCAGGGCAAGAACGGAGAGGCCGAGATCGTGAGCGCGCTCCTCGGACGGCGGCTTATGAAGCAAGGGTTCGATCTTTGCAAAGTCGCCGGGTTGGTAGTTCGCGAGGAGCAAGCGCACGCCCTGGTCGCCCATTGCGAGCCGTTGTAGCGCTTCTTGGCGAACCCGAGGATGCGGTACGCGTCCGAGGATCCCTGCGGTGATCCCAGACACTCTGGGGATCGGACTGTCGAGCCACTTGAACAGGCGCGTTGGATCGTCGGGGAAAGGCCGTCCCGTGAAGTGGCGAAGGAGTTGGGCGGCATCATTCTCGTCGATGCGCTCCAACATTTCCGCGGTAAGCGAGCTCCAATCAGCCTGCGATAGCTTTCGTCTCCAAGCGCCCGGTGGGCGTCGTCCGCCGAATATGTCTGATCTTATTGCCGCCAAATCGTAGGCTTCATCGTCCACCGAAGGTTCGGGTTGTCCTACATCCTCGATAGACGACATGAGCTCGTCGAGCTGCAGATGATTCGCTCGCAATTCCCTGAGGGTCTGTTCGGAATTCGCCCCGTCGCGCTCGAAAAGCGCGTCCAGCATGCCCTGAACTCGCCAACCTTCAGACTTGAGCCGAGATGCCAATAGCTCGGCGCAATCCAGCAATGCAGCTGCGCCATCGAGGAGGATCAGGCCCTCCATACAGTCCAGCTGGTCCTCGTCGGATAGGCCTGCGAAGGCTCCACGGAGGGCGTCCCCTTCAAGCTGGGGTAAAATCCTGACCAAACGGACCAGTACGGTGAAAAGCTGCGGTACGTCTGTATCCTCGTCGGCCGAGATCAGCGCAGTTTCCAGCTTGGAAAAGAGGGCCGCCGGGCTATCGCTCGCGGTGATGAGGCGGGCCAAATATGCACTGCGTTCGCTCTCGCATTGACGGTCGAAGGCGAGATTGCTCACGCAGGCGCGAATGATTTGGTCGTGCAGGCCTTTGCGCTCTGGCGCCTGCAGAAGGAGTTTCATGGCGCGGCCAGACCCCTTCGCCAGAGCCGCCGCGAACTCCTCGTCCAGTATCGTCATATCGCCTTCAACCAATGCGAGTTGTACGGCGCCAGGGGTGACCATTCTCCGGCGAACATTCGGGCGCGCTTATGGCGTCTCGGCGACCGGGACCCACAGCACCTGATCGATGCGGCTGGCCCCCGTCGCCAGCATGACCAGCCGGTCGAAGCCCAGCGCCGATCCGCTGGCCGGAGGCATGTGGGCGAGCGCCGCCAGGAAGTCCTCGTCGATCGGATAGGTCTCGCCATAGACGCGGAGCTTTTCGACCATCTCGGCCTCGAAGCGGCGGCGCTGTTCGGCCACGTCGGTCAGTTCCCCGAAGGCGTTGGCGAGCTCGACCCCGCAGCCATAGAGCTCGAAGCGCTCGGCCACGCGGGGATCCGACGGCTTGGGTCGCGCCAGCGCGGCTTCCGCCACCGGATATTCGCACAGGATCGTCGCCCGGCCCTGGCCCAGGAAGGGCTCGATCTTCTCGACCAGCACGCGGGAGAAGACATCCGCCCAGGTGTCGTCGTCGGCGACCCGGATTCCCTTTTCCCGGGCGGATGCGGCCAGGGCGTCGCGGTCCGTCGATCCGTCGGCGGCCACCGTGGTCAGAAGGTCGATCCCGGCCATGCGGTCGAAGGCCTCGGCGAGCGTCAGCCGCTCCGGTTCGGCGAAGGGGTCCATGCTCATGTCGCGGAAGGCGAAGGCCTTGGCGCCGGCCGTCTCGGCCGCGAGCGCCAGCAGGGCCGCGCAGTCGGCCATCAGGGTCTCGTAGGGTTCCCGCACCCGATACCATTCCAGCATGGTGAACTCGGGATGGTGCAGGGGGCCGCGCTCGCGATTGCGCCAGACCTTACCCAGACTGAAGATCCGCGTCTCGCCCGCCGCCAGCAGGGTCTTGCAGGCGAACTCCGGCGAGGTGTGCAGGTGGAGCCGCGTGCGACCGCCGTCATGGCCGACCGCGTCGGTGGAGAAGGCGTGCAGATGGGCCTCGTTGCCCGGCGAGATCTGCAGGGCCGCGGTCTCCACCTCCTCGAAGCCGCGGACCTCGAACCAGGCGCGGACGGCGCGGGTGATACGGTTGCGGGTCGTCAGAAATCCCCGGCGATCGGCGTGGCGCTCGGGAGCCCACCAGGCGGAGGGGGAGGGGATCGGCACGGGTTTGGGTTCCGGTTCGGCGGCGGCCTGGAGCCGCAAGGGACGAAGACGACTGGCGATCTTGGCGCGGATCGCTATAGGTGCGCTCAAGATTTACAAGACCGCGCGCTCCTCGAGGGGCGCGGCAAGCTTCGAGGAAGAGAACTTAAGTGAAGGTCGCTGCAAGCTCGCTCCGCAAGGGCGCCGTCGTCGATATGGAAGGCCGGCTCTATGTCGTGCTGACCGCGGAGAACATCCACCCCGGCAAGGGCACCCCGGTGACCCAGCTGAACATGCGCCGCATCTCCGACGGCGTGAAGGTCTCGGAACGCTGGCGGACGACCGAACAGGTCGAGCGCGCCTTCGTCGACGACCGTGACTACAACTTCCTCTACAACGACGGGGAAGGCTATCACTTCATGAACCCGGAGAACTTCGACCAGGTCGTGGTTCCGGAAGACGTGGTGGGCGACAACGCCTCCTGGCTGCAGGACGGCATGACCTGCATCCTGTCCCTGCACGAGGGCGTGCCGATCGCCATGCAGCTGCCCAGCCGCGTGACCTTCGAGATCGCCGAGACCGAGCCGGCGGTGAAGAACCAGACCGCGTCCTCGTCCTACAAGCCCGCCATCCTGACCAACGGCGCCCGCGTCATGGTCCCGCCCTATATCGCGGCCGGCACGCGCATCGTCATCCTGACGGAAGACGGCACCTATATCGAACGCGCCAAGGACTAAATGACTTGGTCCCCTCTCCCCCTGCGGGAGAGGGTGGCCCTGCGCAGCAGGGTCGGGTGAGGGGTCAAACAGACCTCTCCGAATGCGGCGTCCCCAGAATCGCCGATGGCGGAGCAAGACCCCTCATCCGTCGGCTTCGCCGACACCTTCTCCCGCAAGGGGAGAAGGGAAATTAGCTACTCCAGATCCGGATAGGGCCCCTTGCCGCCCTCGGCGATGAAGCGGTCGATGCGGGCGGTCAGCACCGGCATGGGCACGCTGCCCAGCTCCAGCACGGTGTCGTGGAAGGCGCGCAGGTTGAACTTGGGGCCCAGGGCCTTCTCGGCTTTTTCCCGGGCCGCCAGGATGGTCGCCTCGCCGAGATAATAGGCCAGGGCCTGGCCGGGCCAGCCGATATAGCGGTCGACCTCGGTCTCGATCTCATGGTCGCTGAGCGCGGTGTTGTCGTGCAGGAACCGCTGGGCCTGCTCCCGAGTCCAGCCCTTGGAATGGATGCCGGTGTCGACCACCAGTCGGGCGGCGCGCCACATCTGATAGGTCAGCATGCCGAACCGGTCATAGGGCGTTTCGTACATGCCCATCTCCAGGCCGAGCTTCTCGCAATAGAGCGCCCAGCCCTCGCCGAAGGCGGAGATGTAGACCTTCTGACGGAACTCCGGCTGTTCCTTGTGCTCCATAGCGATCGGCATCTGGAAGGCGTGGCCGGGCGCGCTCTCGTGCAGGGTGAGCGCCGTCAGATTGTACAGCGGCCGGGACGGCAGGTTGTAGGTGTTGACCAGATAGACGCCGGGGCCGCCGCGGCCCGAGGTGTAATAGGGCGCGATGTCGTCCGGCACGGGGATGATCGCGAACCGCTTGCGCGGCAGATAGCCGAAATACTGGTCGGCCTTGCCGTCGAACCGCTTGGCGATCCAGGCCGCCCGCATCAGCAGCTCTTCCGGGGTCTTGGCGTAGAACTTCGGATCGGTGCGCAGATAGGTCAGGAAGGCCGGGAAGTCGCCCTGGAACCCGGTCTCCTTCATGACGTCCAGCATCTGGGCGTGGATCTTGGCCACCTCCGACAGACCGAGCGCGTGGATCTGGTCGGCGGTCATGTCGAGGGTGGTGAACTCCTTGATCTTGCTCTGATAATAGGCCCTTCCGTCGGGCAGGGTCTCGGCCGCGAGATCCGCCCGGGCGGCCGGCAGATAGGTGGTCCGCATGAAGGTCAGGAGCTCGGCATAGGCCGGGATCACGGAGCTCTCGATGGCCGCAAGCGCCTTGGCCTTCAGCCGGGCCTGGTCGGCGGCGGGGATCGAGGCCGGCATCTGCTTGAGCGGCCCGAAATAGGGATTGGCCTCGCCCTTGGCCTCGGCCACCGAGGCGATGGAGGCGTCGCGGCCCTTGAGCACCACCTGGGGCGGGGTGAAGCCGCGGGCCAGGCCGGCGCGCATATTGACGATCTCCTCGCCGAAATAGCGCGGAAAGTCGCCCAGCTGGGTGATGTAGCGCTCATATTCGGCGGCGTCGCGCAGGGGCTTGCGGGCCTCGCCGGTCAGGTCCGACCAGAAGGCGGAATCGCCGTTCAGCGGCTTCTCATAGTCCCGGAACTTCTGCTGATTGATCAGGACCGCGATCTGGTCACGATAGATCTGGGCGTTGATCTTCGCCTCCGGCGACAGGCTCGCCGCCGGAATGGCGTCGAGCTCGGCCATGACCTTGGTCCAATAGGCGAGCCGGGCCGTCTGATGGGCGGCGTCGATGCGCGGCAGGTGATCGGCCATGCGATCGGTGGAATCCTCGCCCTCCTGGCCGTCCAGCTCGGCGCTGCGCCAGGCCCATTCGCGGGTGTAGAGCGCCTTGAACTTCGCATCGCCCGCCGCGTCGGCGGCGAGGGCCTGGGAGGTCAGGGCGGTTGCGGCGAAGAGGGCGGCGAGGCCCAGGCGCGTGGCGGTGCGGGACATGCGAAACTCCGAAAGCGTGGCCTATCTGACCTTGCGCCGGGGCTTCGGGCTAGGGGGCGCGGGTTTGGCGACCTCATAGACATAGGCCCAGTCGCCATTCGGCTCGTCGTCATTGGGGCCATAGTCGCTGGGAAATCCGTGGGCGACGACCGTCGCCCCGGCCAGCTCTGGGCGGGCGGCCAGGGCGGCGCGGATCCGCTCGGCGTCGGGCGGGCCGACATCGTGGACGCTCCAGGCCAGGATGGGACAGCCCCCGTGGGCGCGGGGCGTGAACAGCGGGGCCAGCGCCGGATCCCCCGCCAGCTCATCGGGCAGCAACGCCTGGAGCCGGCCGCCGCCGCGATAATAGCGGCCGAAGAAGTCTGCCTCGGCGAGCCGCCGGAAGAACAGGGTGGAGGGGCCGAAGCGGTAGGGCAGGACGACCGGAATGTCCTGGCCCCGGCAGGCGGGGAGATTGGACACATAGGCGGCGGAGCCGCGCCAGTCCTCCATCCGCTGAATGTCCCGCCGCTCCAGGGTGAGCGGCAGGCGCAGCGCCATACAGACGAACACGGCAAGGCCCAGGGCGGCCTCCCAGCGGGGGCCTCTCGATCCCAGGGCCGCGTCATAGAGCCAGGCGAGACCTGGCCAGATCAGGGGGAAGGCGACCAGGACGTTCTGGTCGGAGAAGGAGGGCGTATAGACCAGGGTGACGAGGACCCCGAGCAGGGCGGCTGCCACCGCCGCGAACAGGCCGGCGCCCGCCAGCCAGTCGCCGAGCGGACGGTCGCTCCCCTCCGGCGCCCGTGCCGCCCGCCCGCGCCAGGCCGCAAGCGCCAGGAGGAGGCCGCCCAGGGCGACCTCGACCTTGCCGTCCATGAGGTCCTCCCAGACGCCGGTCAGCTCCATCCGGAAGAAGGGCCAATCCTTGCCGAACCACAGGGCGTTGAAGTTCTGCAGGGTGTGGACGCGCAGGGCGTGGATATAGACGAGCGCCACGGCCAGGATCACGAGACCGGCTCCGGCGACGGCGGCCTGCAGGCGTCGATCGCGGGTGGTGAGGATCAGGGCCGCGAACACCATGCCGGTCTGCAGCAGCATGTAGAAATGGCCCATCGACCCGATCAGGCCTGCGGCGACCAGGGTCGCGTAGGCCCTGGCCGGGAACGGGCCGCCCTGCGCCTGGCGGCGGCGGATGGCGACGGCCGCGGCCGCCAGGACGGCGCTGGCCAGCATGCAGAAGGCGTAGTTGCGGCCGTTCTGGGACTGGTTGAACCACCAGGCCGTGCCGACCGCGACCAGGCCGGCGAACAGGCGCGCCCGCAGGGAATAGACGCCCCGCGTCCCGGCCATGAACACCGCCACGGCCCCGGTCGCACAGATCGCGCTCAGCGACCGGACGGCGACCTCCGAGGATCCGAACAGGCCGATCCAGCTGTTGAGCGCGAGATAATAGGCAGGGGGGTGGGTATCGGTCAGGGCCCGGGCCATGACCTCGCTCCAACCGCCGTGATGATCCACGACGAACAGGGTGAAGAGCTCGTCGATCCAGTAGCTGGAGGTCGAAAGCCCGTGGAACGCCCAGCCCAGGAACACCGCTAGCAGGGCCGCGGACAGGGTCTCGGGCAGGAACTTGACGAACTTCACTCAGGCGCTCCGGGCGGGCGCCTACTCCAAGGCCTCGCGGCGAACCGGGTCAAGTCAGAGGCGGCGTCCTCGCGGGTCGGTCCGCCGCCTGCCTGCGGGGCGACCGCCTAGGGGCGCGAGACTTCGTAGACAAAGGCCCAGTCGCCGCGCGGCTCGGGCTCATGGGGCCGGCGGTGGCTGGGAAAGCCGTGGGCGACGACGCGCGCGCCGGCCAATTCCGGGCGGGCGGCAAGCGCCGTGCGGATCTGCTCGGCCTCGCGCGGTCCGACATCGTGGACGCTCCAGGCCAGGACGGGACAGCCGCCCCGGGCGCGCCGGCCGAACAGGGCGGCAAGCCCGGGGTCATGGGCGAGCTCGTCGGGCAGATAGGCCTTCAGCCGTCCGCCGCCGCGATAATAGCGGCCGAAGAAATCCCGCTCGGCGAGCTGGCGGAAAAATGCGGTCGAGGGCCCGAAGCGGAAGGGCAGGATGACGGGGATCTCCTCGCCCCGGCAGGCGGCCAGGCCGGAGACGAAAGCCGCCGATCCGCGCCAGTCCTCCATCCGCGAGACGTCACGGCGTTCGAGGACCGGCAGGCGCAGGGCGACGCAGACCGCCAGGGCGAGGGCGAGGCCGGCCTCCCATTTCGGGCCGCGTCCACCCAGCGCCGCGTCATAGAGCCAGGCCGCGGCCGGCCAGGTCATGGGAAAGCCGGTCAGCAGGTTCAGATCGGAGAAGGACGGGGCGTAGGCCAGGGTGACCACGACGCCCAACACGCCGGCGCCGCCCGCCGCGATCAGACCGGTGGCGGCCATCCAGTCCCCGACCCTGCGGTCGGTCCCATCAGGCGCCTGGGGCGCCCGGCCGCGCCAGCCGGCGAGCGCCGCCAGGAGGATGACCAAGGCGGCCTGGATCTCGCCGCTGAACCCCGCCCGCCAGGCGCCGTTGAGCTGGGCGCGAAAGAACGGCCAGTCCTTGCCGAACCACAGGGCGTCGAAGTTTTGCAGGGTGTGGGCGCGCAGGGCGTGGATATAGATGAGCGCCACGGCCAGGATCGCGAGCCCCGCTCCGGCGACAGCGGCCTGTAGGCGTCGATCGCGGGTGGTGAGGATCAGGACCGCGAACACCATGCCGGTCTGCAGCAGCATGTAGAAATGGCCCATCGATCCGATCAGGCCGGCGCAGGCGAGGCCTGCGACCGCGCGGGCCGGAAATGGTCCTGCGTCGGCCTCCCGGCGGCGGATGGCGCAGGCCGCGACGGCCAGGACCGCGCTGGCCAGCATGCAGAAGGCGTAGTTCCGGGCGTTCTGGGACTGGGTGAACCACCACAGGGAACTGGCGGCGACGAGGGCGCCGAACAGACGGGCGCGCAGGGAATAGACCCCCCGGGTCCCGCCCACGAAGACGACCACGGCGGCGACCGCACAGAGGGCGCTGAAGCCGCGCACCGCGACCTCCGACGACCCGAACAGGCCGATCCAGCTGTTGAGCGCCAGGTAATAGGCTGGCGGGTGGGTGTCGGTCAGCGCGCGGGCCAGGACCTCGCCCCAGCCGCCGGGGTGATCGACCACGAACAGGGTGAAGAGCTCGTCGATCCAGTAGCTGGAGGTCGCCAGGCCGTGGAAGGCCCAGGCCAGGTGAACGGCCAGCAGGCCGCCCAGCACCAGGGCGGTCAGACGGGTCGGCCAGGTCATCGGGTCTCCTTGGGGCGCAGGTCCCCAAAGTGAAGCTTCTGGTCGGGTGGAAAATGGGGCGCCCCGGTGTCGGTGGCTGTAACGGAGCCGGCGGCCGGATTTCTCGGGCGCGCGGGGCCCGGTCGCGCTAAGGTCGGCGGTGAAGGATCCTGACCATGGCCGCTGACGACGACGCCCCGCCCGCCAACGAGACGCCGATCCAGCGGGCCCTGCGCCTGAAGAAGGCGGCCATCGAGGCCAAGCCCAAGCCGCCGCGCGGGGGCCGCTTCCAGCGCGAGCGCGCCGCCGCCGCCCAGGCCTCGTCGAAATCCAAGCCCTGGATGTCGCGCTAGGCCGTCAGGCGACGAAGGACCCTACACCGAGCGCGGCGACCGCCCCCAGGGTCAGCACCGTCCTCAAGCGCGGATACCATGCGGGATGCACGAAGCCGCGGGTGTCCCAGACCCACTGCGCGACGAAGGCCGCCGCCATCAGGGCGCATTGCACCCCGCGGTCGGCGTGCGGCGCGATCAACAGGGCGAAGCCGGCCAAAGTCGGCGCCATGCTCAGGCTGATCACGGCGATCCGCACCTGGGGCCGCACGACCTCCATGCCCCAGCGCGCCCCGCCCAGGAACGACAGGATGAGCGCGCCATAGACCAGCAGGGTCATGAGCGCGTAGTCGGCCATCATCCCGCGGCTGAGCGCCGCGACCCCCGCGGCGGCCGCGAACGGGATCAGTCCGGCTAGGCCATAGATCCAGGCGATGCGGGGGGCGGGGGAGGGCATGGCGAATTCTCCAGAGGCGTCGCGGACCTTATGCGCCGGGGCGATGGCGGCGAACAGCCGGGTCTGGCCGCTCGCGGTCGAGGCCTTGACTTGGGCCGCGCGCTCTGGGCGCCTAGGGTGTTTTTGAATGGGGCGCCTCGGCAAGGCCTTGCCAGATCGTGCCCTTCAGCCGCTCGGCGCCGCGGGTCTGTCGCGCCTCGGCGACGAACGCCGTCCGTGTCGCGTCCCAGTCCAGCCCGAAGACGTCCTTGAAGGCGGCCCCGAAGTCCGCGCCGCCGCGCATCTCGGTGATCACCCGCGCCAGGCGGGGTTGAACATCGACAAAGCCGGCCCCGCCGCAGCGTGTCCGTAGAAACTCGACGAACCAGGCGCCGATGAATTCCAGCCGTCGATTGGCGGCGGGATCGGCCAGGTCGCCGGGGCTCAGGTCGTCCAAGACCGCGGCGGCGTCCGCCGCCGTATAACCGGCGATCGCCCGGGCCAGGCTGCGGTCATAGGGTTGGGGCGGATAGCCCAGGCTGCGACGGTACATGAAGCCGTCGGTCAGACCCCGTCCTTCGGCGATGAAACCGGGAACGCCGGAGGGGCGGACCTCGCGTCGGTCCTGGATGTGGGTGAGCTCGTGGGCCAGGGTCCCGGCGGACAGCACCGGATCGGACCTGAGATAGGCCAGTCCGACCTTGAACCGGTCCTTCATCGCCACGCCCAACACCCCCGGGGTCTCGGCCACGGTCACCTGCAGCGGCGCAGACAGGGGCGCGGCATCGGGCCAGGCCTGGGTCCGGGCCACCCAGTCATAGGCCGCCTGGACCCGGCCAGCGATGGCCTCGGCCTCCCCGGTCCCCAGCTCCGCCCGCCCGACGATGCGGATCCGGCCGTCCGGCGTCTCATAGATCTGCCGCATCCGGCCCTCGGCCCTGGCCACGGGCTGGCAGCCTAGAGTGGACGCCAGGGCCAGGACCGTCAGGGCGGCTGCAACCGGTTTCGAGCATCGCATCGTCCTCGGTCCCCCCGGCCGCGAGCCCACTATGCCTGGGCCCACGCCCCGTGAAAGCCCGGAACCGGGCTCGGGCCAAGGCTCCGCCCCCGCGGAACGTCGGCAGACTCTGGACTGGAGATTAGGTCGTGGCGGAGAGGGTGGGATTCGAACCCACGGTACCGGTAAAGGTACGCCGCATTTCGAGTGCGGTGCTTTCGACCACTCAGCCACCTCTCCGGAGCCGTCTGGAGGCCCCCAAGGGGGGCCCGCCGAGCGAGGGGCGGAACCTACTCATCCGACCCTTCCGAAGCAAGAGGCTGTTTAGCCCCGGGCTGCGGCTTCCGATTCAGTCGTCGGCGGGCAGGACGGCGACGCCGTCTTCGTCGGCATAGAGACGGTCGCCGGGCACGAAGACCACGCCGCCGAAGGCGACGGGGGTGTCGACCACGCCCTCGCCGCGCTTGACGCTGCGCATGGGGTGGGAGCCCAGGGCCTTGACGCCCAGCTCCAGGGTGCCGAGCACGGCGGTGTCGCGCACCGCGCCGTTCACCACCACGCCGGACCAGCCGTTCTTCACCGCGTCGGCGCCCAGCATGTCGCCGACCAGGGCCCGGTGCAGGGAGCCGCCGCCGTCGATCACCAGCACGCAGCCCTCGCCCGGCGTGGCGAGCGTGGCCTTCACGAGCGAATTGTCCTCGTGGCAACGCACGGTGCGGATCGGGCCGGAAAAGGCGGTGCGGCCGCCATAGTCCTTGAACTGCAGTTCGCAGACCTCGATCTCGTCCTCGTGGGCGTCGCACAGGTCGGCGACGCTGACGCCCATCTCGTTGGGAAGGGTCATGCGGTGAGGGCCTCGCCTTTGTAGGAATCGCGCAGTTCGCGCTTGAGCACCTTGCCGATGTGGCTGCGCGGCAGGCTGTCGATCAGCACCAGGTCGGCCAGGCGCTGGGTCTTGCCGACCTTGCCGTTCACAAAGGCGCGGATCTCGGCCGGGTCGGCGCTGGCGCCGGTCTTCAACGCCACGAAGGCGACCGGGGTCTCGCCCCAGGCCTTGGAGGCGACGCCGACCACGGCGGCTTCCAGCACCGCCGGGTGCTGGACGATCTCGGCCTCGAGGTCGGAGGGATAGATGTTGAAGCCGCCGGAGATGATCATGTCCTTCTTGCGGTCCATGAGCGTCAGGAAGCCGTCCTCGTCGAAGCGGCCGACATCGCCGGTGCGGATGTAGCGCAGGCCTTCCGGGCTGTACCACTCGGCCTCCGAGGTCTTGCCCGGCTGGTTGTGGTAGCCGACCATCATGGCGCCCGATCGCCCCACGACCTCGCCGATCTCGCCTTGGGCCACTTCCTTGCCGTCCTCGTCGATCAGGCGGATGTCGTGGCCGGGCAGGGGCTGGCCCACCGTGTGCAGCTTGTCGGGGAACTCGTGGGCGCGCAGGCCGCAGGAGCCGCCGCCCTCGGTCATGCCGTAATATTCGATCAGGCCGCCCGGCCAGCGCTTCAGCACGTCGGCCTTGATCTCGGCCGGGAAGGGCGCGCTGGTCGAGAACTTCATGACGAAGCTCGACAGGTCGTAGCTGTCGAAATCGGGCCGCTCCATCAGCCGGCGGTACTGTACGGGCACCAGCATGGCGTGGGTCACCCGGTGCTTTTCGGACAGCTTCAGGAACTGCTCGGCGTCGAACTTGGGCATCAGCACCGCCGTGCCGCCGTTCGACAGGGTCGGCAGGAAGGAGACGAGGGTGGTGTTGGAATAGAGCGGGGTCGAGATCATCGAGACCGCCGTGTCGGGATAGACCCCGCGGCGGATCTGGCCCCAGCGCATGGCGTGCGGCTGGACGATGCCCTTGGGCGTGCCGGTGGTGCCGGACGAATAGATGATGTTGAAGCCCTGGTCGGGGGTGACGGTTACCGGGGCGGGCTTGGCGCCGGCCGGGGCCAGCCAGGCCTCGAAGGCGATCCCGGCGTCGGAGCCGTCCAGCGCCACGCGCTTGGCGGTGATATCGCCCGCCACGCCGGCGAGCGCATCCGACACGCCCTTGTCCAGGAAGAAGACCTTGGCCCCGCAGTCCTTCAGCATGACCACCAGGCTCTCGGGCGTGGAGGAGGGGGCGAGGGGGGCGACGACGCCGCCGGCGCGCAGGATGCCGAAGAAGGTCGCGCCGTATTCCACGCTGGAGGTGGCGCAGATGGCGGCCACATCGGCATTGCCGACCCCGTCGCGCTGCAGGGCGACGGCGATGCGGTCCATCAGGCCGTCGAGTTCGCCATAGGTGATGGTGCGCTTGGCGTCGACCAGGGCGGGCTTGTCGGCGCGCTCCGCGGCCTGGGCGGCGATGACGTCGGCCAGGGTTCCGAATTCCTGGGTCAGGATGTCTTCGACGGACATGGGGCCTCCTACCTACCGATCGTTCGAATTGTTGGGTCCTCTTAGGCCGGAAAGCGCGGCCCCCGCAATCGCCCGCTTGCCGCCAAGGCCTGACGTGGAGGAAAGTAGCCGGGACCGCTCTTTCCTATCGGCGGCGACAGCTATTTTCAAAAGACGCCTGGCGTCGCGGCCCCCCCGCCGACCAGGCCATTGGGACGGAACATATTATGGCCGACGACACCCCCGAAATGATCTCCCTGGGCGCCAAGCTCAAGCAGTGGGCGGAGCTGAAGCCCGACGCCCCGGCGGTCTCCTGCAAGGACGAGACGCTCACCTATGGCCAGTTCCACCGCCTGACCAACCGCGCGGCCCGCGGCCTGGCGGCGCTGGGGGTCAAGCACGGGGACCTGGTGACGCTCGGCCTGCCCAACTCCATCGACTTCGCCGTCGCCTGCTGGGGCCTGTGGAAGCTCGGCGCGACGCCGCAGCCGGTCTCCTTCCGCCTGCCCCAGGCGGAGCTGGAGGCGATCATGGAGCTGGCCGCGACCCCGATCGTCATCGCCGACTTCAAGATGGTGATCGATCGGCCCTTGGTGACCCTGGCCGACATCCTGGCGAAGTCCGACGACGACAGCGACCTGCCCGACGCTACCGCCCCGGTGTCCAAGGCGCCGACCAGCGGCGGCTCCACCGGCCGGCCGAAGCTGATCCTGTCCGGCCAGCCGGGGGTGACGGCGGCGGTGACGCCGGAGGTCGGCGGCTGGCGGATGCGCACCGGTTCGATCGCTCTGCTGCCCGCCCCGCTCTATCACAACGCCGGCTTCGGCATGATGATGGCCGCCTTCGGCCAGGGCGCCCACATGGTGATCCTGCCGCGCTTCGACCCCGAGGGGACCCTGGCGGCGATCCAGGCGCACAAGGCGACCTGGATCTATCTGGTGCCCACCATGATGACCCGCATCTGGCGGCTGCCGGAGGAGACTCGGGGCGCCTATGACCTGTCGTCTCTGGAGACCCTCTGGCACCTGGCCGCGCCCTGCCCGGCCTGGCTGAAGGAGGCGTTCATCCACTGGGTGGGGCCTGAGACAGTGATGGAGCTCTATGCCGGCACCGAGGCCCAGGCCGTGACCACCATCACCGGGACGGAATGGCTGGAGCATCGCGGCTCGGTCGGCCGTGTGACCGTGGGCGAGATGATCGCCGTCGGCGAGGACGGGTCTGTGCTGCCGCCCGGCGAGGTGGGCGAGATCTATATGCGCCGTCCGGCCGGCGCGCCGCCGTCCTACAAATATCTGGGGGCCACGGCCAAGACGCTGGAGGGCGGCTGGGAGAGCCTGGGCGACATCGGCTGGTTCGACGCCGACGGCTATCTGTACCTCGCCGACCGGCGCACCGACATGATCCTGGTCGGCGGATCCAACGTCTATCCGGCCGAGATCGAGGCGGCCCTGGAGGAGCACGGCGCGGTGCAGTCCTGCGCGGTGATCGGCATCCCCGACGACGACCTGGGCAACCTGATCCACGCCATCGTCCAGACCAAGGGCGAATGCGACGAGGCTGCCCTGCGCGAGCACCTGTCGGGCCGGCTGGTCACCTACAAGCAGCCCCGGACCTACGAGTTCGTCGACGAGCCCCTGCGCGACGACGCCGGCAAGGTGCGCCGCTCGGCGCTCAGGGAGGCGAGGCTGAAGCCGGTCGCTTAAGCCGCCGCGTCGCCGAACTGCAGGGCGGCCAGGCGGGCGTAGAGCCCGCCGCGGTGCGTCAGCTCCTGGTGCGTGCCCTGCTCGACCACGCGGCCGGCGTCCATCACCACGATGCGGTCGGCCTTGAGCACGGTCGCCAGGCGGTGGGCGATGACGAGGGTGGTGTGGCCGTCCATGGCGCCGTCGAGGGCGCGCTGGACAAGCTGCTCGTTCTCGGCGTCCAGCGCGCTGGTCGCTTCGTCGAGCAGCAGGATCGGCGCCTCGCGGACCAGGGCCCGAGCGATGGCCAGGCGTTGGCGCTGGCCGCCAGACAGGCTGCGGGCGCGCTCGCCCAGCGGGGTGTCGTAGCCTTGGGGCAGGGCCTGGATGAAGCCGTCAGCCTGGGCGGCCCGGGCGGCGGCGTGGATCTCGGCCTCGCTGGCGCCCTCGCGGCCGAAGCGGATGTTCTCGGTCGGCGAACCCGAGAACAACGGGCTCTCCTGGGCGACCAGCGCCATGCGGCGGCGGACTTCGGCCGGGTCGGCGTCGCGCAGGTCGACGCCGTCGACGCGGACCACGCCCGTTTGCGGATCATAGAAGCGCAGCAGCAGGCGGAAGACGGTGCTCTTGCCGGCGCCGGACGGGCCGACCAGGGCCACCCGCTCGCCGGGGGCCACGCGCAAGGTGAAGCCGGAGAGCGCCGGCAGGTCCGGGCGGCCGGGGTAGGCGAAGGTGACATTGTCGAAGGCGACCTCGCCCGCGCCCGCCACCGGCAGGTGCTTGGGGACCACGGGGGCCGAAATGCCAGGCTGGGCGTCGAGCAGGTCGGAGATCCGCTCCATCGCGCCGGCGGCTTTCTGGACATCGCCCCAGGTCTCGCCGAGCGCGCCCACCGAACTGGCGGCGAGCACGGAGAGCAGGGCGAACTGGAAGAGCGCCCCCCAGCTCATGTCGCCACGCAGGCCGGCATGGACGCCCAGCCAGAAGATCGCCACCACGCCGCCGAAGACCAGTGCGATGACCGCGGCGGTCATGATCGCGCGGGCGGTCATGCGGCGCAGAGAGGTGCGGAACGAGGCCTCGACCGCGTCGCCGAAGCGGGCGGCGCCGGAGGCTTCGCGCCCGAAGGCCTGGACGATCTCCAGGGCGTCGAGGGTTTCGCCGGCATGGCCGACGGCCTTGGCGAACTGGTCCTGGGTGGAGGCGGTCAGCTTGCGGACCTGGCGGCCGAACAGGAAGAGCGGCGCCAGGACGACAGGGAAGATCAAGAGGACCAGGCCGGTCAGGTGGGGGCTCACCACCATCAGCATGATCAGGGCGCCGATCAGGGTCAGGAAATTTCGCAGCGCCATGGAGACCGAGGTGGAGAGCAGGCTCTCGACGATCTGGATGTCGGTGGTCAGGCGCGACAGCACCTCGCCGGTCTTGGTGGCCAGGAAGAAGGCCGGGTCGAGGGTGAGGATATGGGCGTAGGTGGCCTTGCGCAGGTCGGCGACGATCCGCTCGCCCAGCTTGGTGACGAAGAAATAGCGAAGGGCCGAGGACAGGGCGAGGGCGACGGCGACGGCGCCCAACAGGATGAACCAGGCGTCGACGGATTGCGGGTTGGCCTTGGCCGAGGTCAGGTGGTCGACGAGCAGGCGGACGGCGGCGGACAGGCCCAGGGTGGCGGCCGTCGCGGTCAGCAGGAACACGCTGGCGAAGCCCGCATCGGCCTTGTGCGCCCCGATGAACGGCAGGAGCCGGCCGAGCGCTTTGACATTGCGGCTGCGCGGTCTGCGCTGCGCGGCCTCGGAGATCTCCTGCACCAGAGCGGCCCCTGCCGTCGGCCGGCCGTCCACCTGAGGCTCGGCCCCCAAATCACTCATGAAAATCGCGCCCTTGCTCTTGCCCCGCCTTTTCCTGTATAGGCGCGGCTCGTTCGCGCCCGCCCACTCGGCGGGCCGTCCTCTTTGATGCCGCTCCTTTAGGTCGGATGCCTCCGAAATGAAACAAGACACCCATCCCGACTATCACTTCATCACCGTGGTGATGACGGACGGCACGAGCTATCAGACGCGCTCCACCTACGGGAAGCCGGGCGCGACGCTGAACCTCGATATCGATCCGAAGACCCACCCGGCGTGGACCGGCGGCAACCAGCAACTGCTGGACCGTGGCGGTCGCGTGTCGCGCTTCAACGCCAAGTTCGGCGCGTTCACCCGCAAGTAAGTCGCGGCGGCCCCGGCCGCTTCGATCCAGATCAAAAAAAGCGCCGCGTGACTCACGCGGCGCTTTTTCTGTTGCCCGGTCACCCCCGCCGGACGGACCGCCCGGCGGGGGCTTGGATCACCAGGACTTGGTCACCGCCACGCCATAGGTGCGCGGCTCGTTGTAGAAGGCGTTGCGATAGAGCCCGGAGGAATCGTCGGTGAGGTAGGTGTCGGTGATCACCTGCTCGTCCGTGGCGTTCTTGACGAAGCCCTCCAGGGTCCAGCCCTTGGCCCGGTTGGCGAAGGTCAGGGTCAGGTTGACGTTCTGCCAGCCGCGGATCCTGTCCGCCTCGCTGTTATAGATCCGCGCGAAGGTCTCCGACTGCCGGTAGTAGTCGGCGCGCGCCACGGCGTCCCAGCCATTGCCGAAGTCGCGCGTGTACTGGGCGCCCACCGAGGTGGTCCAATGCGGGGCGTTGGGCAGCTCCTTGCCCTTCAGGTTCACCGCCACCCCGTCGCTCGCCGTGCCGAAGCTTCCCGAGCAGAGGCCGAGGATCGCGAAGGGGTTGTTGGTGGCGTTGGCGTAGGCCACCGCCGCCGCCGCCGCGGTGGTCGAGACCACGCAGTTGGAAGCCGCGGAGGACTTCACCACCACCAGGCTGGTGTCGCCCTGGGTGCGGTCGAAGGTGTCGACCGAGGAGCCGCTGGTGATCTCGGTGTCGAGATAGCCGATCGAGGTGTTGAACCTCAGGGCGTGGGTCGGCGACCAGATCGATTCCAGTTCCACCCCCTTGATTCTGGCGTCGATGTTCTCGTTGGTCGAGGCGCGGTTGACGATCTTCGACACCTGGTAGCCGGTGTAGTCGTAATAGAAGACCGAGCCGTTGAGGATCAGCGAGCCGCCGAGCAGGGCGTTCTTGGTTCCGATCTCGAAGGAGTTCACGAACTCCGGGTCGAAGGTCGGCTTGCCGCAGATCACCCCACCGGTGTTGGTGCAGGGGCTGTTGACGCCGCCGGCCTTATAGCCCCGCGAATAGAAGGCGTAGACCATGGTGGAGTCGGTGAAGCCCAGGTCCGGCTTCCAGTCGAATCCGAACCGGCCGGTCGTCTCCTTGAACTCCACATGCTGGTTGGTGATGCTTGAGACCCCCGATCCCGTGGTGCCCAGGGTGACGGTGTGGCTCTCAATGTGCTTGTCGTCGTCGGTGTAGCGCAGGCCCAGCGTCCATTTGAAATTGTCAGCCATCCGCCAATAGAGCTCGCCGAACAGGGCGTTCGATTGCAGGTGATAGGGGGAGTAGGCGTCGTAGTAATTGTGGCCGGAACGGTTGGGATCCTGGCTGGTGTCGATGGCCACACAGGACGAGCCGCTGGTGCAGTTGGCGTTGCCGGTCTTCAGATAGTTGTTCAGCTGGTAATAGGCCGTGCCCGTGTTGAACATCACGTAGTAGTCGCCGGTCGATTTGAAATCCAAGGCGATGGCGCCGACATTGAAGTTCCACGGGCCGTCGAAATTCGACTGCAGCCGCACCTCCTGGCTCCATTGCTTGGAGCTGCCGGCCGAGATGTCGCTGGTGGTGAAGCGGTTATAGGCGCCGTTCTGGGCGTCGCTGACCACGCCTGACGGGAACAGGGCCGCGTAGATGGCGTTGTAGACCGCCGAGCCGCCGACCGCCGCGGCGAAGGCGTTGACCGCGTTCGGCGTGGTGTTGAACGTCGTCGAGGGCGTGTAGCGGTTGTAGTCCTGGCGCGTGTAGATGTCGTTGCGCGAGGTCGAGGTCAGGGAGGTCAGCTTCAGGGCGTCGGTGACGTCCCACTCCAGGTTCAGCTCCCAGATGTCGGTGTGGGCGCGATAGATGGGGTCGAAGGTCGACTCGATGTTGCGGACGTTCTGATCCTGCATCTTGCCCGCATAGGCGTCGCCGGTCTGCAGACCGGTCAGGGTCCCGAACAGGCCGCCGAGCGTGGCCTGGGAATTGACCGTGCCGAGCGCGTCGGAGGAATAGAGCGAGGTCGCCTTGCAGCCCTGGCTGAAGAAGCCCTTCTCGATCGTGGCGATCGCGGACACGCCGGAGAAGCTGGCCCCGCCCACGCTGGAGGGCCCGGTGTCCTTGGTGCAGTACTGCTTGCCGATCCGCGAGCGATTGTCGTCCTCGGCGAAGCGGTCATACATCAGCGAGGCCTTGAACCGGTCGGTCGGGGTCCAGGCCAGGGTCGCGCGCACGCCATAGAGGTCGCGGTTGTCGGCGTCGTTGCCGGTGACGATGTTCTTGCCATAGCCGTCCCGGCGAAGGGTCGACCCGGCCACCCGCAGGGCGAGCTGATCGCCGATCGGCACATTGATCATGCCGCGGAACTTCTCCTCGCCATAATTGCCCAATTCCATGCGGGCGTTGGCCTCGAAGTGATCGACCGGCTTGTTGGTGATCATATTGACCACCCCGCCGGTGGCGTTGCGGCCATAGAGCGTGCCTTGCGGGCCGCGCAGGACCTCCACCCGCTCGACGTCATAGAACTCGGTCTCGAACAGGTTGTTGGCGGTGAGCGGGGCGTTGTTCAGGTGGATGCCGGTGCCGGCGTCCCCTGAGCCGGCCACCAGCTTGGAGCCGACGCCGCGGATCTGGAAATTGTACCCGGTGAAATTGCCCTTCGAGAAATTGACGTTGGGAATGGCCAGAACCAGGTTCGGGCCGCCGTCGATCTTCTGTTTCTGAAGCGCGTCCTGGCTGAAGGCCGAGACGGCGATCGGCACGTCCTGGATCGACTCTTCCTTCTTCTGGGCGGTGACCACCAGTTCCTCGATCACATTGGCGGTGTCCGAGCCTGCGGCCGCGTGGGCCGGGGTCTGGAAGGCCAGGAGCGCGAGGGTCGAGGCGCCCAGGGTCAAGGACAGGCGCGCGCGCGCCCGTATGGCGAGTGTCATGATCTTCTCCCTAATCGGCGGCGCGGCGGCCGCCGGCGTTGTTCTTGGTGCGCCGCGCCGATCCGCACGGCGCCGCAGGGCGACACCCGTGGCCCGGACCGGGCGGTGATCCGCCCTGTTTCAGGTGTCGGATCGGCTGGAATTGCACGCAGAACAGATGGGCGTCGTCACCTGGAAATCCCAAGTACAATGCCCGGAAGATTGGATTCAGTGCGGGTTGCTTCTATATAGTGATCGCGTAAGCACAGTTTATTTCAATGAATTCAAGCCGAAATCATGTAGAAAAGTCTGCATTTACAGAGTGTATATTCTGAAAGAATTCGGTCACATTGGGTCTTGCGTCGCGATTTGGCGAAATCGGCTCGCCCAGATGTGCGTGCGATATCGGCGCATCCTCCCAAGGGATGACTGCCCCATGTGGGTGTGAGCGGCGCGCGGGTCGCGCCGCTCGTCTTGTCGCGGGGAGCTCGGCGCAAGAAAAAGCCCGGCCGTGAGACGGCCGGGCTTGCAGCTCTGAAGGATCGATCGGGCGGTGTCAGCCGCCGAAGGCGGAGCGCAGTCGGTCCATGTGGTCGGCGACCGGATTGGCCGGTTCGGCCTCGTCGGCCTCCACATACATGCGGCGGTCCAGGTGGCGGACCCGCTCATAGAGACGCTCGGAGCGGTCGAGCAGGGTCAGGAGGCCGGCGGGCAGTTCCTCGGCGGCCTTGGTGGCGCCCGGCCGGCAGACGTCCTCCGCGCCCAGGCGATAGCGGTCGTCGCAGGCGCCTTCGGGCGGCATGTCGCCTTCGCGAACGGCGCGCTGGACCAGCAGCCAGGAGGCCACCTGCATCAGCCGGGTGGTGAGGCGCATGCTCTCGGCGGCGTAGGCCAGGGCGGCGTTGCGCGACAAGAGCTTGGATTCCTGGCGGCCGGAACCGTCCAGATAGCCGGCGGTCTCCTCGACCAGATCCATGCCTTCCTGGAAGGTGCGGTCAAACAGCTCGGAACCCGCAAAGTCGCGGATCACATCCGCGCGGCGGGCGGTGGTCGGCGTTGCGCCATCACTCATAAGTTCGTCCCCGACAAAGTCGTAAGCGCCCTAGATCGTCCTTGGACGGGATATCGTCCGCGGACAGGCGCCGGTGTTCGATCCCCGGCGCTGCAACCCCCGTGCCAAGGCGCGGGGCCGTCTCCCTTAGCCGTCTCAGCTGGCCGACGAGCTGGGACCGAACAGCGCATCCGCCGCCGCCCGTCCCGCCTTCTTGCGGCCGATCTGGGCCTCGCAGCGGGCGATCTCCTCGCGCAGCAGGGCGATGCGTTCCTCAAGCTCCGCCACCGCGTAGAGCTCCAGGTCCTCCTTCACGGCCTCGGCCAGGCGCTGGCCGCGTCCGACGCGAATGCTCGCAGGTTCTTCCATATGAAGAGCCTCCTCTTGCCGGCCCGTTTCAAGAGTCTATCTGAACGCGGACGCGTCAGCGACGCAAGACCAGGGAGGTCACACCCGTGAGCCAATCGACGACCATGACCGCGATCGCGGTGGAGGGCGGCCGCGGGCCGGCCGAGGCCCTGAAGGCCGCGCAGATCGCCCGCCCGGTTCCCGGACCGGGCCAGATCCTGATCAAGGTGGAGGCCGCGGGCGTGAATCGTCCTGACCTGATCCAGCGCATGGGCGCCTATCCGCCGCCGCCCGGCGCGCCGGACACCCTGGGCCTGGAAGTCGCCGGCGAGGTGGTCGAGGGCGCCGGCCGCTGGAAGCCTGGCGACCGGGTCTGCGCCCTGCTGGGCGGAGGCGGTTACGCCGAATACGCCGTCGTCGACGCCCGCCACGCCCTGCCGATCCCGGCGGGCTTCACCGCGGTCGAGGCCGCGGCCCTGCCGGAGACGGTGTTCACGGTGTTCGCCAATGTGTTCGAGCATGGCGGGCTGAAGGCCGGGGAGACCCTGATGGTGCACGGCGCGACCTCGGGCATCGGCGCCACCGCGATTCCCATGGCCAAGGCCGCCGGCGCCCGGGTGATCGGCACCAGCCGCGGCGCGGCCAAGACCGCCGAGGCCCTGAAACTGGGGGCCGACGTCGCCGTCGACGTCACCGCCCAGGACTTCGCCGAGATCGCCAAAACCGAAGGCGGCTGCGACGTCATCCTCGACATGGTCGGCGGCGACTATTTCTCCAAGGATCTCGACGCCATCAAGACCGGCGGCCGCATCGTGTTCATCGCCGCCCAGGGCGGCGGCGAGGTCCCCTTGCAGATCTTCCGCCTGATGCAGAAGCGGGCCGTCGTCACCGGTTCGACCCTGCGCCCCCGTGACGCCGACGAGAAGGCCCGCCTGGCCGCCGCCGTCGAGGCCACGGTCTGGCCCTGGATCGCGGCGGGCAAGCTCAAGCCGGTGATCGACCGCACCTATCCGCTCGCCCAGGCGGGCGAGGCCCACGCCGCCCTGGAGCGGGGTGAGGTGGTCGGCAAGGTGGTGCTGACGCTCTAGTTCTGCTGCGCCGCCTCGAAGGCCGCGCGGCGGGCGTCCATCATCTTCTGACGCTCGGCGCGCATCTCGGGGTCCCAGCTCTGGCGGGGGCCGACAAACATGCCCCCGTCCACCAGCATGTGGACGCCCGTGACGAAGGCGCTTTCGTCGGAGGCGAAGAACAGGGCCGCGTTGGCGATGTCGGCGGGCAGGCCGGGCTTGGCGATCGGCTGAGCGTCCGGCGCCTGCTGGGCCATGTTCTGCTTGATCATCTCCGCCAGGCCGGTCGGCACGGTCTCGGACGGGGTGAAGATGTTGGTCAGGATCAGGCCCGGGCAGATGGCGTTGACCCTCACCCCGTCGCGGGCCAGCTCGGCGGCGGCGACCTTGGTCAGGTGGATCACGCCGGCCTTGGCCACCGAATAGGCGATCGGACCCATGCCGGCCTGCAGGCCGGCGATGGAGGCGGTGTTGACGATCGCGCCGCCGCCGCGCGCCTTCATGTGCGGTAGGGCGTAGCGCATGCCCAGCGCCACCGAGCGCAGCAGCAGGTCCTGGCTGCGGTCCCAGGCCTCGCCGGTCATCTCTTCCAGCCTCTGGGGCGAGCCGCCGGCCCCGGCGTTGTTGAACAGGATGTCGAGCCCGCCGAAGCGTTGCGCCGCGCCGGTCATCAGCGCCTCGATCTGGTCTTCCTGCATCACGTCGCAGTGGCGGTAGGCGACCGTGCCCGGGAAGCGCGCCTCCAGACCCGCGCCTGCAGCGTCGTCGATATCCCCGACCATGACCCGAGCGCCCTCGGCCTCGAACCGTTCAACGGTCGCCAGTCCGATCCCCGCGCAGCCGCCCGTGATGACCGCAATCTTGCCCTTCAGACGCTCCACGGCGTTCTCCCCAACCGGTTTTCCCAAGCTTAGACCCGGTTCAAACTCGGCTAAAGGCACACTTTTGATTGCAAGTCGGAATTATTTTTCGCTCCTAGGTCGAAAATCGGCCGAATTATTACGCCTGGGTAACCCCATGGCTTGACGTTGGGCCACGCCCGAAACAGTCTTTCCGTAAACGCGGTATTCGCGCTGGCCAAAGAGCCAATAAGGGGAGGCGACTTTGATCCGTAACAGGATGGGACTTTTTGCGACTGCATCTCTCGCGGTTGTAATTTTCGCGGGCGCAGCACATGCGCAGGGTTCTCAGACCACCACTATCGAAGAACTGGTGGTCACCGCCGAAAAGCGGGAACAAAGCCTGCAGGACGTGCCGGTCGCCATTTCGGCGTTCACCAGCAAGCAGCGTGACCTGGTCGGGATCAGCTCGATCCAGGACCTGACGAACTTCACGCCGGGCTTCGTCTACCAGTCGGCCAACGACCGCGCGAGCATGCGCGGCATCGGTCGTCTGACCAACGTTCACTCCGTGGACGGCGCGGTGTCGATCTATATCGACGGCCTGTTCACGACCTCGACGGTTCTGGCCGGCGGCCCGCCGCTGGAAACCGACCGGGTGGAAATCCTGCGCGGCCCGCAGGGCACGCTGTACGGCCGTAACGCCATCGGCGGCACGGTCAACGTGATCAGCGCGCGCCCGACCGACACGCCCTATGCGGAAGTTCGCGCGATCGCCGAGAACTTCGGCTTCACGAACCTGCAATTCGCGGCGTCCGGCCCGCTGGCGGAAGGCCTGCAGGTCCGCTTCTCCGGGTACAAGCTCGATCAGCGCGATGGCTATTACAGCAACATCAGCCCTGGCATGCCCACCGAGGGCAGCAAGCGCAACGAATATGAGATGCAGTTCCAGGTCAAAGCCCAGCTCGGCGAAAACGCCGATCTGTGGATGAACTACAAGACCCTGGAATGGAACAACCGTGGTGGTCCCGGCGCCCGCGCCGGCTATCTGAACGGCCCGTACGACACCGGCCTGCTCGATCAGAACTACACCGTGGTCTATAACTCGGCTCACGGTTATTCGACGGCGACGGGCGCCAATGGCATCGTCCCGGGCAGCCTGGTGCAGTTCAACGGCGTCACCACGACCACCAACCCGGCGCTGCAGGACCCGCACAAGTTCAACACGAACACGCCGCAGCACGTCACCCTGACGGATGTGCACTCGTTCACGGCGAACTTCGCCTACCACATGCCGACCTTCGACATTAAGTACATCGGCGGTCTGCAGAACTATAAGTACGACCTGACGGGCGACACTGACGCCACCAGCGTCAAGTCGTACCAGATCCCGCTGGCGGCCGGTTCGGTCTGCGGCACCGTCCATACGCTCTATGGCTTCGGCGCTTCGACCGTCGACTGTAACCCGCTGACGGTGAACGGCGACAACACCTACCACTATTTCGAGTACCCGACCTGGTACAGCCACGAAATCAACATTGCGTCGACCGACGACGGTCCGGTGCAATGGATCGCCGGCGTGTACTACTATAACGAAAAGTACTCGGGCACCGGCTCCACCGCCGACTTCTTCCTGAACGGCGCGTCTTCGCTGCAGACGCCGATTCTCGGCGCCGCGCCGAACCCGGAAGGCACCTGGTCGACGGGTCACTACTCCCTGACCACCGAGAGCAAGGCCGTCTTCGGTCAGGTCGACTGGAAGGCCACCGACACTCTGAAGATCACCGCCGGTCTGCGCTACACCAAGGACCACAAGTTCGGCACCGAATATCGCCGGATCGTCTGTAACTCCGACGTCTGCTACTCCGGTCTCTATCCGGCCATCGGTCTGTCGGGCTTCGGTCCCGGCACGGCGGCCAACTGGGGCAGCCTGCTCGGCAACCTCGCGGCCCTGCCCGCGGTCGGCAAGGCCTTTGGTCTCGGCAACGCGCTGGCCCCGCTCGGCGGCCTCGGCAACGGCGGCATGGACCTGACCGACACCTTGGGTCCGAAGACGAGCGTGGCCGTGAAGGGCGTCACCAGCCCGGTGGTCTGCACCGGCACCACCTGCCGGCAGTACACGATCGATCCGGCCACCGGCGTCGCCGCCCGTAACCTGGGCGACACCTCGGACGCCGTGACCGGCACCATCGGCCTGCAGTGGGACCCGAGCGAAGGCACGATGGGCTACGCCCGCTACAGCCGCGGCTACAAGGCCTTCGGTCTGTCGGCTGGTGGTCTGCTCAGCAAGCCTGAAGCCGATCCCGAGTTCGTCAATTCCTACGAAATCGGCTTCAAGACCAACATCGGCCGCACGCTGCAGCTGAACGCCGCGATCTACTATCTCGACTATCGCGATCTGCAGGCCCCGGTGACGGTGCGCGTTGGCCCGACCAACGTGACCCAGTTCGTCAACGTGGCGAAGTCGCGGTCGGACGGTCTGGAACTGGATGCGATCTGGCAACCGATCGCGCCCCTGCGCCTGACCCTCGACTACGCCTACAACGACACCCGGATCCTCAAGGGTGACACGTTCGTGGACGTGAACGACAACGTGAACACCGGACCGGTCAGCATCGTCGGCAACAGCCTGCCTCAGGCGCCGAAGACCAAGATCGCCGTCAACGGCAGCTACTCGTTCTTCATGGAGCCCGGCACCCTGACCCTGAGCGCGAGCTACATCTATCGCGACAAGGCCTATGCCAACATCTTCTCCAAGGCCTGGAACGAAGCTCCGTCGTGGGACCAGATCGACCTTCGCGCTCACTGGGCGCCGAAGGGCAACAAGTACACGGTCATCGCCTATGTGAAGAACGTGGCTGACACCGAAGGCTATGACGCCGCCGTGGTCGCCTCGAACCGTAACCCGGGCGCCTTCCTGAACGGCGGTCAGAACCTCGAACTGACCCCGCCGCGCACCTACGGCGTCGAATTCCAGTATCGGTTCTTCTGATCCTGAGGCCCGCCTCCGCCGCCTTGCGCGGCGGGGGCGGCGCCCTTCTGCCGACCGCCCTTGCGTTGCTGCCTCCTGCAGACCGATCGCCGGATACGGCGACGGCGAGGGCCAGACTGCGCCCCGACGGAGCGCATAGTTCGCGTACGTCTAGTATTCCTCAACTACGACCTTACGGGCGCGCCGGTCTCCGACGCGCCCGATTTTCGTGTCCCGCCAGGTCGGTCGAGCGGGCTTGTGTCAAAACCGTAAGATCAAAATCGTTGACGGGTAGGAAGGCCTCCCGCACGCTGGAGCCCAACGAGATCGGCGCGAACCCTTCGGGGATCACGGCGCCGCACGCCCCGGGGACGAAGCCGAATGACGCCAAAATCCGCGCCTGACTTGGCGGCGCTCGTTCCGGGATCCCTCGCTACACCCACCGCCATCGCCCCGCGCCGCTGATCCTCGCCGGCGCATCCTTCGTCACGCCTGAAATCATACCGAATATTCGAAATCGATCCTCATGAACCAAGCCGCCTCTCCCCCGCCGAAGTCCGCCCGCCTGGGGTTCGGCGCCAAGTCGCTCTATGGCGTCGGGTCGATCGCCTTCGGGGTGTCGACGCTGGGCCTGTCGTCCTCGGTGCTGCAGCCCTACCTCAATCGCGTGATCGGCCTGCCGGCCCTATGGGTCGGAACGGCGATCATGCTGACCCTGATGCTCGACGCGGTGATCGACCCGGTCATCGGCCACATCTCCGACAAGCTGCGCACGCGCTGGGGCCGGCGCCACCCCCTGATGTATCTCTCCGTCCCGCTGGTGGCGGTCGCCTGCTACGCCTTCTGGAACACGCCGGCGGAATGGGGCCCGGCGCGGGCCGGGCCGATGCTGATCGTGCTCCTGATGCTGCTGCGGCTGGCGATCAGCCTCTATGAGGTGCCCAGCCAGGCGCTCGCGCCGGAACTCGCACCCGACTACAACGACCGGACCAGCCTGTTCAGCTACCGGTTCTTCTTCGGGGTGGTGGGCGGCCTGAGCATGAACGTCTTGCTCTACCGGGTGTTTCTCAGCCCCGAAAACGGCGGCATCCTCAGCCGCCAGGGCTATGGCGCCTATGGCCTGGTCGCCGGCCTGGTCATGGCCTTCACCATCTTCCTGTCCTCGATCGGCACCCATCGCCATATCAAGACCCTGGTCCAGCCCCCGGTCCGCAAGGTTCCCACCGCCCAGGTGGCGCGCGAGGTGTGGGGCACGATCACCAATCCCTCCCTGGTGGTGGTCATGGTCTCGGGGCTCTGCTCCGGGGTCTCGATGGGGCTGTCCAGCGCGCTCAGCCAGTATTTCTATGTCGAGATGTGGGGCATGGACTCCAAGGGCGTCTCCCTGATCGGCCTGGCCGGCGTGGCGGCCTCCCTGTTCGGCGTCGCGCTGGCGGCGCCGTCCTCGGCCCTGCTCGGCAAGAAGCGCGCGATGCTCACCCTGTTCTCCATCTCGGTGATCACCACGGCCCTGCCCCAGTCCCTGCGGCTCCTGGGCCTCGCCCCCGCCAACGGCACGCCCTGGCTCATCCCCTTCCTGGTCGCCGACTTCTTCATCGCCACGACGCTCGCCATCACCGGCTTCATCATCATCTCCTCGATGATCGCCGACGTGGTCGAGGACGCGGCCGTGAAGACCGGCGTGCGCTCCGAAGGCCTGCTGTTCGCCGCCAACGGCCTGCTCAACAAGTTCACCTCGGGGATCGGGGTGTTCCTGTCGGGCGTGCTGCTGACCGTGGTCGCCTTTCCCACCCATGCCGCCCCCGGCTCGGTGAGCCCGGAGATCATGCGGCACCTGTCGCTGCTCTATCTGCCGGTCACGGCCGGGATGAGCGCGCTGTCGGTGGCGGTGCTGGCCTTCTACCGGATCGATCGCCAGACCCATGAGAACAACCTGGCCACCCTGGCCCAGGCCGCGGCGCTCGCCGAGCGCGGCGAGGAGGTCGAGGCCCGGTCCATGGTCGCCGGCCCCGGCGGACTTGACTGAGACCCGCCCCGCCATCCCGCGCCCCATCAGGAACTGACCCCGTGACCGACGCTGTTTCGCCGACCGCCCGCCGCCTGAGCGTGCCGACCAAGTTCTTCTACGGCTTCGGTTCGGTCGCCTTCGGGGTGAAGGACAGCGGCTTCTCCTATTTCCTGCTGATCTTCTACAATCAGGTCATGGGGCTGCCGGCCCAGACCGTCGGGCTGGCGATCATGGTCGCCCTGTTCGCCGACGCCTTCCTCGATCCCATCGTCGGCCAGATCTCGGACAATTCCCGCTCGCGCTGGGGACGGCGCCACCCGTTCATGTACGCCGCGGCGATCCCCGTCGCGGTGTCCTATCTGCTCCTGTGGAATCCGCCGCGCGGTCTCGATCACCAGGGGCTGTTCTATTATCTGATCGCCACCGCGATCCTGATCCGCAGCTTCATCACCTGCTACGAGATCCCGTCCTCGGCCTTGGCCGCGGAGCTCACCACCGAATATGACGAGCGCACCAAGCTCCTGTCCTACCGCTTCCTGTTCGGCTGGATCGGCGGGCTGATCATGTATTTCGCGGCGCTCAAGGTCTTCCTGAAGCCGGACGCGCTGCACAAGGTCGGCCAGCTCAATCCCCTGGGCTATTCCCACTACGGCCTGGCCTCGGCCCTGCTGATGCTGGTCGCGATCCTGATCTCGGCGGCCGGCACGCACAGCCAGATCCCCTATCTGCGCGAGGCGCCGCATCGCAAGCTGACCCTGGCCAGCTGGGCCGCGAGATGCTGGGCACCCTGGCGCACGCCTCGTTCCTGCGGGTGCTGGCCGGCAGCCTCTGCACCGCCATGGCCGGGGGCCTGGTGCTGTCGATCTCGCTCTATATGACCACCTTCTTCTGGGAGTTCTCCTCGGCCCAGATCGCCCTGTTCACGTTCTCCAGCCTGACCGCGGCGGCGGTCGCCTTCGTCGCAGCGCCGATCCTGTCGAAGCGCTGGGGCAAGAAGAGCGCCTCCATGGTGCTGATCGCCAGCGCCCTGGTGATCGGCTCGACCCCGATTTCGCTGCGGCTGCTCGGCGTGTTCCCGGCCAATCACACGCCCTTGGTCTTCCCGATCATCTTCATCCAGAACATCATCTCGACCAGCTTCTCGATCACCGCCGGCATCCTGATGAATTCGATGATCGCCGACGTGGTCGAGGATTCCGAGCTGCGCACCGGCCACCGGTCGGAGGGCCTGTTCTTCGCCGCCTCGGCCTTCGTGGCCAAGGCCGTGTCGGGGATCGGCATCTTCGCCTCCAGCATGATGCTGGCGCTCGCCCACTTCCCCCAGCACGCCAAGCCCGGCGAGGTGCCGCAGGACATCATCCATAATCTTGGCGTGATCTATGTGCCGACCCTGGCGGTGCTCTATGTCCTGGCGATCGTGGCGGTGTCCGGGTACCGCATCACCCGCGAGAGCCACGCGGAGTCCCTGCGCCAGCTCGCCGCCGCGGCCGACCTGGCCCAGGAGGGCGAGCCAGCTTCGTCCGAGGGCCGCCTCGGCTGATCAGCGGCTGAAGACGCCCATCAGCAGGGGGCGGGCGAAGATCGCCGGCGCGGCCTTCTGGGTCACGCCCTGGACCCAGAAGCCGAGCTCGGCGCCCGCGTTCAGGGTGGCGTTCAGCATCTGGGCGGCGATGGCCGGATCCACCGGCCGGATCGAGCCCTCGGCGATGCCGTCGGAGATCATCGAGGCGAAGCGGTCCGACACCCGGTTGGAGTGGGCCACCTGTTCCTCGCGGATCGCCTCGGGCAGGGCCGACAGGGCCGAGGTGCGCAGCAGGGGCCCATATTCCGACAGCTGATATTCCGTGATCGCCGCCGCCGCGCTGGACAGCCGAATCCACTGGTTCTGGGGCAGGGCCATGGCCAGGCGCTGCACCCGGCGCATGACCTCGAAGGTGCGGTCGAAGCAGGCGACCACCAGGTCGTCCTTGGCGTCGTGGTGGTGATAGAACGAGCCCTTGGTCACGTTCAGCTCGGCGGAGATCTTGTCGACCGAGGCGCCCTTGTAGCCACGGGCGTTGATCAGCCGGGTCGCCGCCAGCAGGAAGGTCTCGCGGCCGTTCTCTTGGCCCTCGCTGGCCGCCAGCTCGGCCAGCGGCATGGGGGTCGGCGCCCACTCCGCCCCCGGCGCCGCGAAGCCGCCGATCAGGATGTCGTACATCCGCTCGCAGATCCGCGGATAATCCTCGGGGTCGTACTTGGGCAGCCAGGCGGCGGCCCAGAACAGCTGCTCCAGCAGCATGTGGGTCCGTGCCGTGCGGCGGCCCCGTCCCAGCCAGGCGAGGTCGGGCGATTCGAACAGGCCGCGCACCTTGCGGAAGCCGGCCATGAAGGCCTCGGTGACCTGGGCCCGCTGCGGATTGTTCAGCGCCCGGACGTCGGCCAGGGAGGCCAGGGCCGCGGCCTCGCCAACGGCCACCTGGCGCAGGCGCTCGAGCCGCAGCTCCAGCAGCCGGCGCAGCCGCTCGGGCGGGGTGGGCAGGGTCATGGCCTCGTCGGCGGCGGCGCACAGCCAGTCGACCCCGCGCATCAGGCAGGCGGCGGCGAGGTCGTCCTTGCGCTTGAAATAATAGGTGACGCTGGTGGTCGAGAGGCCGACGGCGGCGGCGGCGACGCCCAGGGTCAGGCCCTTGACGCCCTCGCGGTTCAGGATCGCGGTGGCGGCGTCGAGGATCGCTTCGCGCTTCTTCTCGAAGCGGTCGGTCGACCGGGCGCTGCTCCGCTCTGACATCTCGTCTCCACCCCCGCCGGGCCCGTGGCCGCAGACATGACTATCTCTATCGGACCTGCCCGGTTCGCGCCAAGGCGAAGTGCCGCGGTCAGCCTGCGGCGAAGGGGTAGGGCGATATCGACTTGGTGAAGTCGTCGACCGTCAGGGTGCGGTTGATGGGCTCCGCCGCCCGCTGGGGACAGGCCGGGCGCTCGCAGATCCGGCAGGCCGGGCCGATGGCGGTGGCCACGGGGTCCTTCAGGTCGAGCCCGCGGGAATAGACCAGGCGCTCGGCGTATTTCAGCTCGCAGCCCAGGCCGACGGCGAGTTCGGAATCGTCGCCGGCATATGGGGTGGCGATGCGGCTCACGGTCCGGGACAGGGTGAAGTAGCGCTGGCCGTCGGGCGTCTCCACGACCTGGGTGATGATCCGGCCCGGCGTGCGGAAGCTGGTGTGGATGTTCCAGCGCGGACAGGCGCCGCCGAACCGCGAGAAGGGAAAGGCCGAGCCGGCGAACCGCTTGGAGATGTTGCCGGCCGAGTCCACCCGGACCATGAAGAAGGGCACCCCGCGGGCGCCGGGGCGGGCCAGGGTGGTCAGGCGGTGGCAGGCCTGTTCGAAGCTCACCCCGAACCGGGCGCGGACCAGCTCGATGTCGTAGTTGGTCCGTTCGGCGGCCTCGTGAAAGGCGCCATAGGGCATCAGGATGGCGGCGGCCAGATAGTTGACCAGGCTGACCTTGGCGAGGTTCCGGGTCGGCTGGTCCGGCGCCCCGGCCCGATCCGCCATGGCGTCCAGCAGCGGCCCGTATTCGAGCATGGCCAGCTGGTAGGCGAGGGAGAAGGATCGCCCCGCGCTGGTCAGCACCTCGGACAGGAACAGCCGCTTGCGGTGGTGGTCATAGCGGCGGACCGATTCCGGCAGGACGTCCAGCGGCACCACCCGCACCTGGATGCCATGGCGTCCGGCCAGGCGCTCGCGGGCGGCGGCGGCGAATTCCTGGGGCTGAGGGGCCAGCGCCGCGGCCAGGGCGTCGGCGGCGTCCTCCAGCTCCGGGAAATGGTTCTTCTGGGCCTGGATATAGTCGCGCACCCAGTCGGAGGGGATCACGGCGGGGCCGCCGCCGGCGCCTTCCTCCGGCCGGCTGATGGCGCCGAGGTCGGTCAGGCGGCGCTGATCCAGATAGGCGCGATAGAGCCGGACGATCGCCTCGGAGACGCCGGGTGCGCTCTCGGCCACCTCGGCCACCTCGTGCCGCGCCAGGCCCAGATCGCGGAACATCTGGTCGGAGAACACCTCCGTCAGGCCGGTCGCATTGGCCGATTCCGGATCGGCGTTGAGGCTCTTGAGGTCGAGGTCATAGGCCTCCGCCAGGCGAAGCAGCACCTGGGCGGTGACGGGGCGCTGGTTGCGCTCCAGAAGGTTCAGATAGCTGGGCGAGACCCCCAGATCCTCGGCCATGCGCGTCTGGGTCAGGCCCAGCTCGCGGCGCATGCGCTTCATGCGCGCGCCGAGGAACAGCTTGCGGTCGGACGGAGGCATGGCCATGTTGTCGCGTTGTCACAAGTTTACAAATTTGACAAGGTGTGACTGTGACATTCCCGCCTTTTCACGGCGCGCGCGGGCTTCGCACCCGGCCGGCCGGCGGCTACAGGGCTCTGGCAGCCTGCCGCACCGCACAATCGGCGTTGCGGCAGGGTTCGGATTTCGGAACGGCCGGCGGTCTCACCGCCAGCCCGACCGGGGAGCAAAAGGCCATGACCAAGGAACGGTACTGGGTTGTCGGCGGCGTCTACCGCGACATGGCGTTCAGCGCCCTGAGGGACGGCGTCCCCCAGGCGATGGGCCCGTTCGAGACGCGCGACGAGGCGACCGCCGTGTGGCGCAAGGTGTCCCAGGAGACCAAGGGCGCCACCGCACGGTTCTCGATCGCCGCAGAGCGACTCGTCCTGCCGGCCTGACCTTTCGCCCGGATGTCTCTCCTGGCCCGCCTCGAGCTGATGCTTGGGGCGGGCCTTTTTTTCGGCCCTACTTGCGGACCCAGCCCCCGCCATTGGGCTTGTAGAACTCGCCCGGCTTCAGCTTGGCGCTGATCACGCTGTTGAAGGCGGCCGCGCCGGCGGCCTCGGGGGTCACGCCGTTCTTGGCCGCGGCCTGGGCGTAGACCTGGGCCCGGCCGGCGTTGATCTCGGCCACGGCGGCTTTCACCGCGGCGTCGGCGGATCCCGTCACCAGGCCGAGAAATCCGTCGGCCTGTTCGCCGACCAGACCCTGGGCCTTGGCGGCGTCGACGGCGATCTTGGCCGAGGCGGTGTCGGCATGGGCGGCGCCGGCGATCAGGGTTCCGGCCACGGCCGCCACGGCGGGCAGCCATCCATTCGCGCGCATCATCATGGTCATGGCTCCTAGAACAGGTCCGGATTCTTCTGGATCAGCGCCTTGACGTCGTCGTCCAGGCGCAGGCGGACGTCGGCGTCCAGCTTGGCGTAGATGGTGATCGGCTTCACATCCACATGCAGGGTGGGGGCGCAGGCGCAGAGCGCCAGGGCGCCCATCACCCCGCCCAGGGCCAGGGGGTTGGATCGAAGCATGGGTCGGTCTCCACGTCTTGAGGTCGGAAGGTGGCGGGTCACGGCTGAACCGGGCGTGAACCGCGCAGGCGCTGGTAGTCGGCGAGGTCGCCCAAGAGCTGATCCAGGTTGACCGAGGTGTCCAGGGTCAAGTCGACCTTTGTGCCGGAAGGCAGGGGCAGGGACCGGGTGATCTTGCGGGTCAGGACCTCGCGGGCGGTCAGCTTGATCTCGGCCTTCTTGGGCGGATCATGCTCGCCCTTGATATGGAAGATCACGCCGAGGCGGCCGCCGGGGCGCGAGGCGACCTCGGCGGTGAGCGCGTCGAAGGAGAGGTTCTCCATCGCCTGATAGACGAAGTCCGAATAGGGGTCGGCGCTCGCCACGGCGGTCTCCGCCGCCGCCGCGACCGGGGCCTTGGGATCAACCGCCGGCGCGCCGCCCGCGCCCTGAACGCCGGTCAGGGCTTCGCGGCGGATGGAGATGCGGCCGGGCGTGACCGCGTGCAACTCGCCGCCCTCGATCCGCACGCCCTGGGGCGTCATGGCGAAGGGGATGCGGCCGCTGACCTTGGCCTTGAGGTCCATGCGGTCGGCGAAGGGCGAGGCCTCCACCAGGTCCGACAGCTCGACCTTGTCCAGGGTCACGGCCGCGCGCCAGGTTCCGCCAGCGAAGGGAATCTCGAAGGGCTCGACCGTGACCTGGCCGCCGCTGAGGCCGAAGCCGGCCGCGGCCACCTGCACGGCGTCATGGTCCAGGCCGAAGGTCACCCGGGCGTGGGTCAGGGGGGTGAGGGCCGCCACGGCGTCGGCCTCGAGGCTCTGGCCGGGCGCCGCCACGAGGGGGACGAGGCTGGTGAAGACGATCCGGCCCTTCAGGCCGCTGACGGCGCCCGCCGGGCTCATGAAATCGAGACGGCTCACCTCGAGCTCGCCGCCGCTGGTCGATCCGCCGGTCGTCCAGTCCACATGGCCCTGGAAGCGGGCCGATCCCTCGGCGGGATCTCCGATCATCGCGGCCTTGGGCGACAGGGCCGACGGCTGCAGCCCCTTGGGGGCGAAGGCGAGCACGCCGGTGTCGAGGCTCAGTCCGCCGGCGCCGGTGCGCCCGTCATGGACCAGTCGCGCCTGGGCCAGGGCGCGGCCGGCCGGATCGGTTAGGGCGAAGTCGCCCGTCCAGTCGCGGTTCGCCAGCCGCGCGCGGCCCCGCGCCAACAGCGGATTGAAGCGGCGGTCTGGGGCTGTGTCGGTCAGCCGGACGCTTCGGATGTCGGCGGACAGGGCCAGGTCGCCCCGCGTGCTGGCCAGGCTGATCGGTCCGTCCGCCTCGCTGGCGGCGAGCTGCAGGAAGGGAACCTGGGCCTTGAGGCCGTGCGCCGCGCCCTGCGCCCGCCACCCGCCATGGCCGAATTGGAAGAGCGGCCCCGCGGTCGGGCACAGCTGTCCGCCGATATCGGCGACGTCGTTCGCGCCGAGCTCCAGGCGCGCGGCGCCCAGCTGCGCGCAACGCTCCGCATTGAAGGTCAGGACGCCGCCGGCCAGCCGCACCGCCCCGGAGGCTGCGACCTCGCCCGCCGCCACGGGGCCGAGGGATCCCTTGGCCTTGAGGTCGGCCTGGCCGGTGAAGGCGCCGTCGGCGATGCGGTAGCGGGCGAGGGCGAGGTCGGCCTGGGGCAGGCCGCCGCCGGACAGCGTCAGCCGCAATCCGCCCGCGCCCCGATCATAGAGCGGTCCGCCGAGCCGCGTCAGCTGGCCCTGGCCGCCGGAGGCGGTGCTGATCGTCATCGGTCGGGGCAGGTCGACACTGAGGCCCGCAGGCCCGCCGCGGACCGCCAGGGCAGGGGCCTCCACAGCGAAAGCCGCGAGCGCTCTCTTGAGGCCGGCGTCGCCAGGGCTGTCGCTGGCCTTCACGACACCGAGTCCGGTCCAGGCGCCGCGGGTGGCGGCCCGGCCGGTGAGGTCCAGGCTCAGGCCCCGACCGTCGGCCGCCGCCTGTCCGGTCAACTGGGCGCCCAGGCGGGTGAGGCTGAGGTCGGTCTGGGACAGGCGCTGGGCGCCCAGGGTGATGTGGACTCGTCCGCGGACCTGGTCGCCGCCCTGTCGGGTCCAGGCGACCTCGGTCGCCTGCAGGCTGGCGCTCGGCGCCGCCAGGCGGGTCGCGCCCACCTCCGCCTGGGCGGCCTGCAGGGCGCCGTCGACCACGCCGGTCAGGGTGAGATCCTGGCCCCATCCGGCGGCCTGGCCGCGGAAGGTGGTGGTCTGGACGAGATCGCGAGCGGCGGCCTCGCCGAAGCCGGCCCGGGATGCGCGGGTCTCCAGGGTGGCGATCACCTCGCCCTTCAGCCGGCGGGCCTTGAGGTCGGGATAGGGGATCTGGCCGGTCAGCCGGAGGTTCGCCGCCGAGACCGTGCCTGCGCCCGCGCCTTGGCGCAGCTCGCCCTGGGCGATCTGACCGGCGAAGGCGACGGCCAGCAGATCGGCGTGGCGGATCAGGTGCAGTTCGGCCGGGCCGCTGCGCACCGACAGGCCGTTCCCGGCCAGGCGCGCCGGCGCGAGGCTGATGTCGAGGCGGTCCAGCCGGCCGTCCTGGATCTGGCCGTCGGCGACGGCGTCGAGCCGGCCCTGGTCAGTGTCCAGTCGCAGGCGGGCGCCGCGGATCTCGATGTCGGGGATCGGGGAATTGGGATCGGGCGGCCGCTTGCGCAGACTGGCGATCAACGGATCGAGGGCGCCCAGGCTGAGGCGCCCATCATGCCAGCGGGCCTTCAGGGTGGGGCGCACCAGCCTGATCGAGGTGACCCGCGCGCCGAAGCGGTCGCCGGTCCAGAAGCCCAGCAGGTCGTAGCGGATCTCGACCGACTCGGCGGTGAAGTCGGGGTCGTTTGCGGGGCCGACCCGCAGGGCGCCGGTGAAGCCGCCGGGGTCGAAGGCCTGGAAGGCGATCTGGGACTCGACGCCCTGGGCCCTCAGCCAGCTGGACACCGCGTCGCGCGCCAGGCTGCGCCGGGCCGCATAGACGCCCAACGCGCCGGCGGTCGCCACGACCAGGGTGACGGTCAGGGCGATGCGCCAGGGGCGTCTGGGGGCCGGCTTCGGCGAACGGGGCGTGGCGTCAGTCAAACGGAATCCGCTTCGGAGCAGTCGTCTCAGGCATAGCCCAAAACCCTCCGAAGCGGTGATGTTCCCGTCCCATGGCGGTTTAGAGGCCGCCCCTAGAGTCCGCCAGGGGTCGCGTAGGCCACGCCGCCGTCGACGGCGATGGTGTCGCCGACCACATAGTCGCCGGCGCGGCTGGCCAGGAAGATCGCGGTCCCGGCCATGTCCTCGTCCGTGCCGATGCGGCGCGAGGGGATGCGCTTGGCGATCTCGTCGCCATGGTCGCGGGCGACGCGGTTCATCTCGGAGGCGAAGGCCCCCGGCGCGATGCCGGTCATGACAATGTTGTCGGCAATCAGGGTCGCGGCCATCCGGCGGGTCAGATAGATCAGGCCCGACTTGGAGGCGTGGTAGGAATAGGTCTCCTGCGGATTGAGGCGGATGCCGTCGATCGAGCAGATGTTGATGACCTTGGACGGCTTCTCATGGGTCCCGGCGGCGGCGAGCGCCCCATGCAGGGCCTGGGTCAGGAAGAAGGGCGACTTCAGGTTCAGGTCCATGACCTTGTCCCAGCCGCTTTCCGGGAACTCGTCGAAGGGCGCGCCCCAGGCGGCGCCGGCGTTGTTGACCAGGATGTCCAGCTTGGGCTCGGCGGCGATCATCCGTGCGGCGAGCGCCTTGCAGCCTTCGACCGTCGAGATGTCCTGCGGCATGGAGATGCAGTTGGGGCCGAGCTCGGCGGCGGTCTCGTCGCAGGCGCCGGGCTTGCGCGAGGAGATGTAGACCTTGGCGCCCTGGTCGATGAAACCCTTGGCGATCATCTTGCCGATCCCGCGGGAACCGCCGGTCACCAGGGCCGTGCGGCCCTCCAGAGAGAACAGATTGAGGGCCATGGGCGCATCCTTCCTTGACGTTATGGAAGGCTCCATAGACCGCCTGCCGGACGCCGCAAAGCCTTCGCACATTTGACTCGCGCGAGCGCGAGCGGCCCTATAACAAGCGTTTGAATCAAGGGTCGCCAGGATCGCGAGCGCCCCGCTAGCCATTTCAATCGAGGATGCGCCGCATGACCGCCATCAACCCGGTGACCGACCTTTCGCTCGACGGCGAAATCGCCGTCATCACCCTCAATTCCCCGCCGGTGAACGCGCTCTCCGCCAATGTGCGCGAGGGCCTGTTCGAAGGCTTCAAGGCCGCGATCGCCGATCCGGCCGCCAAGGCCATCGTGCTGATCTGCGAGGGCCGCACCTTCATCGCCGGCGCCGACATCACCGAGTTCGGCGGCGCCTCCAAGGGCCCCGGCCTGCACGAGGTGCAGGACATGATGGAGAATTCGCCCAAGCCGGTGGTCGCCGCGATCCACGGCACCGTGCTCGGCGGCGGTCTGGAAGTCGCGCTCTGCGCCCACTTCCGCGTCGCGGTCCCCTCGGCCAAGTTCGGCCTGCCGGAAGTGAACCTGGGCCTCCTGCCCGGCGCCGGCGGCACCCAGCGCCTGCCCCGCGTGGTCGGCCCCGAGCGCGCGCTCGAAATGATGACCAGCGGCCGCCACGTGCCGGCCAAGGAAGCCCTGGCCGGCGGCCTGGCCGATGAACTGGTCGAGGAAGGCAAGCTGAAGGACGGCGCGCTCGCCTTCGCCCGCAAGGTGGTGGCCGAGGGCCGCAAGCTGACCCGCATCCGCGACCAGAACGAAAAGGTCGAGGCCGCCCGCGGCAAGCCCGAGATCTTCGCCGATTTCCGCAAGGCCAATGCGCGGAAGTTCCGCGGCTTCCTGGCTCCGGAATACAACATCCAGACCATCGAGGCGGCGGTGAACCTGCCCTTCGACGAGGGGCTGGCCGTCGAGCGCAAGCTGTTCATGGAGCTGATGACCGGCTCGCAGTCGGCCGCCCAGCGCTATTCCTTCTTCGCCGAGCGCACCGCCCAGAAGATCCCGGACGTGCCGGACGACACCGCCCTGATCCCGATCAAGAAGGTCGGCATCATCGGCGCCGGCACCATGGGCGGCGGCATCGCCATGAACTTCGCCAATGCCGGCATCCCCGTGGTGATCGTCGAGCAGAAGCAGGAGCCGCTGGACCGCGGTCTCGCCACCATCCGCAAGAACTATGAGCGCACGGCCTCGCGCGGCGGCATCACCGCCGCCCAGGTCGAAGAGCGCTGCGGCCTGATCACCGGGTCGCTGTCCATGGAAGACAGCTTCAAGGACGTCGACCTCGTCATCGAGGCGGTGTTCGAGCGCATGGATATCAAGAAGGACATCTTCGAAAAGCTCGACGCCATCTGCAAGCCGGGCGCGATCCTGGCCACCAACACCTCGGGCCTGAACATCGACGAGATCGCCTCGGTGACCAAGCGCCCCGAGAGCGTCATCGGCCTGCACTTCTTCTCGCCGGCCAATGTCATGAAGCTGCTCGAGATCGTCCGCGCCGATCACACCTCCAAGGAAGTGATCGCCACCTCGATGAAGCTCGCCAAGCAGATCGGCAAGGTCGCGGTTCTGGTCGGCGTCTGCCCCGGCTTCGTCGGCAACCGCATCCTGGGCGCCCGCCAGCGCGAGGCCCAGAAGCTGGTCATGGAAGGGGCGATGCCCTGGGACATCGACCGCGTGCTCTACGACTTCGGCTTCCCCATGGGCCCGTTCGCCATGAGCGACCTGGCCGGCCTCGACATCGGCTGGGTGAAGGAAAAGTCGAACGGCGAGTCGATCCGCGACGTGCTGTGCGAAATGGATCGCCGCGGCCAGAAGACCGGCGCCGGCTATTACGACTATGACGAGGCCCGCAACGCCAAGCCCTCGCCGGTCACCGAGAAGATCATCAACGACTTCATCGTCAAGTCGGGCGCCAATCCGCGCAAGATCTCCGACGAGGAGATCCTGGAGCGCTGCATCTATCCGATGATCAACGAGGGCCTGAAGATCCTCGAAGAGAAGAAGGCCATCCGCGCCTCCGACATCGATGTGGTCTGGCAGAACGGCTACGGCTGGCCGGTCTATCGCGGCGGCCCGATGTTCTATGGCGACCTGATCGGGCCCGAGAAGGTGCTCGCCAAGATGCAGGAGTTCCAGGCCAAGATGGGCGACCAGTTCAAGCCGGCCGCCCTGCTGGAAAAGGTCGTCGCCGAAGGCAAGAAGTTCGGCCAACTCTAAGTTTCGAAACGCCGCCCGGATGGTGATCCTCCGGGCGGTTTTTTCGGTCCCTATGCTCCCCTTACGTCAAGGGGCGCGCCTCCCCAACCTCAAGAGGAAGTCCAGACCATGCGGGAAGCCGTCATCGTTTCCACCGCGCGTACGCCGATCGGCAAGGCCTATCGCGGCGCGTTCAACAACACCTCGGGCGCCGAGCTCGCCGGCCACGCGATCGCCCAAGCCGTCGCCCGCGCCGGCGTGGATCCGGGCGAAATCGACGACGTGGTGATGGGCGCCGCCCTGCAGCAGGGTTCGACCGGCAACAACATCGCCCGCCAGGCCGCCCTGCGCGCCGGCCTGCCGAACACCGTCTCGGGCATGACGCTCGACCGCCAGTGCTCCTCGGGCCTGATGGGCATCGCCACGGCCGCCAAGTACATCATCAATGACGGCGCCACGGTCGCGGTCGGCGGCGGTCTGGAATCCATCAGCCTGGTCCAGAACGACAAGATGAACCGCTATCGCACCAGCGATAAGTGGCTGAACGAGCACGTTCCGGAAATCCACACCTCGATGATCGAGACCGCCGAGATCGTGGCCGAGCGTTATGGCGTCAGCCGCGAATATCAGGACGAGTACGCCTTCCAGTCCCAGCAACGCACCGCCGCGGCCCAGGCCGCCGGCGTGTTCAACGCCGAGATCGCGCCGCTCACCTCGATCATGATGGTGCAGAACAAGGAGACCGGCGAGTTCTCCGAAAAGGAAGTCACCCTGACCCAGGACGAGGGCAACCGTCCCTCCACCACCCTGGCCGACCTGCAGAAGCTGGCCCCGGTGTTCAAGGGCGGCATCTTCGTCAAGGAAGGCAAGTACGTCACCGCCGGCAACGCCTCGCAGCTGTCCGACGGCGCCGCCGCCGTGGTGCTGATGGAGCGCAAGGAAGCCGAGCGTCGCGGCCTGACCCCGCTGGGCGCCTACCGCGGCATGGCCGTGGCCGGCTGCGGCCCGGAAGAAATGGGCATCGGCCCGGTGTTCGCGATCCCCAAGCTGCTGGAGCGCAACGGCCTGAAGATCGACGACATCGACATGTGGGAGCTGAACGAGGCCTTCGCCTCGCAGTGCCTCTACTGCCGTGACAAGCTCGGCATCGACCCGGCCAAGTACAACATCTCGGGCGGCGCCATCTCGATCGGCCACCCCTATGGCATGACCGGCGCCCGCGCGACCGGCCATATCCTCCACGAGGGCAAGCGCCGCGGGTACAAGTACGGCGTCGTCACCATGTGCGTCGGCGGCGGCATGGGCGCCGCCGGTCTGTTCGAAATCTTCTAAACGATTTCGTTCAGGACTAAACTATCGGGAGGGGCCGTCCGCAGGGGCGGCCCCTTTTCGTTGCGGGCGGCTCTGCGGAGAGCCGCGGGGCGTAACATTCGCCGACCGCTGTTACGTCCATTCCGATTGTCAAATCCTCCGGGCCCGGCCTAGCTTGCGCCCCTGATTTTACGGGAGCGGGGCGGATGTTGCGGAAAGTGTTGATGGCGGGCGCGGGCCTGTCCCTGGTGGCGAGCCTGGCGTTCGCGGCGGAACCCGAGGGACCGGCGCCGAGCGCCAAGAAGCCCGAGGCGAGCGCCTCTGCGGACACCGCCCTGTTCAGCCCGGAGAGCGTCGGCAGCGACGGCTCGGTCACGGTGGGCGGCCAGACCATCGACTATCATGCGGTCGCCGGCACCCTGATCGTCCACCCCAAGGGCTGGTACGACGCGGCCAAGGCCAAGGGGGACGGGGCCGACAAGTCCAATCCCGAGGCCGAGGCCTCGATGTTCTATGTGGCCTATTTCAAGAAGGCGCGCCCTCGGCCGAGCGGCCGATCACCTTCGTCTATAATGGTGGCCCCGGCTCCTCGACCATGTGGCTGCACATGGGCGCCTTCGGGCCCCGCCGGGTGATCACCGCCGACAATGGCGAGCATACGCCCGCCGCCCCCTACCAGCTGACCAACAACGCCTACAGCCTGATGGACGTCAGCGACCTGGTCTTCATCGACGCGCCGGGGGCGGGCTTCTCGCGCATCGCCGGCAAGGACAAGGAAAAGGCCTTCTGGGGCGTCGACGCCGACGCCTACGCCTTCACCCAGTTCATCACCGGCTTCCTGTCGCAGTACGGGCGCTGGAACTCGCCCAAGTACCTGTTCGGCGAAAGCTACGGCACGCCCCGCTCGGCGGTGGTGATCAACAATCTGGAGACCGGCCAGAGCGTCGACTTCAACGGGGTGATCCTGCTGTCCCAGATCCTCAACTTCGCGCTCAGCGTCGACGGGATTGAGAACAACCCGGGCAGCGACGAGGGCTATATCACCGCCCTGCCGACCTATGCCGCGACGGCCTGGTATCGGAAGCTGGTCGGCCCCGATCGCCCCGCCGACCTCAAGGTGTTCCTGAAGGAGGTCGAGCATTTCGCCACGACCGAATACGCCACCGCGCTGCTGGCCGGCGCCGAGCTGGAGCCGGCGCGCCGCCAGGCGATCGCCGAGAAGCTCGCCCACTATACCGGCCTGCCGGTCGACTATGTGCTGCGCGCCGATCTGCGCATCACCGGCGGCATGTTCGAAAAGACCCTGCAGGCCAAGGACGGCCTGACCACCGGTCGCCTCGACAGCCGCTTCTCGGGCCCCGACATGGATCCGCTGAGCAAGGAGGCCGACTATGATCCGCAGTCGGCGGCGCTCAGCTCAGCCTATGTCACGGCCTTCAACGACTATGCGCGGCGCACCCTGGGCTATGGCCAGGGCAAGATCTTCAAGCCCTCGGTCAATGTCTTCCGCTTCTGGGACAACGCCCACGTGCCGCCGGGCGCCGGCTACACGCCCCGGGCCATGCTCAATGTGATGCCCGACCTGGCCTCGGCCATGAAGTACAATCCGAGCCTGAAGGTGCTGCTGCTGGGTGGCTATTACGATCTCGCCACCCCCTATTTCCAGGGCTGGTACGAGATGCACCACCTGCAGATCCCGGCCAGCCTGCAGGCCAATATTTCCTACAGCTACTATGAATCCGGCCACATGGTTTACGCCCATGAGGCCTCGATGAAGGCCCTGCACGACGACGTGGCGGCCTTCATCTCCAAGACCGACAACGTCCAGGCCAAGCCCGCCCGGCGCTAGAACCTTCCCATTGTGAACCGCCGCGCTCCTCCCTAACCTCCGGTGCAACCAGAGATCCCGGGGAGGGGCGCATGGCGAACGAGGGCAAGGGCCGCAATGACGGTCTGATCATCGGCGCGGCTTCGGCCGGCACGGTGTTCGAATGGTACGACTTCTACCTGTACGGCTCGTTGGCGAGCTTCATCACCGGGCACTTCTTTTCCGGGGTGAACGAGACCACCGGCTATATCTTCGCCCTGCTGGCCTTCGCCGCCGGCTTCGCGGTCCGGCCCTTCGGGGCCCTGGTGTTCGGCCGTCTGGGGGACCTCTGGGGCCGCAAGAACACCTTCCTGGTCACCATGCTGCTGATGGGGCTGTCGACCTTCACGGTCGGCCTGCTGCCCGACTACAAGCAGATCGGGGTCGCGGCGCCGATCGCGCTCGTGGTCATGCGCCTGATCCAGGGCCTGGCGCTCGGCGGCGAATATGGCGGGGCGGCGACCTATGTCGCCGAGCATGCGCCGGAGGGAAAGCGCGGCCTCTACACCAGCTGGATTCAGACCACGGCGACGCTGGGCCTGTTCCTGTCGCTGATCGTCATCATCGTGGTGCGCACCCAGCTGGGCGAAGACGCCTTCAAGGCCTGGGCCTGGCGCGTGCCGTTCCTGGTCTCGCTGGTCCTGCTGCTGGTGTCCCTGTGGATCCGCCTGAAGCTCCATGAGAGCCCGGTGTTCCAGAAGATGGTCGACGAGGGCACGTCGTCCAAGGCGCCGCTCACCGAGAGCTTCGCGCGCTGGCCCAATCTCAAGCTGGTGATCCTGGCGCTGGTGGGGCTCACCGCCGGCCAGGCGGTGGTCTGGTACACGGGCCAGTTCTACGCCCTGTTCTTCCTGGAGAAGACGCTGCGGGTCGATGGCGTGCTCACCAATGAGCTGGTCGCCGCCGCCCTTTTGATCGGCACGCCCTTCTTCGTGATCTTCGGATGGCTGTCGGACAAGATCGGCCGCAAACCGATCATCCTGCTGGGCTGCCTGCTCGCGGCCCTGACCTATTTCCCGATCTTCAAGGCGCTGACCGTCGCCGCCAATCCCGCGCTGGCCGCCGCCACGGCGAGCGCGCCGGTGACCGTGGTCGCCAATCCGGCCGACTGCTCGTTCCAGTTCGACCCCGTCGGCAAGAAGTCCTTCGCCTCGTCCTGCGACATCGCCAAGTCGGCGCTCGCCGGCGCCGGCGTCTCCTACGCCAATCGCTCGGCCCCGGCCGGAACCCCGGCCCAGGTGCTGGTCGGCGACGCGACCGTGCCGGGCCTGGAGGGCCGGGCGCTGGACAAGAAGGCGCTGACCGCCGCCAAGACCGCCTGGACCAAGTCCCTGACCAAGGTCCTCTCCGACCATGGCTATCCGGCCAAGGCCGACCCCGCGCGGATCGAAAAGGTCAAGGTGGTGGGGCTGCTGTTCCTGCTCGTGCTCTATGTGACCATGGTCTATGGCCCGGTCGCCGCGGCGCTGGTGGAGATGTTCCCGGCCAAGATCCGCTACACCTCGATGTCGCTGCCCTATCACGTCGGCAACGGCTGGTTCGGCGGCTTCCTGCCCACCACCGCCTTCGCCATGGTGGCGGCGACAGGCAACATCTATTTCGGGCTCTGGTATCCGATCGTGGTCGCCGTGGTCACGGTGGTGATCGGCGGCCTGTTCATCCGCGAAATGCGCGGGGCGTCGATCGACTAGAGCGCGTCAGGGCTAAGTGGAAGCCGGTTAGCCCGCCCGACGCGCTCTAAACATATGAAGTAGAGCCTTTTTGCTCGGTTCAGGTGAGTCCACCTGAACCGAAAAGGCTCTAGGGCCTGGCGACCAGCCCATAGGCGAACAGGTCGGCGGTCTCGTCGGCGATCTGGCGCGGGGTGAGCGGATAGGCGTCGGGCAGCCACTTGGGCAGCCACAGGAAGATGCCGGCCGCCACCTCGCCGGCGAAGGCCGTGTCGCAGGCGCGGACCGACCCGTCCGCCACCCCCTGGCGCAGGCTGCGGGCCGACACCCGCCTCAGCCGCAGGGAGGCGCGGGAGAAGGTCGATCGGTCGGGCTCTGGCAGGGTCAGGCGACCGGGCTGGGGCATCAGGGGCGAGAGCGGTCCCGCCTGGGCCTGGACGTTCAGGTGCAGGCACAGGATGGCCTTCTCGAAGCCGTCCCGGCCGCGCGCGGTGGCCGTGTCCATGAACACGTCATAGAGCTCGAACGCCCGGCGGTAGCAGCGCACCACCAGGTCGGCCTTGTCGTCGAAATAGTGATAGACCGCGCCCTTCGTCGCCCCGACCATGGCGCTGATCTCGTCCAGGGACGCGCCATCGATGCCGCGCCGGTTGAACAGCCGCGAGGCTGCGGCGATCAGCTGGGTGATCTTGATCTCGTTGGTCTGGCGCCGGTCGAAGGCGTTGAACGGCTTGGCGGTCAGGGCCTCCACATCGATGTCGCAGAGCGAGCCCGCGGGCCGCCGATCGTCGGCGGCGAAACCGTGCAGCGCCAGGTCGATGGTCGCGGTGATCATGCGCCGCCGCGCCGCGCGGCCGTCGCGATAGCCCAGCCAGTCGGCCGACAGCCGGGCCCAGGAGATCATGCCGATCAGGGACTGGGCGGCGATCTCGGTGTCGCAGGGGCGGAAGACCCCTTCGCTGACGCCCCGGGCGATCTGGGCCCGCAAGGCGGCGACATTGCGCTGATGCTGGTCTCGGATCAGGCCGCGCTGAGGTTCGGGCAGGAAGTCGATGTCGCTCAGCACGGTCTGGGCGGGACGGTCGAAGGCCAGCTGGCTCTCGATGAACAGGGTCAGGCGCGCCGCCGGATCGGCCCCCTGCTCCTCGGCCGCGACCAGGTCGTCGGTCATGGTCTCGCAGGCCCGCTGATAGGCGCGGAACACCAGATCGGCCCGGTCGGCGACGTAATAGTACAGGGCGTTGCGCGACAGCCCGACCTTCTCCGCGATGTCGTTCAGGACGATCGCCCCGGCCCCGACCGCATTGATCTGTCGCGCCGCCTCTTCCAGCAGCAGATCGCGCCGCGCGGCCCGCTTGCGCGCGGGCTTGGCGTGCACGGGCCTGGCGGCGGGGTCTGGCTTGTCCGGGTCGAGCGACATCGCATCCGTCTTAGCGGCGGTCCGGTCAGGACGCCATTCTTCGCCGCCAAATACAACAGACCTACGCGAGTGTCGAAAAACTTGACGGCCCGAACTGGTCGTGTCGTTATCATCCCAAACTTTAGCGTCGAAAAATGGCGTCGGGGATCAACCCGCCGCCGGCCGTCAGGGAGGGCGAGTCATGAGCGTTTCGAACACAAGGGGCCTGAGAGCAGGCCTGGTCATGAGCGCGGGGGTCGCGGCCCTGATGCTGGCGGCGGGTTCGGCCCGCGCGGCCGAGGCGCCCACCGAGATCGAGGCGATCACCGTCACCGCCCAGAAGCGCGCTCAGGACACCCTGGACGTCGGGGTCAATGTCGCCGTGGTCTCGGGCGAGCAACTTCAGGCCCGTCGTGTGGGTCAGGTCACCGATCTCGTCGCCTTCACCCCCAATGTCGACATCAAGGAGAACATGCCAGGCGTCCTGCCCGTGGTGTCGATCCGCGGCGTCGGCCTCAACGACTTCTCGGTGACCAACAATCCCAGCGCCGGGGTCTATGTGGACGAGGTCTATCTGAGCTCGCTCGCGCTCATGAACTTCGACATGTTCGACCTGGAGCGCATGGAGGCGCTGAAGGGACCGCAAGGCACGCTCTACGGTCGCAACTCCACCGCCGGCGCCATCAATATCGTCACCGCCAAACCGAGCTTCGGCGGCTATGAGGCCCGGATCGCCGCCGGCTACGGGAACTACAAGGCCGGCGATCTCGAGGGGATGGTCAACATCCCGGTCTCCGACAGCTTCGCCCTGCGCCTGTCGGGCAAGGTGGTGAAGCAGGACGAGGGCTATTTCTACAACCGCGCCCTCAAGCGCGACATCGGCCGCCGCGACGTCGATCTTGGCCGCCTCCAGGCCCGCTGGCAGGCGACCGACAAGGTCGAGGTGCTGGTCAAGCTCGAAGCCCAGAAGAACCGTTCGGAGGTCGGCGCCCCGGAGTTCTTCGGCCTGCTGAAGCCCGCCGGCGCGCCGGCCGGGCTGGTCTGTCCCGGCGCGTCGGGCTGCACCGACTTCCTCGGCTACAGCGACACCGACGGAGACCCCTTCAAGGGCGCCTGGTCGGTCAATCCGGCCTATGACTTCGACCAGCGGGCCGCGACCAGCCGGATCACCGCCGATCTCGGCTGGGCGACCCTGACCTCGGTCACCGGCTATCTCGATTTCAAACGCCAATGGGGCGCTGACACCGACGCCGGGCCCTATCGCGAGCTGGACTTCATCGAGCACGACAAGATCAATCAGATCTCCCAGGAGCTTCGCCTGGCCGGGGCGACCGAGCGGAGCGACTGGCTGGTCGGCGCCTTCGTCTCCCGCGACCGGGTGAAGATGAGCTATGACGGCGACCTGAGGGACCTGTTCAACACCCGCACCTACACCTTCTCCGATCAGACCTCGAAGTCGGCGGCGGCCTTCGGCAATGTCGAATGGAAGCTGCGCGATCATCTCAGCCTGGTGGCCGGCCTGCGCTACACCTGGGAGCAGAAGGACAATGTCGGCGGCGACCTCGACCTGGTCTCCAACTGCCCGGGCAGCGCCCTGACCCTGGCGCCCTGCGGCGCGGGGCCCATCCCGCTCGCCCACGTCGACGCGACGATCGACGACACCAACTGGTCCTGGAAGCTCGGGCTGAACTGGAAGCCCAACCCGATGACCCTGGTCTATGGGTCGATCAGCCAGGGGGTGAAGTCCGGGGGCTTCTTCTCCGGCGTCGCCACCACCTCGGCCCAGCTCCAGCCCTACCTGCCCGAGACCCTCATCGACTACGAGGTCGGGATGAAGCAGCGGTTGTCGGGGGCCGGGCTCTCCTGGTCGGGCAGCCTGTTCTACTACGACTATTCCGACGTCCAGACCTTCATCCGCGACACCTCCGGCGGCCTGCCGATCCAGCGCCTGGGCAATGTCGGCCAGGCCAAGATCTATGGCGCCGATCTCGACCTGACCTGGTCGCCGCCGGCCCTGGACGGCCTGGACCTGACGGCGGGGCTCGGCCTGCTGCACACCGAACTCGGCGCCTTCGCCTCGTCGGCGGGGCCCGTCGCCAAGGGCAACGAAATGCCCGACGCCCCCAAGGCCAGCGCCAATGTCTCCGCCACCTACACCGCCGCGCTCCAGGGGGACCTGAAGGCCCGCTTCCAGGTGGATGGGCGCTACGCCGGCAAGATGTTCAAGGACGCGCTGAACGATCCCCTGATCGAGACCCCCAGCTATTGGGTGTGGAACGCACGGGCGAGCCTGTTCACCGCCGGCGACTGGGAGGTGGCGGTCTGGGGCAAGAACCTGGCCGACGAGCGCTATGTCACCCAGGGCGTCAACAACCTGGCCCTGGGCATAGGCTTCCGGGTCTACGGCGCCCCGCGCACCTTCGGCGTGTCCTTCTCAAAATCCTTCCGGTAGGGGCCATGGTCCAGATTCAAGGTCAGTCGGCGCCGACCTTCGCGGCGGTCGCCGCGGAGTTCGAGCGTAATTTCACCGAGCGCGGCGATGTCGGGGCGGCGCTCTCCATCGTGGTCGAGGGGCAACCGGTCGTCGACCTGTGGGCCGGCAGCCTGGACCAGACCGGCGCGCGGCCCTGGGCGGCGGACTCGGTGGTCAATGTCTGGTCGACCACCAAGGCGGTGAACGCCCTGTGCTTCGCCATGCTCGTCGATCGCGGCGTCATCGCCTATGGCGACCCGGTCGCGCGCTGGTGGCCGGAGTTTGCGGCCCACGGCAAGGAGGCCGTCACGATCGGCCAGCTGCTGTCGCACCAGGCGGGGCTGTGCAGCTTCCGCGATCCGGCCGTGGTCGAGGACTTCTACGACCAGCCCCGCGCGGCTGCGCGGCTGGCGGCGACGGAGCCCCTGTGGCCGCCGGGGTCGCGCTCCGGCTATCACGCCATCTCCATCGGGGTGCTGGCGGGCGAGCTCTTCCGCCGGATCACGGGCCGCAGCCTCGGCCAGTTCATCGCCAGCGACCTGTCGGCGCCCCTGGGCCTGGACCTGACGCTCGGCCTGCCGGTCTCCGAGGAGAGCCGACGCGCCGAGATGATCGCCCCGCCGGAACTGGCGACGGACAACATGGCGACCGACCTCAATCCCTCCCAGGTCGCCGCCTATCTCAATCCGGTCATCGAGCCCTTGCTGCCCAACACCGCCGCCTGGCGGGCCTGCGAGCTGTCCTCCGCCAACGGGTTCTCGAACGCCCGCTCCCTGGCCAGGCTGTTCGGCGCCGTGGCGCGGGGCGAGCTGATCCGGCCGGATACCCTCGCCCAGGCCACCGCCCTGCAGATCGAGGGGGTCGACGAGGTGCTCGGGGTTCAGGCTCGCTGGGGCGCCGGGTTCCTGCTCAATACCGACGGCCTCTATGGCCCCCAGGCCCGGGCGTTCGGCCATTCCGGCTGGGGCGGGTCCTTCGTGGTGGTCGATCCGGTCGCCCGAGCGGCCATCGCTTATACGATGAACCGCATGGGCACGGATCTGGTCGGCGACCCGCGCGATGTCGCCCTGATCGCCGCGGCCTATGAAGCCCTGGCCTGAACGAAAGAAGCCGCCGCGGTGACCGCGGCGGCTTCGATTTCAGACCGATGACTTGGATCTATTCGGCCGCCTGGCGGGTCGAGTCGAACTTCGGAGCCAGTTCGCCCTTGGCGTAGCGCTTGGCCATGTCGGACAGAGCGATCGGGCGGATCTTCGAGGCTTGGCCGGCGGCGCCGAACTCCTCGAAGCGCTGGCGGCAGACCACCCGCATGGCGTCCATGGCGGGCTTCAGATATTTGCGCGGGTCGAACTCGCCGGGATGCTCGGCCAGGATCTTGCGGATCGCGCCGGTCATGGCCATGCGGTTGTCGGTGTCGATGTTGATCTTGCGCACGCCGTGCTTGATGCCGCGCTGGATCTCTTCCACCGGCACGCCCCAGGTCTGGGGCATCTTCCCGCCGTACTGATTGATGATGTCCTGCAGGTCCTGCGGCACCGAGGACGAGCCGTGCATCACCAGGTGGGTGTTGGGCAGGCGGCGATGGATCTCCTCGATCACGCCCATGGCCAGAACGTCGCCGTCCGGCTTGCGGGTGAACTTGTAGGCGCCGTGGCTGGTGCCCATGGCGATGGCCAGAGCGTCGACCTCGGTGGCCTTCACGAACTCGACCGCCTGGTCCGGATCGGTCAGCAGCTGGTCGTGGCCGAGCTTGCCTTCGAAGCCGTGGCCGTCTTCCTTCTCGCCCATGCCGGTCTCGAGCGAGCCCAGCACGCCCAGTTCGCCCTCGACCGAGGCGCCCACCCAGTGGGCCATCTCGACGACGTTGCGGGTGACCTTGACGTTGTAGTCGTAGTCGGCCGGGGTCTTGCCGTCGGCCTTCAGCGAGCCGTCCATCATCACCGAGGTGAAGCCGTACTGGATCGCCGTGGCGCAGGTCGCCTCGTTGTTCCCGTGGTCCTGGTGCATGCAGATCGGGATGTGCGGATAGAGCTCGGCCAGGGCGTCGATCAGGTGCTTCAGCACGATGTCGTTGGCGTAGGAGCGGGCGCCGCGGCTGGCCTGGATGATCACCGGCGCGTCCACGGCGTCGGCGGCCTCCATGATGGCCAGGCCCTGTTCCATATTGTTGATGTTGAACGCCGGCACGCCGTAGCCCTGCTCGGCGGCGTGATCCAGAAGCTGTCTCAGTGTGACCCGGGCCATAGGCCGTTCTCCATCAAATCTGTTTTATTTCGACAAGGCCGCCACGCCGGGCAGCTCTTTGCCTTCCATCCATTCAAGAAATGCACCGCCCGCGGTCGACACGAAGGTGAAATCGTCGACCACGCCCGCCGCATTGAGTGCGGCCACAGTATCACCCCCGCCGGCGACAGCCACGATCTTGCCGGCTTTCACCAGTTCAGCGGCGTGATGGGCGGCCGACATTGTCGCCTTATCGAACGGCGGCATCTCGAAAACGCCCAAAGGACCGTTCCAGATCAGGGTCTTGGAGTTGTCCATGGCCCGGCACAGCCGCTCGGTGGTTTCCGGCCCGGCATCGAGGATGCGTTCGTGTTCGTCCACCGCGCCCAGGCTGCGGATCCGCGCCGGCGCGCCGGGGGCCATCTTCTCGGCCACCACGATGTCGAGCGGCAGGAAGAGCTTGCAGTTGTTCTGGCCGGCCAGGCGGATGATCTCGCGCGCCGTCTCGGCCATGTCCTTTTCGCAGTAGGAGGCGCCGACGTCGTGGCCCTGGGCGTAGAGGAAGGTGTTGGCCATGCCGCCGCCGATGGCGAGCTTGTCCAGCTTGGTCACCAGGTGGCGCAGCAGGTCGAGCTTGGTCGAGACCTTGGAGCCGCCGACGATGCCGAGCACCGGGCGTTCCGGATTGCCGAGCGCGCGCTCCAGGGCCGACAGCTCCAGCCGCATCTGCTCGCCCGCATAGGCCGGCAGGATGTGGGCCAGGCCCTCGGTGGAGGCATGCGCCCGGTGGGCGGCGGAAAAGGCGTCGTTCACATAGAGGTCGCCATTGGCGGCCAGCGCCTTGGCGAACTCGGGATCGTTCTTCTCTTCGCCCGCATGGAAGCGGACGTTTTCCAGCAGCAGCACGTCGCCGTTCCGGATGGCGGCGATGGCGTCGGCGGCGGCCGGGCCGACGCAGTCGGCGGCGAAGGCCACCGGCAGGCCCAGCACCTTGGCGAGCGCGGGCGTGATGGGCGCCAGGCTCATCTCAGGCACCACCTTGCCCTTGGGCCGGTCGAAGTGAGCGAGCAGGATGACCTTGGCCCCGCCGGCGCGCAGCTTGGCGATGGTTGGAACGGCGGCGCGCAGGCGGGTGTCGTCCGACACCTCGCCCTCGTGCATCGGCACATTGAAGTCCACACGAACCAGGGCGCGTTTCCCGGTGAGGTCGGCGTCGTCCAAGGTGCGGAAGGTCATTCAAGCTCTCCGATCGCCCCGGCCTAAGCCGGGGCCCAGTGCATGCCAGGGCCAGGGTGTGGCCCCCTCTGGATCCCGGCCCTCGCCGGGATGATCGGCGAAGCGTCCGAGACCCTGTGTGGTCCTAGATCAGCTTCGCCATGGCGAGCGCGGTGTCGGCCATGCGGGTCGAGAAGCCCCACTCGTTGTCGTACCAGGACAGGACGCGCCCGAGGCCGCCGTCGATCACCTGGGTCTGGGCCAGGGCCGCCGTCGAGGAATTGGCGACGTGGTTGAAGTCGATCGAGACCAGGGGCTCGTCGGTGACGCCCAGCACGCCCTTCAGCGGGCCGGCGGCGGCGGCCTTCAGGGCCTCATTGATTTCCTCGGCGGTCAGGGTGCGGCCGGGGACCCAGGTCAGGTCGACGACCGAGACGTTCGGGGTCGGGACGCGGATCGAGGAGCCGTCCAGCTTGCCCTTCAGCTCCGGGATCACCAGGCCGAGCGCCTTGGCGGCGCCGGTCGAGGTCGGGATCATGCTCATGGCCGCGGCGCGGGCGCGGTAGAGGTCCTTGTGCATGGTGTCCAGCGTGGGCTGGTCGCCGGTGTAGGAGTGGATCGTCGTCATGTAGCCGCGCTCGATGCCGGCCAGTTCGTGCAGCACCTTGGCGATCGGAGCCAGGCAGTTGGTGGTGCAGGACGCGTTGGAGACGACCAGGTCGTCCTTGGTCAGGGTCTGGTGGTTCACGCCATAGACGATGGTCTTGTCGGCGTTGTCGCAGGGCGCCGAGACCAGGACGCGCTTGGCGCCGGCCTCCAGATGGGCCGAGGCCTTGTCCTTGGAGGTGAACAGGCCGGTGCATTCAAAGGCGATGTCGACGCCCAGATCCTTGTGCGGCAGCTCGGCCGGGTTGCGGATCGCGGTGACCTTGATCTTGCCCTTGCCCACGTCGATCGTGTCGCCGTCGACGGTGACCACGCCCGGGAAGCGGCCATGGACGCTGTCATAGCGCAGCAGGTGGGCGTTGGTCTCGACCGGGCCCAGATCGTTGATCGCCACAACCTCGATGTCGCCGCGGCCATGTTCGACGATCGAGCGCAGGACCAACCTGCCGATGCGGCCGAACCCATTGATAGCGACGCGAACAGTCATCGAGGCGACTCCTTCGAGAGTATGGCTGGCCCAGGCCGGCCCTATGTTCTGATTTGGGTGGGTTTCTTCAGGTCGAGGGCCCCCGAGTCAACCCCCGTAGGGCTCAACTTCCGCTGCGTATTGTGACGATCTATGTGGCGGCGGGCGCGTGACACCGGTTACCAGAACGATTCACTTCGATCTTTAAGCTCTTGCGGGTCGCGCTAGACGGCGTCGGGGCCCAGAACGCGCACCTTGCCGGCCGCCTCGGCGGCGCGGGCGCGGGCGGTGTCGGTGTCGGCGGCGCGGGCCAGGGCCACGCCCATCCGGCGACGGAGGAAGGCCTCGGGCTTGCCGAACAGGCGCAGGTCGGCGCCCGGCACGGCGAGCGCCTCTGCGACGCCGTCGAAGGCCACGCCCCGGGCCTCCATCCCGCCATAGATCACCGCGCTGGCGCCCGGCTCGCGCTGTCCGGCGTCCACCGGCAGGCCAAGGATGGCGCGGGCGTGCAGGGCGAACTCGCTCTGATACTGGGTGACCAGGGTGACCAGGCCGGTGTCGTGCGGTCGGGGGCTGACCTCCGAGAACCAGACCTCGTCGCCCTTCACGAATAGCTCGACGCCGAAGATGCCGACCCCGCCCAGGGCCGCCGTCACGGTGGCGGCGATCTCGCGCGACTTGGCGAGCGCCGCGGGCGTCATGGCCTGGGGTTGCCAGCTCTCGACATAGTCGCCCTTGACCTGGCGGTGGCCGATGGGGGCGCAGAAGGCGGTTCCGATGGATCCGTCCGCCTGCTTGAACCGCACGGTCAGCTGGGTGATCTCGAAGTCGAAGGCCACGCGGCCCTCGACGATCACGCGGGGCTGCTCGACCCGGCCGCCCTCGAGCGCATATCGCCAGGCCGCGGCGATCCCGTCGGCCGTCTCGACATAGGACTGGCCCTTGCCGGAGGACGACATGACCGGCTTCACGAAGCAGGGGAAGCCGGTGACCTCGGCGGCGGCCTTGGCCAGCTCCGCCTCGGTGGAGGCGAAGGCGTAGGCGCTGGTCGGCAGGGATAGCTCCTCGGCCGCCAGCCGGCGGATGCCCTCGCGGTTCATGGTCAGCTGGGCGGCGCGGGCGGTCGGGATGACGGTCGCCAGCCCCTCGGCCTCGATGCGCACCAGCTCGTCGGTGGCGATCGCCTCGATCTCCGGCACGATCAGGTGCGGCCGCTCGGCCTCGACCAGGGCGCGCAGGGCGGCCGCGTCGGTCATGGCGATGACGTGGCTGCGATGGGCCACCTGCATGGCCGGCGCATCCGCATAACGGTCGACGGCGATCACCTCGCAGCCCAGGCGCTGCAGCTCGATCGCCACCTCCTTGCCGAGCTCACCCGAGCCCAGCAGCATGACCTTGACGGCGGAGGGAGACAGCGGCGTGCCGAGGCGCATGGGGAGCTCCTAGCCGAGCTTGGATTTCGCCGCGGCCACCACGGCCTCGGCGGTGATGCCGAATTCCTTGTAGAGCCGGTCGGCCGGGGCGCTGGCGCCGAAGCTGTCCATGCCGACGAAGACGCCGTCCTCGCCGATGAACCGCTCCCAGCCCAGGCCGACCGCGGCTTCCACCGCGACCCGCACCGTGCCTCGGCCCAGGACGGCGGCGCGATAGGCCGGGGTCTGGGCGGCGAACAATTCCCAGGACGGGGTGGAGACCACGCGGGTCCCGACGCCCTCGGCCTGCAGCGCTTCGCGGGCGGCCATGGCGACAGAGACCTCGGTCCCGGAGGCGAAGATCGTCACCTTGGCTTCGCCCGTCGCCGGGGCCAGCTCATAGGCGCCCTTGGCCGAGAGGTTCTCGGCCGAGGCCTCGGTGCGCACCGCCGGGACTTTCTGGCGCGACAGGGCCATGAAGGTCGGCGTCGACTTGGACTGCAGGGCCAGCTTCCAGCACTCGGCGGTTTCCACCGCGTCGGCGGGGCGGAAGACGTTGAGGTTGGGCATGGCGCGCATGGCGGCCAGGTGCTCGACCGGCTGGTGGGTCGGGCCGTCCTCGCCGACCCCGATGGAGTCGTGGGTCATGACGTGGATCACCCGGATGCCCATCAGGGCGCCCAGGCGGATGGCCGGGCGGCTGTAGTCGGAGAACACCATGAAGGCGCCGCCATAGGGGATGACCCCGCCGTGCAGGGCCATGCCGTTCATGGCCGCGGCCATGCCGAATTCGCGCACGCCATAGTTCACATAGCGGCCGGCGTAGTCGGGTTCGTCGAAGACTGCGGTGTTCTTGACGAAGGTGTTGTTGGAGCCGGTCAGGTCGGCGGATCCGCCGATCATCTCCGGCACGGCCCCGAACAGGGCGTCCAGCGCCGAGCCCGAATGCTGGCGGGTGGCGGCGGCGGGCTTGGTCGCCACGGCCTCGGCGATATGGGCGTCGAGGCGGTCGAAGGCGTCGGCCGGCAGATCGCCCTTCAGGGCGCGCTCAAAGGTCGCTTTGTGCGGCGAGGCGGCGAGCTTGGCCTCCCAGGCCTTGCGGACCTTGGCGCCGCGCCGGCCCGCCGCGCGCCAGGGGCGATAGACCTCGTCCGGGATCTCGAAGGGCTCCTGGCTCCAGCCCATCTTCTCGCGGCTGGCGGCGATCTCGGTCTTGCCGAGCGCGGCGCCGTGGGTCTTGTGATGACCCTCCAGGGTGGCGGCGCCCTTGCCGATCTTGGTCTTGCAGGCGATCAGGCTGGGGCGGTCTTGCTTGGTCGCCCAGGCGAGCGCCCGGCGGATCTGTCCCACGTCATGGCCGTCGATGGCCTTGACCGCCCAGCCGGCGGCCTTGAAGCGGGCGATCTGGTCGCCGCTCTCCGACAGGGTCACCGGCCCGTCGATGGTGACATTGTTGTCGTCCCACAGGACGGTCAGCTTGCTGAGCTTCAGACGGCCGGCCAGGCTGATCGCCTCATGGCTGACGCCCTCCATCAGGCAGCCGTCGCCGCTGATCACCCAGGTGCGGTGGTCGACCAGGTCCGATCCGAACCGGGCGGCGAGGCTGCGTTCCGCCATGGCCATGCCGACCGAGGTGGCCAGGCCAGAGCCCAGGGGGCCGGTGGTGACCTCGACGCCGGGGGTGTGGAACACTTCCGGGTGGCCGGGGGTCTTGGAGCCCCACTGGCGGAAATTCTTGATCTCGCCCAGCGTCATGGCCTTGTAGCCGGTCAGGTGCAGCAGCGAATAGAGCAGCATCGAGCCGTGGCCGGCCGACAGCACGAACCGGTCGCGATCGGCCCAGTCGGGCTTGGTCGCGTCATATTTCAGGAACTTGGTCCACAGCACGGTCGCGACGTCGGCCATGCCCATGGGCATGCCGGGGTGGCCGCTGGCGGCCTGTTCGACGGCGTCCATGGAGAGCACGCGGATGGCGTCGGCCATGGTCTGGAGCGGAGCGGGCATGGGGGCCTTTGAATCTTCCTGGGAGTGAACTGGGGCGGGGTCGCATGCACAGAGGTGAGGGTCAAGGAACGTAACGGGTTCCGGCGGCGCCCCGGCCCGGTCTATAGATTAACAGTCACAGTTCGGAGCGTGGAATGAACCGGGAGTCCGGCGACAACGCCCTCGACCAGGCCGTCAAACGCCTGGATCGCGCGGTTGCGCTTTTGGAGCAGCGAATGGCCCACGGGGCCAGGGAGGGCGGCGACGGCCTGTTCGACGCCGATCGCGCACGGCTGGCGGCCGAACTGGACCAGTCGCGGGCGCGCGAAAAGGACCTTGAGGCCGCGGGCGCCGAGGCTTCTGCGGCCTTGGGTCGCGCCATCGCCGAGATTCAGGCGGCCCTTGAAACCGCGCCCGCCGACGTCGCGGCGGATGTCGACGAGACCGAGGAGGCCTGACATGGCCCAGCTGAACATCGAGGTGAACGGCCGTCCCTACGCCGTGGGGTGCGAGGACGGACAAGAGGCCCACCTGCTGGAACTGGCCCGGCTGTTCGACCGCCAGGTCCGCCAGGTCTCGCAGGACATGGGCCAGCTGGGCGACACCCGGCTGTTCCTGATGGGCGCCCTGCTGCTCGCCGACGAACTGACCGACGCCAAGGCGAGGCTCTCGGTCGCCCAGGCCGAGCTCGCCCGGCTGCAGTCCGACTACGCCCGGGTCGAGGTGAAGGCCGCGCTCGCCATCGACAACGCCGCCCGCAAGATCGAGAAGCTGGCGGCGGAATAGGCCGAGGTCCTAGTCCTGGGGCCGATCGGCCTTGGACCTGAATGTCACCGCCACGCGCAGTCCGGCGATCAGGGCGTTGTCCAGCCCCGGACGCGAGGCGGGATGGACGATGTACTGGATGTCGGGCTGGAGGCTCAGGCGGCTGTCGACCTGGTAGCGATAGGTCAGCTCGAAGGCGGTCTCGGTGTCCGGTAGGCCGGTCCCGCGCCGCGCCGGCGCCCCCAATCCCGCCCGCGCCACGGCGAAGCCCAGCTGATCGTCGGGCCGGCTTCGGAACGGCGCGTCATGGACCAGGCCGAATCCCAGATAGTCGGCCACCACCGCCACGTCCGGATCGGCCCGGCCCAGCCGAACCCAGCCCTTCCAGCCCGTGAGGCCGGGGGCGGGGCCCTCGACATAGCCATAGACCCCCGCCGCCCCGGACTGGCGCCGGCCCGGCTGGTCGAGGCGGTCGAAGTCGGCGGTGTAGCGCCAGGCGCCGAGCGAGGCCTGGGCGCCGGGTGCGAACACCCAGTCGGCCTGGGTGATCAGCAGGGCGCCGTCGCGCCGGCCCAGCCTGACCGTGGCGAAGGCCTTGGGATGCGCTGGATCGCCGGGCACGCCGTCGAAGGCGGCGGCGCGCAGGGTCAGGTTCGATCGCGGGGCCCAGGTCCCATGCACCCCCAGCGCGCTGACCGGAAAGATCGAGGGGCCGTTGAGGCCGCTGTGCGACAGGTCCGGCGCGATCCCGTGAGAGCTTCCGGTGAACAGGCCCGCGGGCTCGATGCTGTCGAAGTCCGAATTCAGGTCCATCAGCCCGGCGCGCAGGGCGCCGGTCGGGCCGAACGACTTTTCGACCCAGGCCTCCATCAGCCGGTCGGTGCTGAGCGCCTCGATATTGCTCGCCGTCTGGATGTCGCCCGACCGCCCGCCGCTGAGGCGCTCGCCATTGGTGCGGAAATACTGGGCGTGGGCCTTCCAGCCCGGCTGGCCCAGCTCGTCCCCGGCCAGGGTCACCGCGATCTGCAGCTTGTTGAGCTGAGTGTCGCCGACCTTCAGCCCGCCCTCCAGGTTCCGCCACAGGTCGAGGGTGTCGTGCAGCACGAAGGACGCCTGGGCGTTGGCCGGCCCGCTCAATGCCGGGCCGAGCAGCAGGATCGCGGCCGCCAGCGCTCGCCGCCCGATCATTCAGGGTCGTCCAGGCTGAACAGATCGGCGCTTTCGCCATAGGCGAAGGCCTCGGCGTAACGGGCCCAGTTGGTCACCGCCTTCAGGGTCTGGTCGGCGTCTTCCGGCGTCATCAGGTCCTCAAGTTCGTCGCGAAACCGCCGTGCCGGCGCCTGGTGCGAGGCGCGATCGTCGAGCACGCGGCGGATATGACCGGCCAGCGGCACATAGGCGATCAGGTGCTGGGCGAACAGCTGCTTGCGGCCATCGACATCGGCCTCGGCGTAGCGGCGGGCCTCCGAGGTCAGGCGGATGTCGCCGCCCTCCAACTCGGCGAACCGCAGCAGCTGCAGGGTCTCTGCGATGGGAAACAGTTCGTCGGCCTCATAGTGCAGGGCGCCCGCCAGGTCGGGCAGGTGGGCCTTGCCGTTGAACGGCGCGGCGTGGATCGCCTCCATCAGGCCGGCGAGCGTGTTGGTGGACACCCGCGGCAGCACCATGCCGACGCCCAGGCCGGGAAACACCCCGTCGCCGCGGCGGCCCTCGACCGCGCCGCGCTGGGTCATGCGGGCGTAGATCTGGTCCACCAGCCGGCGGAAGGCCGGGTTCTGGCGGTTGCGCGGCTGGGGCAGGTCGACCTTGATCTCGGCGACGATGCGGCCGGGGTTGGACGAGAAGACCAGGATGCGGTCGCACATCAGCACCGCCTCCTCGATATTGTGGGTCACCATCAGGATCGACTTGATGCCCATCCGCCCCTCGCACCACAGGTCGAGCAGGTCGGTGCGCAGGGTCTCGGCGGTGAGCACGTCGAGCGCCGAGAACGGCTCGTCCATCAGAAGGATCGTCGGATCGACCACCAGGGCGCGGGCCAGTCCCACCCGCTGGCGCATGCCGCCGGACAGCTCCTTGGGATAGGCGTTCTCGAAGCCGTCCAGACCGATCAGGTCGATGGCGGCGAGCGCCCGGCGACGGCGCTCCTCAGGGGGCGTCCGCTTGGCCTCGAGCCCGACCTCCACATTCTGCAGGACGGTGAGCCAGGGGAACAGGGCGAAGCTCTGGAAGACCATGCTGACGGTGGTGGGCGCCTGGCCGGCGGCTTTGGGGAAGGCGACGTCGCCCGACGTCGGATGGATCAGGCCTGCGATCGAGCGCAGCAGGGTCGACTTGCCCGAGCCGGAGCGGCCGAGCAGGCCCACGATCTCGTTGTCGAACAGGGTCAGGTCGACGTCGTCCAGCACCAGCTGCCCGCCCGCGCCCGGCTTGCCGTATTGGTGGCGGACATGGCGCACGTCCACGAGGTGGCGATCATCAATGGCGGTCATGGGAGGCTCCCTCTAGTCGAGGCGCAGACGGCGCTCGGCGAACCGGTACATCGGCCGCCACAGGGCGCGGTTGAAGGCGATGACGAAGATCGACATGACGGCGACGCCCAGGGCGACGCGGCCATAGTCGCCGGCGGCGGTGGCCTTGGCGATGAAGGCGCCGAGGCCGGCGGCTTCCAGATGCTCGTCGCCCCAGCTTACGGCCTCGGCGACGATGCTGGCGTTCCAGGATCCGCCCGACGCGGTGAGGGCGCCGGTGACGTAGTAGGGGAAGATCCCGGGCAGTCCGACCTGGCGCCACCATTGCCAGCCGCGGACGCCGAACACCCCGGCCGCCTCCTTGAGGTCGCTGGGAATGGCGCTCGCGCCGGCGATGACGTTGAACAGGATGTACCACTGGGTGCCCAGCACCATCAGGGGCGAGAGCCAGATGTTGGGGTCGAGCTTCAGGGTCACGATCGCCATGACCGCGAAGGGAAAGAGGACATTGGCGGGGAAGGCGGCCAGGAACTGGGCCACGGGCTGCAACCGCTCCGCCCATTTGGGCCGCAGGCCGATCCAGACCCCGATCGGCACCCAGACAAGGCTGGCCAGGGCGATCAGCACCACCACCCGGATCAGGGTGGCCAGGCCCAGGCCGAAGGCCTCCGCCGCGTCGCCCCAGTCGAGGGTGCGGGCGACGAAGGCGACCAGGGTCCAGGCCGCCCAGGCGGTCCCCACGCCCACCAGGCCGAGCCACAGGCCGTCAAAGGCGCGGGCCGTGGCTGCGCTCACGCGCAGGGGCGCAAGCTGCGGCCGGGGCCAGTCGATGGCCGCCAGCGCCCGGGCCGGCCACGACAGCGGGACCGCGGCCAGCCGCATCCACCTGGTCCGGCGGACCAGGTCGTAGAGCCAGGAGCGGGGGCGGTCGGTCGACGCGGTCTGTTCGAACCGGAACTTGTCCGCCCAGGCCACGATGGGGCGGAACACCAGCTGATCGTAGAGCAGGATCACCACGGCCATGGCGCCCACGCCCATGGCGACCGCCCTGAGGTCCTGGCGGGCGATCGCCAGGGACAGCCAGGAGCCGATGCCAGGCAGGTCGATGGTGGTCTGGCCGACGGTGATCGCCTCGGACGCCACCACGAAGAACCAGCCGCCCGACATGGACATCATCACGTTCCAGACCAGGCCGGGGGTCGCGAAGGGCAGCTCCAACCGGACGAACCGCCGCCACGGGGAGAAGCCGAACTGCCGGCTCACCTCGTCCAGGTCGCTCGGGATGGTGCGCAGGGACTGGTAGAAGCTGAAGGCCATGTTCCAGGCCTGGCTGGTGAAGATCGCAAACACCGCCGCGCATTCGACTCCCAGCTGGCGGCCGGGGAACAGACCCATGAAGAAGGTCACGGTGAAGGTCAGGAACCCCAGGACCGGCACAGACTGGAGGATGTCGAGCGCGGGCACGATCACCCGTTCGGCCTTGCGGCTCTTGGCCGCCAGGGTGGCGACCGTGAAGGTGAAGGCCAGGGAGCAGGCGAGCGCGGCGAACATCCGCAAGGTCGTCAGCAGGGCGTATTCCGGCAGGCGGCGCGGCTCCAGGGTGACGGGCGTCGTGTGCAGCCGCGACAGCGGCTCGCTCATTTCGCCCGCGCCGCGGACGATCAGGACGGCGGTCGCCGCCAGCAGGAGGAATGCGGCGAGATCGGCCCAGGATGGCGCGACGCCGACGCGCAGAAACCGCGCGAGCGGGCGTGCTCCAGGGCGGTCTCCGGAGAGAAATACCATGGCTCACCTCGTGATACGCCGCGAAGGCCGTCACGGGTCGAGCCTGAAACCAGACCCTAGCGGGACGCCTTCCGCGGCGCGTTAGATCGACTGCTACCGTCGCTAGGCATGGGGTTCGGGCTTTCGTTTCAGCGTCGACGCCGCGGGTGTGGCGACGGGTCGACGGGCGGCGGAATGATCCTGCCGTTCGATGCTGTCAAGTGTGATGTTGCGGCGCCGAAGACGGTTCTTGCCGGAGGCGTCGGCGCCAAGGGCGGCGGCCCTTGTGAACCCAGGCCCGCCGCCCTAGATTGGCTCTTGGCGGGTCCAGCTGCGGCTCTCGTCGAAGGCAACTAATCCCAGAGACCTTAATTTTCTCGAAGGGAGCTGTCCCTGTCCGGGCTCGTGGGCCCGGGTATATGGCGCCCACCTGGTTTACCAGGTCCGAGGGGATTTAAACCGTCCTTCACGGCTCTCGCGGCGCCGCCACCCTTTCCCCCGCACGCCCCGCATGGGCTATAGGGGGCATGTGACCGAACCCCTTCCCTCCAAGGCGCAGCTGCGTCGCAGCCTGCGGGCCCGCCGCGTCGAGCTGTCGCGCGCCGACCCGGACGCCGCCCGACGGGCCGCCGATGTCCTGCCGCTTGAAGACCTGCCGGCCTTCGCCAGTTTCGCCGGCTACTACGCCCTGGGCGCGGAACTCGACCCCAGCCCCCTGATACGCCGGCTGTCGGACCTCGGCGGACTGTTCGCCCTTCCGGTCTGCGAGGGCCCGGACACGCCGCTCATCTTCCGTCTCTGGGACGACCGCGACCGGCCGGTCCCTGACGCCATGGGCGTGCCGGCCCCGCCGCCCCACGCGCCGGAGGTTCATCCCGACCTGGTGATCGTGCCCCTGGTCGGCTTCGACCGGCGCGGCGGTCGCCTGGGCCAGGGCGGGGGGCATTATGACCGCACCCTCGAAGCCTTGCGGGCCCACAAGCCGGTCTTCGCCCTCGGCCTGGCCTTTGCGGGCCAGGAAGTCCCCGATCTCGATCTCGAGCCTCATGATCAGAGGCTGGACGCCATTCTCACCGAAAACGGTTATATCCCGGTCGAAAGACCTTAAGGACCCGCCATGCGCTTCGCCTTCTTCGGGGATGTCGTCGGCCGCGCCGGCCGCGACGGCCTGGCCGACCATCTGCCCGACCTCCGCCGCCGCCTCGATCTCGAGTTCGTGGTGATCAACGCCGAGAACGCCGCCGCCGGCTTCGGCATCACCGAGAACACCGCGCGCGAGCTGTTCGACGCCGGCGCCGACTGCCTGACCCTCGGCAACCACAGCTGGGATCAGAAGGAGGCGCTCACCTATATCGTCCGGGAGGACCGCCTGATCCGCCCCCTGAACTATTCCGTCCTGGCCGACGCGCCGGGCCGGGGGGCGAACCTGTTCATGACCACCAAGGGCCGCCGCATCCTGGTGATCAATCTGCTGGGCCGGGTGCACATGGATTCCCTCGACGACCCGTTCGCCGCCGTGGACCGGGAGCTTGAAAAGGCGCCGCTCGGCATGGTCGCCGACGCGGTTCTCGTGGACATGCACGCCGAGGCCACCTCCGAGAAGATGGCCATGGGCCACTTCTGCGACGGCCGGGCCAGCCTGGTGGTCGGCACCCACACCCATGTGCCCACCGCCGATTGCCAAATCCTGCCGGGCGGCACGGCCTATCAGACCGACGCCGGCGCCTGCGCCGACTATGACAGCGTGATCGGCAACCAGAAGGAAGAGCCCCTGCGGCGGTTCACGACCCGCATCTCGGGCGGCCGCTACAAGCCCGCCGAAGGGCCGGCGACGGTCTGCGGCGTGTTCGTGGAGACGGACGACCGTACGGGCCTGGCCCGGCGGGTCGAGCCGATCCGCATCGGCGGGCGGCTGTCGGAAACGGTGCCGACCCTCGACGTCGTCGTCAGCTAGGCGGCGGCGCGACGGGCCTCGGCCCGGGCGCAGGCCTCCAGAATCGCACCGACCAGGGCCATGGGCTGGATCGGCTTGGGCTGGACGTCGTCAAAGCCCTGGGCCATCAGGCGCTGGGTCTCACCGGACATGGCGTCGGCGGTGAGCGCGATGACCGGCAGGTCCGGCTCGCCCGCCTCGCCGGCGCGGATGCGGACCAGGGCCTCGACCCCGTCCATCACCGGCATGTGCACATCCATCAGCACGAGGTCGTAGCCGCCACCGCTCAGGCGCTCCAGCGCGATGGCCCCGTTGTCGGCGGTGTCGATCCGCGCCCCGACGGCCTCCAGAATGGCGCGGGCCACGGCCTGGTTGATGGGGTTGTCCTCGGCGACCAGGATCGAGACGCCCTCCAGGCCAATGGCCTCTTCGCCGGCCCCGCCGTCCTCTTCCGGCGCGTCAGCGAGGGGCAACTCGAGCGTCAGGCGGAAAGTTGATCCCCGGCCGGGCGCGCTGTCGACACTCACCCCGCCGCCCATCATCTCCGCGAGCTGGCGGCAGATGGAGAGGCCCAGGCCGGTGCCCCCGAACCGGCGCGCCGTCGAAGCGTCGGCCTGGCTGAAGGCGGTGAACAGGCGACCCACCTGGTCCGGCGTCATGCCGATGCCGGTGTCGGACACCGAGATCTCCACCCGACCGCGGTCGGCCGGGGCGCCGTCAAGGGCGCGCAGGGCCAGGCGGACCTCGCCGGCCTCGGTGAACTTCAGCGCGTTGGACAGCAGGTTGAGCATGATCTGACGGATCCGGGTCGGATCCCCGGACAGCCAGCGCGGCGTGTCCGGCGCGACCTCCAGGCTCAGCTCGAGGCCCTTGGCCTCGGCGGCGTCGCGCCACAGGGCCTCGGCCTGGGCGGCCAGCTCGATCAGGTCGAAGGCGGTGGTCTCCAGCTCCAGGCGGCCCGCCTCGATCTTGGAGACGTCGAGAATGTCGTTGAGGATGGCCATCAGCCCGTCGCCGGCACGGATCAGCATGCCGACCTGGGCCTGCTGCGCGTCGGACAGGGGCGTGTTGCGCAGGGCCTGGGCCATGCCCAGCACCCCGGTCATCGGCGTGCGCAGCTCGTGGCTCATCATGGCCAGGAAGGCGGACTTGGCGGCGTTGGCCTCGACGGCCGCCCGTTCGGCCGCCTGCATGGCGTGCGCCGCCCGGCGGCTGGTCCGCACGCCGTTCACCCAATATAGCGCCATCATCCCCAGGCCGCAGGTGAGGGTCACCAGCCGGACATGGTCGAACCGATGGGTCAGCATCGGAAGGGCGAACAGGGCCAACAGGGGGAAGGAGGCGTTCACCGCCAGCAATACGGTGAAGCGGCTGGTGTAGCTGATGGCGTGTATCAGCTGGCCGCAAAGCAGCACCACGGCGCCGATCCGCAGCGCCTCCATGCCGCTGTTCCAGAGCAGGACCGGCAGGCCCGCCCAGATCGCGGTCTTGACCAGGGCCGAGGCCAGATAGAGCGATTTCTCAACGGGTCCGGCGCGGCCGCCCGCGCTGACCGTGCGGGTCGCCGCCCAGGTCCAGGCCTCCGTCGCGAGCGCCAGAAGGGTCCAAAGGCCTGCGACGCGCCAGCCCAAATTCCAACCGGCCAGCAAGGCGACGGGACCCAGGGTGACCACCCGGACGCCGGTGGTGCGGAGGCTTTCGATCGCGGCGCGATCCAGCTCCTCGCCAAAAGCGCCGCGCCAGCGTGTCACGCCGAGCTCCTCAACCTAAATGGATATTGGACAGCCTGTCGCAGATAGGTGAACCGATTCTTTCGAAACGCCCTCAGGCTGCGTGTTCGCCCCCCACCCGCCGGGGCTGCGCGGCGCGCAGGTCCAGGATCGCGGCGATCAGCTCGGCCGGCTGGATCGGCTTCGGCTGGACGGCGTCGAACCCTCTGGCCATGAACTTGAGGTCCTGGCCGGACATGGCGTCGGCGGTGAGCGCGATGACCGGCAGGGTCGGATCCCCGGCTTCCCCGGCCCGGATGCGGCCCAGCGCCTCCATGCCGTCCATCACCGGCATGTGCACGTCCATCAGCACCAGGTCATAGGCGCCCTCGGACAGGCGTTCGAGCGCCAGGGCCCCGTTCTCGGCGGTGTCGATCCGGGCGCCCAGGGTCTCCAGGATCGCGCGGGCGACGGCCTGATTGATCGGATTGTCCTCGGCCACCAGGATGCGCAGGCCCTCCAGGCCCGCGTCCGGGGCGGGCTCCGCGGTCTCGGCGTCCGGGGCGGCGGCGAGGGGCAGGTCGATCAGCAGCCGGAAGGTCGAGCCCTGGCCGGGCGTGCTGTCCACGGTGATCTCTCCGCCCATCAGGCCGGCGAGCTGGCGGCAGATGGCGAGCCCCAGGCCCGTGCCGCCGAAGCGCCGGGCGGTGGAGGCCTCGGCCTGGACGAAGGCGTCGAACAGCCGGGCCTGCTGATCCGGGCTGATGCCGAGGCCCGTGTCGGTGACCGAAAAGGCGATGCGGGCCGCGCCCGGCCGCGCGTCGGGCAGGGCGGCCAGAGTCACCCGCACTTCACCCGCATCGGTGAATTTCAAGGCGTTTGAGACCAGGTTCAGCAGGATCTGGCGGACGCGGGAGGCGTCCCCGGTCACATGGCGCGGCGCCATGGGATCGACGACGAAGCTCAGCGCCAGGCCCTTGGCGCCGGCGGCGTCGGCCCAGAGGTCGCAGACCCGCTCGCCCAGCTCCACCAGGTCGAACGGTGCGGTCTCCAGCTCCAGGCGCCCGGACTCGATCTTGGAGATGTCGAGGATGTCATTGAGGATCGCCATCAGCCCGTCGCCGGAGCGGATCAGCATGCCCACCTGCTCGGCCTGGCGGCCGGTCAGGCGCGAGGACTTCAGGGCGTGGGCCATGCCCAGCACGCCGTTCATGGGCGTGCGCAGTTCGTGGCTCATCATGGCGAGGAAGGCCGACTTGGCCTGGCTGGCGGCTTCCGCCTCGCGGCGGGCGGCGTCCAGGGCCTCGGTGGTGTCGCGGCTCATCTTGGCGCTCACCGCGGCGTAGAACACCACTAGCGCGATGGCGCCCACCGCCATGACCTGCTGGACGGGGTCGAAGCCGCCGAAGGCGAGCGGCAGAAGGATCAGGTTCAGGGCCGAGCTGCCGCCGTTCAGCAGCAGCACCGCGCGGCTTCGGAAGGCGAACCCCTGGGCGTGGATCATGAACCCCGCCAGGGTGATCACCGCGATGACCCTCAGGCCGGGATCGCCGCTGGTCCAGCACAGGATCGGCGCCAGGTTCCAGGACCAGGTGGTGAAGGCGCAGGAGACCAGATAGCGGACCCGGCTCGGGCGCCGACAGGGGCGCCGTCCACGAAGGGGCGGGTGGTGAACAGCGTCCAGGTCTCGCAGGCCAGGACCGCGGCGATCCAGGGCAGGACGAGACCGGGCGTGAGGGCCAGGCAGAGCAGCAGGCCGGCGCAGACCGCGGTGACCATGCGGAGCGGCGTGGAGCGCCGCTCGTCGACCGCCGCGGCTTCAAGGCCTTCCCACAGTCGCGACCGTCTGTCCGGCATACCCACGCGCCCTCAACTCAAGGGCCTCTCCCTACCCAGGATTGGTGAAAGCTTTGCTATTGCTCGCGGGGCGGTTGGCGTTTGAACAAGCCGCCTTTTCGCGGCGGCCCCTCGGCGCCTCGGCCGCCGGGCGGCGGCAGATCGGCGAGGGCGAGCTTGCCCGTGTCCTTGGGATCGAGCAGGGCGAAGCGGCGGCCGGCGCCTTGGCCCATTCCTCGGCCGTGACCTTCCAGTCGAGATTGAGGTCCGCCCCGCGCACCGGCTGGGGCTCGTTGATCAGGGAGTAGCGGGCCGCGCCTTCCAGGCGGCTGAAGTTGCGGCTGGAGGTGGCGCGGCGCGGGCTGTCGCCGCCCCCGGGTCCTTCGCCGTCCATGCCTCCTCCCGGTCCGCCCATGCCGCCATGGCCGCCCATGCCGCCGCCCGTCGTGCCGGCCATGCCGCCGCCGGGGCCGCCCATCCCTCCG
>NZ_JALDPT010000002.1 GCF_022695515.1 Phenylobacterium aquaticum
GTTAGCCGCGACCGCGCGCCACACCCGGGCATTGCATCCCCAAACCGGGTAATTTCATCTTGCGTAAAGACCTGCGCCGGATAGTCCGGCCCATGCAGACGCTTACCCATTTTGAGGTGTTTGGTCGCCGCCGGCGCGTGCTAAATCTGGAACATTCTCTTGAAAATCAAGAGAATGCAGTGCAACTGGCCAATGACATGCTGGCCAGCGGCGAGTTCGTCGCCATCAAGGTCAGCCGCGAGACCCGCGATCCCGAGACGGGCGAGTTCACCAGCAGCATCATCCGCAAGGAGGGGGACTTCAGCGCGCCCGCGCCCAAGCGCCCAAACCCTGGGGTGAGCGCGCCGCCGACCTGCAAGGCGGCGGCGGACCTCTACGGGCCCCAGGCCCGGGTGAAGATCGCCGAGTTCCTCGAAGGCTGGCTGGGCCGCAAGTCGGTCACCGCCTTTGAACTGCTGCACCGCATGGATCTGGTCGATTCCCTGCGCAATGCGGGCAGCGAGTTCCAGCACGCCATCCAGAAATTCGCCGTGCCTGAGGCCCTGTCGCGCGGCTCGAATGTGCACGAGGTGATCCGCAGCCTGCATCCGCTGATCGACCAGGCGGCCTCGCGCCTGCGCGCCGCCACCAAGGGCCAGCAGTTTCCGCTGGTCACCCCGTCGGATTTCGCGGCGGCCTGCGAGGCCCTGGTCGAGCAGGACGAGCGCCTCTTCCTGCTGGCCGGCGCGGTCGCCGCCGACCTCGGCCTGGCCGAGACCTGGAGCGGGAAGCTCGACCGGCTGCTCGCCCTGGCCGAGGCGGCGCCCAAGGCCGGGGCCGGCCGCGACCTGGCGCTCCACGTCCTGGCCCAGCCCCTGGGCGAGATGCTCAACAGCGCCCAGGTCATGAACGACGTCCTGGGCGAGGACCTGGATCTGGGGGCGCGCCTGGCGGCCACCGCCCAGCTGATCGCGCCGGCAGCGATCGCCGTGGTCGCGCAGATGGATCCGACCGCGGCGGCCCTGATCCCGCCGCCGACCCGCCCGGCGGCCCGGATCGGCAAGCTGCTCGCCGACAGCCGGATGGGCGTGCTGCGCGGCCTGGTCGGCAAGCGTATTCTCGCCGAGATCGCCAGCCAGAAGCGCCTGAGGCCCGCCGACGCCGCACAGGAGGTGGAGATCGCGCGCGCTCTGGCCACCACCCTGACCGTGGCGGCCGACAAGCAGATGACCTCGGAGGCCGTGCGCGAGGCTTTCATCGCCCGCTCCGCGGCCCTGGTCGGCTCGGAGTTCGTGTCGGCCTATCTGAAGACCCCGCGCCCGGCCATGGCCGAGGCCCTGGCGCTCACCCGCCTCTTGGAAAGCGTGGTGGGCGGCGCCCACAAGCGCCAGGCCGTCCGCTGGCTGCTCTCCAGCGTGACCTCCCTGCGCTTCGAGACCGAGATCCATTCGCCGGGCCTTCCGGCGGCCGAGCGCCTCGCCCAGCTGGCCGGGCTCTATCGGCGGGTCGCGCGCACCGGCAAGGACGCCGCCGGGGTGGAGCCGCTGCTGATGCTGCTGGGCGAACTGGGCGGCAAGATCGAGGCCGAGGCCAAGCTGATCGCCAACCTCCATCGCGGCTACACCCCGCCGGTCCAGAAGCTGCAGGTCCTGATCCGCATGGCCGCGGGGGAAACCGCGCCGCCGGGCCCGGCGGCCGACCGCGCCAAGCGGGAGGCCAACCGGGTGATGAACCAGCCGGAGACCACCGAGGAGCTGTCGCGCGAACCCAAGGTCCTGCACCAGATCCAGACCCTGATGCGGGCGCTGGACAAGGCCGCCTAGAGGCGGCCCCTACTCCGCCGTCAGTTCGTCCGGGGTCAGGGCGTAGACCGTCGAGCAATATTCGCAGGTCACGCGGATACGGCCGTCGTCCTCGACCATCTCCGCCCGCTCCGCGGCGCTGAACGAGTTCAGCACGCTGGCGATGCGGGCCGGCGAGCAGCGGCAGAAGGCCTGCAGGGCCATGGGTTCGAACACCCTCACCCCGTCCTCGTGGAACAGGCGGAACAGCAGGGTCTCGGCCGAGATGGTCGGATCGATCAGCTCGTCCTCGCCGATGGTCTCGAAGAAGGCCTGAGTGCGGACCCAGGCCTCGGCCGTGGGGCCCCGCGCCTCGTCCTCGGCGATGTTCTGGATCAGCATGCCGCCGGCGCGCCAGGTCGGCCCGTCGCCAGTGTCCAGCTGGCCCACGGCCAGGCGCACGCGGGTGGGGGTCTGTTCCGACTGGGCGAAATACTGCTCGGCGCAGAGGGCCAGGGTCTCGCCCTCGATGGTGGTGATGCCCTGATAGCGGTCCATGTCCGGGCCCTGGTCCACGGTCATGATGAACACGCCCTCGCCCAGCAGGGTCTTGGCGCCCGGCCGTACGAAGCCTTTGGCCGCCTCGGCCACGGCGACGTCGTCATAGCGGCAATAGCCGCGCAGGGAGCCGGACGTGTCGTAGTCGCAGACCACGTAACGGACCGGGCCATTGCCCTGGGCCTGGACGATAAGCCGGCCCTCGAACTTCAGGTTCGACCCGACCAGGGCCGCCAGCGCGCAGGCCTCGCCCAGCAGGTTCGCCACCGGCTCGGGATAGTCATGACCTTTCAGGATCTTGTCGACCGCGGCGCCCATCCGGGCCAGGCGGCCGCGCACGGGCTCGCCCTCGATCTGGAAGGGCGCGACAAGGTTGTCGGCGGCGACGGTCGCGTGTGCGGTCATGGGGTGTCGGGTCTCGCGGGAAGTGACGCGGTGATATAGGGGCTGACGCCGCCCGTTGCGAGGGCGCCCCGATCCCCGCGTCAAAACACGCCGGCCTCAGATCGCCCGGAAGCACCAGGCCAGGATCGACTTCTGGGCGTGGATGCGGTTTTCCGCCTCGTCCCAGACCAGGCTCTTGGGACCGTCGATCACCTCGTCGGTGACCTCCTCGCCGCGGTGGGCCGGCAGGCAGTGCAGGAACACCCCGTCCTTGGCCGACAGCGCCATCAGGCCGTCGTCGACCTGATAGGGCTCAAGCGCCTCGATGCGCTCGTCATGGTCCTTGTCGCCCATGGAGACCCAGGTGTCGGCGATGACGCAGTCGGCGCCGGCGACGGCTTCGCGCGGGTCGCGGGTGATCTCGATGCGGCCCTGCTGCTCCTCGGCCCGGGCCAGGTCCATCAGATCGGGATGGTACAGCGCCGGACAGGCGATGTTCAGCTTGAAGCCCAGCTTCGGGGCGGCATGGATGAAGCTGGAGCAGACATTGTTGCCGTCGCCGACCCAGGCCAGCGTCTTGCCGCGGATCGGCCCCCGCGACTCCTCGATGGTCATGATGTCGGCCAGGATCTGGCAGGGGTGGCTCTTGTCGGTCAGGCCGTTGATCACCGGCACGGAGGACGAGAAGGCGAAGCGCTCCACGTCCTCATGGTTGTTGGCGCGGATCATCACGGCGTCGACCATGCGCGACAGCACCTTGGCGGTGTCCTCGATGGTCTCGCCGCGGCCGAGCTGCATGTCGGAAGCCGTCGAGATGATGCCCGAGCCGCCCAGCTGGCGGATCGCCGCGTCGAAGGAGAAGCGGGTGCGGGTGGAGTTTTTCTCGAAGATCATCGCCAGCACGCGGTCGCGGCCGGGGGCGTCGGCGTCCACGCGGCCCTGGGGCCAGCCGGCGCGGGCCTTCTTGCGCGCGTGCGCGTCGTCGAGAATGGCGCGGATGTCGGCGGCCTCAAGCCGCCACAGGTCGAGGAAGTGTCTCGGAGCTTGGGTCATTGCGATCCCCCAATTCCCGCTTTCCCCGGGAAATAGCCCGGGGTCCAGGTTCGGCCTGGTCGCGAGAATCCTGATGTTTGAGTCCCGGCCTCCGCCGGAAACCGGATGGACTAGGCGGCGGCCTTGGCCTGGGCGCGCGCGGCTTCGCAGGCGCGCTCGAGCTTCTCCACCGCCTCACGGGCCTCGTCGAGAGTGAGGGTGAGCGGAGGAAGCAGGCGCACGCAATTGTCGCCGCCGCCGGCGATCAGCAGATGCTGGTCGCGGGCGTGCTGCATGAATTCACGGTTCGGGGTGACGAGCTTCAGGCCGATCAAGAGGCCCTTGCCGCGGATGTCGGCGATGACATCCGGGAAGCGGGTCTTCAGGCCCTCGAACTGCTGGGTGAAATAGCCGGCGACCTCGCGCACATGGGCCAGGAGTTCGGGGCTGTTCAGCTCTTCCATCGCCGCCAGGCCGACGGCCATGGCCAGCGGGTTGCCGCCATAGGTCGACCCGTGGGAGCCGACCGTCATGCCCGACCCGGCTTCCGCCGTGGCCAGGCAGGCGCCGACCGGGAAGCCGCCGCCGAGCGCCTTGGCCACCGCCATGATGTCCGGCTCGATCCCGGCCCACTCATAGGCGAAGAGCTTGCCGGTCCGGCCCAGGCCGCACTGGATCTCGTCCAGGATCAGCAGGATCCCGTTTTCGTCGCACAGCTTACGCAGGCCGCGCAGGCACACGTCAGGCAGGGCGCGCGCCCGCCCTCGCCCTGCACCGGCTCGATGATGATCGCCGCGGTGGTCGGGCCGATGGCGGCCTTGAGCGCTTCATGGTCGCCATAGGGCAGCTGGATGAAGCCCGGCATCGGCGGGCCGAAACCCTCCAGATAGGCGGTGTTGCCCGACGCGTTGACGGCGGCCAGCGTGCGGCCATGGAACGAACCTTCGAAGCCGATGATGTCGATCCGCTCGGGATGACCCTTGGCCCAGTGATACTTGCGCGCGGTCTTGATGGCGCACTCGACCGCCTCAGTCCCGGAATTGGTGAAGAACACCACGTCGGCGAAGGTCGCGTCGGTCAGCACCTTGGCGAGCTTTTCCTGGCCCGGGATCGTGAAGATGTTCGAGACGTGCCAGAGCTTTTCGGCCTGGTCCTTCACCGCCTGCACCAGCTTGGGATTGGCGTGGCCCAGCGCATTGACCGCGATGCCGGCCATGCAGTCGAGATAGGCGTCCCCGTCGGTGGTGAAAAGTCGCGCGCCCTCGCCTCGCTCGAACGCCAGCGGGGTGCGGTTGTACACGCCCATGATGTGATCGCTGGGAACGGGCGGGCTTTGCGTCGCCGTCTTTTCAGTCACGGTGGAAGCCTTCTCAAAAGATAGCGTCCCCGGCGCGGGGCGACGGGGACTTGAAGGCTTTGCGTTTTCAAGCCAAGGGCCCCGGTTGTCAATCGCAAGGATGTGACATCGCCGCGCGCGGGTCCCTTGGCGGATCAGGGATTCAGGGGTGGGCGCCGAACATCTGGCCCGCGACCTGCGGGGTGTAGAAGGCCAGATACCGCCGCGTGCCCTCCGGCGGCAGCACCTCGACCAGGTTGCGGTTGTCGACCCACAGCTCAACCAGGTCGAACACGCCGCCCCGGTCGCAATGGACCGCGCGCCAGCCTTGGGCCTCGCCGAGCGCGACGATCTCCTCGGCGGAAAGCCGGCTTGTCATCGCCACATGGAAGCCGCTGGGCGACTGGTCGTCGCCGTCCTGGCGGATCTGGGTCTCCCAGGGCATGACCACCGGGCCGCCGACCGCTTGGCCCGCTTCGCCGCGGCCCATGTGATGGGCCGTCGCGGCGGGCACCACCTCGACCCCCAGGCCCGACCCGTCCCGGGCGATGGCCACCCAGGCGCCCTCGACCACGGGAAAGGGCATGACGGCGCCGTCGATGATCCGGCCGAAGACTTCCGCGGCGCGCTGCGGGTCGCGGGCGGGGATGGAGAAATGGGCGATCATTCTGCGGGGTCCTTTTCGGGGGCGCCCGCCTGTGCGGGCCGGATGGGGGCCGATCCGCGGGCTTGCAGATCGGCCAGGAGGGTTTGGGCGGCCCAGGCGGCGGCCTGTGCGGAGGCCTCGCCGTCCAGGCCCCATTGCTCGCGCATGGAGACCCAGCCGTAGGCGGAATAGAGCAGCTGAAGGACCGCAGCCGCCTTGCGGCGCTCGGGCGAGGGCAGGTCCGGAACCGTGGCGTCGAGGATCCCCATGAAGGCGGCTTCGCGCTCGGCGTTCAGGCTCTCCCGGACCTTCAGTCCCTCCTCGGTGCGGATCGCCGCCAGGATGTGGGCCGGCGCGGCGTCGAAGCTCGCATAGAGCGGCGCAAGCTTGCCGACGATCTCGTCGCTGGTCTCCGGCAGGCCCACGGTCACGCCGCTGCGGCGATTGAGCCATGTCCAGAGTCCCTGCAGCAGCAGGTCTCGATTGGGGAAGTGGCGATAGACCGTGATCTCCCGCACGCCGGCGCGGGCGGCGACGGCCCGCACGGTGGCGGCCTCGACGCGGCCGTCCTCCTCATAGATCGCAGCCATGGCGGCCAGGATCTTCTCCCGCGTCGCCTCCGCCTGGGACTGGCGGAGGAGGGAATTATATGTTCTCGCCTCACTCATGATGATAGTACGTATTACATCAATATGGGCGGCGCAACATGAAAAAGGCCCGCGCCAGGAGCGCGGGCCTTTCGGAACCCCAAACCTTTGAAGGTGTTTAGGTTTTGATCTTGTAGCCGGTCTCGAACATCCACAGGCAGACCGAGGTCAGGGCGACGACCAGGCCGGCGGTCATCAGGACGCCGGTATAAAGCGAGCCTTCGGCATGACCGATGAAGCCGTAGCGGAAGCCGTCGATCAGATAGAAGAACGGGTTGAAGTGACTGCCCGTCCGGAACGGCTCCGGCAAGCGATCGACCAGATAGAAGGTGCCCGACAGGAAGGTCATGGGCATGACGATGAAGTTCGTCACCACCGCCATGTTGTCGAACTTCTCGGCCCACAGCCCGGCCATGACGCCGAGCAGGCCGAGGATCAGGGCCGCGCCCAGGCCGAAATAGAGCACCGCCCACAGGTGGGTCACCGGCACATGGGCGAAGGGCATGACCACGATCGCGGTGACCAGCCCGACCAGGATGCCACGGGTCGCCGCGCCGAGGGCGAAGCCGGCCACATGTTCCGGCGGGGTGAGCGGCGGGGTCAGGAAGTCGCCGATCAGGCCGTTCATCTTGGCCTGCAGCAGGCTGGACGACGAATTGGCGAAGGCGTTGTTGAGGATGGCCATCATGATCAGGCCGGGCGCCACGAAGGTGCCGAAGGCGACGCCATGGACCGGCGGCCGGGCGCCCTGGGCGGCGACCACGAAGACCATCATGTAGAGCAGCGAGGTTACGACCGGCGCGGCCAGGGTCTGCATCCCCACCTTCCAGAAGCGGCGTACTTCGCGCTGATAGAGGGTCTTCAGTCCGGCCCAGTTCACCCCATGATAGTTGCGGGGCTCAGGCGGCAGGACGGCTTCGTCGATCGGCATATCCTTCATATCCGCCATGTGCGCGCTCACGCGCGCCGGCGCAAGAGCGGCCAAGGGTGCGACAGTGCGACGCTATATATGGTTCCTGTGGACGAACCCCGGGGCGCCTATTGTGGTCATTAAGGAACTGTTTACGATATCTGGTAGTTGCTGGTGGCGAGAAAACGAAACGCCACAAGATGTTGATCCTGGCTCGGCCGCGGGGGCGCCGCCAGGATTTTTGAGAAGCGCGGTGGAGGCGGAAACATGGGTTGGACTGACGAGCGCGTCGAGACGCTGAAGAAGCTCTGGCAGGATGGCCTCTCGGCCAGCCAGATCGCCAAACAGCTGGGCGGTGTCACCCGCAACGCTGTGATCGGCAAGGTCCACCGCCTGGGCCTGTCGGGCCGCGCGGCCCCTCCAAGCCCGCCCGCCCGGTGTTCAAGGCGCCGCGTCCGCAGCGCCCCGCCGCCCAACCGGCCGCCCCGCGCCGCATCGCAGAGCCCACGGCCGTCGCGCCTCAGAGCGCCGCGCCCGCCCCGGCGCCCGTCCGCTATATCGACGAAGCCCCCGGCTCGGCCACCGTGCTGACGCTCGGCGCCCACATGTGCAAGTGGCCGATCGGCGATCCGTCGAGCGACGGCTTCACCTTCTGCGGCCGCCGCCAGTCGGAAGGCCCCTATTGCAGCGAACACGCCCGCGTCGCCTATCAGCCGGCCCAGACCAAGAAGCGCTCGGGCGCCTCGGAGCTGGCCCGCTCGCTGCGCCGCTACATCTAAAAAGATCCGTTGGGGATGAGTTGGCGGGGGTTTGGGTTTCGGCCCGGCTCCCGCTAACGTCTCCGGCATGACCGACACCGGCTCCGACATCGCCGAGGGCAACGCCAAGCCCTATTCCGTATCCGAGCTGGCCTTCGCGCTGAAGCGCACCCTGGAAGACCAGTACGGCTTCGTCCGCCTGCGCGCCGAGCTGTCCAAGGTCACCTTCCACTCCAACGGTCACGTCTATCTGACCCTCAAGGACGAGCGCGCCGCCATCGACGGGGTGGTCTGGAAGGGCTCGGTCCGCAATCTCTCCGTCCGGCCCGAACAGGGTCTGGAAGTGGTGGTGACCGGCAAGATCACCACCTACCCCGCCGGCTCCCGCTATCAGATCGTCATCGAGAGCATGGAGGCCGCCGGCATCGGCGCCCTGCTGGCCCAGCTCGAACGCCTGAAGGCCAAGCTGCAGACCGAAGGCCTGTTCGATCCCGCCCGCAAGCGGGCCCTGCCGGAGATGCCGTCGGTGGTGGGCGTCATCACCAGCCCGACCGGGGCGGTGATCCGCGACATCCTGCATCGCATCCGCGACCGCTGGCCCTGCCGGGTGATCGTCTGGCCGGTCGTGGTGCAAGGCGACGCCGCCGCCGCCCAGGTCCGCGCCGCGATCGAGGGCTTCAACGCCCTGCCGGTCGACGGCCCCCTGCCCCGCCCCGACGTGCTGATCGTCGCCCGCGGCGGCGGATCGGTGGAGGATCTCTGGGCCTTTAACGACGAGACCCTGGCCCGCGCCGTGGCCGCCTCTCAGATCCCGCTGATCTCGGCGGTGGGCCACGAGACCGACACCACCCTGATCGACTTCGTCTCCGACCGGCGCGCGCGACGCCGACTGCCGCCGCTGAGATCGCCACCCCGGTGCTGGCCGAGCTACGCGCCGCCATTGGCGACCTGTCGGCCCGCCTGCACCGCCATGGCGGCCGGCTGGTCGAGGACCGCCGCGGCCGCATCGCCACATTGGACCGCAGCCTGGCGCGGGTTCCGGACCTGGTCGAACTGGCCGGCCAGAGGTTCAATCTGGTCAAGAGCCGTCTCGGCGCGGCCCTGGACCGCAACGTCGCCGTCCACCGCACCGAGATGGTGCGGGTCGCATCGCGGCTCTCGCCGCTCTTGCTGCAACGGCCGCAACAGGCCCAGGCCGAACGGCTGGCCGGGGTCGGCGCGCGGCTCGGCGCCGGCCTGGAGCGCAATGTCTCAGTCCACCGCACCGAACTCGCCCGGCTGAGCGCCCGGCTGGCGCCCGCGCTGCTGCAACGGCCGCAGCAGACCCAGGCCGACAGCCTCTCCCGTATCGCCGTACGCCTTGAGCCGGCGGTGGGTCGCCGGCTGGAGCGGCTGACCGAACGCCTGACGGCCCTGTCCAAGCTGCATGCCTCGGTCGATCCCAGCGCGCCCCTGAAGCGCGGCTTCGCCCGCGTGCACCGCGCCGACGGCAGCCTGGTCCGTGAGGGCGGATCGCTGGCCAGCGGCGAAGAGGTGCGGCTGGTCTTCGCCGATCAGGCCCGCCAGGCGGTGATCGACGGCGAGGCCGATCCCGGCGCTGCGCCTGTGCCCGCGCCCAAGCCCCGCCCGCACATGACCCGCGCCCCGCGAGGACCCGTCACGCCGCCCAATCAGGGCGACCTGTTCTGACGGCCTGAAGCGCGCTACATTGCGCCCATGAACGCACACGACCGCAACCTTCCGGGCGCCCCCGCCGACCTGGCCGTCGTCCATTATGGCGACGGCGAATTTGTGGTGCTGAAGCCGGGCCGCTATGTGGTCTGCGCGGTCTCGGGCGTGAAGATCCCCCTGGAGGCGCTGCGCTATTGGAGCGCCCCGCTGCAGGAGGCCTATGCCGGCCCCGCCGAATCCCTGGCGCGCTGGACGGAAACCCAGAGCTGAGCGGCCTCGACCGCCGCGCGGCCCTCGCCGGCCTGGGCGTCGCCGCCCTGTGGCGGCCGGCCTTCGCCGCCGCGCCGGGCCTCACCCTGTCCGGTCGCTTCCAGCAGGGCGGCTTCGCCATGGGGCGCACGGCCCCCCGCGCCCAGATCTTCGTGGACGACGTCGCCGAGGGCCTAGCCTCGCAGGCCGGTTACTTCGTCGTCGGCTTCGACCGCGACGCCGGCCCCGAGGCGCGGATCCGGGTGGTCACCGAGGATGGCGAGGCGACCCATGTCGCGGTCATCGCCCCGGGCGACTTCAATATCCAGCGAATCGACGGACTGCCGGAGGACCAGGTCGCGCCTCAGGACGAGGCGCTGTTGGCCCGCATCGCCGCCGAGGTCGAGCGCAAGTCCAAGGGCTTCGCCAGCCTGGCCGACCTGGACGACTTCCGGCAGGGCTTCATCACGCCGGTGAAGACCTATCGCCTCTCCGCCCGGTTCGGCGGCCAGAGGATCCTGAACGGCGAGCCCAAGAAGCCGCACTATGGCGACGACCTTGCGGCGCCCGTCGGAACCCCGATCCGCGCGCCGGCCGGCGGGGTGGTGTCCTTCGCCGAGACCGGACTGCATTTCGACGGCGGCCTGACCCTGATCGATCACGGCCAGGGCCTGATCACCTGCTACCTGCACCAGTCGCGGATCGACGTCGCCGTGGGCGACACGGTCCGACGCGGGCAGGTGATCGGCGCCGTGGGCAAGGAGGGCCGCGCCACGGGCCCGCACCTGTGCTGGCGCATGAAGTGGCACGGCCGCAATCTCGACCCCATGCTGATGGTGGGGGCCAAGCAGCCTTAGGCCTTGGCCGCGCGCTTCTTCTTGTAGGTCTCGTTGGGCCAGCGTTTGTGGACCCAGAACCATTCGGCGGGGCGGGCATAGACCCGCTCCTCGATGAACTGGTTCACGCGCCGGACGCCCGCCTCGATATCGGCATTGCGGTCGCCGGTGCTGGTCAGGCGGATCGGATCATGGACCACGACGCGGAAGCGCGCCTTGTCGATCCGCTCCACCGACATGGGCTGCAAAGGCACATCGAACCGCAGGGCGAAACTTGAGGGGCCCGGCGCGGTGTGGGCCAGCTTGCCGAACAGCGGGGCGGCCACCCCGCCATTGAACTTCTGGTCGTTCATCAGGGCCACGGACTCGCCCCGCGACAGGGCGCGGATCAGTTCGCGGGCGCCGTCCGTCCCCTTCGGCGCGAACAGCCGCACGCCGTAGCGCTCCCGGCTCTTGCGGATGCGCTCGTCCACATAGGGGTTGTTGGTGGCCCGGTAGGTGATCTGGCAGGCGATCCCGGCATGGATGATGGCCGCCGGCATGATCTCGAAGGACGAGAAGTGTCCGGAGATGAACACCACGGTCTCCCCCGTGCGGGCGATCTCGGCCAGGCGCTCGCCATTGACCAGTTCGACCCGGGCCGGATCGGCGATGATCTTGTCCAGGATCGGGAACTCGACCGCCCAGCGGCCGACCCCGTCCCATTGTTCGCGCAGCAGCCGCGCGATCTCGGCGTCGTCGGCCTGAGGAAAGACGATGCGCAGATTGGTCTCGGCCACCCTGTGCGCGCTGGTCAGCGGCCCCAGGCGCTGGAACAGCCAGGCGCCGAAGTCGGACACCGCGTCGATGGGGAACAGGCGGGCGAGACCGGTCATCAGGTCGAAGGCGAAGGCTTCGAGCCGCCAGGCTATGTCCTGAGCCAGGGAAGGGCGGGGCGCCGTCATGGACCACTCCTACCCGCCCCTCCCCCCTCCGCGCAACGCGAACCGAAATCGCTTGGCGCGCGACTTGCGGAATTCGGGTCAGACCGTCTCGCTTTGGGACGGGCGCTAGGCAACCGAATGAGGGGGCGATGGAGCCCATGGGCAACGACATCGACGTTCACCTTGGTAAGCGTTTGCGCCGGCGGCGCCGTCTGCTGGGCCTGACCCAGCAGCAACTGGCTGGCGCCTGTGGCGTGCGTTTCCAGCAGATCCAAAAGTATGAGTGCGGCGCGAACCGCATCTCGGCGGCCCGCCTGTGGCAGCTGTCCGAGGCGCTGGAAGTTCCGGTCGGGTATTTCTATGACGGTCTCTCGGACGTGGCTCATCGCGAGCCGGCCCAGGAGAGCGAAGGCGGCGGCGAAATGTTCGCCCGCAAGGAAACCCTCGACCTGATCCGCGCCTATTACCAGCTCGGCGAGCGCCCGCGCCGCCGCCTGCTGGACCTGGCCAAGTCGCTCAACGGCGACCACGAAGCCGTCTAGATCTGAAGCGCCCGTTCGGCTGTCCCCCGCGACGCCCCTGCAAGGGGATTTCGCGGGGGCGACCGACAGGGTAAAGCGGGCCCATGCTCGCACCCCACACGCTTCAGGCGCTCGACGCCTTCATGCTCGATCTGAACCGCGCCTCCGGCGAGGTGATCCTGCCGCTGTTCCGCATCCAGGATCACGGCCTGGAGGACAAGGGCGGGGCCGCGGGCTTCGATCCGGTGACCCTGGCCGACAAGGGCGCCGAGGCGGCGATCCGCAAGCTGATCGCCCAGCATTATCCCGACCACGGTGTGATCGGAGAGGAATACGGCGAGGACCGCCCGGACGCCGAGTTCGTCTGGGTGCTCGATCCCGTGGACGGCACGCGGGCCTTCATCGCCGGCCTGCCGGTCTGGACCACCCTGATCAGCCTGCGCTGGCAGGGCGACCCCGTGCTGGGGTCCATCGGCCAGCCCTATAACGGCGAGGTCTTCATTGGCCATGCGGGCGGCTCACGGCTGATCAACCGGTTCGGCGAACGGCCGCTCAAGGTTCGGCCCTGTCCCAACCTGACCGACGCCATCGTCATGACCACCGATCCCCATTCCTATTTCGACGGCGCGGAGCTCGGCGCCTGGAACCAGGTGCGCGCGGCGGCCAAGCTGACCCGCCTGGGCTGCGACGCCTACGCCTACGCCATGGTGGCGGCCGGGACCGTCGACCTGGTCGTGGAATCCCGGGTCTGCAAGTGCTGGGACATCGAGGTCGCCGTGCCCCTGATCGAGGGCGCCGGCGGGGTGGTCACCAATTGGCGCGGCGAACCGATCGGCCGCCAGGGCGGCCAGATCGCCATGGCCGGCGACCGGGCCTGCCTGGATGAGGCCCTGGTCGCCCTCAAGCGCTCCGCCGACTGATCAGGCCTTCTTCGGCTTGGCCTTAGCCGCCGGCTTGGCGGGCGCCTTAGCCTTGGGCGCGGACTTGGGCGCCGCCGGGGCTTTCGACGCCGCGACGGGCTTGGCCGCCGGCTTGGCGGCGGGTTTGGCGGTGGGTTTGACAGTGGCGGCCTTGGGCGCCGGCTTGGCAGGGGCCTTCACGGCTTTGGCGGCGGGCGCGGCCTTGGCCGCAGGCTTTGACGGCGTCTTCGCGGGCGCCTTTGCCGGCGCCGCGGCCTTCACGGCCGGCGCCTTTTTCGGAGCCGTCTTCGCCTTGACCGGCGCGGCTTCGACGGCCTTGGCCGCCACCGCGGCTTTTGGCGCAGGCGCGGTCTTGGCAGGCGCCTTCTTCGGCGCGGCCTTGGGCTTGGCCGGCGCAGCGTCGACAGGAGCCGCCGCCTTGGCCGCAGGCGCAGCCTTTGGCGCGGGCGCGGCCTTGGCCGGCGCCGCCGGCTTGGGGACCAGCTTGTCGGCCAGGGCGTCGAACGCCGCCCAGAACTGGTTCCGGCGGTCGTCGGTCTCCATCAGGATCTCATGCTCGGCTCCGGCGACGCTCACGAAACGGCCGTCGGGCAGATAGTTGGAGATCAGCTTCTGGGCGTCGTCGCGGACCAGCTTGTCGTCGCCGGCCGAGACGATCACCACCGGGATCCGCACGCTGCGCAGATTGTCGGCCGAGCCCAGCCAGGTCGTGGCCTTGAAGGCGAAGTCCAGCCAGCCCCAGGTTGGCGCGCTGAGCGCCAGGTCCTTGTCAGCCGCGATCAATCCCCGGGCGCGGGCGAAGCGCACCGGGTCGTGGGTCAGGACATTGCCCTCGAACGCCTCGGTATAGGGATCGGCGGGCGGCGGACGGGCATAGTCGCCGCCCTTGCCGACCAGCAGGTTGAAGCCGGCCAGGATCTTGGCGACCGGCAGGGGCAGGCCGCCGGTGCGCACCCCCAGCATCGGGGCGCAGAGCACGGCGCCGACAAAGCGGTCCGCCTCGCCCTTGGCCAGGGACAGCAGGGTCAGGCAGCCCCCCATGGAATGGCCCACGGCCATCCAGGGCTTGGGCATGCGGTCCTCGAAGGCCGCCAGCAGGGCGTGATAGTCGGCGACATAGGCGGCCATGCCGACGGCGTGGCCCTTGAGCCGGTCCGGCAGATCGCGGTGGGACAGGCCCTGGCCGCGCCACTCATTGGCCAGCACCACGAACCCACGCCCCAGAAGGTCGCCGATCACCTCGAAATATTTCTCGATCGCCTCGGTCCGGCCGGTGGAGAGCACCACCGTGCCCCGGGCCGGACCCTTGGGGGCGAACAGCGCCGCCCGCAGCTTGGCGCCGCCCGCGCCGGTGAACCATTCCGCCCCGCCGCCGGGCGGGATCGGGCTGTCAGGGGTCGAAACCAGGGGCGCCGCGTCGGTCATGGGGTGTCTTCCTCAGGCGAGTTTCGAGAACAGGGCTTGCATCTGGGGCTGCAGCGACATCGCCAGCCCCATGTCGGACAGTTGCAGGCGGCCGGTCATCACCGCGGTCATGGGATTGAGCTTGCCGTCGCCCATGGCCTGCAGGTCCTTGCGGCTGATGCGAACGGTCAGGTCGGCGGGCAGGTCGTCATTGCTGACGGTCCCGCCGTCGATGTGGATGAACCCCTCGCCCTTCAGGTCGAGCTTGAAGGACTTGCCCAGACCGGCGTCGTCGCCGACCCCGGCGCGCACCCGTTCCGTCAGTTCCTCAAGAGTGGCCATGCGAAGCTCCGATACTGCGATCGCCGCACCTTCGCCTCTGGCGGGAATGATGTAAACGCCGCGGCGCGGCTCAGCCGCCCTTGGCGTCAGGCGGGCAGACATCGCCGATGCGCCGCGCGTCCGTGGTGAATCGGCCGCCTAGGGGAATGCCGGCATAGGAGGTGTCCAGGTCGGCGATCAGCTTGAAGGTGGTCGGCGAATAGCTGCCGGTCGCGGCGATCTCGACCTGGCGGCCCTTCTTGCTGGCGCACTGGCCTTTCAGGGTGATCTTGCCGTCCAGGAAGATGCGGGTGGAGTAGGCGCAGGCATAGTGGTGGTTGCTCGGCCCCATCACGAACCTGGCGACCTCGGCCGGCTTCACGCAGCGCAGCTCGTGGCTGGTTTTGGCGACCACCGCCTGGACCTTGTTGGTCACGTCCCAATAGCCCGGCAGGATCGTCTGCTGCTCCTGGGCCCAAGCCGGGGCGCTGAGCCCTAGGGCGAGAAGGAGAACGGCGGGGACTGTCTTTGCGCGCATGCACCGGACCTTGCGAAGGCGGCGTTCATCTCGGACGGCGAGCACAATGTCTAGGTCGGTTTGACGAACCGCAGGGTCATGCGGTCGGATTCCCCGATCGCGTCGTACTTGGCGTGGTCGAAGGTGGGATCCTCCGGCTGGCCGCGGGGCGAGGACCGGCGGACGGGCGGCAGGGTCCAGACCCCGAAGGGATGATCCTTGGTGTCCTTGGGGTTGGCGTTGATCTCGCTGGTCTTGTCCAGCAGGAAGCCCGCCTCCTTGCCCATCTGGATGACATAGGCCTGCTGCACATAGCCGTCGGCGGCCAGCAGGTCGGGCACCCCGCCCGGACTGGCGCGATGCTCCTCGACCCCCAGCACCCCGCCCGGCTTCAAGGCGGCGAAGGCGTCGTGGAAGGCCTTTTCGGCGATGCCGGCGGCCATCCAGTTGTGCAGGTTGCGCAGGAACAGGGCGAGGTCGGCGGAGCCGGCCGGGGCGACGGGGCCGCTGGTCGGGCCGAAGGCGGTGATCTCGACGGCCTCATAGAGCTTGGGCTTTTCGCGCAGCTTGCGGCGATAGGCCGACACCATCTCGGCCGAGGCCGGCTCGCCGGCGTCGTCGGTCTGCAGGTCGGCGGCGTAGAGCTTGCCGTCGGTGGCGGCCAGGAAGGGCGCCAGGATGTCGGTATACCAGCCGGCCCCCGGCCAGAACTCCACCACGGTCGCGCCCGGCTTCAGCCCCCAGAACCGCAGGGTCTCCAGCGGATGGCGCCAGACATCGCGAGCCTTGTCGGCAGGGGTGCGCCAGGCGCCGGCCACGGCCTGTTCGAGGGTGAGCGGGGTCTTGGAGTCCGCCGTCGCAGGCGCCTCGCCCCCCTTGCGACCGCAGGCGGTCAGGGTCAAAGCCCCGCCGGTCAGCAGCAGATTGCGCCGGGAGAGGGCGCCGAGAGCGGCGGTTGGCAGACCCATCAAGACCTCTTCCCCGTTTCCCCGGCCATGGACCTAACCTGCCCGGACCGCCGGGTCAAAAGCCGATCACAATCCCCGACCAGGGGCCTCTTGAAACCCGTCATGCGGTCACCACCTAAGTTCCGAAGGCGCTGGATAACCGGGCCTTCCGGGACACGGCGAGGCTTCGGCTCGCACCGTTCCGCCCATGAATGACAACCTTGCTTAAGCCAAGAAGGATGTGACCCCATGCGTACGATCGACTTCTCCCCCCTGTACCGCTCCGTCGTCGGCTTCGACCGTCTGGCCGCGCTCCTGGAAACCGCTTCCGCCGACGCGGCGACCGGTTATCCGCCCTACAATATCGAGCGCACCGACGAGAACGCCTACCGCATCGAGATCGCGGTCGCCGGCTTCCGGCCGGACGAACTCAACATCGAGGTCAAGGAAAACCTCCTGACCGTCCAAGGCCGCAAGGCCGCCAATGACGACCAGCGGCGCTTCCTGCACCGTGGTCTGGCCGAGCGCGATTTCGATCGCCGCTTCCAACTGGCGGACTATGTGGTCGTGACCGAGGCGAAGCTGGCCGACGGCCTGCTCCAGATCTCGCTCAAGCGTGAACTCCCCGAGGCCCTCAAGCCCCGCCGGATCGAAATCGCCACCCCCGATCAGTCCCCCCTGATCGAAGGTGAGAAGGCCGCCTAATCTCCCCCCCTCTTAGGCGACCAAGACCGGGCGGCGCGCGACCCCTCTCGCGCCGCCCACCCTTGATTTCTCCCCCATGCGAGACTGGGCGGCGCAGCGACTGCACCGCCCTTTTTGCAGGTCAGGCCGCCCGGGCCGCGTCGAGCCCCACCGCCGCCTGATAGTCGGTCTCCTTCAGGCTCGCGCCGGTCAGCCGGGCGCCGGTGAAGTCGCAGCCGCGCACGTCGGCGCCGTCCAGGATCACCCCGCTCATGTCGGCGCCCTGGGCCAGGGCGTAGCGCACCCGGGCGTGATCCAGCGACCCCGGCGCCTCACGCGCCCCGCCCAGCGGCAGGGGGGCGATGACGCAGTCCCTCAGATCGGCCTTGGTCAGATTGGCGCCGGCCAGGCGGGCGCCGCGCAGGTCCGCGCCGCGCAGGATGGCGCCGCGCAGATCGGCGCCCTCCAGATTGGCGCCCTGCAGATGGACGCCGGTGAGATCCATGCCGACCATCACCGCCCCCTTGGCGCTCAAGGCCGTCAGGCGCAGGCCGCGCAGACGGGCCCCAAGCGGACGCAGGTCCTGGCGGTCGAGATTGGCGGGGCGGCCTTCCTTGCCGCTGGTCTTGCACCAGGCATGATTGGCCTGGGCCTGGGCCAGCAGGCCGGCTGCGCGGGTCATGGCCTCGGAGCTGGGCGCGCGGATCGCCCCGCCCATCTTGGTTGAGGCCGAGGTGCGGGCGCGGGCCACGTCGACCCCGTTCATCGCCGCATAGGAGAGGTCGGCGCCCTCGAAATTGGTCCCCGTCACCTCGGCGCCATCGAGGATGGCGCCGCTCATCTTGGCGTCCTTCAGATTGGCGCCGGTCATCTTGGCGCCCTTGAGCGAGCAGTCGGTGAAGTCGGCGGCATAGGCCGAGGCGTCGTTCATCTGCGACCCGTCGAAGGTCGCGCCGCACAGCACGGCGTTGTCGAGCTGGCCGTGCCGGGACTCGTGGCTGAGGGACGACAGGCCCTTGCTGGGATGGGGGATGGCGACCTGGCCGATCCGGAAGTCGGCCTGGGTCAGATCGGCCTGGGTCAGATTGGCGCCCTGCAGGCAGGCGCCGCGCAGGTCGGCGCGGACCAGGCGTGCGCCGCGCAGGTCGGCCTTGCGCAGGTCGCAGCCGAACAGATTGGCGCGTTCGAGATTGGTGACGGCGAGCTTGGCGCGGTCGAGGATCGAGGCGGAGAGGTCGGCGTCGGACAGATTGCGGCCGGACAGGTCGACCCCGGTCAGATCCACGAACTTCAGCACGGCGCGCTTGCCGCCGGGACGACCGGTGACGAACCTCTCGTGGGCGGCCACGATCATTTCGATTTCGCCGGCGGAGAGCCTCCGGCGGCCGGTCAGGGCGACTGCGGACATCTGTGGTTATTCCCCCGGGATGGTCTGGGTGGACGAACTGTCTAAACCCGAGACACCACCGAAGCGTTAAATTGTCGCACCCTAGAGCGTGTCGCCGAGCCCCCTCGCCCCCCACTTCTGCGCCCCGATCAGATTGGCGTGGGCGAGCTGGGCGTTGGTGAAATTGGCGCGGGACAGGTCGGCGTTCTGCAGGATCACGTAACGCATGTCGGCGCGGGCCAGATCGGCGGCCTTGAGCCCGGCGCCGGTCAGATTGCAGGGCAGCACGCGGTCGCCCCCCAGCAGCAGGGGGCCCATCTGGGCGTCGCGCAGATCGGCGCCGGCGAGCTTGCAGTCGACCAGCCTCGCCCCGCGCAGATCGGCCCGGCGCAGATTGCAGGACCGCAGATCGGCGCCTTCCAGGTGGGCGCCCTGCAGCTGCACGCCCTCCATGTCGAGGCCGTAGAAGATCGCGCCCTTGGCCGAGAGGGCCGTGAGGTTGAAGCCACGGACGGATTTCAGGGCGCGCAGGTCGGCGTTGTCGAAGACGCTGGGGCTACCCTCGGCGCCGCCGGTCTCGCACCAGCGGGCATGGTCGCGGATCATGGTCTCATAGGGCAGATCGGCCACGGCCTTGCCGACCGGATCGTCGGTCAGGGCGCCGCGCATGTCGGCCCGACTGACGTTCCAGGCCAGGGTCTTGGCGCCGACCAGGATGCAGTCGCGCAGGTCCGCCCCCGCCAGATCCGCGCCGGACAGGTCCGCGCCGGCCAGGTTCGCCCCGGTCATGGTGCATTGCTTGAGATTGGCCCGGACGAGCTTGGCGTCCTTCATATTGGCGTCGGTGAAGTCGGCGCGCACCGCCATCACGCCGGACAGGCGCGAGCGCTCCAGATTGGCGCCGGCCAGGATCGCCCCCTGGACCTCGCCCACCCGGTTGATGTGCTCCATCACCCTCAGGCCCTTGTCCCGGTCGCCGATGGCGATCGAGCCTTCCCGCAGGTCGGCCTCGAACATGTCGACCCCGGTCAGGTTGGCGTTGCGCAGGCAGGCGCCGCGCAGGTCGGCCCGACGCAGGCTCGCGTCGGTCAGGTCGGCGTTCTGCAGGTCGGCGCCGAACATGTTGGCCTGGTCGAGCCGCGCGCCCTGGAACAGGCACCCGGCCATCACCGCGCCGGTGAAGTCCGCGTCGCACAGGTTCTTGCCGCGCAGGTCCAACCCCGACAGATCAAGCCAGGCGAACACGGCCCGGGCGCCGCCCGGTTTGGAACTCCACAGCCGATCGTGACGCACGCAGATCGCGTCGAGTTCGGGCTGTTCGATGCGGCGAAGATCCACCGCCGTCGTGGTTGCGAGAAGCGCCATGGAGACAGGCCCCAGAGATTACTGGTCGCAACCCTAGATCAAAGGCGATTAACGCGTTGTTTCCGTGACTTAGCGGAATCAGGATGAATATCCGCTAACCCTGGGCGGGGCGATAACCCGCATAGAGCGAAGCCGCCTCTTCGGCCAGCAGACCAAGCTCCACCACTACGCCCTTGGCCCGTAAGCGTTCGGCCCCCTGGCCGGCGGCGAAGGTCGACGGATCCTCGCAGGCCACGACCACCCGCACAGCTCCCGCGAGCGCCAGAAGTTCGGAGCAGGAGGCCGCGCCGGTGGACCTCTTGCCGCAGGGCTCGAGGGTGACATAGGCCACGGCGCCCCGCGCCCGATCCCCGGCCTGGGCCAGCGCCATCTCCTCGGCGTGGGGGCGGCCGCCGGCCTGGGTCGCCCCCTCGCCCACCACGACGCCGTCCGCCACGATCACGCAGCCGACGGCGGGATTGTCGCCGGTCCGTCCGACCTGGGCCCGGGCGAGCGCAATGGCCCGGCGCATATGATCCCGGTCGGACGCCGACATGGCTAGTTCGGCAGGGTCTGGGCGCGGCCCGCGTCCAGATAGCGGGCCGACAGAGGCTTCAGCCCGGCGTCCAGCTCGATGACCAGCGGATTGCCGGTCGGGATCTCGATGTCGATGATCGCCTCGCTGGACAGGTTCCACAGCAGCTTGACGATGGCGCGCAGGGAATTGCCGTGGGCGGCGACCAGCAGGGTCTCGCCGGCCGTCAGGTGCGGCGCGATCTCGGCCTCCCAATAGGGCTGCACCCGCTCCAGCGTGGTCTTCAGGCTTTCGGTGGTCGGCAGGACGGCGCCGGCGTAGCGGCGATCCTTGGTGAAGTCGAACTCGCCGCCGGCTTCCAGCGGCGGCGGCGGCACGTCGTAGGACCGGCGCCACACCTTCACCTGGTCGGCGCCGTGCTTGGCCGCAGTGTCGGTCTTGTTGAGGCCGGTCAGGCCGCCATAGTGGCGCTCGTTCAGGCGCCAGTCCTTGGTCTCGGGGATGAACACCTGGCCAGCTGCGGTGAGCGCCAGCCAGCAGGTGCGGATCGCCCGGGTCAGGACCGAGGTATAGGCGCGGTCGATCTGAAGGCCCGCGGCCTTGATCAGCTCGCCGCCCAGGCGCGCCTGGGCCTCGCCCTCCGCCGTCAGGTCCACGTCCACCCAGCCCGTGAAGCGGTCTTCCAGGTTCCAGCGGCTCTGGCCGTGGCGCAGCAGGATCAGGGTCGGCACGCGAAGATCTCCTCTTTCCGGACGGGCTTGGGCTAGGGCGGCGGGGCGCGGGCGTCAAGCTTGCGAGGCCGGCGCGACTGGCGCGCGGGCGCGGCGGCGGCTATATCCCGACCAGCATGTCCGACCGACTGATCCTGCCCGCGCTCGCCGCGATCGCCCTGATGATGGTGGCGCTGGCCATGGTCTGGCCCCAGGGCCTGGGCGACCGCTCGCCCGGCCCCTTCGGCCATACGCCCCTGCAGCAGACCCCGGCCATGAAGGCGGCGATGAAGCGCGAGGCCGACGCCTCCAACCGCCGCATCTCCAGCGCCCGCCAGGCGGTGTCGGATCTGCAGAGCCAGGCGATCGCCCCCACCCAATGAGCCGTCCGGCGGCCAGCGAGGCTTGATGTCCGAATTCGACGCGATCTCCGTCGGTCGCCGCGTTCTGAGCGCCGAGGCCGACGCCCTGCGCCTGCAGGCCGAAACCCTGGGTGACGAATTCGTCCGGGCGGTGGACATCCTGCACGCCGCCAAGGGCCGGATCATCTGCACCGGGATCGGCAAGTCGGGCCATGTGGGGCGCAAGATCGCCGCCACCTTCGCCTCGACCGGCGCCCCGGCCTTCTTCGTGCACGCCAATGAAGCCAGTCACGGCGACCTCGGCATGATCACCGAGGGCGATGTGGTGCTGTGCCTCTCCAAGTCCGGCGAGAACCAGGAGCTGGCCGACGTCCTGGCCCACTCCAAGCGCTTCCATGTGCCGCTGATCGCCCTGACCGCCGCCCGCGACAGCGCGCTCGGCCGCGCCGCCGACGTGGTGCTACAGCTCGCCGACGCCGCCGAGGCCACCGCCGAGGTCAAGGCGCCCACCACCTCGACCACCCTGCAGATCGCCCTGGGCGACGCCCTGGCCGTGGCCCTGCTGGAACGCCGCGGCTTCACCGCCCGCGACTTCAAGACCTTCCATCCTGGCGGCAAGCTGGGGGCCATGCTGCGCACCGTGCGCGACATGATGCATGGCGAGGCCGAGCTGCCCCTGGTCGGCGGCGACGCCCCGATGTCGGAGGCCCTGCTGGTCATGACCGAGAAGCGCTGGGGCGTGGTCGGCGTGCGGGGCGCAGACGGCGGCCTCTGCGGCGTGATCACCGACGGCGACCTGCGTCGCCACATCGACGGCCTGATGGACCGCACCGCCGCCGAGGTGATGACCCCCGGTCCCAAGAAGACTGTGCCGCCCGGCATGCTGGCCTCAGAGGCGCTCGCCCTCATGAGCGACCCGCCGCCGGCGGTCACCGTGCTGTTCGTCGTCGAGGACGGTGAACCGGTGGGCATTCTGCACGTTCACGACCTGCTCCGCGCCGGGGTGATGTAGAAATCGTCACGGTCTCGAAGACTATGGCGCGTGTTCGGATGGTCTTAAGACCGTGCGACCATTAAGACAGCCAGCCGAACCTCACCGACGGAGTTCCAATGCTTCCCACCCCGCGCAGCGATCTCATCCCGAACACCGCCGAGTTCGAAAGCTTTCCCCTGGTGAAGGCGACCGGGTTCCGGGAATACGACGCGCGGTGGCTGTTCGGCCCCGAGATCAACCTGCTGGGCATTGAGGCGCTGGGCCTCGGCCTCGGCACCTACATCCACGAGCTCGGCCAGAAGCGCATCGTGGTCGGCCACGACTATCGCTCCTATTCCATGTCGATCAAGCAGGCCCTGACCATCGGCCTGGTGGCCGCGGGCTGCGAGGTGCTGGACATCGGCCTGGCCCTGTCGCCCGTCGCCTATTTCGCCCAGTTCGACCTCGACGCCCCCTGCGTGGCCATGGTCACCGCCAGCCACAACGAGAACGGCTGGACCGGGGTGAAGATGGGCGCCCAGAAGCCCCTGACCTTCGGCCCGGTGGAGATGGGCCGCCTGAAGGAGATCGTGCTCGGCGGCCAGTGGAAGCAGCGTCCGGGCGGCAGCCTGGCCCATATCGAGGGCGTGTCGGAGCGCTATATCGCCGACGTCGCCACCCGGGTCAGCCTGAAGCGTCCGCTCAAGGTGGTCGCCGCCTGCGGCAACGGCACGGCCGGCCACTATGCGCCGGAGGCCCTGCGCCGCATGGGCGTGGCCGAAATCATCGAGATGGACTGCAAGCTCGACTACACCTTCCCGCGCTATAATCCGAACCCGGAAGATCACGAGATGCTGCACGAGATGGCCAAGGCCGTCCGGGAGCATGGCGCCGACCTGGCGCTCGGGTTCGACGGCGACGGCGACCGCTGCGGCGTGGTCGACGACGAGGGCGAGGAGATCTTCGCCGACAAGATCGGCCTGATGCTCGCCCGCGACCTGTCGGAGCTGCACAAGGACGCGACCTTCATCGTCGACGTGAAGTCGACCGGCCTCTACGCCACCGACCCGATCCTGAAGGCCAACGGCGCCAACACCGTCTATTGGAAGACCGGCCACAGCTACATCAAGCGCAAGACCGCCGAGCTGGGCGCCCTGGCCGGGTTCGAGAAGTCGGGCCACTTCTTCTTCAACTCGCCCCTGGGCTACGGCTACGACTGCGGCCTGACCGCGGCGGCCGCCATCCTGGCGATGATGGACCGCAATCCCGGCAAGAAGCTCTCGGACCTGAAGAAGGCCCTGCCCGTCGCCTACACCTCGCTCACCATGTCGCCGCACTGCCCGGACGAGGTGAAGTACGGCGTGGTCGAGGACGTGGTCGCCGAATACACCGCGCTGGCCGAGGCGGGCGGCAAGATCCTGGGGCGCAAGATCCTTGAGGTCATCACCGTCAATGGCGTCCGCGTCGCCCTGGAGGACGGCTCCTGGGTGCTGGTCCGCGCTTCGTCCAACAAGCCTGAGATCGTCGTGGTGGTCGAAAGCTCGCAGTCCGAGGACGACATGCGCGCCCTGTTCCGCGAGGAAGTGAAGCCCCGCCTGGGCAAGCGTCCGCAGGTCGGCGCCTACAACCAGGAAATCTGAGGCCGGGGTCGCAGGACCGACACGCCTTGGCTATATGCCCGACTGACCCACTGTCCCCGCACAGGATGAGACCATGCGCGTTGCGATGATCGGCACAGGCTATGTGGGCCTGGTGAGCGGGGCGTGCTTCGCCGACTTCGGCCATGACGTGGTCTGCATCGACAAGGACCCGTCCAAGATCGAGCGACTGAACGCCGGCGGCATTCCGATCTATGAGCCGGGCCTGGACGTGCTGGTGGCCAACAACGTCAAGGCCGGCCGGCTCAGTTTCACCATCGAGGCCGCCGAGGCGGTGAAGGGCGCGGACGCGGTGTTCATCGCGGTGGGCACGCCCTCGCGGCGCGGCGACGGCCATGCGGACCTGTCCTACGTCTATGCCGCGGCCGAGGAGATCGCTGGCCTGATCGAGGGCTTCACCGTCATCGTCACCAAGTCGACCGTGCCGGTCGGCACCGGCGACGAGATCGAGAAGATCATCAAGGCCAAGCGGCCGGACGCCCAGTTCGCCGTGGTCTCCAACCCGGAGTTCCTGCGCGAGGGCGCGGCCATCGAGGACTTCAAGCATCCTGACCGCGTGGTGGTGGGTCTGGAGGACGAGCGCGCCCGACCGGTGATGGCCGAGCTCTATCGCCCGCTGTTCCTCAACGAGACCCCGATGGTGTTCACCGGGCGGCGGACCAGCGAGCTGATCAAGTATGCGGCCAACGCCTTCCTGGCCATGAAGATCACCTTCATCAACGAGATGGCCGACCTCTGCGAAGCCGTCGGCGCCGATGTGCAGCAGGTGGCCAAGGGCATCGGGCTGGACAAGCGGATCGGGGGCAAATTCCTCAACGCCGGCCCCGGCTATGGCGGCTCCTGCTTCCCGAAGGACACGCTGGCGCTCGTCAAGACCGCCCAGGACTATGGCGCGCCCACCCGGCTGATCGAGACCACGGTCCAGGTCAATGACGCGCGCAAGAAGGCCATGGCCGGCAAGGTCGCCGCCAGCCTCAGCAACGACCTGGCCGGCAAGACGGTTGGCGTGCTGGGCCTGACCTTCAAGCCCAACACCGACGACATGCGCGACGCCCCGGCGCTGGACATCATCCCGGCCCTGCAGGCCCAGGGCGCCACGGTCCAGGCCTATGACCCGGAAGGGGCGCACGAAGCCCAGCACATGCTGAAGGACGTGGCCTTCAAGACCGACGCCTATGACGCTGCGCAAGGCGCCGACGTCCTGGTGATCATCACCGAATGGGATCAGTTCCGGGCGCTGGACTTCGACCGGCTCAAGGGCGCCATGAAGACCCCGGTCCTTGTCGACTTGCGCAACATCTACAAGCCCGAGGACGTCACCTCCAAGGGCTTCAAATACGCCTCCATCGGCCGCAAATAGGCGCGCGCCGCACGGGCGCGCTCACCTCGGCCGAGATGCGAAAATCAGGCTGTGAACAGCTGGATCAGTAGGGTCCCGAACCAGACGGCGCCGGCCCAAAAGGCCAGGGCCAGGACGGCGACGAAGGCGAGGCAGGCGACCGAGCTGACGCCCTTGGCCGGTTCTCTCGCCACACCCGCAAAAGCGGCTCTGCGCGACATGTTTCTCTCCCGTATTTTTTACGCTCCCCCCGGTCGAGCGGGAGGAACATGAACAGGCTGACATGAATCCTCCAATTTGCAAGTGCGGCAAAGGTTCCCACGCCCCGGAACGGGTCACGGCGACACACGCCGACCGGCCCCGATGAGGGCCGGCGGAGAGGGGCAGTCAGGGAAGAGCGGAGCGGTTAGGCCGCAGCCTTCTTCACGGCGCCGGCGATGTCCTTGACCACCTGGGAGACCAGCTTGGCGTCGTCGCCCTCGGCCATGATGCGGATCAGGGGCTCTGTGCCGGAGGCCCGGACCACGATCCGGCCCGTTCCGTTCAGCCGCTGCTCGGCGTCGGCGATCATCGCCTTGACCGGCGCGGCCTCCAGCGGCTTGCCCGAGCCGAAGCGGACATTCTCCAGGAGCTGCGGCACCGGCTCGAACTGATGGGCCAGGGTGCTCATCGGCTTGTCGGCCAGTTTCAGCACCGCCAGGACCTGCAGGGCCGCCAGCAGGCCGTCGCCGGTCGTCGAATAGTCCGACAGGATCATGTGGCCCGACTGCTCGCCGCCGAGATTGAAGCCGCCCTCGCGCATCCGCACCATGACGGCGCGGTCGCCCACCGCCGTGCGCTCAAGCTTCAGATTGCGCGCCTGCAGGAAGCGCTCGAGGCCGAGGTTCGACATGACCGTGGCCACCACCCCGCCGCCGGTCAGTCGGTCGCGCTTGGCCCAGTTGTCGGCGATCAGGGCCATGATCTGGTCGCCGTCGACCACGTGACCCTTCTCGTCGCAGATCACCAGTCGGTCGGCGTCGCCGTCGAGCGCGATGCCGATGTCGGCGCGGTATTCCTTCACCGCCCGGACCATGGCCTCCGGATGGGTGGAGCCGCATTCCTCATTGATGTTGGTGCCGTTCGGATCGACCCCGATCTTGATGACCTCGGCGCCCAGTTCATAGAGCACCACGGGGGCGACCTTGTAGGCGGCGCCATGGGCGCAATCGATCACCACCCGCAGGCCGTTGAGGCTCAGCCGGCGCGGGAAGGTGGCCTTGGCGATCTCGACGTAGCGGGCCTGGGAATCATCGACCCGCGACACCCGGCCCAGCCGGGTCGGACCGGCCAGGCCTTCGCTCAGGCTCTGATCCATCAGGGCCTCGATCTCCAGCTCGCGGGCGTCCGACAGCTTGTAGCCGTCCGGGCCGAACAGCTTGATGCCGTTGTCGGTGAAGGCGTTGTGCGAGGCCGAGATCATGACGCCCAGGTCGGCGCGCAGGGAGCGGGTCATCATCGCCACGCCGGGCGTCGGCATCGGGCCCAGCAGGCGCACATCCATGCCCACGCTGGCGAAGCCGGCGACCAGGGCCGGCTCGACCATATAGCCCGACAGCCGCGTGTCCTTGCCGATCACCACCATGTGGCGGCGGTCGTCCTGCGACATGAACAGCTTGCCGGCGGCCAGGCCGACTCGCAGCGCCACCTCCGCCGTCATCGGGTGGGTGTTCGCCTGGCCGCGGATGCCGTCGGTCCCAAAATAGGCGCGTTTGGTCATGAAGGGGTCTCTTCGGAGGTGGGGTTCGGCGCGTGGAAACGATCCGAAACCCAGATTTAGTCGACGCGCCGTTTTCGAATGCTAAAGGCGACGCTCAAACAGAAGCATATCGCGGCTTCGCGCTTGGACAAAAGGACTGCGGCATATGTGCGGCATCATCGGCATCGTGGGAACCTCTCCCGTCCAGGGGCGGCTGATCGAGAGCCTCAAGCGCCTGGAATACCGGGGCTATGATTCGGCCGGGATCGCCGCCCAGATCAACGGCGTGCTCGAGCGCCGCCGCGCCCCGGGCAAGCTGCGCGAGCTGGAGGCTGTGCTGGAGCGTGAACCGCTCAACGCCACCACCGGCATCGGCCACACCCGCTGGGCCACCCATGGCGCGCCGACCGAGCGCAACGCCCACCCGCACATCGTCGGCCGCGTCGCCGTGGTCCATAACGGCATCATCGAGAACTTCGCCGAGCTGAAGGCCGAGCTGATCGCCGCCGGCCGGGTCTTCCAGAGCGACACCGACACCGAGGTGGTCGCCCATCTGCTCGACGCCGAGCTGGCCACCGGCCTGCCCCCCCTGGAGGCCTTCAAGGCCACCCTCGCCCGCCTGCGCGGCGCCTTCGCGCTCTGCATCCTGATCGGCGGCGAGGACGAGGTGATCCTGGCCGCCCGCAACGGCCCGCCCCTGGCGATCGGCTATGGCGACGGCGAGATGTATGTCGGCTCCGACGGCCTGGCGCTCGGCCCCTTCACCAACCGCATCGCCTATCTTGAGGACGGCGATTTCGCGATCCTCGACCACGACACTGCGCGCATCTTCGACCAGACCGGCGCGCCCGCCGACCGGCCGATCAAGATCGTGCCGGCCTCGGCGGTCATGATGGAGAAGGGCAACTACCGCCACTTCATGGAGAAGGAGATCCATGACCAGCCGGAAGGCTGCCAGCGGACCATCGCGGCCTATGTCGACCCCCTGGCCTCCCTCGTGGCGGTGCCCGGCGGACTGGACTTCTCCACGATCGAGCGGATCCAGATCGTCGCCTGCGGCACTTCCTATATCGCCGGGGTCATCGGCCGCTATCTGATCGAACAGCTGGCCGACCTGCCCGTCGACGTCGAGATCGCCTCGGAGTTCCGCTACCGCCAGCCGTCGATCCGCTCAGGCGCCCTGGTGATCGCCATGTCCCAGTCCGGCGAGACCGCCGACACCCTGGCGGCCCTGCGCTATTGCCAGGAGCGCGGCATGAAGAGCGCCGCCATCGTCAACGCCACCGAATCCACCATCGCCCGCAGCGTCGACGTCGTCTGGCCGATCCATTGCGGCCCGGAGATCGGGGTCGCCTCGACCAAGGCCTTCACCGCCCAGGTCAGCGTGCTGACCGCCCTGGCCATCGCCGCCGGCAAGGCCCGGGGCCGCATCGACGCCATCGAGGAGGCCCGGCTGGTCAATGTGCTGCTCGGCGCGCCGCGCCTGATCGCCGAGGCCATCGGCCTGGAAGACGCGATCAAGGACATCGCCGCCGAGGTCTCCAAGGCCCGCGACGTGCTCTATCTCGGCCGCGGCCCGATGTCGGCGCTCGCCCTGGAAGGCGCCCTGAAGCTGAAGGAGATCAGCTACATCCACGCCGAGGGCTACGCCGCCGGCGAGCTGAAGCATGGCCCGATCGCCCTGGTCGACGACCAGACCCCGATCATCATACTCGCGCCCTTCGACAGCTGGTTCGAGAAGTCGGCCTCGAACATGAGCGAGGTGATGGCCCGCGGCGGCCAGGTGATCTTCATCACCGACCCGGACGGCGCCCGCCATGCGCCAGCCGGCGCCAAGGTGGTGGTGACCGCCCCCTCCTCCGACCCCCTGGTCTCGGCCCTGGTGATGTCAGTGCCGATCCAGCTGCTGGCCTATCATGTCGCCGTTCAGAAGGGCGCCGACGTGGACCAGCCGCGCAACCTCGCCAAGTCGGTCACGGTGGAATAGGCGCCGAACGCTCAAGCTCTCGCGCCCGCGTTGCACGCCCAAGTGGGCGCGCGATCAGTATCGCGCCGCCCTTTTTTGGAACGTCACACGAGGCGGATGGATTTCCCGGCCGCGCTCCTCTAGGCAGATTGCATTCTGGAGGGTCGAATGACGAAACGCGTGCGCAAAGCCGTTCTGCCGGTGGCCGGCCTGGGAACCCGAGTTCTGCCCGGAGCCAAGACGACGCCGAAGAACATGCTCAACGTGTTCGATCGTCCGATCCTGTCCTATGTGGTCGAGGAGGCGCGGGCCGCCGGCATCGAGCACATCGTCTTCATCACCGGTCGCGGACAGGGGGCGATCGAGGAGTATTTCGACTCCAACCCCGAGATCGAGAACGCGCTGGCGGCCAAGGGCAAGGACGAGATCCTGGCCGACGTCCGCCGCGACCTGCCCAAGCCCGGCCAGATGAGCTTCGTGCGCCAGATGGCCCCCCTGGGCCTGGGCCACGCCGTCTGGTGCGCCCGCGACATCATCGGCGACGAACCCTTCGCCGTCATGCTGCCCGACATGCTGATGATGGCCAGCCCGCCGGCGCTGGCCCAGTGCGTCGCGGCCTATGAGCAGGTCGGCGGCAACATCATCGCCGTCGAGCCCGCGCCGGAAGGCGAGACCCACAAGTACGGCATCGTGGCCCTGGAGGGCCGGGATGGCCGCCTGAACCGCATGACCGGCATGGTCGAGAAGCCGCCGCTCGGAACCGAGCCCTCGAACCTGTTCATCTCCGGCCGCTATATCCTGCAGCCGGAGATCTTCCAGCTGCTGGAAAACCAGGGCAAGGGCGCCGGCGGCGAGATCCAGCTGACCGATTCGATGGCCGAACTGATGAAGCTGCAGAGCTTCCACGCCCTGGAATATGACGGCGTGACCTATGACTGCGGCGACAAGATCGGCCTGCTGCGCGCCAATATCGCCTTCGCCCTCGCCCATCCCGAGCTGGGCGGCGCGGCCCGCGCGGCGATCTCGGACCTGCTCTAGAGGCGACCGCCGCGGAGGCCCGATTGAAGCTCTTCGTCTTCGGCTACGGGTTCAGCGGCAAGGCCCTGCACAACCGGCTTGCGCCGAAGGGATGGACGTTGTCGGCCTCGCTGCGGCCGGGAGCTGATCCGGCCCGCCTGACCGACGCCGGCGTCACGCCGGTTCCCCTCGGCGATCCCGCCGCCCTGGAGGCGGCCTTGTCCGAGGCGAACGCCATCCTGCTCACCGCCCCGCCCGGCGCGGACGGCTGTCCGGCCCTGCCCGCCCTGGTCCCGGCCCTGGCGCGGGCCCGGGCCTTTCCGGACTGGATCGGCTACCTCTCGACCACCGGGGTCTATGGCGATCGCGGCGGCCGCTGGGTGTTCGAGGACAGCCGCCTGGCCGCCCAGTCGGTGGAGGGCGCCCGCCGCGTCGGGGCCGAACGGGACTGGCTGGAGGTCGGTCGCGGCATGGGCCTGACCGTCACGGTCCACCGCCTGCCCGGCATCTACGGCCTGGGCCGCTCAGCCTTCGACCGCCTGCGCGAGGGTCGCGCCCGGCGGGTCGGCGCGCCCGGCCAGATCTTCAGCCGCATCCATGTCGACGACCTGGCCGCCGAGCTGGAGGCCTCCATCGCCCGACCCAGGCCCGGCGGAATCTACAATGTCTGCGACGACGAGCCGGCGCCCAACAGCGAGGTGGTGGCCTTCGCCGCCGGCCTGCTGGGCATGGCCCCGCCGCCTGAGACCGCCCTCGACCTCGACGCCCTGAGCCCCCAGGCGCGCCGCTTTTACGCCGAGACCAAGCGGGTTTCGAACGCCCGGGCCAAGGCCGAATTGGGCTGGCGGCCGCTCTATCCGAGCTATCGGGAAGGTCTGACGGCGATCCTGGCCGCGGGCGGCTGACGCCGGTTCAGGCGCAGGCCCGCTCTGCGTCGCTGTCCAGCACCCGCTCGATGGCGGCGAACAGCAGGGCGACGTCGAGCGGCTTGGCGACGAAATCGTCCATGCCAGCCTGCATATAGTCCGCCACCTGGTGCGACATGGCGTTGGCGGTCAGAGCGATGATCGGGGTCCGCGGTCGTCCGGCGGCCGCTTCCTCGGCCCGGATCAGGCGCGCGGCCGTCGGCCCGTCCATGCCCGGCATCTGGACGTCCATGAGGATCAGGTCCCAGCTCTCGCGTCGCCACAGCTCCAGGGCCTCGGCGCCGTCGCCCGCCATCACCACCTCCAGCCCGGCCTGCTGCAGCATGGCGCTGAGCACCAGGCGGTTCACCGGATTGTCCTCGGCCGCGAGAATCCGCAGGGTCGGGAGGGCCTGGGCCTCGACGGTCGCAGGCTCAACCCAGGCCGTCGGATCCGGACGGCCGAGATAGGGCAAGGGCAGGCGCACCGAGAACCGGGCGCCGGCGCCGGCCGCGCTGTCAGCGCCGATCTCGCCGCCCATCAGCTGCACGAGCTCGCGGCAGATCGACAGGCCCAGGCCCGTGCCGCCATAGCGACGGCTGGTCGAGATGTCGCCCTGGTCGAACTTGTCGAACAGCCGGGCCAGCCGCTCGGGCGGAATGCCGACCCCGGTGTCGGTGACGACGATCGAGAGTTCGCCATCCGCCCGCGAGAGCCGCACCTCGACCCGACCCTGCTCGGTGAACTTCAGGGCATTGGAGACCAGGTTGAACAGCACCTGCTTTAGACGGGTGGAATCACCGCGATAGACGCCCTGGGCCTCGGGCTCGATGGTCAGGTCGAAGGACAGCCCCTTGCTCTCGGCCACGCCCTGGAAGGCCGCATGGGCGCCGCGCGCCAGGTCCTCGAGATCGAACTCGATCTCCTCCAGCTCCAGCTTGCCCGCCTCGATCTTCGACAGGTCGAGCACATCGTTGAGGATCGCCAGAAGGCTCTCGCCCGACTGCCGGATCACCTGCAGCCGAGCTCTCTGATCCTCGGACAGCGGGTCGGCCGCCATGATCTGGGCCATGCCCAGCACCCCGTTCAGGGGCGTACGGATCTCGTGACTGATGGTGGCGAGGAAGGCCGACTTGGCCAGGTTGGCGGCCTCCGCCTCCTCCTTGGCCTGCAGCAGCTCCGCCTCGGCCTGCTTGCGGTCGGTGATGTTGAGCATGGCCCCGATCAGCCGGACGGGCTGGCCCTCGGGGGTCTTGACCAGCTTGACCGTGCAGGCGGCCCAGACTTCCTTGCCGTCATCTCGGGCGACCCGGTATTCCGGGCAATAGGGGCGGTCTTCCGCGACCGCTTGGGCCCATTCGGTCTCGATCCTCACCCGGTCGCGGGGATCGATGGTGAGATTGGTGTCGCGCGCCAGCTCGTCATAGGTGAACTCGCGGCCGAACAGGTTTTGCGGCGCGCCCGCCTGGGTCAGGGTGCGCTGCACATAGTCCAGCTCCCAGACATGCAGATCGGCGATCTCCGCCGCCAGGTTCAGCCGCTGTTCCGAGCGCTCGGTGCGCTCCAGGGCCTCGAGCAGGTCGGTGATGTCGCTGGTGACGCTGATCAGCCCGCCGATCTGGCCATGCTCATCAAGCCACGGGGTGAGTTCGCCGCGCAGCCAGGCCTTGCGTCCCTTGCGGGTCACGATCGGCATGCGCTCGGCGATCATCGACTCTCCGGCCAGACAACGGTCGAAGAACGCCGAGAACCGCTCGTAATAGCCGGGGACGACGTCCTGCAGCGTGCGCCCGACCGCCTCGTCCAGGCTCATCGGAATGGCGTCGAGGAACCGCTGGCTGGCCTTGAGGATCCTGAGATCCCGATCGGTCATCACGATGGAGGCCGGCGCGGCCTTGGCGAACACGCCCTGGATCACATGGCTGCGTCGCGCCGCCGCCTCCTGGACCTGCAGCGCCTGGGCGGTGCGGGCCCGGTCGCATTCGTCGGCGACCATCGCCGCCAGCCGTTCCAGATTAGCCAGCAGCAGGGGATCGAGCGGACGGGGCTCCAGGCCGGCGACGGCCAGGGCGCCCTGCACCTCTCCGCCGGGCAGCTGGATCGGCGCGGCCGCGGCGAACCGGACAAAGGGGGGACCCGAGACCAGCGGGCTCTGCGACAGAACCGGATCGGTGGTGACATCCTCCCACCACATGGCCTGGCCCGACGTGGTCACCGGGTCGGCGAAGGGCGTGCCCCGGATCAGCCGGCCGTCAGGATCGATATTGCGCCAGACGGCGCCCTCGGAGACGATCACCAGGCTGACATAGACCTTGCCGAACAGGGCCGACGCCAACGCCGGCGCCCGCTCGAGCACTGGCTCCTGACCGGTCATGCCATAGGGCAGGCGCGAGGCCGGCCTGGCCTCCCGCGCGTCGTCTGCTTGAGCCGATTTTCCCGTCGAATTGTGCATGAGTGTCCGAACGAGAGCCTCGCACTGGATTCGATAACGAGGTCATAACGTCGATGACTCCGTCGCTCTGGCTAGAGCAAACAGACAGGAAAAACAGGCGATTACTGCCACCAAATTGAGTTTTGGGCAGATCATTTCCACCCTGGAGAGTTGACACCGCAATCAACAACCCCGCCGACCGGGTCGGGAGCCCTAGGGCCGCGACAGCTCGTCGGCCATGGCGATCAGCCGGGCCAGATCCTGGGGACGCGACAGGCGGTGATCGCCGTCCTTGATCAGGCTGAACACCAGGTCCTCGGTCGCCAGCGCCTGGGCGAGCGCCAGGGCGTGAGGCCAGGGGACATCGGGATCGGCGCCGCCCTGCAGGACGCGCACGGGCGCCGTGACCGGAACCGGCCCGGGCAGGATCGTCCAGCGGGCGCCGTCCTCCAGCAGCTCACGGCTGATCGGATAGGGATCGCCATAGTCCGAGGGCCGCAGCCAGACCCCGTTGTCCTCCAGCGCCTTGCGGTCGGCGGCGGTCATCTCCGGCGCCATCAGGGCGCTGGTGAAGTCGGCGGCCGGCGCGATCAGGATCAGGCCGGCGATCCGCTCGGCGCGCACAGCGGCCGCCAGGCACGCGATCCAGCCGCCCATGGAGGAGCCGACCAGGACCAGCGGCCCCTCGGCCAGGGCGTCCAGCACGGCCAGCGCGTCCTCCCGCCAGCGGGTGATGGTTCCGTGCTCGAAGGCGCCGGTCGACTCGCCATGGCCGAAATAGTCGAACCGCACATAGGCGCGGCCGCTCGCCGCCGCCCAGTCGGCCAGGGCCTGGGCCTTGGTTCCGGCCATGTCGGACCGGAAGCCGCCCAGCCAGACAAAGGTCGGCCCGCGCCCGGCGATGCGGCGCCAGGCCAGCCTCTCGCCGTCCGGCCGGTCGAGGAATCCCGCCTCTTCTTTCATCGCCCCGCTTTACCTCACCCGTGGGTGGTTTATGCAAGCATCCGTGACCTTGCCCCCGGATTTCACCCTGCTGCAGGTCGTCCCCGAGCTGGAAACAGGCGGGGCCGAGCAGACCACGATCGACGTGGCCCAAGCCGTCGTCCGCGCCGGCGGCAAGGCCCTGGTCGCCGCCCGCGGCGGACGCATGGTCGCCCGGCTGGAAGCCGACGGCGGCCGTCTGGTCCCCATGCCGGTCCAGTCCAAGAATCCCCTGGTGATGCTGGGCAACGCCGCCCGGCTGGTCGACCTGATCCGCAAGGAAAAGGTGACCCTGGTCCACGCCCGCTCGCGCGCCCCGGCCTTCTCGGCGCTGTGGGCGGCGCATGCGACGGGCACGCCCTTCGTCGCCACCTATCACGGGGTCTACAAGGCCAAGTCCGGCCTGAAGCGCTGGTACAACGCGGTCATGACCCGCGGCGACCTGGTGATCGCCAATTCCGACTACACCCGCGACCACGTCCTGGCCGAGCACAGCCTGGCGGCCGAGCGCATCGTCTCCATTCCCCGCGGCGTGGACCTGGAGCGTTTTGACCCCGCACGGGTCACGCCCGAGCGGATCGAGGCCCTGCGCCGGGCCTGGGGCCTGCCGGTCGACGACCCGCGCACCAGCTTCTTGCTGGGCGGGCGGCTCACCCGCATCAAGGGTCACCTCAGCATCGTCGAGGCCGCCGCCAGCCTGAAGGCCAAGGGGCGGGACGACTTCGTGATCATCTTCGCCGGCGACGACCAGGGCCGCACCGGCTATCGCGAGGAGGTCGAGGCGGCGATCGCGGCGGCCGGGCTGAACGACCAGATCAAGGTGGTCGGCCATTGTGATGACATGCCGGCCGCCTATCTGCTGGCCGATGTCGCCATGCTCCCGACCATCGTTCCCGAAAGCTTCGGCCGCACGGCCGTCGAACCCCAGGCCATGGGCCGCCCGGTGCTAGCCTCCAACCACGGCGGGGTCACCGAGACCGTGCTGCCCGGCAAGACCGGCTGGCTGGTCAAGGTCGACGACGCGCCGGCCTGGGCGGTCGCCATCGCCAAGGCGATCGACGTCGGGCCGGAAAAGCGCGCCCGCATGGGCGAGACCGCCGCCAAACGGGCCAGGCAGCTGTACTCGGCCGAGGCCATGTGCAATGCCACCCTCGCCGCATATGAGCGGGTGTTGGCGGCGCGCGCCGGAGTGACCGGCTGATGGCTCGCGAGATCAAGAAAATCCTGGTGATCAAGCTGTCGGCCCTGGGCGATTTCGTCCTGGCCCTGGCGGCCATGAAGCGCATCCGCGAGGTGCACAAGAAGGCCCACATCACCCTTCTGACCACCCCGCCCTTCGAGGCGCTCGCCAAGTCCTGCCCCTATTTCAACGCCGTCGAGACCGACGGCAAACCCGAGAGCTTCGGGGAATGGATGGCGCTGCGCGCGCGCCTGAAGAAGGCGCGCTACGACCGGGTCTACGACCTCCAGACCTCGGCCGCCTCGTCGCGGATCTTCCACCTGCTGCGGCCTTTCCCGCCGGAGTGGTCGGGCAATGCGCTGGGCTGCGCCCTGCCCCACCGCAACAAGAACCGCGACCACATGCACACCCTGGAGCGCCAGGCCGACCAGCTGAAATACGCCGGCATCTGGCCCGACGCCCCGATCGAGCCCGGCCAGGCGCCGCCGCCGGACGTCTCCTGGGTGCTGCGCAAAGCGCCGCAGGAACGCCCCGTGGCCGGCGGGGTCCGTCCCCGCCCCTATGTGATCTTCATCCCCGGCGGCTCAGCCCACCGACTGGACAAGCGCTGGCCGGTCGAGAAGTTCGGCGAGCTGGGCAAGCTGCTCTACGCCCGGGGCCTCGACATCGTGATCATCGGCGGCCCGCAGGAGAGCGCTCTGGCCCGCCAGATCCAGCGCGACGTCGGCAAGGCGCGCGATCTGACCGGCCGCACCGACTTCGCCCGAGTGGCGGTGATCGCCGCCAAGGCCGCCCTGGTGGTGGGCAATGACACCGGCCCGCTGCACCTGGCGGCGGCCACCGGCGCGCCGACCATCGTCCTGTTCTCCAAGGCCTCGAACCCGGCGCTGTCGGCCCCGCGCGGCCACGTCGCGGTTCTGGCGGCGACCGAGCTCACCGATCTGGCTGTGGCCACGGTCGCACAGGCGGCGAATGCTTTGGCGCCGGCCCCCGGCGCGGCTTGATAAGCGCAGGGCCCGCGTTCATATAGAGGGTCACGATCGGGACGCGGCTGCGTCGCCGAGCCTATGCTTGTTGAAATAGCTCACGGAGCCAAAACCTATTCGCCGCCCCATGCAGGCGCCTCCCGTCAAGGACGGGCCGCGCATCAACGAAGACATCCGCGTTCCCCGCGTTCTCCTGATCGACCAGAACGGTGAGAAGCAGGGCGTCATGCCCACTTCCTCCGCGCTTGAAGCCGCCGAAGAGGCGGGTCTCGACCTCGTGGAGATCGTGCCCAACGCGGATCCGCCCGTTTGCAAGATCCTGGACTACGGCAAGTTCAAGTTCCAGGAGCAGAAGAAGAAGAACGAGGCGCGCAAGCGGCAGAAGGTGGTGGAGATCAAGGAGATCAAGCTCCGCCCCAACATCGATACGCATGACTATGAGGTCAAGGCGAAGGCGATGCACCGCTTCTTCGAGGAGGGCGACAAGGTCAAGGTGACCCTGCGCTTCCGCGGACGCGAACTGGCCCACCCGGAACTCGGCATGAAGCTGCTCCAGCAGGTCAAGGTCGACTTCGAACCGGTGGCCAAGGTCGAGTACGAGCCCCGCATGGAAGGCCGTCAGATGATCATGATCCTGGCCCCGCGCTAGGATCTGATCGGACCGGAATTTGCGAACGGCCGTCCCTCGGGGCGGCCGTTTTGCTTTTCGGCCGTCGAAAACCTGCCGCCCCTTCCCCGACGACACACTTGAGGAGGGTCCGCCCGGCCCCGCATGATCGCGGGACAAGACCACATCCGGGAAGGAAACAAGATGGACCTCACGAACGCATCGGCCCTGGTCACGGGCGGCGCCGGCGGCTTCGGCGGCGCCACGGTTCGCCGGCTGGCCCAGCGCGGCGCCAAGGTGGTGATCGCCGACGTCCACGCCGACCGCGGCGAAGCGCTCGCCAAGGAGCTCGGCAACGGCTCGGTCTTCGTCCACACCGACATCATGGACGAGGCCTCGATCGAGAACGCGGTGCAGACCGCCGTCGGCCTGGGTCCGCTGCGCGCCGCTGTGGTCGTCCATGGCGGCCCGCCCGCGCCCGGCGCCACCGGTCCTGCCCGCACCGTGAACCGCGAGGGCAAGCGCCTGGCGCTCAGCCAGTTCGCCCACACCGTGAACATCTATCTGAACAGCGCCTTCGCCGTGACCAGCCAGGCGGCCGAGGCCATGGCGGCCAACGAACCGCTCGCTTCCAACCAGCGCGGGGTGATCATCAACACCGCCTCGATCGCCGGCTATGAGGGCCAGCCCGGCCAGGCCGGCTATTCGGCGGCCAAGGGCGGCATCATCGGCATGACGCTCACCGTCGCCCGCGACCTCGCGCCGCTGGGGATCCGCGCCATGGCCATCGCGCCCGGCACCTTCCTGACGCTGGCCTACGCCTCGCGTATGACCGATGAACAGGCCCAGGCCCACTGGGGTCCGATGGTGCTCAACCCCAAGCGCATGGGCGATCCCGACGAATACGCCATCCTGGCGGCCCACATCGTCGAGAACGATTTTCTGAACGGCACGACCATCCGCCTGGACGCCGGCCAGCGGTTCTAGGACTGCGCCCGCCCTCCCGCCGCGCGCGGGAGGGTTCCGCGCGGGTCTGCGGAAACAACCAAGCGGCGTAGTCGGGCTTGCCCCGGCGGGCGGGTCCCCTTAACACCGCCGCATTATGTCTGACTCCGAGCCGTATAAGGCCCCGGCCCCCCGCTTTGCGGCGGCGTCGTTGATCGCCGTCATCTTCATCAACATGCTGGGCTTCGGAATCATCGTTCCGCTGCTGCCCTTCTACGCCAAGTCGTTCAATGCGGCGCCCTGGCAGATCGGCGCGATCTTCGGCGCCTATTCCGTGGGGGCCTTTTTCGGCGAACCCTTCTGGGGCCGGCTGTCGGACAAGTACGGGCGAAAGCCCCTGCTGATCTCGACGATCATGGGCAACTGCCTCTGCTATCTGGCCCTGGCCTTCGCGCCCAACATCTGGGTGGCCTTCGCCATCCGCCTGGTGGGCGGGCTGGCCGCCGGCAACGGCGCCGTGGTGCAAGGCTATATCGCCGACGTCACCCCGCCCGAAAAGCGCGCGCGCCAGATGTCCTATCAGGGCGCGGCCTGGAACGTCGGCCTGATCATCGGCCCCTCGGTCGGCGGCTTCTTCGCCCATGAGGGCATGGGCCCGGCCGGCTTCCGCATCCCCCTGTTCATCGCCTCGGGCCTGGCGGCCCTGTGCGTCACCGCCATCGCCCTGGTGATCAAGGAAAGCCGCGTCCGCGAGCAGAACATCAGCCATCGCCCCAGCCGCTGGAAGGCGGTCGGCGAGGTGGTGCAGCATCCGGTGATCGGCCGGATGATGCTGCTGACCTTCCTGGTCGGCTTCGCCTTCACCGGCATCGAGTCCCAGTTCGGCCTGTGGTCCCAGGCGCGCTTCGGCTGGGGGCCGCGCGACATCGCCGTCTGCTTCGCCTTCACCGGCGCCACGGCCTTCTTCTTCCAGACCCTGGTCACCGGCCGCATGTCCGAGCGGTTCGGCGAGGGGACCATGCTGGCGGTCGGCATGTCGATCACCGCGCTCGCCGCCGCCCTGCAGGTGGTGTCGGTGAACGGCGTCATGACCATCGGCCTGATGTGCATGACCGCCGCCGGCCAGTCGGTGGCCTTCCCCAATGTCGGCGCGATCATCTCGCGCACCGCCGACCCCCATCGCCAGGGCCAGATCCTGGGCCTCAACAACGCCACCGGCGCGCTCGCCCGCGTGGTGGGTCCGGTCTGCGCCGGCCTGATGGTGCCGGTGATCCGCGACGGCCCGTTCATCCTGGGCGCCCTGGTGGTCGCCCCGGCGATCCTGCTGGCGCTCTCGGCCACCCGGCGGGCGACAGCCAGGCCTGAACCCTACCAAGCCGCCCCGTGACGCCGGTTCGGGATCACGACCCGCGGGCCCTGGTGGTCCTGCTCTCGGTGGTGTTCCTGAACATTGCGGGGTTCGGGGTGGTGATCCCGCTGCTGCCGTTCTTCGGCCAGGCCTTCCACGCCCAGGCCTGGCAGATCACCCTCCTGTTCTCGATGTTCTCGGCCGGCCAGTTCCTGGGCGAGCCGTTCTGGGGGCGCTTGTCGGACCGGGTCGGACGTCGCCCGGTGCTGATCGCCACCATCGCCACGGCCGCCCTCTGCTATGTGGCGCTCGCCTTCTCGCCCAATATCTGGATCGCCTTCCTGGCCCGCTTCGCCAGCGGCTTCTTCTCGGGCAACATCTCGACCCTGCAGGGCTGCATGGCCGACATTACCCCGCCGGAGAAACGCGCCGGTCGCATGGGGGTGATGGGCTCGGCCTTTTCGCTCGGCTTCATGACTGGCCCGGCGCTCGGCGGCCTCCTGGCCCATCCGAAGCTGGGCGCTGTGGGCTTCCACCTGCCGCTGTTCGCCGCCGCGATCCTGGGCCTGGCCTCGGCCGCTGGCGTGGTGTTCTTCGTGGCGGAGACCCGACCGGGCACGCCGGACATCCGCCCCCGCAGCCGCCGGGCGGCGATCGGCGAGGCCTTCGCCGACCCGATCATCCGCCGCATCCTGATCATCAGCTTCGTCATCGTCTCCGGCTTCGCAGGCGTCGAGGCGACCTACGGCCTGTGGACCTCCGCCCGGTTCGGCTGGGGGCCGCAGCAGATCGGCCTGGCCTTCGTGGTGATCGGGGTGATCGGCGCCTTCAGCCAGGGGATCGCCACCTCCTGGCTGGTCCGCCGGTTTGGCGAGCCGCGGGTGCTGATCGCGGGCCTGAGCCTGATGTTCGTCGGCATGCTGGTGCAGTTCAGCTCGATGGTCTGGCCCCAGGCGGTGCTGGGCCTGGCCATTGTCGGCTTCGGCCAGTCGATCTGCTTCCCGAACCTGGTCGGGCTGATCTCCAAGGCCACCTCGCCCGATCGCCAGGGCGAGATGCTGGGCCTGAACATATCCAACAATGCGCTCGCCCGGATCGGAGGGCCGGTCTATGCGGGCCAGCTGTTCTCCCTGGTCGATCCCGGCGCGCCCTTTGCGCTGACCGCGCTCCTGATCCTGCCAGCCCTGGTGCTGGCCTGGCAGGTCTGGAAGCGCCTGCCCCAGGCCGCCTAGCGTCAGGACCGAGCCCCCGCGCCCTTGCCTTCCCGCCGGGTTTGACGTATTCACCCGCCCCTTCGGAACCGCCTGGCCAAAGGCATGCCATGGCGGTTCATCAATACGCCAGAGGACGGGGCCGCAAGGCTCCGACGTGAAATGCCCAAACTGAAGACGAAGTCAGGCGCCAAAAAGCGCTTCAAACTGACGGCGACGGGTAAGCTGAAGGCCGGCGTCGCCGGCAAGCGCCACCGCCTGATCAGCCACAATTCCAAGTACATCCGTCAAAACCGCGGTACGAAAGTGATGAGCCCTGCTGATAGCAAGACCATCAAGTCGTACCTGCCCTATGGCCTTTGATCGGGAGTACTGACACATGGCTCGCGTTAAGAGGGGCGTGACCGCCCACGCCAAGCACAAGAAGGTTCTGGCTCAGGCCAAGGGCTTCTACGGGCGCCGCAAGAACACCATCCGCACCGCCAAGGCGGCCGTGGACAAGGCCGGACAGTACGCCTACCGCGACCGCAAGGTCCGCAAGCGCAGCTTCCGTTCGCTGTGGATTCAGCGGATCAACGCCGCGGCCCGTCTCGAGGGCTTCACCTATTCGCAGTTTATCTTCGGCCTTGATAAGGCCGGGATCGAGATCGACCGCAAAGTCCTGTCGGACATCGCGGGCGCTGATCCGGTCGGTTTCAAGGCCATCGCCGACAAGGTTCGCGCCGCGCTGGCCTAAAGCCTCGGGAGTTCTCTCCCCTGCTTTGCAAAGCCCTCCGGCCGAACCGCCGGAGGGCTTTTTGCTGTCTCCCTATCCTCCCCCGCCCGCGGGGGAGGGGGACCGCCCAAAGGGCGGTGGTGGGGGCGGCCCCAAGCTCCGCGTCCGGTCTCGCCCCCTCCACCACGCGGGTCGCGTGGTCCCCCTCCCCCGTTCCGCTACGCTTCCCGGGGGAGGAGAGGTTCCACTCAAGGCCCAGCCCATCTAAGAACCGCTTCGTCATGACCGATATCACCACCCTCGAGGCCGACATCTCGGCCGCTATCGCCGCCGCGGCCGACGCCGCCGCCCTGGAGACCGTCCGGGTCTCGGCGCTCGGCAAGTCCGGCTCCATCTCCGAGCTGCTCAAGTCCCTCGGCGGCATGAGCCCCGATGAACGGCGCGAGCAGGGGCCGAAGATCAACGGCCTGCGCGACCGCGTCCAGACCGCCATCGCCGCCCGCAAGGCGGAACTGGAGACCGCCGAGCTCGACGCCCGTCTGGCCGCCGAGCGGGTCGACCTCAGCCTGCCGGCCCCGCCGCGCCGCAAGGGCTCGGTGCATCCGACCATGCAGGTCATGGACGAGATGATCGCGGTCTTCGCCGAGATGGGCTTCTCGGTCGCCGAAGGTCCGGACATCGAGACCGACTTCAACAACTTCACGGCGCTCAACTTCCCGCCCAAGCACCCGGCGCGGGAGATGCACGACACCTTCTTCCTGCCGGAGGACGAACACGGCGAGCGCAAGGTGCTGCGCACCCATACGAGCCCCGTTCAGGTCCGCGTCATGCACGCGGTCAATGAGAAGGTCCCGGCCTGGGTCGCCAACGGCCAGGAACCGCCGATCCGCGTGATCGTGCCCGGCCGCACCTTCCGCAAGGATTCCGACCAGACCCACACGCCCATGTTCCACCAGATCGAAGGCCTGGTGATCGACAAGGGCATCCACATGGGCCACCTGAAGTGGACCCTTGAGACCTTCATCGCCCGGTTCTTCGAGACCTCGGCGGTCGAGACCCGCTTCCGCCCCCACCACTTCCCCTTCACCGAACCCAGCGCCGAGATGGACGTGAAGTGCGACCGCTCCGGGGGCGAGGTGAAGATCGGTCAGGGCGAGGACTGGCTGGAGATCCTGGGCTGCGGGATGGTCCATCCCAATGTGCTGCGCAATTGCGGCCTCGACCCGGACGTCTGGCAGGGCTTCGCCTTCGGCTGCGGGGTCGACCGGCTCGGCGTGCTGAAATACGGCATGCCGGACCTGCGCGACATGTTCGCCTCCGACGCCCGCTGGCTGGCCCACTACGGCTTCTCGGCCTTCGCCGCGCCCAACCAGGCTTCGGGGCTGTCGTGATGCAGACCGAACTGGACTGGCGTGATCTCGACCGGTTCCCCTTCGGTGACGGTCCGGACCTCGCGGACGCGCTTCTCGCCCTCATCCTGGAGGGCAAGAAGACCGCGACCTGCTGGAGCGTGGCCGAGGGGCTCAAGGGCTCGGAGGTCGGCAAGCGCTGGGTCGCCGAGGACGGGGCCGGCCGGCCGCGCGCCGTGCTGGAGACCCTCGAACTCACCCAACGCCGCTTCGACGCCGTGGACGCCGAGTTCGCCTTCCAGGAGGGCGAGGACGATCGCACGCTGGAAAGCTGGCGGCGCGCCCACGAGCGCTATTTCACCCGCAACGGCGGATACGCCCCGGACATGATGCTCTGGTGCGAGCGCTTCCGCCTGATTGAGATTCTCGGCGAAGGAGCCGACCGATGAAATTCACCCTCTCCTGGCTCAAAGAGCACCTGGACACCACGGCGACCGCGCCGGAGGTGGTCGACGCCATGACCATGGCCGGCCTTGAGGTCGAGCATGTCGAGGATCCGGCCACCAAGCTCGCCGCCTTCTCGGTCGCCAAGATCGTGGAGGCCGTCCAGCATCCCAACGCCGACCGCCTGCGCGTCTGTCAGGTCGACACCCGTGACGGCCGCAAGGAGATCGTCTGCGGCGCGCCCAATGCCCGGGCGGGCCTGACCACCATCTACGCCCCCATCGGCGCCTATGTGCCGGGCCTGGGCGTGACCCTGGTCGAGAAGCCGGTGCGCGGCGTGGTCTCCAACGGCATGCTCTGCTCGGCCTCCGAGCTGGAAGTGGCCACCGAGTCCGACGGCATCATGGAGCTGCCCGACACGCTCGCGGTCGGGACCTCGGTCGCCGAGGCGCTCGGGCTGGAAGCCGTGATCGACTTCGAGGTCACCCCCAACCGCCCCGACTGGCTGGGCGTCGTCGGCATCGCCCGCGACCTGGCGGCCGCCGGCCTCGGCAAGCTGAAGGACGTGTCGGTCGCCCCCGTCCCCGGCAAGTTCCCCTGCCCCATAGACGTCAAGCTCGACGGCACGGACGCCTGCCCGGCCTTCGCCGGCCGGCTGATCAAGGGCGTGAAGAATGGCCCCTCCCCGGCCTGGCTGCAGCAGCGCCTGGCCTCGGTCGGTCTGCGCTCGATCAACGCCCTGGTCGATGTCACCAACCTGATCTCCTACGATCGGGCCCGGCCGCTGCACGTCTATGACGCGGCCAAGCTGTCGGGCGATTTCCTCAAGGCCCGGCTGGGCCATGCGACGGGCGAGGCCATCCTGGCCCTCGACGGCAAGACCTATGAGGCGACCTCGGAAATCTGCGTGATCGCCGACGGCTCGGGCGCCATCGGCCTCGGCGGCGTCATGGGCGGGGAGTCGACCGGCTGTTCCGAGACGACCACCGAGGTCTTCGTCGAAAGCGCCTATTTCGACCCCATCCGCACGGCCCAGACCGGCCGCAGCCTGGGCATCACCTCCGACGCCCAGTACCGCTTCGCCCGCGGCGTGGACCCGGAAAGCCTTAAGCCCGGCCTGGAGCTGGCCACCCGGCTGATCCTGGAGCTCTGCGGCGGCGAGCCGTCGGAAGTGGTGTTCGTGGGCGAGGCGCCGGCCGCGCCCGGCCCGATCGCCTTTGACCGGTCCTATGTCCGCCAGCTGTCGGGCCTGGAGATCGGCCCCGAGCGCATCGACCAGATCCTGGCCGACCTCGGCTTCACGGTCGAACCCACCCAGATCACCCCGCCGTCCTGGCGGCGCGACGTCGAGGGCAAGGCCGACCTCGTCGAGGAAGTGGCGCGCATCGAGGGCTATGGCGCCCTGCCGGCTACCGCCCTGCCGGAGATCGCCAAGCCGGCCGGCGGCGTTCTGACCGTGCGCCAGGGCCGGTGCGCACCGCCCGTCGCGCCATGGCCGCCCGCGGCTATGCCGAGACCATCACCTGGAGCTTCACCAAGCGCGAGACCGCAGTGCTGTTCGGCGGCGGCCAGCCGGAGCTGGTGGTCACCAACCCGATCGCCTCGGACCTCGACTGCATGCGCCCCTCGGCCCTGCCCAACCTGATCGAGGCGGCGGGCCGCAACGCCCGTCGCGGCTTCCCCGATGTCGCCCTGTTCGAGATCGGCCCGCTCTATCGCGGCGACCGGCCGGAAGATCAGGTGACGACGGTCACGGCCCTCGTCGCCCCCCACGCGCCGCGGCGTTGGGACGGCGCCAAGACCGATCCGCTGTTCGACCTGAAGGCCGATCTGATGGGCCTGCTGGAGGAGCTCGCCGGCCCCAACCTGCAGACTGTCCAGGGCGCCAACAGCGACTGGTGGCATCCGGGCCGCTCGGCCCGCCTGCAGCTCGGCCCCAAGACCGTGGTCGCCGAGTTCGGTGAGATCCATCCGCGCATCTGCAAGGCTCTGGATGTCGAGGGCCCGCTCTACGCCTTCGAGCTCAATCTCGACGTCCTGCCTGAGCCCAAGCGCAAGGCGACCAAGACCAAGCCGGCGCTGGAGCTGTCCCCGCTCATGCCGCTGTCTCGCGACTTCGCCTTCCTGGTCGAGGCCAAGGTCGCGGCCGGCGAGGTGGCGCGGCCGATCCTGGGGGTCGACAAGGCGCTGATCTCCGACGCCCGCGTCTTCGACGTCTATCAGGGCCAGGGCGTGCCGGAGGGCTTCAAGTCGGTCGCCGTCGAGGTGATCCTCCAGCCGAAGGACAAGACCCTCACCGACGCCGAGATCGAGGCCCTGTCGGCCAAGATCGTGGCCGCGGTGGACAAGGCGGTCGGGGGCAAGCTGCGGAGCTAGAGCTCCGCAGCGATCCCCTCCAGCCTCACCAGGATCCCCGGCCAGCCGGAGCCCATGCCACGGAAGCCGCCCTCGTCCTGGGGTCGGAAGCCGCTCTGCTCCATCCGCACACGCGTCCCGCCCTCGACGGGCGTGAGGGTCCAGGTGACGACGGTCTTCAGGCCGTCCGCCGCCTGGTCGCCGGAGGCGTTCCAGCTGTAGGCCAGCCGCTGCGGCGGCTCGAGCGTCAGCACCTCGCAGTCGGTCACACCGTTCCAGCCCATCATTGGCGTGGCGCGGAAGTTGAACCTGTGTCCCACGACAGGCGCGAAATCATTGGCCATCAGCCATCGGGCGATGAGGTCGGATGTGGTCAGCGCCCGCCAGATCTTCTCCGGCGGATGGGCCATGACGCGTTCCTCGACAAGGGCGCGTTGGGCAGGGATTTCGGTCATCAGTCCATGTCCTTGAGCACGGCTTCGAGCTGGTCGAACCGCTCGGGCCAGAAGGTGGAATAGTGGGCGAACCAGTCGATCAGGGGCGCCAGTCCGGCCGGCTCGACGCGATAGTGAGTGCGCCGCCCCTCTCGCCGCTCCCGCACCAGGCCGGCGATCTTCAACGCCGCCAGATGTTGCGACACCGCCGGCTGGGAGACACCGGCGCCCTCCGTCAGCGCGCCGACCGTCAGTTCGCCCTCTCGGCTCAGGCGCTCGAACACCGCCCGCCGGGTAGGGTCCGACAGCGTCCGCATCAGCTGGGTCACCGCGAACTCGTGCATGGCGAATTTCATAAGCCATGACTTATGATTGAGTCAATCGACGGCCAGGCGCCTTCCGCTGGGTGAATCTTGGCGGGAGGCGGAAAGCCGTGTTTGGTCCGCCGCCACAGACCTCAACGCCCGGCGGAGCCGTTCCATGAAACTCGACAACACCATTTCAGCCGTGATCACCGGCGGCGCCTCGGGCCTGGGGGCGGCGACCGCGCGGCGGCTGGCCAGCCATGGGGTCAAGGTCGCCCTGTTCGACCTCAACGCCGAATTGGGCGAGGCCCTGGCCAAGGAGCTGGGCGGGGTGTTCTGCCAGGTCAACATCACCTCGTCCGCCGAGGTTGACGCCGCCTTCGCCAAGGCCCGCGCCGCCAACGGCCAGGAACGCATCCTGGTCAATTGCGCCGGCGTCGGCGGCTCGGTGAAGACCGTCAGCCGCGACCGCGAGACCCGCGAGATCAAGGAATATCCGCTCGATAACTTCGAGCGCATCATCCAGGTGAACCTGATCGGCACCTTCCGCTGCATCACCAAGTCGGCCGCCGGCATGCTGACCCTCGATGTCATGGAGGACGGCGAGCGCGGCGCCATCGTCAACACCGCCTCGGTGGCGGCCGAGGACGGCCAGATCGGTCAGGCGGCCTATACCGCCTCCAAGGCCGGCATTGTCGGCATGACCCTGACCGTCGCCCGCGACCTCTCCAGCGAGGCGATCCGGGTGAACACCATCCTGCCCGGCATCTTCGACACCCCCCTGCTCGGCCGCGCGCCGGAAGCGGTGAAGGCGGCGCTCGCCGCCCAGGTCCCCTTCCCCAAGCGTCTCGGTCAGCCGGAGGAATACGCCCAGCTCGCCGAGACCATGATCACCAACGCCTATTTCAATGGCGAGGACGTGCGCCTGGATGGCGCGATCCGCATGGCCCCCCGCTAGGGACAAACCCCCGGCCGGGCGCTAGCCTGGCCCCATGCACCGTATTGCGATCGTAGGGAGCGCCGGGGCCGGCAAGTCGCGACTGGCCCGTCGCCTGGGCGACATGCTCGGGCGGCCGGTCATTCACGCCGACAAGGTGTTCTGGCGACCAGGCTGGACCGATCCGGACACCGACCAGTACCGGCGCGACATCCGTGACCTGACCGCAGCCCCGGCCTGGATATTCGACGGCAATCTGGGACGGACGGCTGACATCGTCCTGCCGCGCACAGACCTGATCGTCTGGATCGAGCAGCCTGTGTGGCTGTGCGCGCTGCGGGCTTATGGGCGCATGCTCCGCTATTTCGGGCGCACCCGGCCGGACATGGGCGAGGGGTGTCCGGAACGGCCGAGCCTGGAGCTCTGGCGATATGCAGCGGACTTCGACACGGTCACGCGGCCTCGGCTGGACGCCGCCCTGGCCGAGCACGCGCCGCACACGCCCGTCATGCGATTGGCCGGCGACCGCGCCGTCGCCCGCTTCCTGGCCGGCGCGCGCTAGACCCGTCTAGGCCGCCTGGGCGACGTCCAGGCCGTGATAGGCGTAGCGCGTAGCCTCGGCCAGCGGGGCCGGGCGGGCCAGCAGGAAGCCCTGGACCTGGCGGCAGCCCATGGCGCTGATCGCATCCAGCTGGGCCTGGGTCTCCACCCCTTCCGCCGTCGTCACCATGTCCAGGCTCTCGGCCAGGGCGACGATGGCGCGGATGATGGCGATGCAGTCGGGCCGGTGGGTCGCGCCCTCGACGAAGGACTTGTCGATCTTGATCTTGTCGAAGGGGAAGGTGCGCAGATAGCTCAGGCTGGAATAGCCGGTGCCGAAGTCGTCCAGCGCGATCCGCACCCCGATGGCGCGCAGCTTGTGGAGGGCCGCCTGGGTCGCCTCGGTCTCCTTGAGGAACAGGGCCTCGGTGACCTCCAGCTCCAGCCGGTTGGGGGCCAGGCCCGCGGTGGCCAGCGCGCTGAGCACCAGGCCGGTCAGGTTGGGGTTCATGACCTGGGCCGGCGAGACATTGATCGCCACCCGCACATGCTCGGGCCAGCTCGCCGCCTCGGCGCAGGCGCGGCGCAGCACCCATTCTCCGATCATGTTGATCAGGCCCGCTTCCTCGGCCGCCGGCACGAAGCGATCGGGGGAGACCTCGCCGCGGGTGGGATGGCGCCAGCGCAGCAGGGTCTCGAAGGCCACGACCTGATGGGTGCGGGTGTCGAGAATGGGCTGATAGGCCAGATAGAACTCGTCGGCCTCCAGGGCGTGGCGCAGATCGGTCTGCAGCGCGCGGCGCTCCTCGGCCAGAGCGTGCATGGAGGGATTGTAGCGCCGGGCGCGGGCCTTGCCGTCCTCCTTGGCGCGATAGAGCGCCAGGTCCGCGTTGCGCACCAGGTGATCGACGTCCAGCCCGTCCTCGCCGACCACGGCCACGCCGATACTGACCCCGACACTGACCTCGACGCCCTCGATCTCGTAGGGCGGGCAGATCGCCCCGATCAATCGGTCGGCCAGGGCCTCGAAGTCCTGCTCGCCGCGCGCCAGGACCGCGAACTCGTCGCCGCCCAGGCGGGCGAGCAGATCGTCGGATCGCAGCACGCCCCGCAGCCGGTCGGCCACCGCGCAGAGCAGGGCGTCGCCCGCCGGGTGGCCCAGGGTGTCATTGACGTCCTTGAAGTGGTCCAGGTCCAGGCACAGCAGGGCGGCGGAGCCCGGCCGCGCCAGGCTGTCGGGACCGATGACCCGCCGGACCTCCTGGTGGAACTGGGTGCGGTTGAGCAGGCCGGTCAGGCCGTCGAAGCGCGCCAGCTGCTCGATCTGGGCCTTGGCGCGCTGTTGCTCGGTGACGTCGGAGCCGACGCCCCGATAGCCGATGAAGGCGCCGTCCTTGTCGAGCGCAGGGCTGGCCGACAGCGACCACCACCGCAGTTCGCCGGCGATCTCCACCGGCGTCAGCTGGTCACGGAACGGACGACGACGCTCCATGGCCTGGGACAGGGGGCGCACGCCCTCCACGCGGAACAGCTCCAGCAGGGGCGCGCCGATCAGGTCTTCCCGCACGCGGCCGAGCAGGTCCGCCATCCGGTCGCTCACATGGATCAGATGGCCCCGGGCGTCGATCTGCCAGAGCCAGTCGGAGCCCTTCTCCTCGAAGTCGTGCAGCAGCATGCCGATCAGCTGGCCATGTTCGGCCAGCGCCGCCTCGGCCCGGAACCGGGCCACAAACTGCCGGGCCGTGCCCATGATGCCGGCGGTGAGCACCCCGCTATAGATGGTGAGCAGGAGCCCGACGGCGATCCCGGCCGGATCGCCGGTGCACACCAGGGCGATGGTCGCGCCGATCCCCAGCAGCGACATGTAGCCGATCGCGGCGGTGGGGACGGTGGCCAAGGCGAAGGCGCCGGCCGCCATCATGCCGGCCACCAGGGCCGAAATCAGCGCCTGGTCCAGACCGTCCACGCGGGAGAACCACAGGGCCGGCGCAACGCCCCACAGGGCGCCGAGCAGGGAGGCGTAGGCGGAGGCGCGGCGCACGGCGCGGGCCGACGCCCGGCGGGGCGCCGGACGGCCCAGGGTGTAGCGCCAGCCATTGAGCGAGATCAGCACGCAGAGCAGCACGGAGGCGGCCCAGCCCAGGCTTTCCAGAGGGGCGATGTGCTCCCAGACCACGGTCACCAGGATGACCATGTTCAGGATATTGGCCAGCATCATCAGAGGCGTGGCGCGGGTGATGGCGCCGATCTGGGCGGCCCGGACCTCGGCCCGCAGGGGGTCGAGTCCTTCGTCCCATCCGGCCACGTCCCGCCAGGACAGCGTCCGATCGCCTGACGCGAAAGCTTGCACCCTGTCCTCGAGCTCCCGTGGGCCTGGGCGGACGGCGCCGAGGACCTTCGTGCTCAAGGTCACAGAACGGGGTTCAATTTGATTTAAGACGACAGGCCGTTGTGCGTTTTTCTTCGGCCCTGGCCCAGATTGGGGACTCTATACAGATCGTGAACAGTAATGAATCCGGTCGAGACTCATCACCTGGCGCCTTGTTCCAGCGCGATTCCCCCATAAGTATCCGGGCCATGACCCAGACTCCCGCGCCCCGCCGCCCCTCCGCCAAGCCCGCCGTCGAGCGCTGGCTTGAGACCGGCCTGTTCCGCGCCCGCTGGCTGATGGCGCCCTTCTATGTGGGCCTGGTGGCGGCCCTCGCCGTTCTGATCATCGTGTTCTTCCGCGAGGCGTGGGTCGAATTCAGCCACGTCATGACCATGAGCCCCGAAGGGGCGATCCTCATGGTCCTGTCGCTGATCGACCTGTCACTGGCCGGCAACCTGCTGCTGATCGTGATCTTCTCGGGCTACGAGAACTTCGTCTCCAAGATCGACACCGGCGACCATGAGGATCGGCCAAGCTGGATGGGCACGGTGGATTTCTCCGGCCTGAAGATGAAGCTGATCGCCTCCATCGTGGCGATCTCGGCCATCGCCTTGCTCAAGGACTTCATGAAGCTGGCCGAGGGCGAGGCGATCGAGGACCGCCACCTCGCGTGGCTCGTGGGCATCCACGTCACCTTCGTGGCGTCCGGCGTGCTTCTGGCCGTGATGGACTATGTGACATCGAAGACCGAGAAACACTGAGGGAGGCCGCCATGGCGGTGGAGATCAACGGCGTCGCGCACACCTTCATCACCGCCGGCGACTTCGAGGCCTCAGTCGCCTTCTACAGGCAGTTGCTGCCCTTCCTGGGCCTGAGCGAGGTCGCTGAAAGCCACGACACCTATTACTGCGTGGGCGGCCGCACGGGGGTGGGGATCCGCCGCCCGGATCCCAGCCACGCCGGCGAGCGCTTCGTTCAGGGGCGGGTCGGCCTGCACCACATCTGCTTCCGCGTCCGCGAGCGGGGCGACGTCGACGAGGTCCACGCCTTCCTCGTCGCGATCGGCGCCCGCATCGTCCACGCCCCGCAGCAGGATGCCTACGCCCCGGGCTACTATTCCGTCCTGTTCGAAGACCCCGACGGGGTTCGGCTGGAGGTCAATCACGTGCCCGGACGCGGCGTGTTCGACGCCGGCGGCAAGGTCTACGGATCGCTCGACTAGAACGGCCACCAGTGCCGGGCCCGGCTGTAGGACAGGTAGCCGACATTGGCGCCCAGACGCATGCCGACGCCGGCCCGGATCGGAGCCAGGATGATGTCGTTCGCGCGCTGATAGTTCACGCCCAGACCGCCGATGAAATAGGCTGAGCCGTCGACGCCGGGGAAACGCTGGAAGATCACGTCCGGGTACTGGAGGTTATAGCACAGGGTGAACACCCGGCTGGCGTTGCCGCCCACGTCCCAGCCCACCGACGGGCCCTGCCACCAGATCTCCACCGGGGGCTTGTTCTTCATATAGAGCAGGCCGCGGCCATAGCGCAGGCCGACGCCCACGGCGCCGGAGCCCTCTTCGCCCGCGATATAGGCGGTGGGCCGGCCATTGTCCTTGAACACCCGCTCGACCACGCCGCCCGCCGTCTCGGCGGTGACGCCCATGAAGTCGGAGACGTTGTTGACGATCTCTTCGCGGCTGAAGGTCTCCGCCGGAGCGTTCGCGGGATAGGCCGGGGTCGGCGTCACGGGCGGCGGGGGCGGTCCCTGAACCGGCATGTTGGTCGTGCCGGCGGGATAGGATTGGGCGCGGGCCGCGCTGGCCGCTCCGAGGGCGGCGGCGGCCGAAACGATCAGCGTGCGACGATCCATGGACAAGGCTCTCCCGGGGTTTGGGTCGAAACGATCCCATCCCATCGAGTCTTCATTGCGGCGCTAGGCTTAACGGCGGATTAACCATGCCGGGCGGGATGCGACCCGCCCGGCCGGGTCGCCTAGTTGCAGACCTTGCGGACCACATAGGGCATGAAGCTTCCCGCCTGCACGGGCTGAGAGGGCGCGGCCTGGGCCGGGCTGACCACCGAGCCGTCCACGCCGTAGTTGCCGCCGCCCAGGGTGGCGAAGGTGTTGGCCGCGCAGTTGATGGCGTAGCGATGGACCGCATAGGCCACCGGCTGGGTGCTGCCCGGCCAGACGGTGGGCTGCAGGGGCGTGAACTTCACGGTGACCTGGCTCACCCCGCCCGAGGCGCTGACGGTCAGCGGATCATAGGCCCAGGATCCGATCTGGTCGGACGACACCAGGCTCTCCCAGAAATAGGCGCTGGCGCCTTGCGCCAGGCTCATGGCCCCGGCCGCGGCGATGGCTGCGATCATCATGTCGTTTCCCCCTTTTTGCTCTTGGAGGGCCAATGGGGCGGGAGCGGGTCTCAAATGACAAGGGTCGACGCCAAGTGACTGCCCCGGATTGGGCGGAGCCGTTCCGCACGCCGGGCGATGCGTCACGGCTCGCACAGGCCCGCGAATGTGCTAGAGGCAGGCCAGCATGACGACGCCGCTCTCCCACATCCGCAACTTCTCCATCGTGGCCCACATCGACCACGGCAAATCCACGCTGTCCGATCGCCTGATCCAGGAGACGGGCGGCCTGACCAAGCGCGAGATGACCGAGCAGGTCCTCGACAACATGGAGATCGAGCGGGAACGCGGGATCACCATCAAGGCCCAGACCGTGCGCCTGGACTACAAGGCCCGCAACGGCGAGACCTATGTCCTGAACCTGATGGACACGCCCGGCCACGTCGACTTCGCCTATGAGGTCTCGCGCAGCCTGGCGGCGTGCGAAGGCTCGATCCTGGTGGTCGACTCCTCGCAAGGGGTCGAGGCCCAGACGCTGGCCAACGTCTATCAGGCGATCGACAACAATCACGAGATCGTCCCGGTCCTGAACAAGATCGACCTGCCGGCCGCGGAGCCCGACCGGGTGCGGCAGCAGATCGAGGACGTGATCGGCATCGACGCGTCTGACGCCATCCTCTGCTCGGCCAAGACCGGCGAAGGCATCGCCGACGTGCTGGAGGCCGTGGTCACCCGCCTGCCGCCGCCCAAGGGCGACCGCGAGGCGCCGCTGAAGGCGTTGCTGGTCGACGCCTGGTACGACCCCTATCTGGGCGTCGTCGTCCTGGTCCGGGTCATCGACGGGGTGCTCAAGGCCGGCATGAAGGTCCGGATGATGAACGCCGGCGTCACCCACCAGGTCGACAAGATCGGCGTCTTCAAGCCCAAGCAGACCGAAGTGGCGAGCTCGGCCCCGGCGAAATCGGCTACATCACCGCCCAGATCAAGCAGGTGGCCGACGCCGCCGTCGGCGACACCATCACCGAGGAGCGCCGCCAGACCGAGACCGCCCTGCCCGGCTTCCGGGTCGCGCAGTCCGTGGTGTTCTGCGGCCTGTTCCCGGTGGACGCCGCCGATTTCGAGGACCTGCGCGCCGCCATCGGCCGCCTGCGCCTGAACGACGCCAGCTTCACCTATGAGATGGAGACCTCGGCCGCGCTCGGCTTCGGCTTCCGCTGCGGGTTCCTGGGTCTGCTGCACCTGGAGATCATCCAGGAGCGCCTCTCCCGCGAGTTCGACCTCGACCTGATCGCGACGGCCCCCAGCGTCGTCTACAAGATCAAGCTGATCGACGGCTCGGAGATCGAGCTGCACAACCCGGCCGACCTGCCCGACCCGGTCAAGATCGACAGCATCGCCGAGCCCTGGATCAAGGCCACCATCCTGACGCCCGACGAGTATCTCGGCTCGGTGATCAAGCTCTGCCAGGACCGACGCGGCGAGCAGCGGGAGCTGTCCTATGTCGGCAGCCGCGCCCTCGTCGTCTACGACCTGCCGCTCAATGAGGTGGTGTTCGACTTCTATGACCGGCTGAAGAGCGTCTCGAAGGGCTACGCCTCGTTCGACTACGCCATCGAGGGCTACAAGACCGGCAATCTGGTGAAGATGTCGATCCTGGTGAACAGCGAGCCGGTCGACGCGCTCTCCATGCTGGTCCACGCCGACCGGGCCGAGACCCGCGGCCGCGGAATGGTCGAGAAGATGAAGGACCTGATCAGTCCGCACATGTTCCAGATCCCGATCCAGGCGGCCATCGGCGGGCGGATCATCGCCCGCGAAACTGTCCGGGCGCTGCGCAAGGACGTGACGGCCAAGTGCTACGGCGGCGACATGAGCCGCAAGCGCAAGCTGCTGGACAAGCAGAAGGCCGGCAAGAAGCGCATGCGCCAGTTCGGCAAGGTCGAGATCCCGCAGGAGGCTTTCATCGCCGCCCTGAAGATGGACGCCGACTAGGCCGGTTGGGGCGCTGGCTGCGGCGCCCGCACCAGTCCCGTGCCCTCAAGGCTGGCGCCGGCGAAGGTGACCGGCCGGGTTCCGCCGTGCACCAGCTGCAGGGGCTTCAGATTGGCGTCGCGGAAGATCGCGTGCGACAGCCGCGCGTGGCGGAACGAGGCGCCGCGCAGGTCCGCGCCGGTGAAATTGGCCGATCTCAGATCCGCGCCTTCGAAATCGGCGCCCATCAGCTGGGCCCCCGAGAAGTCCAGCCCGACCCCCACGGCGCCGCGGGCCGCAAGCCCCGCCAGCAGTCGGCCTTTGAACAGGTCAGTCGCGGGCCGCAGGTCGAAGGCGTCCAGGCTGGCCGGCGCCGCCTCCCCGCCGTCGGACCGCGCCCAGAGCTCAACCGCCTCCAAAGCGCCCGCGATCTCGCCCAGGCGGGCCTGAGCCGCTGGCGACGGATCGAGCACGCAACCCGACAGGTCCTTGGGCGTGAGGCAAAGGGCGCGCACATCGACATTGGTCAGGATGGCGCCCGAGAACTGAACGCCCGTGAGGCGAGCCCCGGCGAAGTCGGCCCCGTCGAGATTGGCGTTGGTGAAGTTGGCGTTCTTCAGATTGGCGTTGCGCAGCCGCACGCCCTTCAGCGAGCAATTGGAGAAATCGACCGCGAAGGCCTGGGCGTCATCCAGCTGGGCGCCGTTGAGGCTGCCGCCGGCCAGGCTGGCGCCGCCCGCGCCGCCGACCCGTCTCAGGCCAAAGTCCTCATCGGCGGCGCAGAGGATCGCCGCGCGCATGTCGGCCTCGTCCAGCACGGCCCCGGCCAGCCGGGCGCCGGCGAAGGTCGCGCCCCGCATGTCCGCGCGGACCAGCTTCGAGGCGCGCAGGTCGCAGGCCGACAGATTGGCGCAATAGAGGGCGGCGCGACTGAGGTCCGAGCCGATGAAGCTCGATCCCGTCAGGTCCGCCCCGGTGAAATCGATGTCGGCCAGGACCCGACGATCCGCGCCCATGCGGTGGGCGACGATGAAGCGGGGCACGGCGCGGGCCCCGCCCCGCCGTCCGGCGATGAAGGATTCATGGGCGACGACCATCGCCTCGAACCACGCGGCGTCGACGGCGATGGCCTTGGGCTGAAGATGGGTGCGACGGTGCGGCATGGGTGTCCGCGCCAAGGTGACTGAAAGAGTTGGAGAAATCGCTAACCCGGGCTCAGAGCTCCAGCACGCTCTGGGCGCGCGGCTCCGGCTGGGACGGGGCGGCTTTGCGCATCAGGCCGGTGCCATCGAGACTGGCGCCCTCGAACGAGATCGGCCGGGCGCCCCCGCCGGACAGGGGCAGGGCCGCCAGGTCGGCGTTGACGAAGCGGGCGTGGGACAGCTTGGCGCCGCGGAAACTCGCGCCCCGCAGGTCGGCGCCGGTGAAGTCCGCGCCGCGCAGGTCGGCTCCGTCGAAGTTCGCGCCCTGCAGCTGGCTGAGCGAGAAGTCCACGCCGACGGCCATCAGCGCCTTGGCGGTGAATCCGGCCAGGACGCGTTCGCGGAAGCTGCCCTGGGCGGGCCGCAGGTCCGCACCGTCGAGCTGGGCAGGTCGCCCCTCGGCCCCGTCGGTCTTGGCCCAGAGCTCGGCCTGGTCCAGCTCGGCGCGGATCTCGCCCAGCCGGGCGACCGCCTCCGGCGTCGGGTCGAGAACACAGGCGGCCAGCTCGGCCCGGCTGAGCCCCAGCCGCGAGACATCGACGCCGGTCAGGATCGCCCCGGTCAGGGTCGCGCCCTGCAGCTTGGCCCCGGCGAAATCGGCGCCGGCCAGATTGGCGTCCAGGAAATTGGCGTTCTTCAGATTGGCGTTCCGCAGCCGCGCGCCCTTGAGCGAGCAGTTGGAGAAATCGACCGCGAAGGCGGTGGCGTCGTCCAGCCGGGCGCCGTTCAGGCTGGCCCCGGTGAAGCTTGCGCCCGCGCCCAGCCGGCGCAGACCGCCGCTCTCGTCGACAATGCACAGGGTCGCGGCCCGCAGGTCCGCCTCGTCCAGCACCGCGCCGCCCAGCCGGGCGCCGGCGAAGCTCGCCCCACGCAGGTCGGCCCGCACCAGGTGGGCGTTGCGGAAGTCGCACTTGGCCAAGGTCGCGCAATAGAAGGCGGTGCGGGTCAGGTCGCCGCCGATGAAGATCGAGCCGGTAAGGTCAGCGCCGGTGAAGTCCGCCTCCCGCAGCACCCGCCCGTCACAGCGCATCCGATGGGCCACCACATAACGCGGCAGGGCGCGCATGGCCCCGGGCCGACCGGCCAGATAGGCCTCGTGCAGGCGGACCATGGCCTCGAAATCTGCGGCCTCCACCGTGACGGCCTTGGGGCTCAGGGGTTGGGCGCGCGGGCTCATGGGCGCCATGCTGTAGTTTGGAGTCCTCCACATTCTCCTAAGAGCGGCTCCCGCGCGACGATCCGTCCATATTATCGGCGATAACCTAGGCCTTGCGCGGCAGGCTCCCTTACGTCATGGAGGATGGGAAGGCCCGGAGGACGCGGGCGCGCCGCCAAGGCGCACGCCATACGCCGGCCTAGAGCCGGGGATATCAGGGGGACGGACGACCATGGAACATTTCGATGTGGTGATCGTGGGCGCGGGCCTGTCGGGGATCGGCGCGGCCGTCCACCTGCAGACCGATTGCCCGGGCAAGACCTATGCGATCCTCGAGGGCCGCGACGCCATCGGCGGCACCTGGGACCTGTTCCGCTATCCTGGCATCCGCTCCGACAGCGACATGTACACCCTGGGCTATGTGTTCAAGCCGTGGACCGAGGCCAAGGCGATCGCCGATGGCCCGTCCATCCTGCGCTATGTGCGCGACACCGCCCGCGACCATGGCGTCGACCAGCACATCCGCTTCGGCCACAAGGTCGTCTCCGCCGCCTGGTCCACCGAGGACGCGGCCTGGACCATCACCGCCGAACAGGGCGGCGAGACCCGCACCTTCAGCTGCAACTTCATCTTCCTGTGCGGCGGCTACTACAGCTACGACGGCGGCTACACCCCCGACTTCCCGGGCGCGGACAGCTTCAAGGGCCGCATCGTCCATCCCCAGCAATGGCCGCAGGACCTCGACTACGCCGGCAAGAAGGTGGTGGTGATCGGCTCCGGCGCGACCGCCGTGACCCTGGTCCCGGAAATGGCCAAGACCGCCGCCCACGTCACCATGCTGCAGCGCTCGCCCACCTATGTGGTGTCGCGCCCGGCCGAGGACGCCTTCGCCAACTGGCTGCGCGCCCGCCTGCCCGCCAAGCTCGCCTATGCGATCATCCGGTGGCGCAACGTGCTGTTCGGCATGTATTTCTACAACTTCGCCCGCAAGAACCCCGACAAGGTGAAGACCCGCATCATCGGCATGGTGCGCGAGCAGCTGGGCCCCGACTACGACGTCGACACCCACTTCACCCCCTCCTACAACCCCTGGGACCAGCGCCTGTGCCTGGTGCCGGACGCCGACATGTTCGCGGCCATCAAGGCGGGCTCCGCCTCCGTCGTCACCGATCATATCGACAGCTTCACCCCGACCGGCATCAAGCTGAAGTCGGGCCAGGAGCTGGAGGCCGACGTGATCGTCACCGCCACGGGCCTGGTGCTCAAGGCGCTGAACGGGCTGGAGCTGACGGTCGACGGCCGCAAGGTCGAGCCGGCCAAGACCCTCTCCTACAAGGGCATGATGTATTCCGACGTGCCGAACCTGGCCTCGTCCTTCGGCTACACCAACGCCTCCTGGACCCTGAAGTGCGACCTGACCTGCGGCTATGTCTGCCGGCTCCTGAACCACATGGACCGGACCGGCATGCGCCAGGCGACCCCGCGCAACACCGACCCCAACATCGGCGAAGAGCCCTGGCTCGACTTCTCCTCGGGCTATGTCCAGCGCGCCATGGCGAGCTTCCCCAAGCAGGGCTCCAAGGCCCCCTGGAAGCTGGACCAGAACTACGCCAAGGATCTGATGAACCTCAAATTCTCCACCGTGGAGGACGGGGTCATGAAGTTCTCCAACCCGGCGCGGCGCAAACAGGCCGCTTGAGGATTGCCGGGGCCGGCCGTCAGCGCCTAAAAATCGCCGAAGCTTGACCGCAAGGGTTGGGCCCGCCGATCCCTTGAGGAGCTGATGAATGCGTAAAGTCGTGATCCTGGCCGCCGTCGCGGCCGCCCTTCTGACCGCCGCCTGCAACACGGTCGCCGGGGTGGGACAGGACATTTCCGCGGCCGGCAAGGCGGTCAGCCACACGGCCGACAAGGTCAAACACTAGGCGTCTTCCTGGCGCGAGGCCTCTTCCGCGATCCGGGTCCGGTCCTCGGCCGGCACGACTTCGGGAGGCGCCTCGCGGGCGCTCTGCTCGGCCGGCGTGGTCGGTCCGGTATGGCCATGCGGCCGCCCGGCGCGCCCTTGGCCGGCGGGAGCGGCGTGTTTTCCGGCGCCATGACGGGTCCTCCGAGGTCTTGCCCCAAAACGGGTGACGACCGGGCGAGTTCCTGATCAACTCCGGTTCGGACATCCTGGGACAGGATCGCACCTGGGGTCGCGGGCGGAGGGCCCGCATCTTTCGCGCATGCGACGGCGGGTCATACTTCCGCCGCCGGCCTCAAGTGAGCATATAGCCGCCATGTCGAGTACCGAACGCCCCACCGTCCTGCGCGCCCTCCAGCGAGGCCTCAAGGGGCGATGCCCCCACTGCGGCGAGGGCAAGATGTACTGGCGCTATCTGAAGGTGGAGCCGAACTGCCCCTCCTGCGGCCACAGCCTGTCGCAGTATCCGGCCGACGACGGCCCGGCCTATTTCACCATCCTGATCGTCGCCCACCTGTTCGTGGCGCCCCTGCTGCTGTTTCCGGTGATCTGGCAGGCGCCGCCCCTGCTGGTGGTGCCCGGCGCCCTGATCCCGCTGGGCCTGCTGACCCTGATCCTGCTGCCGCGCATCAAGGGCGGCTTCATCGGCGTGCTCTACGCCAATGGGGTCAAGGACGCCGACCAGCGGCTGCACACCGCCGACGCCGCCGAATAAACCCGGCCGGAACCGCCGCGGCCCGGCGCCCGTTCCCCTCCGACAAGCCAGACCGTTCAGGGTGTGGCGACGCGGAGAGACTTCAATGCTGGGGACCATCCTTCTCATCATCCTGGTGCTGGCCCTGGTCGGCGCCCTGCCGACCTGGAGCCACTCGCGCTCCTGGGGCTATTTCCCGTCCGGCGGCCTCGGCCTTGTGCTGCTGATCGTGGTGATCCTGGTGCTTATGGGCCGGATATAGGCCGCGCGCCCTTCGCCTGACGCCTCAGCCGTTCTAGGGTCCCCTCGAAACTGGTTCGGGGGGACTTCATGACTGCGACGGAAGCCGGCGGCGAATTGCCCATCGAGGCCCAGGCGCCGGGCCTGACGCCGCTGGCGCGGCCGCGCCATCCTGGGCGGCTCGGCCGGCAATCTGGTCGAGTGGTACGACTGGTTCGCCTATTCCTCCTTCGCCCTCTATTTCGCCAAGCACTTCTTCCCCAAGGGCGACACCACCGCGCAACTGCTGGGCACCGCAGGGGTGTTCTGGGCCGGCTTCCTGGCCCGCCCGCTGGGCGCCTGGATCATGGGGCTCTACGCCGACAAGGCCGGCCGCCGCGAGGCGCTCACCCTGTCGGTGGCCATGATGTGCGCCGGCTCCTTCGCCATCGCCATCATGCCCGACTATGGGATGATCGGCGCCGCGGCGCCCTTCGCCCTCTTGGCCGCCCGCCTGGTCCAGGGCCTGTCGCTCGGCGGCGAATACGGCGCCAGCGCGACCTACATGTCGGAGGTCGCCGGCAAGAAGAACCGCGGCTTCTGGTCCAGCTTCCAATTCATGACCCTGATCATGGGTCAGCTCACCGCACTCGCCGTCCTGATCCTGCTGCAGAACCTGCTGCCCAAGGCGGACCTGGAGGCCTGGGGCTGGCGCATCCCCTTCGTGATCGGCGCGGGCCTCGCCATCGTGGTGTTCTTCATCCGCATGGGCCTGCAGGAGAGCGCCTCGTTCATCGCCGTCCAGGCGCAGGGCGCCAAGACCGAGAAGCACCCGCCGACGCTCGCCCTGTTCCTGACCTATCCGCGCGAGACCTGGACCATCTTCGGCCTCACCTCGGCCGGCTCCTTGGCCTTCTACGCCTACACGACCTACATGCAGAAGTTCCTGGTCAACACCTCGGGCTTCTCCAAGGACGCCGCAACCGGGATCAGCGCCGCCTCACTGGTGGCCTATATGCTGATCCAGCCGCTCTATGGCGCGCTGTCGGACCGCATCGGCCGCAAGACCACCCTGATGTTCGCCTTCGCCGCCGGCGCCGCGGCCACCTTCCCGGTGATGAGCCAGATCGCCGTCACCCACGATCCGATGGCCGCGATCCTGCTGGTCGTCCTGCTGCTGGCGATCCTGTCGGGCTATACGGCGGTCAATGCGGTGCTCAAGGCCGAGCTGTTCCCCGCCCATATCCGCGCGCTCGGCGTCGCCCTGCCCTATGCGCTCGCCAATTCGGTGTTCGGCGGCTCGGCGGAATATGCGGCCCTGTGGTTCAAGCAGGCAGGCCATGAGAGCGAGTTCTACGTCTATGTCGCGGTGGTGATGGCCTGCGCCTTCCTCATCACCCTCACTCTGAAGAACACCAACAAAGACAGCCTGATCGTCGAGGACTGATGCACGCCCTCCCCTCGCTTCCCCTGTCGCCGCTCGACCTCGCGGCCCTGGCCTTCTTCCTGGTGGTATGGCTGGCCTATCAGCCGTTGCTCAAGGCCTCGGCCGGGGGGCATGGGGTGATCAACACCAACATGACCGTCATCCGGGCCGCCTGGATGCGCAACATGGCGGTGCGCGAGAACCGGTTCATGGACGGCCAGCTCCTGGGCCACGCCCTGAACTCGGCCTCCTTCTTCGCCTCGTCCAACCTGATCCTGATCGCGGCGGCGGCCGGCGCCCTGTTCGGCGGCGAGACCACCTTCCGTTCGGCCTCCAGCCTCTTGGTGCTCAAGACCTCCTCGCGGCTCCTCTTTGAGGGCCAGATCGCGCTGGTGCTGGTGACGCTCGCCCGCGGCCTGCTCGATTTCATCTGGGCGATCCGCCAGATGAACTACTGCATCGCCGCTGTCGGCGCCGCGCCCGACACCCATGATCCGGTTTTCGAGGAGGCCTATGGCGAAGCCGCCTCCCGGCTGATCAACCCCGCCCTGTCGTCGTTCAATGCGGGGGTGCGCGGCTATTATTTCGCGCTGGCTGCCGCGGCCTGGCTGTTCGGCGCGCCGGCCTTCATCGCGGCCACCGCCGGGGCGACCCTGCTGCTCATCGGCCGCCAGCGCCGCTCGCAATCGGCCGGGGCCATTCGCGACATCCGCCGCCTGCTGGAAAGCCGGCAGGCCGACTGAGCTAGAGCCCCAGCTCCCGCTTCACGGCCCGGGTCAGCTTGGCCGCCACCAGGGCGTGGGCGTTGACGAGCCAGCCCTCCACCTCCGCGGCGTCGAGACCGGCAAGATCATCAAAGGCCACCCACTTGGCCCGCGCCAGATAGGGGGCGGGCCGCGCCGCCCCGCTCTCGGTCAGGGCCTCATAGGCGATGTCGCTGACCTTGATGGAGAAGGCGCCGCCCAGGTCCATGACGGCGAAGATCTTGCCGCCGACCTTGAACACGTCCGCCCCGCCCCACTGCACCACATGGGTGGCGGCGGGCAGGGCGAGGGCCGCGGTCTTGAAGGCCTCCGGCGTCAAGCCTGAACGCCCACTCCGATGGGGCAGGTGACGCCGGTGCCGCCGATGCCGCAATAGCCGGCGGGGTTCTTGGCCAGGTACTGCTGGTGATAGTCCTCGGCGAAATAGAATTCCGGGGCGGGCGCAATCTCGGTGGTGATCGGACCGAACCCACGGGTCTTCAGCGCCGCCTGATAGGCCTCGCGCGAAGCTTCCGCCGCCGCGGCCTGTTCGGGGGTGTAGGTGTAGATCCCCGAGCGATACTGGGTGCCGATGTCATTGCCCTGGCGCATGCCCTGGGTGGGGTCGTGGTTCTCCCAGAACAGCTTCAGCAGCGCGTCATAGCTGGTGAGCTTGGGGTCATAGACCACCAGCACCGCCTCGGTGTGGCCGGTGCGGCCCGAGCAGACTTCCTCATAGGTCGGGTTGGGCGTGATCCCGTTCACATAGCCCACCGCCGTCACCCAGACGCCCGGCGCGTCCCAGAACTTCCGCTCCACGCCCCAGAAGCAGCCCATGGCGAACTGGGCGAGTTCCAGGCCCTCTGGATAGGGCCCCTTCAGCGGGCGGCCATTGATGAAGTGGGTCTCGGCGGTCGGCAGGGCCGTGGGCCGGCCCTTGAGGGCGGTGTCGGCGGTCGGCAGCTCGAGGGACTTCTTGGCGAAGAACATGGGGAGATCGCCTTTCGGTTCAGGGGTTCGATTGAGCCTCAATATAGACGCACAGGCTGTTGATTGCACCGTCCGCCCGCACGGCTGACGCGCCGGAGTTTTCATGACACTGTTCTCCCAAACAGCCGGGGAGGCGACGATGGGACGATCGTGGCGGACGATGGTCATGGCAGGCGCGATCCTGAGCCTTGGCCTGACGGGTCAGGCCTTGAGCGCGGGCGGCGGCGGAGGCGGCGGCGGCGAGATGCCGTCCATGTCCGCCCCGACCTATGATCCGGCCGCGGAATACGCCAAGGGCGTCGCCGCGATGAACGCCCAGGACTACAAGGCCGCGGCCCGCGCCTTCGATCACGTCACCCAGGTCGCGCCGACCAGCCTGGAGGCGTGGCGCCTGCTGGGGGCGGCCTATGCCGCGAGCGGCGACCAGAAGCGCGCCCGACGGGCCTATGAGCGCGCCGTGAAGCTGTCTCCCGATGATATCGCCAGCCACCAGGGCCTGGGCCAGGCCCTGGCCGGGCTGAAAGACCCAAAGGCCCAGGGCGAGCTGGACTGGCTCAAGGCCCGAGCCACAGCCTGTGGAACCTGCGTCGACGCCGCCGCGCTCAAGGCCGCGATCGACGCGGTCCAGTCGGCCATGGCCCCAGCGCCGGCGCCCGCGGCCGCCCTGACCGGCGGCCCGATGCTGTTCGCCGGACCCGCCGCAGGGGACGCCGCCTATGTCCAGGCGGTCAGCCTGATCAATCAGCACCGCTATGACGACGCCCTGGCCGCCCTGGGCCAGGCCCGCCAGGCCTTCGGGCCGCATCCGGACATCCTGACCTATCAGGGCTATGCCTGGCGCAAGAAGGGCGCCTTCGATCGGGCGGAGACCTACTACCGCCAGGCCCTGGCGATCGCCCCGGAGCATCGCGGCGCCACCGAATATTATGGCGAGCTGAAGGTCGAGCGCGGCGACATGGCCGGCGCCCGGGCGATGCTGGCGAGGCTGGACCACATCTGCGCCTATGGCTGCGCCGAGGCCGAGGAGCTGCGCCGTTGGATCGACGTCGGTCACGAACCGCGGTCCTAGGGCTGGGCCTCGCCCTGGCGGCCGGTCTTGCGGTCGCCGCCGCGCCGCAGATCGGCCCACCGCTTAAGGGCCTGCGCTGGCTGGCGCCCGGCGCGGACCCGGTGGCGCGCCTGACCCGCGCGCCCACCGAGTGCCTCACCCTGCCCGCCGCGCCCGCCGCGCGGCTGTCGGTGGAGATCGGCCGGGCCGCCTTCCGCACCCCCGTGGTGCTCGGGGGTCAGGCGGCGCGCTCCGGCGTGGCCTGCGAGACCTGCCACCAGTCCGGCCGCACCAATCCCGAGTTCCATTTCCCCGGCGTGTCCGGCCCGCCCGGCACGGCCGACGTCACCTCCTCGCTGTTCAGCACCCATCGCGACAACGGGGTCTTCGATCCCAGGCCGATCCCCGATCTCAGCGGCCCCAAGGCCCGGCTCAAGATCAGCCAGGCGCCGGGCGATCCGGCCTTGGCGGCCTTCATCCAGGGCCTGGTGACCCAGGAGTTCGACGGGCCTCAACCGCCGCCGGCCGTCCTGCAGGGGCTCGCCGACTACGTACGCGCCCTGTCGCCGGAGGCCTGCCCCGCCCAGGCGGATCGTCCCGTCGACGTCGCGGGGCTGATGGAGGACGCCCGCCGCGCCGCCACCGCCGCGCAAGCCTTGGCCGACGCAGGCGATCGCCCGGCCGCCCTGGTGATGATCGCCGGCGCCCGCGCCCGGCTGGGCCTGATCGACGAGCGGTTCGCGGCGCCGGACCTGGCGCGCCAACGCCGCGCCCTTATGGCCGCCGACCGCAGGCTCGCCACCATCGCCGAGACCTTGCGCGGCAACGCCCCGCCGCCCCTCACAGCCCTCGCCGCATGGCGACGCGACAGCCTCCGCCTGGAGGCCGATCTGACCCGCCAGTCCGGCCGCTCGCTGTTCGATCCGCCCCATCTCGCCGCGACCTTGCAAGTCCGCTTGCCCCGGCAGGCGTCCTGAGTATATTGCGCGCCTTCCGCGACGGGGTGCGCCCCCTCGATGGAACGGGGTGAGGTGGCGGAGTGGTCGATCGCGCACGCTTGGAAAGCGTGTTTAGGTGAAAGCCTAACGAGGGTTCGAATCCCTCTCTCACCGCCATTCAGTCTGGCAAGCAGACTCAAGCCGGCGGCAAGTTTCCCAAGACCCGAAGTTCGCGCGTGGGCGATCCAGCGAAAATGCCCTCGGGATGGGGACATCGCTGGGCTGAACGCGGGCCCGGCCCTCCGCGCAGAGGCCGCCGCCGGACAGCCCGTCAGGCGTCCGGATTGGGGTCTTCGCGGCCGGTAAGCGACACCCTGTTTCGGGTCCTCACCCGCTCAAGGTCCTCCATGCGGCCCATGGCCCCGCTCTCGCGCGCGACCACCTGCGCCACCAGGGCCTCCATCTGCGCCACGGCGCCGACGAGACTGTCATAGGGAGAATCGACCTCGACCGGGCAGGTCAGGGTGAAGTCCGCAAACTCGGCGATGGGCGACAGCCAGCCGTCGGTGAACAGGATGACCCGCACCCCGCGCTCGGAGGCCTGGCGCGCGAACTCGACGACGTTCGCCTGGTAGCGGCGATAGTCGAAGACGACCAGCACATCGCGCCGGGAGAAGTCGATCAGCAGATCGAAGGACTCGGCCGACAGCGCCCCCAGGCCGGAGACACCGCCCCTGAACTGCACGAGATAGCCGGTGAGCATGCCGGCGACGTGGCGGCTGAAACGGCCGCCCAGCACGCCGACATGGCGGGCCTCCATGATCAGCTCCACGGCCCGTTCATAGGTCGAGCTCACGGCGGATTCGGCGGCGCTGGCCGTCAGCTCCGCGACCGATTCGAGGTAGGATTTGACGATGCTCTGCTCGGAGCCCTTGTTCAGCTTGGCCTCGACCATCATCAGGGGCGACCGCAGCCGGGCTTCCACCTCCTCCAGCAGACTCGCCTGGAACGCCGCGAATCCCGTGAAGCCGAGCTTCGCCGCGAAGCGCAGGACCGTCGGGTCGCTGACATGCGCCCGCTTGGCCAGATTGGCCTGCGACCCCAGTCCGGACAGGGGATAGTCGCTGAGCAGCACCTGGGCGATCTTGGCCTCGGCGGGGGTCAGGGACAGCGAACCGGCGGTCAGCTTTTCGCGGATCGTCAGGCGCTCGGCGGCCTCATGCTCGGCGGTCACGAAAGTCTCCTGGTAAGTCTCGCCGCGCGCCGCAAGGACGCGCCTGCCGGGGCGTATCAGGCCCGCGGCCACGCATCGCACAAGGGCGTTCCGCGCGGGCGCGCCGGGCGGTTCGCTCATCGGGCGCGCGCCAAAGACAAGGCCGCGTCGTCGACCCGCAGAATGAGGCTGTCGATCCGGCCGTCGACGCCGCGCACGAACTCGAACCGACGGGCGGAATCCGCCGTGCTGACAAACTGCGTCGGCCCCTCCGGGACCAGTTCCTCCTTGGTCCCGCGCCCGACGGTCTGGGCCCATAGCCGGCCATTCTCCACCATGACGCCGAACGCCTCGGGGGGGCCTTCGATCGACATGCGCCCGCCGAGCACCCCGCGGTCCCCCGTCACGCGGTAGGACCCGGCCAGTTCGTCCATCTCCGCGGCGGACAGGCGGAACGGCGGGACCTTGGCCACGCCGGTGACGTCCCACCCCTCGGCCGCGGCGACGGCGCGGCGCACCTCCTCGCGGATCGGCCCCGCCGAGGCGCTGTTGGTGAAGATCACGACGCCGTCGCCGGTCGCCAGATCGCCTTCGAAATAGGCCTTGTAGGAGTCGTTCGAGCCGGTGTGCGAGAAGCGGCGGGTCAGGCCATGCCCGTCCAGGAAGGGCCCCAGCCCCACCTGGCTCGGCCCCACGGGAGTCATCATCTGCCGCGCGAGCCCCTGGCTCAACAAGGCGCCGGACTTGCCCTGGTAGGATTGGATCAGGGCGATGACCAGGCGGGCGTATTCGGTCGGCGTGCTCCAAAGGCCGGAGGCGGCGGTCTCCGGCATCGACTCCCAACCGCGCGGCAAGGCGCGCGGCCGGCCGTCCGGCCCATGGGCCTTGGCGACATTGCGCCAGGTTTCGGGGAGCGGTTGTTCATAGGTGCTGCGGGTCAGCCTCAGGGGATCCAGCAGCCAGGTCTTGGCGGCCTGGGCGAAGGTCATGCCGGTTCGATCCTCGACAATGACCTGCTCCACGGTGACGCCGCCCCCCGAATAGTGGGCGCTGGCGCCGGGCGACCAGGCGAAGGTGACCGGTCCGACCACCGAGGGGGCGCGGCCCTCCAGGGTGTCGATCTCGGACGGCAGCGGCTGGCCAGGCTGGAAGTCGGGGAAGCCGCTGACGGTGAAGCCGGCGGTGTGGGACAGGATCTGGCGAAGGGTCACCGGACGACCCTGGCTAAGGGCGGTCTCCGGCAGTCGCCACCGAACCAGATCTTCACGGACGTCCCGGTCAAGATCGAGCTTGCCCGCATCGACAAGACGCAAGGTCACGGTGGCGGCGCCCACCTTGCTGACCGACCCGACCGAGAACATGGTCTCAGGGTCCGCCCGTTCGGGGGACCCGGCTTGCAGCACGCCCCAGGCCTTGGCCCAGGCGACCTTGCCGTCGCGGATGACGGCGATGCTGACCGCGGGCACATGATAGAAGGCCATGCGCTCCTGCATCGTCCAACGCACGGGCGGCTGGCCGACGATCTCCACCGCCGGCCTCAGGCCTGTCTCCACTGCGTGGACAGGGTCGCGCACGGGCTGGGCCGCGAGGCCGGCGGCGGGCGCGGCGATCGCGACCCAGGCCGCGAGGGCTCCAGTCTGGATCAGGTTCAAGGCCAGCGCCCTCCACTTCCAATGGGTCGACCGGACGTGAAGCCCGGAGCTTGAGTCTCGCAGAATGGGCGCGACAGCCACGGGCCGCCCGCCGCCGCAGGCCATTCGCCTGTGAGGGCGGGCCAGGCCCGGGCCTTCTCGCGGCGCCCGCCCCGCAATGTAAGAAATCAAACATTCTTGCCATTTGTGGATGAATATGTTTGTTTCAATACATTCCAACTCCCCCTCTCGACGGGTGTCTGATGCCGAGTTCCATCCTGCTTAAGAGCGTTGACCCGCTTCACCGGCCAGAATGCCGGGAGGACGACGACTTCGCGCCCGTGTCCGGCCAGCCGATGGTCATGCGCCAGGGTATGGTGATCTTCGCCTCGACGGGCATGTTGTCGGCGGCGACGGGCGACAGCCTCTGGGCCCTGGCGCCCCATCGCGGCCTGTGGGTTCCCCGGGGGGTGACCCTGACCTTGCACTTCCGGCGCGGTGTGACCCCAGGAGCCCTGACCATCCGCGACGCCGCCGACCTGCCGGACTCGCCGCGACTGGTGGAGATGACGCCGCTGCTGCGCGAGCTGATCCTGGAGGCCGCGCGCATGGCCAAGCTCCCGGCCCCCTCGGCGGAGGTCACCTGGATCAACCATCTGCTGAGCTCCAGGATCGGCGCCGCGCCCGAACAGCCGAGCCGGATCCGCGCGCCCACGGACTCGCGGCTCGCCCGCATTTGCGAGGCGATCATCAGCGATCCGTCGGACAACCGGCCGATCGACTATTGGGCCGCCAAGATGGCGATGAGCCGACGCACCCTCACCCGACGGTTTCGCGAGGAGATCGGCATGAGCTTCTCGATGTGGCGCCAGCAGGTGCGACTGCAGGAAGCCCTGGTGCGCCTGGAGATGGGCCAGCCGATCACCACCATCGCCCTGGACGTGGGCTATGAATGCCCGACCTCGTTCAGCACGGTTTTCCGTCAGACCTTCGGGGCGCCGCCATCGCGGTATGTCGCCCCCTGAGGGCGGCAAGATCGGGCCCGATCTGATGCGGGCCGAGAACCATCGGATGACCGTCCTTGCGCCGACGCGACCCGCGTCGGCCTTGGCGTTTGACTGAAGTCCCTTGAAATCAGACCGCGACCGAGACGAAGGCGTCGGCCAGGCGCGCGGTCCACGCCCCCACGCCCTCGGGCGTCGCGAGCTGGTCGTTCCGGACCTCAATGAGCACCGCCGGCAGGGCACGCGCCTCGCCGTGCACCAGGACGCAATAGTCGGACTCAGCCTCGATCCGGTAGGGCGCGTTGCGGCCGATATTGAGCGCGGAGTCCGCCGCGAGGGCGTCGGCTATGCCCTCGCCAAGACCCGTGCAGCGATTATAGAGCACCCCCGCATGCCAGGGCCGGGTCGCCCCCAGATAGCTGGGCGAGAAGCTGTGGATCGAGATCACCGTCGTCGCCGGCCGGCCAGCTGGCGCTCGTCGAGATGGGCCTGAATCCGCGCGTGAAACGGGGTGAAGATGCGTCGGACCCGATGCAGGGCCTCGTCCAGGGCGATCGTCTGGTTGCCGGGAATGTCCGTCGCTTCGGACTGCTTGGGCATCGCCGAGGGCACATGGATCGGCCGGTTGAGATCGATCAGCAGCCGCGAGTAGGTGCCCAGGAAGGCCGGCGCCGACAACCGGTCGGAGAGCGCGCGGGTCAGGGCCGCCGCGCCCGGATCCCAGGCGATGTGATCCACGAGATCGGCCGGCCTCAAGCCCAGGCCGCCATACTGGTCGGGCACGTGGTTTGAAGCGTGCTCGCAGACCAGCACGATCGGCGAAGGTCCGCCCTCGTTGAGCACTTCGATCGGATCAGGCCATTGGGCGGAATCGTGTGCCATCCGGGCGTCCATCAGTAGAGTCCCTGGTAGAGGTCGCAGACCTGGGCCGGGGACAGGCCGGCGACCCGCGCAAGCTCCGCGCGACGGACGCCGACATAGGTCTCCAACACATCCCCGGCGAGCCAGCCACGAACGATCGGGTCGGCGTCCAGGGCCGCCAGCGCGTCCTCCAGGGACTCCGGCAAGCGAACGACGCCCAGGGCGGTTCTTTCCGCCGCCGAGAGGCCATCGGGATGGCGCGGGGCGATCGGCGGCGGCGCGAGGCCGGCGTCCAATCCGGCCAGGCCCGCCCGGACCAGGGCCCAGGCGGCGAGATAGGGATTGGCCGTGGCGTCAGCCGCCCGGTATTCGACATTGAACTGGCGGTCGGGGTCCCCGCCGCCGGCGGTCCAGGTCGGGCAAACCCTCAGCGCCGCCTCGCGGTCTCGATCCGCCAGCCAGGTGTAGGCCGCGCTCCAGCTCTGCGGCCGCAGGCGCAGGTAGGATGGCGGGCTGGGCGCGGTGAAGGCCACCAGGGCGGGCATATGGCGCAGCACGCCGGAGAAGAAGGCGCCCGCCGCCGCCGACAGGCCATTCGCCGCCGCGGCGTCGCGGGTCACGGGCCGACCGGCCTTGTCCCAAAGGCTCAGATGGATGTGGACGCCATTGCCGACCCCGTCGACCGCGACCTTTGGGGCGAAGCTGGCGCGCAGGCCGCAGTTGCGGCCGAGCTCGCGAACGATCTCGCGGATCGCCACGGCGCGATCGGCGGCCCGGACCGGCTCGGCCGGCGCGCAGGTCACCTCGAACTGCTGACGACCGAATTCCGGCAGGACGACCTCCGGCTCCACCCCGGCCTCCGCCAGGGCGGCGAACAGCGTCGGACCGAAGGGGTCGACGCGCCGGAGCGCGCCGAACGACAGGGCGTGGGCTGGCGGCAGATCGACATCGACCGCCTGAAACTCCTGTTCGAAGCTCATGCGCAGGATCAGGCCGTGGCGCTCGGCCAGCTCGTCGGCGGCCGTCCGCAGCAGGCCTCGCGGACAGCCCCGCCAGGGCGCGCCGTCGAGCTCGACGACGTCGCCCACCACGAGATCGAAGGGCGAGGACGCCCCCGTCGCCGTGGTGCGGAACCGGGCGGACAGGTCTGGCGCGAGCCGCAGGTCCCCGAAGGATCCCCAGGGATTGGGCGAGGCGATCGAGTCGAAGGGGGTCAGGGCGAGGTTGGCGGGCAGCCAGCCGACGCCGCTCCCGGCGGCGGCCTCAAGCCGGTCCGCCGCGATGGCCCGCCCCCGGGTGATCGCCGCGAAGTCGGTGGTGACGATGGTCGAGAGCGACACGGACTGAGGCGCGCTCATGGCGCGACCATCTCAAGGAACCGGGCCTCGACGGTCGCGGTGTCGCTGACCCAGCAATAGCCGCCGAAGGCGCCCAGGGCGTTGGCGTGCCGCTCCGCGGTCCGCGCCGCGCAGGCGTCGCCGACGCAGGTGACCATGTAGCCGCGGTCCGCGCCGTCGCGCACGGCCATGTCGACGCACTGGTCGGTCATGATGCCTGCCACCACCAGATGGGTGATCCCGAGATTGCGCAGCACATAGTCGATCGCGGTCGAGTTGAAGACGCCGGACGAGGTCTTGGGCAGCACCACCTCGCCCCGGCGCGGCGCCAGGGCCGGAACCGGCTGTCCCAGCGGGTCGTCGGGCGACACGTGGATGTACGAGAGCTTGTGGTCCAGCGAGCGGTCGCGGCCGTCCGGGGTCAGGCTCTGGATGATCGTGTGCACGACCTCGACGCCCGCCGCGCGCGCGGCCGCCAACAGCCGCGCCTGGCGCGGGATCGTGTTGGCGGCGACCTCACCGTAGAAATAGGCGCGCTCTCCCACGCCCGAACCGTGCGGATCCGCGCCCGGCTCCAACCAAATCCTCTGCATATCGACGAGCAGCAGCGCCGTGGTCCCGATGGGGAACGGCTCGTCTCGCAATCTGTCTGTCACCTTCGACTCCCGCATAGGTCGATCATAGCCCGCCCCCCGGACCAAGCTTGGGCCATAGGGCCAACAAGTTGTGTGCCCGCGCCACGCCCATCTTGCGCTCAGCGGGCCTTTGGCGCGACGGCGCGCGCGGAGTCCCGCCCGGAGATCGAATTGGCCCGATCCGGCGGGCGCCCGGCGGCGCGACGGCCCTAGTCTGGCCGTTCGGACGCTTGGCTCCCTGGACAGACCCCATGACCATTTCGGCGTCGGCCACAGGGCCGGACCGCGCGGCGCGCGACTGGTTCGGCCACCCGCGTGGCCTGACGATCCTGTTCCTGACCCAGATGTGGGAGTGCTTCTCGTTCTTCGGAATGCGGGCGCTTCTGGTCTATTACATGATCCGCGAACTGGGCTTCACCCAGCAGAAGGCGTCGCTGATCTATGGCGCCTACACGGCCCTGATCTTCCTGACCCCGATGGCCGGGGGCGCGCTTTCGGACCGCTGGCTCGGGCGTCGCAAGGCCGTCACCCTGGGCGCCACGATCATGGCCCTCGGCCATTTCATGATGGCGTCGCAACCCCTGTTCTATCCGGCGCTGATCACCATCGCCCTGGGCTCCGGGCTGTTCACCCCCAGCCTGCCCAGCCAGATCCGAGAGCTCTACGCCCCGGAGGATCCGCGGCGTCTGGGGTCCTACAACGTCTATTATGTCGGGGTGAACACAGGGGGGTTCCTGGCGCCCCTGATCTGCGGCGCGCTCGGCGAGACCTTCGGATGGCATTGGGGGTTCGGCGCCGCCGGGGTCGGCATGGCGGTGGGCCTGGCGATCTACCTGCTGGGCGGACGTTGGCTGCCTGAAGAGCCGAAGACCGGGCCCAGGCGCGACAGGGCGGCCGCCGTCGATCCGGCGCCGGGACGTTGGCGTCTGCTCGCGGCGACCGGCTTCGCCGTCGTGCTGTTCCGAGGCGCCTACGAGCAGATGGGCAACACCATCGCCGTCTGGGCCGCCACCGGCGTGGACCGCGGCGTCCTGGGCCACGCCATTCCCATGACCTGGTTTCAGGCCATGAATCCGCTGTTCATCGTGCTGCTGACGCCGCTGGTCCTGGCCTATTGGCGTAGACACACCGCGCGTCGGTCGGAGATGCCGCCCCTGTTTCGCATGGCGATCGGCGGCGGGATCGTGGCGGCGGCCTATCTCATCCTGAGCGCGGTGGCCGCCCTGTCCCCCGCGGGGAGCGCCTCCTGGGCGTGGCTCGTCCTGTTCATCGCCATCGTGACCCTGGGCGAGCTCTGGATCCTGCCGGTCGGACTGGGACTCTTCGGCCGCCTCGCGCCCGCCGGCATGGCGGCGACCATGATCGCGGCCTGGTATCTGGCGGGCTTCGCGGGAAACATCCTGGCCGGCGTCATCGGCGCCTTGCTCACCGACCTGGGCCCGGCGCCCTTCTTCAGCCTGATGGCCGCGGTCGCCGCCAGTGCGGGCGCGGCCCTGTTTGTCCTTAACCGTCGCTTCGGCGCCCTCGCCGCCCATGACCCCGAGGCCGGCGCGGACAGATAGGCCCTGCGCAACACCCCGCTGGCCCGGCGCCGAAAGCCGGCGCCCCGGCCTTGGTCTAAGCCGGACGTCGCATCGGACCAGGGGAGAACGGCATGCCGACGACCGGTCGCGCCCATCTTGAGACGTGGAGCTACGCCAAGCCTTTCGTGATCTCGCGCGGGGTTCTGACCGACGCCCAGTTGCTGGTGGTCGAGCTGTCCGACGGCCTCGCGACCGGGCGGGGCGAGGCCTGTCCCGTGCCCTATTTCGGCATGACCCCGGACGGCGAACTGGAGAAGGTCCAGGACATGCTGGCGGGTCTCGCGCGCGGTGAGGACTGGGCGACCCTGCATGATCGACTGCCGGCCGGCGCGGCCCGCAACGCCGTGGACTGCGCGGTCTGGGATCTGCGGGCCAAGGCGGCCGGCCGCACGGTGGCCGAGCTGCTGGGACAGCCGCCCCTGCGGCCGGTGGTCACCGCCTTCACCCTCGGCATCGATGAGCCCGACGCCATGGGCGAGAGCGCCCGTCTGGCCGCCGGGCGTCACTCGCTGCTGAAGATCAAGCTGGGCGACGCCGCCAAGGATCGTGCGCGGATCGAAGCCATCCGGGCCGCGGCGCCAGGCGTGCGGCTGATCGCAGACGTCAATGAGGCCTGGACCATCGACCAGCTCGTCGACGCCCTGCCGACCCTGCGCGCCTGCGGGGTCGAGATGATCGAACAGCCCCTGCGCGCCGGCGAGGACGACGCCCTGGCCGAGATCGAGCATCTCGTGCCGATCGGGGCCGACGAGTCCTGCTTCACGACCGCCGATCTCGACCGGGTCGCCCGGCTCTACGACGTCATCAACATCAAGCTCGACAAGTGCGGCGGCCTGACCGAGGCGATGCGGATGATCGACGGCGCCAAGGCGCTGGGTCTCGACGTCATGGTGGGCTGCATGATGGCGACCTCGCTCGGGATCGCGCCGGGCGTGATCGTGGCCCAGCACTGTCGCTTCGTCGACCTCGACGCGCCGCTGATGCTGCGCGGCGACCGGGATCCGCCAATCCCCTACCAGGGCGACCAGGTCCAGCCGCCGCCCTCGGCCCTCTGGGGCTAGCCACTTCGCCCCGTCCGCTCAAACCCCACTTGAAGACCTGTCCATGCCTCCGCTTCTCCGCACCTGCTGCACCGCGCTCGCCGCGATCCTGGCCTTAGGTTCCCCCGCCGCCGCGAAGCCTCGCGCCGCGGCGGCCGCGCCGGCCTATGACCTGATCATCGAGAACGGCCGCGTGATGGACGGAACCGGCAATCCCTGGTTCCAGGCCGACATCGGCGTGCGCGAGGGGCGCATCGCCTCGATCGGCGACCTGCATGCGGCCAATGCCAAGACCCGGATCGACGCGCGCCAGGAGATCGTGGCGCCCGGCTTCATCGACATGCACAGCCACGCCGACGGTCTCGCCGGTCGGCTGATCGGCCTGAGATCGCCGGACCGACAGCGGCGCGAGGCGCGCAACATCGTCACCCAGGGCGTGACCACGGTCGTGGTCAATCCCGACGGCATGGGCGACCCGGGGCTGACGGTGGCCGCGCAGCAGGCGGAGCTGGCTGCGGCGGGCATCGGGCCAAACGCGGCCGTGCTGTCCCCGCACAACACCATCCGGCTGGCGGTCCTGGGCGACGACTATAGGCGCAAGGCGACCGCGACCGAGATCACCGCCATGCGCGCCCTGGTCCGCAAGGACATGGAGGCCGGCGCCTTCGGACTCAGCACCGGCCTCGAATACATGCCCGGCCGGTGGGCCGACACCGACGAGTTGGTCGCCCTGATGCAGGAGGTCGCGCCCTTCCACGGCGTTCACAGCTCGCACATGCGCTCCGACGCCGAGGCGCCCATGTGGTACATTCCCAGCCGCGACCCCGGATCCCCCACCACCGTGCTGGACGCCGTGGCGGAGAACATCGCCATCGCCGAGCGATCCCACTCGGTCGGCGTCATCACCCATATCAAGGCGCGCGGCGTCTATGGCTGGGGCCGCAGCCGCGAGATCATCGCCATGATCGACGCCGCGCGGGCGCGGGGCGTGCAGGTCTATGCCGACCAGTACACCTACGATACCAGCGGCAGCGACGGTAAGATCGTGCTGATCCCAGGCTGGGCGATGGGCGCGCCCGACGATCTCGACAGCGTTGATCCAATCGCGGACTATTTCTCCCAGATGCGGCCCAAGCGGAAGCCTGTCGACCGCAAGGCGGCCCTGAGGACCACCCTGGCCGATCCCGCCGCCAAGGCCGCGCTCTATCGCGACATCGCCTTCGCCATACGGTTCAGGGGCGGGGCGGAGCATATCACCGTGTTCGACGCGCCGGATCGGAGCCTGATCGGCCAGTCCCTGGCCGACCTCGCCCGCAAGCGCGGCATCTCCGCCGAGGACATGGCGGTCGCCCTGCAGCTGGAGGGCACGGACGCGCCTGGCGGGGCGCGCCTGCGCTCCTTCTCCCTCGACGAGAACGACATCGACGCCTTCATGCGCCAGGAGTGGACCGCCACCTCGTCGGACGGCGGCGTCAAGCTGCCGGTGGACGGTCCCGCCACCCACGCCCGCTATTACGGCACCTTTCCACGCAAGTTCGCGCGCTATGTGAATGACCGCCACGCCCTGAGCCTGGCCCAGGCGGTGCGCAGCTCGACCTCCCTGCCCGCCCAGATCCTCGGGCTCCAGGACCGCGGCGTCCTGCGGGTCGGGGCGGCGGCCGATATTGTCGTCTTCAATGACCGCGAGATCCGCGACCGCGCCGACTTCACCAACCCCCATCAGTTCTCGACCGGCGTGGACTATGTCTTCGTGAACGGGGTGGCCGAGGTGTCCGCCGGCCAGGCGACCGGCGCCCTCGCCGGTCAGCCGCTCAAGCGCCCCCATCCATGACCCGCGCCGACGCCTTTGAGCTCGGGCGGCTGGACGCCCATGACCAGGCGGCCCTGGTCCGGTCCGGCGTTCTGAGGCCCGTCGACCTGGCCGCCGCCGCGATCACTCGGATCAAGGCTTTGGACGGCCAGATCAACGCCGTCAGCCACCGCGCCTTCGACCAGGCCCGCGCCGCGGCCAAGGCGTATGGGCGGACACCGGGGGGCCCGGCGATGGCCGGGGTTCCCTATCTGGTGAAGGAAGGGTTGGACTATCCGGGCATGCCCACCCGTTTCGGCAGCCGGCTTCACGCCGACGCGCCGCCGGCCCGGACCGCGTTCCCATTCTCCCAGCGCCTGGACGCCGCCGGCCTGGTCGCCGTCGGCAAGAGCGCCGCGCCCGAGTTCGCCCTTCTCCCGACCACCGAGCCGGTCCTCTATGGACCGACCCGCAACCCCTGGAACCTCGACCGGTCTGCGGGCGGCTCCAGCGGCGGCGCGGCGGCGGCGGTCGCGGCGGGCATGGTCCCGGTGGCCCACGCCTCGGACGGCGGCGGATCGATCCGCATCCCCGCCGCCTGCTGCGGGGTCTTCGGCCTGAAGCCGAGCCGCCACGCCCATGTCCGCGCCCGGGGACACCATGTGGTCGAGGATCTGCTGGTCTCGGACACCCTGCTCACCCGCAGCGTTCGGGACGCCCACTGGGCGACCGTCGTCACCCGCGACGGGGACGGCCTTCCCGCCGGCCGTCGCGACCCCGGCCGCCTCCGGATCGCCCTCAGCCTCACCAACCTGCTTGGCGCTCCGCCTCATCCGGAGGTCGCTCAGGCGGTGCAGCAGGCGGCAAGGCTCTGCGAGACCCTGGGCCACCGGGTGGAGGTGGTTCCCGTCCCCATCGACGGTCCGGGAATCGCCCGGGCGTTCGAGGTGCTTTGGGGCTATCTGACCGCCGAGGTCGTCGACCGCGCCCGCGGCGGCGAACATCTTCTGGAGCCCTGGACCCTGGACCTGGCCGACTGGGCCAGGCGGTTGGAGCCGCGGGATCTGGAGGCCGCGCTGGAGGCCGCCGCCTGGGAGGGGGTCCGGTTCGCCGAATTCACCCATCGCTTCGACGTCGTGCTCTCGCCGGTCGTCACCGATCCGCCCCCCGCCTTGGGCGTGCTGGGGCCCTTGCGCCCCTTCGAGGATCTCAAGCCCGCCATGTTCGGCTATGTGGCCTATACTCAGCTGCACAATCTCATCGGGGCGCCGCGATGTCGGTTCCGCTCCACTGGTCCAGCGACGGCGCGCCGATCGGCTGCATGTTCGCCGCCGCCCGGGGCCGGGATGAGATGCTGCTGCAGCTGGCCTATCAGCTGGAAGAGGCTCAGCCCTGGGCCGACAGATGGCCGCCGCATTCCGTCGGCCCGGGAAAGGTTCTTGATGTCGATTGATCCGATGGCCGCCCTCGACCTGCCCGGCCTCAACACCCAATCGGCGCCGACGCCCGCCCTGGTCCTCGACCGCGATCGCTTGACCCGAAACCTGGCCCGGATGCGGGCTCACCTGGCCCATTGGCCGCAAGTGACCCTGAGGCCTCACCTGAAGACCTCGAAGTCTCTGGCGGTCGCCGCCCTGGCCAGCCCTGACCAGGGACCGATCACGGTCTCCACCCTCCGGGAAGCCGAGGTGTTCGCCGGCCAGGGCTTTTCCGACATCACCTATGCGGTCGGCGTCTCGCCCGACAAGCTGCCCCGGGCGGCCCAGCTCAACCGCCAGGGCGCCCGCGTCAGCGTCATTCTAGACAGCGAGGACATGGCCGAGGCCGTGGCGAGGTTCGTCGGCGAGGCCGGGGTCGCGATCCCGACCCTGATCGAGCTCGACACGGACGGCCATCGGGGCGGCGTCCGGCCAGATGACGCGGCGGTGGGCCGCATCGGCCGCATCCTGGATCGGGCCGGCGTGCTGGCGGGCGTCCTCACCCATGCCGGCGGCTCCTATGGCGCGCGATCCGAGGCGGAGCTGATCGCCTTCGCCGAGCAGGAACGATCCGGCGCCGTGGCGGCGGCCGAGACCCTGCGCGCCCTCGGCCTGCCCTGTCCCACCGTCAGCATCGGCTCAACGCCGACCGTGCTGTTCACCCGCGACCTGAGCGGGGTCACCGAGGTCCGGGCCGGCGTGTTCATGTTCCAGGACCTGGTGATGGCGGGGATCGGCGTCTGCGCCATCGACGACATCGCTCTGTCGGTGCTGACCACGGTGATCGGCCATCAGCTCGATCGCGGGCGGCTCATCATCGACGCGGGCTGGATGGCCCTGTCCCGCGACCGCGGCACGGCGAGCCAGCCGGTCGACCAGGGCTATGGCCTGGTCGCGGACGCAGATGGCCGCCCGATCGACGACCTGATCGTCTCGGCGACCAACCAGGAACATGGGGTGGTGGCGCGGCGATCGGGCGAGGCCTTGGATCCCGCACGCTTTCCCGTGGGCGCGCGGCTGCGGGTCTTCCCGAACCACGCCTGCGCGACGGCGGCCCAGCACGGCCGATACCTGGTGCTGGACGGTCGGGATGTCAGCGCGATCTGGCCCCGGTTCGGCCAGTGGTAGGGGCCGCGCCATGCTGCTGATCTCGGAGGCGGACGCCCGCGACCTGGTCACCCTCGGTGACGCCATTGCGGTGGTCGAGGCCGGATTCGCGGCGCTGTCGCGTGGCGAGGCGATCATGTTCCCACCCCTGGTGGGGCACGGTTCGGACCCCGCCAACCGCTTCGGAGCCAAGGCCGGTGTGGATCGCGCCGCGCGCCGCCCGGGGATCAAGATCGGATCATACTGGGGGAAAAATCCCGAGCGGGGCCTGGCCGCGCACGCCTCCACCACCGTCCTGTTGGATGATGAGACCGGCCGGCCCGCGGCGATCGTGTCCGCGGGCTATCTCAACGCCCTGCGGACCGCCGCCGCCGACGCGGTCGCCGTGCGGTGGCTCGCGCGGCCGGACGCTCATGCGGTGGCCCTTGTCGGCGCCGGCCATCAGGCCGCCTACGACCTGGCCGCGATCCGCCGCGTGCGGACCATCGATCAGGTCCGGGTCTGGAGTCGCGACCCGTCAAAGGCCGAACGCCTCGCCCGGGACGCCGCGGCCGAGGGTCTGGATGTGCGCGCGACCTCGCTGGAGGAGGCGGTGCGCAGCGCCGATATCGTGGTCACGGCGACCGCCTCGCGGGAGCCCCTGGTTCGTCGCGCCTGGATCCAGCCCGGCGCCCACATCTCCGCCATGGGCGCGGACGGGCGGGGCAAGCAGGAGCTGGAGATCGAACTGGCCGCCAGCGTCAGCGCCTTCGCCGACCTCCCGGAGCAGTCCGCCGTGATCGGGGAGTTCCAGCACGCGGTCCTCGCCGGCCGCCTGGCCCCCGACGCCATTCGCGCCATCGGCGACGTCATCGTCGGCGCGGCCCCTGGTCGGGGCGGGCCAGAGGACATCACCGCGTTCGACAGCTCCGGCGTCGCCATGCAGGATATCGCCGTCGCCGCCCTTGCCGTCGATCGCGCGCGGGCGTCCGGGCGGGGCCTCATCGTCAATCTCGACACCGGAGCGATCCCCGATGGGACCTAGACCCGCAGGGATACCCGCGCCGCTCATGGGGCTGGCCAATCTGCCCTTCGGTCTGTGGGGCGGGCTCACCCTGGTGACCATTCCGCAGCTGCTGGCGGCGCGCGGCGTGCCGGAGCCCCTGATCGCCTCGATCACCGCCGCGGCGATGATTCCCACCTTCTGCGGCTTCCTGGTCGCGCCGATCCTGGATGTCGGCCTGAGCCGCCGCACCTATGCGGTGATCTTCGGCCTGCTCACCGCCGCCCTCGCCGTCCTGGCCATCACCCAGATCGCGGCGCCCGTCCGGCTGGCGCCCCTGATGATCGCCGGCTTTCTCTCGGCCAATCTCTTCTACAACGCCCTGGGCGGCTGGCTGAGCAATCTGGTGGATCCGGGCGATGAAGGTCGCCTCGCCTCAAGCTTCACCATCGGCAACATCGCCGGCTTCGGACTGGGCGCCATCGCCTTCATCAGCCTGCTGCGCAGCCTCCCGCCCCAGGTCGGCGCCCTGGCGGTCGGCGCGATTATCGCCCTGCCGCTGCTGCTGATCCTCGCCATGCCGCCGGCGAGTCGCGAGCGGCGGACGGCGCAGGAAAGTTTCGGCGCCCTGTTCCGCGACCTGGCGGTCCTGGTCCGCCAGCCGCTGGTGCTTCGCACGGCCCTGCTGTTCCTGCTGCCCGCCGCCTCGTTCGCCCTGACCAACACCCTGGGCGGCCTGGGCCATGCCTTCCGGGCGTCGGAGTCCTTCGTGGCGATCGTGGCCGGGATCGGCGTGACCGTCGCCGGGATCGCCGGCGCCAGCCTGACCCCGATCCTGTTGCGCAAGGCCCAGCCCCTGTCGCTCTATCTCGCCATCGGCGGCATGGGGGCCCTGTTCACCCTGGCCCTGATCGTGCTGCCGGCCACGCCGGCGGTCTTCGCCCTCGCGGTCGTAGGTCAGAATGTCTTCCAGTCGGCCGCCTTCGCAGTGGAAAGCACCATCGTCTTCCGCACCATCGGCGAGGGTAACCCGCTGGCCGCAACCCAGTTCGGCCTGCTGCAGGCCATGACCTGCGCGCCGATCATCTACATGCAGGCGGTCGATGGCCACGCCTATGGGGCGGGCGGCCTGACCGGCATGTTCCTGGCCGACGCGGGCCTGTCCCTGGCGGCCTGCGCTCTGCTCCTGCCGCTTGTCCTGAGGTGGCGGCGGCGCGCGCACGACAGATTGGGCGGCGTTCCCGCGCCCCAGGAACGGGGCGCGACGCCCTGACCCGATCACGATCACGATTGGCCGTTATCGCGAGGCGAGAACCGGCCCGACGGTGGCATGGAGACGCATGAGGTATTCTCGCCGGCTTATCGCCCTGATCGCGACCACCGCGCTCGCGACCGCCCTGCCCGCCCACGCCGCGGACTTCGATGTCCTGATCCTCGGCGGCAGGGTCTATGACGGCGCTGGGCGCCCCGGGCGGGCGGCGGACATCGGCATTCGCGGCGACCGCATCACCGCCATCGGCCGCCTGCGCGGTCGGACGGCGACGACCCGCATCGACGCGACGGGGCTCGCGGTGGCGCCGGGGTTCATCAACATGCTCAGCCAGGCGGGCGACGATCTGCTGGTCGATGGCCGCAGCCAGTCCGACATCCGCCAGGGCGTGACGCTGGAGATGATCGGCGAGGGCCTGACGGCCGGGCCGCTGAACCCGGCCATGAAGATGCTGTTCAAGGGGCGCCTGGCGAGGCTGGGGGTTCGTGACGCGGACTGGTCCACCGAGGCCGAATACCTGGACCTGCTGCAGCGCCGGGGGGTTTCGCCCAACGTCGCGGCCTTCGTCGGAGCCACCAACGCCCGGCTCTATGTCGTCGGCGCGGACAATCGGAAGGCGACGCCCGACGAGCTCGCCAAGATGCAGGATCTGGTCCGCCAGGCGATGGCCGACGGCGCGTTCGGGGTGAGCTCCGCCCTGGGCTATGCCCCGGCCGCCTTCGCGGACAAGGCCGAGCTGACGGCCCTGGCGGCGGCCTCGGCGCCCTGGAACGGCCTCTACATCTCGCACCTGCGCGACGAGGGCGAGCACCTGACGGACTCCGTGGACGAGCTGATCGCCATCGCCCGGGACGCCAAGGTCAAGGGCGAGATCTATCACTTCAAGGTCGCCGGCCTCTCAGGTCTTCCCAAGCTCAATCAGGCGATCGCCGCCCTCGAGCGGCCCGCAAGGCCGGCGTCCGGGTGGGCGCGGACATGTATCCCTATACGGCCTCGGCCACGGGACTGGACGTCGCCATGCCGCTCTGGGTTCAAGCCGGCGGTCAGCAGGCCTGGTTCGACCGGTTGCGTGATCCGGCGATCCGGGCGCGGGTCGTTGAGGAGATGCGCCACCCGCCCGCCGGGACCAGCAGCCGGCTGGCTGCGGTCGGATCGCCCGACAACATCCTCATCCTGGCCGTGAAGACCGACGCCCTGAAGCCGATTGTCGGCAAGACCCTGGGCCAGATCGCGCGCGAGCGGGGCACGTCGCCGGAAGACACCATCATCGACCTCGTCCTGCAGGACGCCAGCCGGCTCCAGGTCGCCTATTTCATGATCCCGGAGGCCGGCGTGCGCCGCGCGCTCACCCTGCCCTGGGTCAGCTTCGGCTCGGACGGCGGATCCGTGACCGTGGACGGCCCGACGGGACCGGCGGCCCATCCCCGCGAATTCGGAACCTTCGCCAGGGTCCTGGGTCATTATGTCCGCGACGAAAAGGTCCTGCCCCTGGCCGAGGCGGTGCGCCGGATGAGCGGGCTGCCGGCGGCCAATCTCGGCCTGACGGACCGGGGCCTGCTCAAGGTCGGCTATTTCGCCGATGTCGTGGTGTTCGATCCCCGCACCGTGGCCGACACGGCCACCTATGAAAGTCCGCGCCAATATGCGGTGGGGGTGCGCGACGTCTTCGTGAACGGGGTGCAGGTCCTGGCGGACGGCCAGCACACGGGCGCGACGCCCGGCCGCGTGGTGAAGAACACCGCCCGCAAGGCCGCGCCCTGAGGCCGGCCCCTAGCGCCCCGCCCCCGCGGTCCGGACCAGTCTCATCCCGGAAAGGCCGCCGCCCACGATGCGGAGGCCGATCACCCGGTGGGCCCTGTCGCGCTCGACCTGCAACACGCCCAGCCCGATCACGTCGGTGTCGAAGCGGTCACGCATCACCGGATAGAGGTGGGCCTCGTTGTTCGACCACAGGGACCGCGCGACGAGCCGGCCGTCCTTGACCGTGAAGGTGTAGGTCGCATCCACCTCGCGCGAATAGTAGTCACCTTCCAGTTCCGTGAGCGCCTGCGGGGGCGCGGCATAGACCGGGGCCCGCCGAAACAGCCCGCCGAGGGATTGCCCCCCAACATCGGTCAGGGCCTCGAAGCCGATCACCGCGCCCTTGGGGTCGCGCACGAACCGGAACCAGCGCATCCCGTCGCCCTGTCCGCGCGTGAACAAGTCGCGCTCCCGCAGGGTGACCGGCGTCTTCGGCTGGGTGGACGAGGCCCAATAGAGCTTGCCATCGGCGGCCACGAGATCGACCGACCAGATCCCCTCCGGCACATAGCGACCCGCCAGGCCTTTCAGGACCTCGGCGTCAGGCGTGATCGGGGCGGCGTCTTCCTTGTGCTTGGCCGCCGCATCGGCCGGGTCGGCCGGCGGCTTGCCCAGATAGGCGTCGATGATCCGCTCGGCCGGGGTGCCGACATCAATCGGCATGTTGCTGGTCACGGCCAGACCGAAATGCTCCTTCGGCAGCCACACGATCAGGGCCCGATATCCGGCGATCGCGCCCGTGTGGCTGATCGCGTCGCGCCCCGCATAGCGTTGTCGCCAAAGGCCATAGCCGTAATTGACCGGCGCGCCGGTGCTCAGCTTCGCCGGCGCGGTGATCTTGGCCACCAGGCTCTCATCGCCCTGCGGCGGACGGTCCAGATAGCCGATCCATTTCAGCAGATCTTCCGAGGTGGTCTCGAGCCCGGTCGAGCCCAGATACTCGACATTGTAGATCCACCTGCGCCACCCCGCGCCGATCGTCGGCGCATAGGGACTGGCCGCGCCGGGAACGACCGCCGTGACGTCATCGCGGAAATAGGTGTGGGTCATCCCGAGGGGGCGGAAGATCCGCGCCTCGGTGAAGGCGCGCAGGGACTGGCCGCTGACGCGGCGCACGATCTCGGCGAGCAGGATATAGTCGGTGTTGCTGTAGGAGAACTCCGCGCCGGGAACATAGCGCAGGCTGGTCTGGCGCGCGATGAGGCGCACCATCTGGGCCTGGGTCAGTCGCGCCGAGCTGTCGCGCTGGGCCAGGTCCAGCAGGATGTTGGTGTCGCGCAGTCCGCCGGTGTGGTGGATCAGGTCGGCCACGGTGAGCGGGTGGCCATAGTCCGGCAGTTCCGGCAGGTAGCGGTGGATGTCCGCCCCCGCATCCACCTTGCCGTCACGTTCCAGCAAGGCGATCGCATAGGCCGTGAACTCCTTCGACACGCTGGCCACGTCGAACACGGTCTGGGCCGTCGCCGGCTGGCCGTATTCGAGGTTCGCCATGCCCAGGGCGCGGGAATAGATCATGGCCCCGTCGCGATAGACGCTGACGGAAACGGCCGGCGCGTCCTTGCGATCATAGGTCGCCAGTATGGCGTCCACCGCCTTGGCCGTCGGATCTTCCGCGGCCGCGGCCTGGGCCGCGCCGAGGGCCGCCCATAGGGCGACCCCCAACCAGACCCGGCCCCGCCCGGAGTTCGCGCGCGTCACCACCGGTACCGCAGGGTGGCCATCACATTGCGCCGATAGCCGAAGAAGACGCTCTGGGCGTAGAAGCCGGGCGTGAAGTACTTCTTGTCGAACAGGTTGTTGACGTTCAGCGCTACGTCCCATTTCGCGATCTTATACTCAAGAAGGCCGTCAACCAACGTATAGCCCGAGGTCTTGACCGAGTTGTCCGAGTTGAAGCTGCCCGCCACGTTTCGCGCGCCGCCGCCGACATTGAGCGTTCCAGGCCCAACCGGGAATTCCCGGTTCAGGAACAGGGACACGGTGTTGGCCGGCACGGCGAGCTGCTTCAGGCCGAGCTGGGTCACGCCCGCCGCGTTGGGGTTCGCCTTGGTCACCTTGGCGTCGGTATAGGCATAGGCCAGGTTCACATTGGTCCCCAGGACCGTGGCGTCGCCCTGGAGCTCCAGCCCCTTCGATTCGACCTCGCCCTGCTGGACGAAGAAGCCCGCATGGGCCGGGTCGGGCGTGTTGATGTTCTGCTGGACGATGTCATAGACCGACATGCTGACCAGGACGCCAGGTTTGGGCGCATACTTGACCCCCGCCTCATATTGGCGGCCCTGGGTCGGCTTGAACGGCGTGCCCGCGAAGGTCGATCCGGCCAGGGGCTGGAACGAGGTCGAATAGCTGGCATAGGGCGCCAGGCCGTTGTCGAACTCATAGATCGCCCCGAGGCGGCCGGTCACCTTGGCCACCTTGAGCGGCGCGCTCGCATTGTTCAGCCGGTTGAGGGTCTGGGTCTCGACCCAGTCCTGCCGCAGCCCCCCGGTCACCGAGAGCCCCCGCCACTTCAGCTGGTCCTGCATATAGACCCCGGTCTGTTCCAGCCCCTGATAGAGGTTGCTGGCCAGGGTCGCCGCCCAGGTGATCTTCTGGCCATAGACGGGGGCGAAGACGTCGAGCGTCCCGATCGAGCCGTTGCGCTGAACATTGCCGCGGCGCCACCAGCTATAGTCCACGCCCGCCAGCAGGGTGGTTTCGGCGTCGCCGATTTCGGTCTTCCAGGCCATGTGCGCGTCGGTCAGCCAGCTTTGCGACTTGGCCTTCCGATCCAGCGCCAGTCGGTTCACCGAGCGGTTGGCCACCAGGGCGGCGCTCGAGGCGACGTTCACCCCCAGATAGCTGAGGTCGGATTCGGTGTAGCGCAGGGTCTGGCCGAAGGTCAGCCCATGGCTCAGGTCCTGCTTGAGCTCGTAGCCGATGTTGTGGGTCTCGACCCGATAGCGATTGGCGGCCGGGTCGCCCAGGAACCGGCTCGAGGAGATCTGGCCGTTCGGGTTGGCGTAGATCGTGCCGGAGGTGGGGAAGCTCTGGTCCGAGCCGCTGCCGCGCGAGATCTGATACTGCGCCAGGAGGGTCAGATCCGTGGAGTCGGTCGGCCGCCAGGTGAAGGCCGGGGCCAGGTATTCGCGGTCGTCATCGACGTGGTCGAACTGGGTGCCGGAATCCCGGTAGAGGCCCGTCAGGCGATAGAGATACTTGCCGTCGCCGTCGATCGGCCCTCCGACATCGGCCGCCACCTGGCGACGATCGAACGACCCGAGCTGGGCCTGGAGCTCGCCGGTGAAGTCCGAGGTCGGACGCTTCGTGAAGACGTTGACGAGACCGCCCGGGGCGGCCTGGCCGTAGAGCACCGAGGCCGGACCCTTGAGCAGCTCGACCCGCTCGACGCCGAAGGTCTCGATATCGCCGTCGAGCCCGTTGAACTGGGCGCGGAGGCCGTCGCGGAAGACGCTGCCGGCGGTGTTGTTCACGCGGAAGCCCCGCATGAAGAACTCCTGCATGCCTTGCTGCCCGGGATAGTCACGGAACCGGATGCCGGCGCTGTAGCTGAGCGCCTGGTTCAGGTCCTGCACCCCGCGCAGGTCCATCTCGGCGCGGGTGACGACCGAGACCGTCTGCGGCACCTCGGTGATGGGGGTCGGGGTCCTGTTGCCCGTGACCACGACCTCCTCAAGCTTCACCGCCTCCTGGGTCTGAGCTTGGGCCGCGGTCCAGCCGAGGATCGCCGGCGCCAAGGCGGCGCCCGCCAAAAGGATTTGTCGCATCGAAGTTTGTCGCATGGTCATCACCCCCTTGTCGGTCCCCGGGGACGCCCGGCATTCATCCCGACGCGGAGGACATTACGCCAAGGCTTGAAACGTCACCGACCTGTCGCGGGTCAAGATTCTTGGTGACCGGGCCAAAGCAGGCGCCCACCGGCTAACCATTCTGGCCCGATCTCGACCACGCCTTGCGGCGGGACGCTTTAAGAAGGACGGGCGCAACAGATCGGAAAGGGCATGGGGTGGGACGACGACTGGCGACATCGGCGCTTGTATTGAGCCTGGCGGCAGGGCCGGCCCTGGCTGCGCCCCGCGACGGGATGAAGGCGGTCTTCTCCGATATCGGCGCGCGCGAGCCCGGCTGCGCCGTCGCCACGGTGCGCCACGGGCGGATCGATTTCTCCGGCGGCTACGGCCTGGCGGACCTCAAGCAGGGCAAGCCGATTGACGCGGACACCGTCTTCGACGCGGCCTCGCTGTCGAAGCAGTTCACCGCCTTCGCCGCCCTGTGGCTCGAGAAGAAGGGCCAGATCTCCCGCAAGGATTCGGTCCGCAAATATGTGCCGGAGTTGGGCCCCTACGCCCAGAAGGTCACGATCGGCGACCTGATCCACCACACCAGCGGATTGAGGGACGCGATGTCCATCGCCCTCATCTCGGAGCGGCAGGGCGGCCATGGACTGAATCTCACGGACGACGAGATGATCGCCCTCCTGGCCCGCCAGCAGGGCGGCGAGACGCCGCCCGGGTCGGAGCAGATGTACAGCAACTCCGGTTACCGGCTGCTGGCCATTGCGATCCAGCGGGCGAGCGGCCGTTCCCTGCAATCGATCCTGTCGGAAGCCGTGTTCGAACCGCTCGGCATGACCTCGACGGCGATCGGCGAGCCGCCCGCGTCCGCGCGGGATCGGGCCGCCATCAGCTATCGCAAGACCAAGACCGGGTTCGACCCCATCGCCTTCACCACCCCGCTGTGGATCGGCGCGGGCGGGGTCAGGACCACCGCCCACGACTTCGCCCTCTGGATGGAGAACTTCTGGACCGGCCGGGCGGGCGGCAAAGACCTGATGGCGGAAATGGCGACCGTCCCGGCCCTGTCGAACGGCGAGCCGAGCGACTACGCCGCCGGCCTCACCGCGGCCGACTATCGCGGCCTGGCCCGACTGGAGCACGGCGGTTCCGTGGATGGGTTCCGGCACAAGATGGCGGTCTATCCGGCGCAGCGTTTCGCCGCCGTGGTGCTTTGCAATCGCGCGGACGCGGCGACCACGCCCAGGATCGACGCCGTCTCGGACGTCTATCTCGGCGCCGCGGCCCGGACGCCGAAGGCGCTGACCACCGAGATCCAGGAGCTGCGCGCGCCGGACAATGTGGCGGTCGCCCAGGCGCCCACCGGCTTCTATCGCGACCGGCGCTATGGCGAATACCTCCGGATCCTGCCCGGCGGGGTACTCAGCTACCGGGGCGAGACACGCAAGCTCCAGGAGGCGGCGCCCGGCGTCTATCGCGCGGACGAGCTCGCGGCCTTCCCCGGATTCCAGATCTATATCGGCTTCAAGGCGGACAGCCTGAACATGGCCTATGGGGGCGAGCTCGACCGTTTCGACCACGTTCCCGACTGGGCGCCGGGGGATCTGTCCCGCTTCGTCGGGACCTATTGGAGCAATGAGGCCCAGGCTCATCTCAAGATCGAACTGCGCGACGGCGTCCTGGTGAGCCAGATCGCCGGCCGCTCCGTTCCGCTGTCGCCCGGGCGGCCCGGAGAATTCATCTATGGTCGCGGCGCTGTGGACGTCCCCGCCGAGGGACCGGCCGACCAGGTGACGCTCCAGGTCTTCGGGCTGCGCGGCATTCGCTTCGACCGTTCCGCGGCGGGGGCCCAATGAGCCTCGGTCCGCTGAACCTGCTGGCCGACTATCCCCTGGTCTGGCTCGTGTCGCCCGGGGCCGCCCCGCAGGCGACCCTGACCCCCGTCGTCGCCGAGAGCACGCCGTCGGGATACGTCCTGCGGGGGCACCTGCCGCGCCGCCATCCCCATGTGGAGATCCTGGCGCGCCAGCCCGAGGCGACGATCCTGGCGCTTGGCCCCAACGCCTATGTCTCGCCGTCCTGGCTGGAGGACCTCACCCAGGCGCCGACCTGGAACTATGCCGCCTTGAAGATCGACGCCACCGTGCGCCTGCTGACGGACGCCGCGGAGACAGAGGCCGTGCTGCGGGATCAGATCCGTCGGTACGAGGCGTCCGGCCTCCAGCCCTGGTCGGAAGCGGCGATGGGGCCGCGCTTCCAAAGCCTGGCGCAGGCTGTGATCGCCTTCGAGGCCCACCCCACGACCACGGACGCCCGCATGAAACTGGGCCAGAGCGATCGCGACGACGTCTTCCGCCAAAGCCTGACGGCCTTGGAGGGCCACCCCATCCACACCTGGATGGTCGACCACAATCCCGGACGGCGCCCATGAGCCGGCTTCGCGCCGCCGCCCGCGCAACGCTCCTCGCCGCGGGGCTCTGGGCCTCGGCCGCGGGCGTGAGCCTGGCGGGCGCCGCGCCTTCGGCCGGCGACTACCGCCTCGTGGACCGCATCCCCGCCGGCGACGGGAGTTTCGACTACATCAGTCTCGACGCGGCGAGGGGCCGCCTGTTCATCGGCCGCGACGACAGGGTCAGCGCCATCGACCTGGCGCCAAGGCGCTCTGTCGACCGCCTCCTGGCGGGGGACACTGTCCACGCCAGCCTGGTCCTGCCCGGCGGCCGCGTGCTCAGCACCCTGGGCGGCGCCGATGAAGCGGTGCTCTTCGACGGCGCGACCGGCGCGGTCCTGGCGCGGGCCGCGACCGGCGATCACCCGGACGCGGCGGCCTATGATCCGGCCACCGGCTCCGCCTGGGTCGCCGACTATCTGGGCGGCGACATGACCGTGCTGGACGCGCGGACCGGCCGCGCGACGGACCGGATCGCCCAGGTCGGCCCGCACCCGGAGTCCCCCGTCGCGGACGGACACGGACGGCTCTTCGTCAACACCGGCTCGGGCGAGGTCCATGCGGTCCTGGTGATCGACACCCGATCGCGCAAGGTCACGGCCCGATACCCGCTGACCGGATGCCGAAGCGCCTCGGGCCTGACCTATGTCTCGCGGAACGACTCCCTGGTGTCGGTCTGTCGCAACGGTCTGGCGATCGCCCTGTCGGCGCGCGACGGTCGCGAGCTGGGCCGGGTCACGATCGGCGGCGACGCCGACGGCGCCCTGTACGACGCGGCCCGCGGGCTCGTGCTGATTCCGTCCGGCGAGGCCGGCGTGCTTGAAGTGCTTCGGCCGGGCGGCCCACAGGGCCTGGCCCGCGTCGCCGCCGTGCCGACCCGGGTGGGGTCCGCGACCGCCGCCCTCGACCCCGGCACCGGACGGGTCTACCTGCCGAGCGCCGACTTCGACCCGCCGGCGCGGGAAGGCGACGACCCCGTTCCCCGGCCAGGCACGTTCCAGGTCCTGGTCCTCGCGCCCCCGGACGCCGCACCCTGACCCGACCCGCGAGCAACTTGGCCCGTCAGGCCGCGGGCCTCATGCCTCCAAAGGTCTAGGCTCAATCCTCTGGCGGTGGACGAGGCGAGCATGATCGGCGCGGGTTCTGGGGCGGAGGACGCCATGGCGGGAGGCGGGCCCGCAGGCCGTGACGCCGCGCGGGCGCAGGATCCCAGGTCGTGACGGCGCGCCCTCTCTTGCGGGCTCACCGGCTGGTCAGCCTGATCGTCGCGGCGCTTTGGGTCTTGCAGGCGCTCACCGGCCTCGTCCTGGTGTTCCGTGTAGAGATCGATAACGCCCTCACCCCCGGCGCCACGGCCAGGCTGGACCCTGTGGCCCTGGACCAGGCCATAGTCGGCCTGTCGAAGACGCTTCCCCATCCCGTGGACTCCTTGACGGTGGCCGACCGGTCCGGGGGCCGGTTCGACGCCTTCGACGCCGAGGATCGACGCATCGCCCGCCTGACCGGCCGCGGCGAGGTCCTGGCCCTGGAACCCGGTCTGCGCGCCGCCGCGCGGCTCGACGCGCTGAAGAGCCTGCACGAGTCCCTCTGGCTCGGCGACGCGGGAACCGCCCTGATCGGGTTGAGCGGAATTCTGCTGGTCAGCAATATCGTCCTGGGCCTGACCATGGCCTGGCCAGGCCTGGGCGGGCTGAGGCGCGCCCTCCTCCCCAAGGCCGGCGGCGGCGGCCCGGCGCGGACCTTCGCGCGCCACCGGGCCCTGGGCCTCTGGTTCGCCGCCCCCGCTCTGATCCTCGCCCTCGCCGGCGTCGCCATGGCCCTGGGAGACCCCTTGTCGGACCAGTTGGGAGCCGGCCGCCCCCGGCCTCAGACGCCGCCGGCCCGCGAGGCGCCTGTGGAGACGCTGCCCCAGGCGATCAGGACCGCACAGGCGATCTATCCCGGGGCCCGCATATCCGTGATCAACCTGCCGAACCCGGACCGCGCCTGGTACCGCATGCGCCTCAGACAGGCCGGGGAGCTGCAACATTTCTATGGCGCCACCGAGCTGTTCGTGGACGCCCGCACCGGAAAGGTCCTCGCCAATTATGACGGCCTCCGCGCGCCGCAGCCGCGCGCCCTGTTCGACGCCTTTTATCCGATCCACACGGCCGAGGCCCTCGGGCCGGTCGGGCGTCTTCTGTCGGCGGCGTTCGGCGCCTGGGTGCTGGGGATGGCGGCTCTGGGATTAAGTCTATGGTGGGGACGGCGGCGCCTGACGCGTCGTGGATGAGGTCTCCCCCGACGCACGGGGCGTATCAAAAGGGGCGGCGCGCATGAGGCCAGGACTGACCAACTGGGTGCTCCTCGGCATGGTGCTAGGCGTGGCGGTGGGCCTGGCCTGTCATCACGCCGTCGGCGCCCCCGAGGGCCGCGAGGCGATCGCCGGCGGCTTTGCGGTCGTCACGACCCTGTTCATGCGCGGCATCAAGATGCTGATCGCCCCTCTGGTGTTGTCGACCCTGCTGGTCGGGGTGGCCAAGATGGGCGATGGCGCCGCCATCGGACGGATCGCCGCCAAGGCGATGCTTTGGTTCATCCTCGCCTCCGTGGCCTCCATGGGCGTCGGCCTGGCGGTGGTCCAGACGCTCAAGCCAGGCGCCGGGCTGGATCTGGCCGCCGCCGCCGGGGCGGCCGGCTTGAAGGCGCCGCCCATGAGCGTCGCCAATCTCATCATCCACATGGCGCCGAGCTCGATCATCGACGCCATGGCCAATAACGCGGTGTTGCAGATCGTGGTCTTCGCCCTCGTCGCCGGGGTGGCGCTGGCCCATCTGGGCCAGGCCGGCGCGGAGCTGCTGCGCATCGCCGAGGCGGTCAGCGCCCTGATGCTGCGGATGACCCGCTATGTGATGGCGCTCGCCCCCGTCGCGGTCTTCGCGGCCCTGGCCCAAAGCCTCACCGTGCACGGGATCGCCATTGTCGGGACCTATGCGGCCTATGTCGGCGGCTACTATGTCGCCCTGGCCCTGCTGTGGTCGCTCTTGCTGGGCGCAGGCGCCGTGGTCCTGGGGGCGAGGTCGCAATGGCGGCTGCTGAAGGCCATTCGCGAACCCATGCTCATCGCCTTCTCGACCACCAGTTCCGAAGCCGCCTTTCCGAGCCTGCTGGCGCGGCTGGAGGGTCAGGGCGTGCCGAACCGTATCGCCAGCTTCGTCCTGCCCCTCGGCTATTCGTTCAATCTCGACGGGGCCATGTGCTACGCGGTCTTCGCGTCCATGTTCATCGCCCAGGCCTATGGGGTGCGGCTTTCGCCCGCCGAGATCGTCCAGCTCCTGCTGCTCCTGTTCATCACCGGTAAGGGCATAGCCAGCGTGCCCCGCGGCTCCCTGGTGGTCGTGGCCGCCACCCTGCCCCTCGTGCATCTGCCCGAGGCCGGCGTGGCCCTTATTCTGGCCGTCGATCACTTCCTGGACATGGGCCGCACGGCGACCAACACCATGGGCAACGCCATCGCCGCGTCCGTTGTGGCCAAATGGGAGCGCGGCGCGCCGGGTCCGGAGGACGTCGCCGGGATCAGCGAGACCGGTCAGGCCTGACCCTGCTCGGCGAAGACCTGGACAAGGGTCTCGACGAACGCCGCGGTCGCCCCGGACGGCGCTCGGTCGTCCAGATGGACGCATTGGACCCTGAAGCGGACGGCCGGCGCCAGCGGCCGAAATCGGATCTGATCATCGATCGCCGAGCGGGCCGTATACTCATCGACCACCGCCATGCCCGCGCCATGCCGCACCAGCGCCGCGGCGACATAGTAGGTGTGCACCGAGATCACCTCGGCGAGCCCGAGGCCGTGGGTTTCCATCTCGGCGGAGACGAGCGCCCCGACCGGGCCGCTCCCGACAATGCCGATCACGTCCCGCCCCTCAAGGACGGCGAGATCGAGCGCCTCGGGCGCCTCGGGCAAATCGGCCTCCCGATAGAGCAGGCCCACCCGACCAATAGCCATGTCGACCAGGGTCAGCCTCGGATGGGGCGGCGCCTCGAAGGCCACGACGATATCGCTTTCCCGCTCATAGAGGACCTTGAGGATCTCCGAGTGATGGACGGTCCGAACGTCGAAACTGACCTGGGGGTATCTCCGGCGGAACCGCGCGATGGCCTGCGGCGCGATCCCCAGCCCCAGCGACGGAACCACCGCGAGCCGGATATGGCCTTCCCCGCCGCGCTTCAGGTTCCGGGCCGTGATCTGCAGCGAGCCGATGCGGCCATAGAGCTCGTCCACCTCGCGGAACAGGGCGTGGGCCTCGTCGGTCGGCGCAAGGCGGCCCTTCACCCGCCGGAACAGGGCGTAGCCCAGGCGGCTCTCGGCATGCCGCAGCACCTTGCTGACCGACGGCTGGGAGACGTGGAGGCTCTGGGCCGCCCCAATGACCGATCCGGCCGTATAGACCGCGTGAAACACCTCGATATGCCGCAGGCTCATCGGCAAGGCGGCGGCTCCGTCGGTCGGCGGATGACGAGCTAAGGCTGGCTCGCCAAGGGCGCAAAGGCGACCGCCTCGACCTCAACGGCGGCGTCGGCCACCAAACCGCTGATCACCACGGACCGCGCTGGATAGGGGGCCTGAAATATCTCCTGGTAGGCCAGATTGAAGCCCGCCGCATGACCGGGCTCGGTGAGCCAGGCGGTGACCTTGACCACATCGGCGGGCCGGGCGCCGGCCTCCGCAAGGACCGCGACCAGGTTGGCGAGGGCCTGGCGCGACTGGGCGACGCTATCGCCCCCGATCAGCGCCCCGGCGGCGTCGCGCGGCAGCTGACCGGAGACGAAGATCAGATCGCCCGCCCGGCGGAAGCGGCTGAGCGGCGGGGCGGATGGGGCGGTGGGCATGGAGAGGTCCTTCTGACGGTCAGTTCGGCGGGTCGCCGACGACCAAAGCGGCGGCGCGCTCGGCCGAGCCCATGGCCAGGGTCCAGCCCAGGGCGCCATGGCCGATGTTCAGCACCAGCCGCTCGCGCGCCTTGGCGATGATCGGGGTGGAGGTGGGCGTCATGGGTCGCAGGCCGCCCCAGCCGGCGCCCGCCTGATCATAGGCGGCGGCGTCCGGAAGCGATGCGCGGGCGGCGGCCGTCAGGGCGGCCATCCGGCGTTGCGGCGCCTCGGCGCGGTGCGCGCCCAGCTCGGCGCCGCCGGCGACCCGGATCTGTCCGGACAGGGCGCAGAACACGATCTTGCGCTTGGCGTCGGTGACGCTGACCCGGGGCGGCGCGGGACCGCGGGGCGCCGTGAAGGAGTAGCCGCGCATCGGAAGGATCGGCGCCCTGACGCCCAGGCTAGCGAGCAACGGCCCGGTCCCGACGCCTGTGGCGACCACCAGGGTGCGACCCGACACCCGGCGGCCGCACCGGCCCGTCACAACCGCGCGGTCGCCGGACAGTCGCGCCTTGGCGATGTCCAGCCCGAAGACTGTGCGCACGCCATAGGTCCGCTTGAGGTGGTCGAGCAGTCCTTCGCAGAAGCGACGCGGATCGCCCACCTCATCCCCCGGCGAATGGACCACGCCGTACAGGCCGCGAGCGCCCGCGAGCGCGGGCTCAAGGGCGCGCGCCTCGCCAGGGCTGAGCACCTGCTGCACGGCGCCGTGGTCGGCCTTGAGCCGGACCATCTGTTCGGCGGCCGCGAGGGATTGGGCGTCGAAATACATATGCATCTTGCCCGGCGCAGCGTGGCCGAACGCGATCGGGTGGCGCTGCAGGAGGGCGTGAAGCGCAGCCTGGGACTCCAGGGCCAGCTTGAGGGTCGCCAGGGTGTTGGTCCGAAAGCCCGCCTCGGTGGAGGCCGCGAGGAACCTCAAGCCCCAGGCGATCAGGGCGGGATCGAAGTTGGCCGTGACCTTGAACAGGGGATCGGCGCCCAGCAGCAGGCTCGGCAGCCGCGCGACCAGCGAAGGGCTGCCGAGCGCATCCGTATAGGCGTAGCTGAGCTGCGCCCCGTTGGCGAAGGACGCGCCCTGGGCCGGCCCGGCGTTGCGGTCGACCAGGACCACGGACAGTCCCCGCCGCGCCAGGGCGTAGGCCGTCGCCACCCCCACCACGCCGGCCCCGGCGACGATAATGTCGCAAACCCCCTCCTCGCCGCCGTCCATGCGCTATCCGTCCGTTGCCCAAGTGTCGGGCCGCAGGGCTAGCCAAGACCGGGCGGCCTGGCGACGCACGCAGGTGTCGGCGCCCTATGCCCTGCGGCTATGGGAGGGCCGGCGCGGCCGCACTCAGGGCGTCGGGCGCCTCGCGCACGACAACGCGCTGAGCGAAGTTCCCGCCCGTCCGGACGGCCACGCTTTCGCCACAAGGGCGGCGCTTTCGACCTTCAGCGAGGTTTTCGCGACGCCGGGCTTTCCGACGGCCGCGGACTGCTATGTTATACAGTATGAGTTTGGACGAAGGCGGCCGCGCGGCTCCTGTTGAGCAAAGCGAGCCGCCCTGTTGCCGTTCACGACCCCATCGCCCAAGGGATCCTGGCTTGCGATCCTGGCCTGTGCGGCGGTGGCCGGCTGCGCGGTCGGTCCCGACTTCAAGCGCCCGACGCTTCCGCCAGGGGCCGGCTATGCGACCGTGCCGGCTCAGGCCACGGCGGACGCGCCAGGGGTCCTGGGCGGGACCTCCCAGACCTTCACGCCGGGCGGCGAGCTCAGCGGCGACTGGTGGACCCTGTTCCACTCCACGGCCCTCAACGCCCTGATCGACCAGTCGCTGAAGGCCAGCCCCGACCTCAAGGCCGCTCAGGCCGCCCTGAAGGTGGCGCGTGAGAACACCCGCGCCCAGCGCGGCGCCTTCCTGCCCAGCGTCAGCGCCAGCTATACGGCCAACCGCGCCCGCACCTCCGACCCGGCGCCGGCCTCGGCGGACAGCGCCGCCACCGCCAACCTGTTCACGCCCCAGGTCAGCGTCGGCTACGCGCCCGACGTCTTCGGCCTGAACCGTCGCACCCACGAGTCCCTCAAGGCCCAGGAAGAGGCCGCCCGCGACCAGATGCTGGCGACCTATCTGACGCTCACCTCCAACGTCGCCAACGCCGCGATCCAGGAGGCCTCGCTCAGGGCGCAGGTCGAGGCGACCCGCGAGGTCATCGCCATCAACGCCAAGATCCTGGAGACGGTCAGCTACCAGGCCGACAAGGGCTATGCGAGTCAGGCCGAGGTGGCCGCCCAGCGCGCCCTCTTGGCCCAGGCCCAGGCCGGCCTGCCGCCCCTGCTCACCCAGCTGGACCAGCAGCGCAATCTGCTGGCCGCCCTGACCGGCCGCTTCCCCAACCAGGCGCCGGATCAGGCGGTGGATCTCGCCGGCCTGACCCTGCCGCCAGACCTGCCGCTGAGCCTGCCCGCCGACATCATCCGCCGCCGTCCCGACGTGCTGGCGGCCGAGGCCAATATGCACGCGGCCAGCGCCGGGATCGGGATCGCCATCGCCAACCGCCTGCCCAATCTCGACCTCACCGCCGACGCCGGCCGCTCCAGCCTGGCGTTCGCGCGCGCCTTCGGGTCCGGAGGCGGGTTCTGGAACCTGGGCGCGGCGGTGACCGCGCCGGTCTTCCAGGGCGGCGCCCTGATGCACCAGGAGCGCGCGGCCAAGGCGGCCTATGTCCAGGCCGCCGAGCAGTATCGCGGAACCGTGCTGACCGCCTTCGAGAATGTGGCCGACACCCTGTCGGCCTTGCAGCATGACGCCGACGGCCTGAAGGCCGCGTCCGCCGCCGCCGAGGCGGCCAAGGTCAGCCTGGACCTGTCGGAGCGCCAGTGGCGCGACGGCTATGCCAGCTATCTCGCCCTGCTCGGCGCGCAGCAGACCTATCAGCAGGCGCGGATCAGCCTGATCCAGGCTGAGGCCAGCCGCTTCGCCGACACCACAGCCCTCTATCTGGCCCTCGGCGGCGGCTGGTGGCGACGGGCGGACTATTCCGGGGACAAAGATGCTCACTGATCCGCCCAATCGCGCGCGGCGCGGCGCCTGGCGCGCCCTGGTGGTGGCGACCGCGGCCGGCGCGCTGCTGGCCGGGTGCTCGCCCAAACCGCCGCCCCCGCCGCCCGTGGCGAAGAACGTCACCCTGACCGCCGCCCAGCGCCAGCACATCCGCCTCTACACCGTCGCGGCGGGCGCCTTCAGCAGGGCCGTCGAGGCGACCGGCGTGGTCGACTTCGACAACGACCAGGCCACCAGCGTGCTCGCCCCCTTCTCCGGCCCGGTGTCCCAGGTCCTGGTCCAGCCCGGCCAGCATGTCGCCAAGGGCCAGCAGCTCGCCCTGGTCGCCTCGCCCGACTTCGCCGCCGCCGTCACCGCCTATCAGAAGGCGCTCGCCACCGCGGCCACGACCCGCCGCATCGCCGACGCCGACAAGGACATCGCCGCCCACAACGGCATCTCCCAGCGGGAGGCCCTGCAGGCCGAGACCGACGCCGCCAACGCCGCCGCCGACCGTGATGCGGCGCTGCAAGCCCTGGTCTCCCTCGACGTCGATCCCCAGACCGTGCGCGACATCCAGCAGGGCCGGCCGGTCCCGCGCATCGCCGGCGTCATCCGCGCCCCCATCGCCGGCACCGTGGCCGAAAAGCTGATCACCCCCGGCCAACTGCTCCAGGCGGGGACGACGCCCGCCTTCACCGTCGCAGATCTCTCCCGGGTCTGGGTCATGGCCCAGGTCTCTGATGCGGACCTCGAGGCCGTGCATGTGGGCGACGCCGCGGAGGTGCTGTCCAGCGCCACCGCCCGCGACTTCACCGGCGTGGTCGACAATGTCTCGGCGCTGGTGAACCCCGACACCCGTTCGGTGGTGGCCCGGGTCGTGGTCTCCAATCCGGGCGACCTCCTGAAGAAGCAGATGTATGTCCGGGTCCGCATCCATTCGGCCCGCCCGACCACCGGCCTGCTCGCCCCCACCTCCGCAATGCTGCGGGACGATGAGAACCTCTCCTTCGTCTATGTCGCCCTGCCCGACGGCAGCTTCGCGCGCCGCCACGTGACGCTCGGCGACCGCACAGGTGACCAGTACGCCATCGCCGAGGGCCTCAAGGCCGGCGACCAGGTGGTGGTCGACGGGGCGCTGTTCCTCCAGTTCATGGAAAGCCAATGAGCGAGCCGTCGTCGGGGAGCGAGCCCGCGCCGCGTCCGGCGTCGGTCATGAACCGCATCGTGGGCTTTGCGCTCGCCCAGCCGCTGTTGATCCTGGTGATCACCCTGATGCTGGTGGGGGTCGGCGTGCGCTCCCTCACCCGCCTGCCGGTCGACGCCTATCCCGACCTCTCCCCGCCCAGCGTCGAGCTGATCACCCAGTGGCCGGGCCACGCGGCCGAGGAGGTCGAGCGCCTGATCACCGTGCCGATCGAGCGCGGTATGAACGGCGTGCCCAAGACGACCACGACGCGCTCGGTCTCGCTCTATGGCCTCAGCGACGTGGTGCTGAACTTCAAGGACGGGACGGACAACAACTTCGCCCGCCAGGAAGTCTTCAACCGGATGGGCGACCTGGAACTGCCCGACGGGGTCGCGCCCTCGGTCTCGCCCCTGACCTCGCCCTCCGGCCTGATCTATCGCTACGTGCTGCAGAGCCCGGATCGCTCCCCCATGGAGCTCAAGACCCTGGAGGAATGGACGGTCGAGCCGGCCTTCCGCGCGGTGCCCGGGGTGGCCGACGATTCCGGCTTCGGCGGCGGGACCATGCAGTACCAGGTGGTGCTGGACCAGGCGAAGCTGGCGGGCGTCGGCCTGTCGGCCCAGCAGGTGGAATCGGCGCTCGCCGCCAACAACGGCAACGCCGGCGGCGGCTTCTATTCGCAAGGCGGCCAGTTCTATTACGTGCGCGGCGAGGGCCGCCTCACCACCGTCGAGGACATCGGCAAGGTCGTGCTGGCCGTCCATGGCGGCGTGCCGGTGCTGCTCAAGGACGTCGCCAAGGTCCAGATCGGCATCGCCCCCCGGCTCGGCCAGTTCGGCTACGAAAAGCAGGATGACGCCGTCGAGGGCGTGATCATGCTGCGCACCGGCGAGAAGACCCAGGACGTGCTCAGGGCCGTGCAGGCCAAGACCCAGGAGCTGAATGATCTGGTCCTGCCCAAGGACGTGAAGATCGTCCCCTTCTACGACCGCACCGACCTGATCCACCTGACGACCCACATCGTCATGGAGAACCTGGTGCGCGGCATGCTGCTGGTCGTCGTGGTGCTGATCTTTTTCCTCTACGACGTCCGCGCCGGGATCATCGTCGCCACCACCATCCCGCTGGCCCTGCTGTTCGCCTTCGTCTGCCTGGACGTGCAGGGCGCCTCGGCGAACCTGCTCTCCATCGGCGCCGTCGACTTCGGCATACTGGTCGACGGCGCGGTGGTGATGGTCGAGAACATCTTCCGCCAGATCGCGCTGCGTGAGGGCGCGCCGCTGGATATCCGCGGCGTGGTCCGCGACGCCGCCGCCGAGGTTGACCGGCCGCTGTTCTTCGCCGTCGCCGTGATCGTGGTCAGTTTCCTGCCGATCTATGTGCTGTCGGGGCCCTCGGGGATCCTGTTCAAGCCGATGGCCGACACCATGGTCTTCGCCCTGGTCGGCTCCCTGGTCATCACCCTGGCCCTGCTGCCGGTGCTCTGCGCCTGGTTCATGCGCCAGGGCGTGAAGGAGCGCCGCAACCGCATCTTCGAGGCCATCAAGGACGCCTACGCCAAGGGCCTCGACGCCTGCCTCGCCCATCCCTGGCGGACCACCGGGATCACCGGGGCGGTGCTGGCCGCCTCCCTCTTGCTGCTGCCCTTCATCGGCGGCGAGTTCATGCCGCAGCTGGACGAAGGCACTTTGTGGGTCCGGGCGACCATGCCCTACACCATCTCCTTCGATGAATCGGCCAAGCTCGCGCCCAAGATCCGCGAGATCCTGCGCAGCTTCCCGGAAGTGACCCTGGTCTCCTCCGAGCTCGGCCGGCCGGACGACGGCACCGACGCCACCGGCTTCTTCAATGTCGAGTTCTTTGTCGGGCTGAAGCCCTATTCCCAATGGACGGGCGCCTATCGGACCAAGGCCGGCCTGATCAAGGCGATCAACGACAAGCTGACCGCCTTCCCGGGCGTGACCTTCAACTACACCCAACCCGCCGAGGACGCGGTCGACGAGGCCGAGACCGGCCTGAAGAGCGCCTTGGCCGTGAAGGTTTTCGGCTCGGACCTCAAGACGCTTGAGACCAAGGGCAAGGCGATCAAGCAGGTGCTGCAGCGTGTGCCCGGCATCCGCAACGTGACCCTGGTCCAGGAGCTGGGCCAGCCCAGCCTGGCCATCAAGATCAACCGCGACGCCATCGCCCGTTATGGCCTGAACGTCTCCGACATCAACGGCCTGATCCAGACCGCCATCGGCGGCGATGTCGCCACCCAGGTGGTGCAGCAGGAGAAGGAGTTCGACCTGATCGTCCGGCTCGATCAGAAGTATCGCGACAATCCCGAGGAGATCGGGAACATCCTGGTCGCCACGCCGGATGGCCAGCAGCTGCCCTTGAAGACCTTCGCCGACATCGGCGTCGTCGATGGCGCGGCCTTCGTCTACCGCCAGGACAATTCCCGATACATCGGCGTCCAGTTCTCGGTCGAGGGCCGCGACCTGGCCAGCGCCGTCGGCGAGGCGATCAAGCAGGTGAACGCCAAGGTCGATATGCCCCGCGGCTACCGGCTCGACTGGGGCGGGGAATATTCCGAATACACCGCCTCTCGGGCGCAGCTGGGCGTGATCCTGCCGCTGACGATCTTCATCATCTTCTTCCTGCTGTTCATGCTCTACGCCAACTTCAAGTTCCCCTTCATCACGGTGGCGGGGGTCTTGCTGTCGGCGCCGGTGGGCGGACTGATCGCCCTGTGGCTGACCGGCACGCCGTTCTCGGTCTCGTCGGGCGTGGGCTTCCTGGCCCTGTTCGGGGTGTCGGTGCAGACCGCGGTGGTGTTCATCTCCTATGTCAACGAGCTGCGCCGGGACGGCATGCCGCTCGACCAGGCGGTGCGGGAGGGCGCGATCCTGCGGCTTAGGCCGATCATGATGACCGCCCTGGTCGCAGCGCTCGGCCTGTTGCCCGCGGCCCTCGCCACAGGGGTGGGCACGGACTCCCAGCGACCCTTCGCCCTGGTGATCGTCAGCGGCCTGTTCTCGCGCCTCCTGATCAGCATCTTCCTGATGCCGGCGCTCTACATGCTGGTCGCCCGACCGGATGACCGCCTGGAGGTCTAGAGCCGGTCGCGCAGGGCGTACCAGCTCAGGCCCGCCACGGTGAGCGGCCAGCGCAGCCAGCGCCCGCCCGGGAACGGCGGGACCGGCAGGCGCGCCAGGAGCTCCACCCCGGCGGTCTCGCCCAGCGTCGCGTCGGCCAGCAGCTTGCCGAAATAGGGCGCCAGCATCACCCCCTGGCCCGAATAGCCGGCGGCGATCGTCACGCCGGGCGCGAGCGTCCGCACATAGGGAACGCGGTGAGTGGTGATGCCCAGCGTCCCGCCCCAGGCGTGGGTGATCTTCACATCGGCCAGCTGCGGATAGACCTTCAGCATGTGCCGCCGCACGAAGCCGGCCAGGTCGCGCGGGAAGCCCGGCGAATAGTTCTCGCCCCCGCCGAACAGCAGCCGGCCGTCTGGGCTCTTGCGGTAGTAGTTGACCACGAAGCGGGTGTCGGCGACCGCGGCGTCCGAGCGGAGGATCGTCTCCGCACGCGCGCCCAGGGGCTCGGTCGCCAGGATGAAATTGTTGATCGGCATGACCCGGGCGTTGGCCGCCGGCCCCGCCAAGTCGTCCAGATAGCCGTCGCCCGTCAGGATCAGCTGGTCGCAGACCACCCGCCCGCCGCCGGTCTCGACCAGGATCTTGCCGCCCTCGCGCCGCCCGGCCCGCGCGGCGCTGCGTTCATGGATCACCGCCCCGGCGCCGATCGCCGCTTGAGCCAGGCCCAGCGCCAGGTTCAGCGGATGCAGGTGGCCGCCGGAGCGGTCGATCATGCCGCCGAAATAGACCTCGGTCCCCAGCTCGGCCGCCAGCTCCGCCTTGCCGATCAGGGCCAGCTGGTCGTCGCCATAACGGGTGGCCATGAAGTCGATGTGGCGGGCGTCCTCGTCAGCCCCGCCCGGCCGGTGCCGCGCATGGATCATGCCCGGCCGCCAGTCACAGGCGATGGCGTGGTCGGCGATCAGGGCCATCAGGTGGGACCGCGCCTGCCCCGCCAGCCGCCACAGGGCCAAGGCGTCGTCGCGGCCGACGGCCTTTTCCAGCCAGGCCTGGTCCCGGCGCTGGCCGGTATGGACCTGGCCGCCGTTGCGCCCGGAGGCGCCGGACCCGACCTCTGCCGCCTCCAGCACCAGGACCCGAGCGCCGCGCTGCGCCAGTTCGAGGGCCGCGCCCAGGCCCGTATAGCCCGCCCCCACCACGCAGACATCGGCCCGCGCCGCCCCCGCCAGCGGCGGCAGGGGCGCGAAGGGCGCAGCGGTGTCGGCGTACCAGGACCCCGGCGGATGGCCGGTGTTACGCATCAGACGTTCAGCAGCAGGAACTCCCGCTCCCAGGGGCTGATGGTCTGCATGAACACCTCGTACTCGGCCTGCTTCACCCGGTCATAGGCCTGGCAGAAGGTCTCCCCCAGGATCTCGACCAGGGGCTTGGCCTCGGCGAACAGCCGCAGGGATTCCGTCAAGCTGCGCGGCAGCTCGATGCCTCGCGCGCTGGCGTCGGTGTCCACCGGCGCCGTGGGCGACAGATTGTGGACCATGCCCAGATAGCCGGCCGCCAGGGTCGCGGCGATCGCCAGATAGGGATTGGCGTCCGAGGACGGGATGCGGTTCTCCAGCCGCCGGTTCTCCGGATCGGAGGGCGGCACGCGCAGGCCGCAGGTGCGGTTGTCATAGCCCCACTGGGTGTTGACCGGCGCCCCGCTGCCGCGGGCGATGCGGCGGTAGGAATTCACATAGGGCGCCAGGATGGCCATGATCGCCGGCAGGTATTTCTGCTGGCCGGCGATGAAGGCGTAGAACAGCGGCGTCGCCTCCCCGGTCTTGGGATCGGAGAACAGGTTCGATCCGTCCTCCGGGCTGACGATCGACTGGTGAATGTGCATGGCCGAGCCGGGCTCGGCGGCCATCGGCTTGGCCATGAAGGTGGCGTAGATCTCGTGCTCCAGCGCCGCCTCGCGGATGGTGCGCTTGAACATGAACACCTGGTCGGCGAGTTCCAGCGGATCGCCGTGGCGCAGGTTGATCTCCATCTGGGCCACGCCGCTTTCGTGGATCAGGGTGTCGATCTCGAGCCCTTGCGCCTCGGAATACTCGTACATGTCCTCGAACAGCGCATCGAACTCGTTGACCGCGCTGATCGAATAGCCCTGGCGCCCGGTCTCGGGCCGGCCGGACCGGCCGATGGGCGGGCGAAGCGGATAGTCCGGGTCGGTGTTCTTCTCGACCAGATAGAACTCCATCTCCGGCGCGACCACTGGCGACCAGCCGCGCTCGCGATAGAGGGCCAGCACCCGGCGCAGCACCTGGCGCGGGCTCTCCTCCACCGGCCGGCCGTCCGGATGGAAGGCGTCGTGGATCACCTGGGCGGTCGGATCATGCGCCCAGGGCACCACGGCCAGGGTCGCGAAGTCCGGGGCCAGGAAGATGTCGGTGTCCGACTGCACCGAGGTCACCACCCCCTCGAACTCTGGAAAGTCGCCGGTGATGGTCTGGTAGAACACCGCCAGCGGCAGGTTCATCTGGGGCGCGCCCAGGAACTTGCGCACCGGCATGATCTTGCCGCGCGCCACCCCGGCCAGATCGGGCGCCATGCACTCGATCTCCTCGATGTTCTGGCGCGCGAACCAGGCGGCGGCCTCCTCGATATTGGCGACGCCGCGGGTGACCCCTTCCCGCTTCTTGGACTTCTTGGACTTGGGCGCCTTCATGCGGCGGCCTCCGGTTTCAAGGCGCGGAGCAGGGGCTCGGCCTCGTCCAGCGACTTGCGGATGATGGCGACCAGGTCGTCGATCTGGGCGTGGGTGATGATCAGGGGCGGGCAGCAGACGATAGTGTCGCGGATGCCCCGCACCATCAGGCCATTGGCGATGCAGCGGTCACGGACGATCGGGCCCGCCTCGCCTTCCTTGTCGAGGAAGCGGTGATTGGTCCCCTTCTCGCGCACGATCTCCACCGCGCCGATCAGGCCGAGAGAGCGGGTCTCGCCGACCAGCGGGTGGTCGTTCAGAGTGGCGAGCGCCTTGGCCAGATAGGGTCCGGTGTCGAGGCGGGTGCGCTCGATCAGGTTCTCGCGCTCCATGATCTCGAGATTGGCGATGGCGACGGCGCAGGCGGTCGGATGGCCGGAATAGGTGAAGCCGTGGATGAAGTCCCCGCCCTTCTCCTTCAGCTCGGCGACGATGTGGTCGGCCACGCCGACGGCGCTAATCGGCAGGTAGCCGGAGGACAGCCCCTTGGCCATGGCGATCATGTCCGGCTTGATCCCGTAGTGATGGTGGCCGAACCAGTGGCCCAGCCGCCCGAAGCCGCAGATCACCTCGTCGCAGACCAGCAGGATGCCGTACTTGCGGCAGATGGCCTCGACCTTGGGCCAGTAGCTGTCCGGCGGGATGATCACCCCGCCCGCGCCCTGAACCGGCTCGCCGATGAAGGCGGCGACGTTCTGCGGGCCGACCTCCAGGATCTTGTCCTCGATCGCCTGGGCCGCCCGGGCCGCGAAGGCCTCGGGATCCTCGCCGAAGCCCTCGCCGAAATGGTAGGGCTGCATGACGTGCTCGACGCCCGGGATCGGCAGGTCGCCCTGCTCGTGCATGTGCTTCATGCCGCCCAGCGACACCCCGGCGACGGTCGAGCCGTGATAGGCGTTCCAGCGGCTGATGAAGATCTTGCGCTGCGGTTCGCCCTTCAGTTTCCAGTAGTGGCGCGCCAGGCGGAACACCGTGTCATTGGCCTCCGATCCCGACGAATTGTAGAAGACGTGGGTCAGGTTCCCGCCCATCTTCTCGGCGATCTTGGCGGCCAGCCGCACCGCCGGCGGCGTCGCCGTCTTGAAGAAGGTGTTGTAGTAGGGCAGCTCCAGCATCTGCTCATAGGCGGCCTTGGCGAGCTCTTCGCGGCCATAGCCCACGTTCACGCACCACAGGCCGGCCATGCCGTCGAGCAGGGTGTGCCCGTCCCCGTCATGGATGTAGCAGCCGTCGGCGCGGGTAATGATGCGGCTGCCGCCCAGCTCGGCGATGACCTTGTGATCGGCCTGGGCCGGCAGGTGGTGGGCGAGGTCCAGGCGCTTCAGTTCAGCGATGTCGTGGTTGCGGATGGGAACGGTCACTGGGGGACTCCTGGCGTTTCGTCGACGAGCGGCGCGCCTCTCAGGGCGCGTCCGAAAACTTGGAAGAAGGTCTGGCTCTGGGGGTGGGCGTCGGTGCGCCACTCCGGATGCCACTGGACGGCAAGCAGGGGCGCGCCATTGATCTGGGCCGACACAGCCTCCACCACTCCGTCCGGCGCACGAGCCTCGACACTGAGCCCAGCACCCAGGCGATCGACGCCTTGATAGTGGACGGAGTTGACGGTTGTGCGATCGCACCCGAAGGCCCGCGCCAGCACCCCGCCGGGGGTCAGCTCGACCGGGTGGAGGTGGTCGAACATCTCGTTGAACCCCGCCTCGTCCGGGGCGTGGTGGGCGATCAGCTCCTCGGCCTCGGCCATGTCGCGGCGCAGGGAGCCGCCGAAGGCGACATTGATCTCCTGGAACCCGCGGCAGATGCCGAACACCGGCCGGCCCAGGTCGAGCATGGCGGCGATCAGGTCGCGGGTCATGGCGTCGCGGGCAGCGTCGAAGGGCCCGGGCGCATCATCCATCGCCTGGCCATAGGCGGCCGGATCGAGGTTCGAGGGGCTGCCGGTGAGCAGCAGCCCGTCCAGGCGCGGCGCGACCTCCGAGGCCTTCATCAGCTCGGGCATGGACGGGACCAGCAGGGCCGCGGCGTCGGCATAGCGCATGGCGTGGGCCACATAGCGGTTCATCACCGCCTGGGCCGGTTCGATCCCGACCGTCCGGGTGCAGCAGATGACGCCTGCGACCGGCCGGGTCATGATAACAGCACGGCCGGCGAACAGGCGTGCCAACAGAGCCAGACCGCTTCGCCCAGCGCGAAGTCCTCCTGGTCCCAGCGGGTCAGGTTGGTGCGCTTGACCTTGATGCGGCGACCGCCCTCGATCTCGACCTCATAGATGCTCTCGCCACCCAGATAGGCCTCGTGGCGGATCACGCCGGCCAGGGCGTTGGCGCCCTGCGGCGCGTCGCCCAGGTTGGGGGCGACCGACCCGTCGGGCCGCTTGCGCAGTTCGATCTTCTCCGGCCGCAGCGCCGCCCAGATCACCCCGCCGCTGGCGCCCGTGACCCCGTGATCGAGGAAGATGTCGGTCGCTACGTCCGGCGATTTGATGACCGCATGGTCCGGCTCGTCCACCGCCAGCACGCCCTCGAACAGGTTCACGGTGCCGATGAAATCCGCCACGAACCGGCTGTTGGGGAACTCATAGAGGTCGTTGGGGCTGGCCACCTGCTGCAGCAGGCCGCGGTTCATCACCGCGCAGCGCGAGGCAAGCGCCAGCGCCTCGTCCTGGTCGTGGGTGACCATGATGAAGGTGATGCCGACCTTCTCCTGCAGGGTCGAGAGTTCCGTGCGCATCTGCTCGCGCAGCTTGGCGTCGAGCGCCGACAGGGGTTCGTCGAGCAGCAGAACCCGCGGCCGCTTGACCAGGGCGCGGGCGAGCGCCACGCGCTGGCGCTGACCGCCCGACAGCTGGTCCGGCTTGCGCGCGCCCAGCCCGCCCAGCTGCACCAGCTCCAGCGCCTCCTCGACCCGGCGCTTGCGCTCGGCCGCGGGCACGCGGTCGACCTTCAGCCCATAGGCCACATTGTCGGCGACGGTCATGTGCGGGAACACGGCGTAGGACTGGAAGACCATGTTCACCGGCCGCTTGTTCGGCGGGACGGCGGAGATGTCCTGCCCGTCGATCAGGATGCGCCCCTCTGTCGGGGTCTCGAACCCGGCCAGCATGCGCAGCAGGGTGGTCTTGCCGCAGCCCGAGGGACCCAGCAGCGAGAAGAACTCGCCCTCCTGGACGGACAGCGAGACATTGTCGACGGCGACCATCTTGCCGAAGCGCTTGGTGATGTTCTCGAAGGTGATGATGGGCGGCTTGTCGGACATGGGCGTTCTCAGGACTTGTCGGCGGGCGCGTGGCCGGCGGTCACGGCCGGATCGCCCTGCAGCCGCAGGGCCACCGCCGTCAGGATCACGGTCAGCACGATGAGGATGGTCGAGGCCGCATTGACCTCGGGCGTCACCGAGAAGCGGACCATGGAATAGACCTTCACCGGGAAGGTCACGGTGTCGGGGCCCGCCGTGAAGAAGGTGATGACGAAGTCGTCCAGGCTGAGCGTAAAGGCCAGGAGCGCCCCGGCCACCAGCGAGGGCGCCATGTGCGGCAGGATCACGTCGACGATGGTCCGCCACTCACCGGCCCCGAGATCCCGGGCCGCCTCCTCCATCTCGCGATTGAAGCTGGCCATCCGGGCCCGGACCACCACCGCCACGAAGGGGAAGGAGAACGAGATGTGGGCGATGATGATGGCGCCCAGGTTCAGCGGCCAGATCAGGCCCTGGGGCCAGGGCATCACGCGGGCGAAGAACACCAGCATGGCCACGCCCATGCAGATCTCCGGCACCACGATCGGCAGGGCGAGCGCTCCGTCCAGAACGGTCTTGCCGGGAAAGCGGAACCGCCACAGCACCAGGGCGACCATGGCCCCCAGCGCCAGGCTGACCACGGTCGAGACCGCCGCGATGGTCAGCGAATTGCCGAAGGCCTCGATCAGCGAGGCGTCGTGGAAGGCCTTGTCGTAATATTTGAGGGTGAAGCCCTTCCACACGATGTTGCGGCGGCTGTCGTTGAAGCTGAACGCCATCAGAGCGATCAGCGGCACATAGAGGAACAGGCCGACGGCGGCGAGCCAGGCCTGCATCTGCCAGCGCCGCAGATATTCCAGCGGGCCGACGGGATATTTCCGCGCCTTGGCCATCAGCGGGCCTCCGGCGACTTGCGCGACATCAGGGCCTGGATCGCTATGGCGATGAAGGTCAGGTACATCAGCACGAAGGACAGGGCCGCCCCGAACGGCCAGTCATTGGCGCGCTTGAACTGGCGCTCGATGACATTGGCGATCATCTGGCTGTCGGGCCCGCCCAGCAGGTCCGGGGTCAGATAGGCGCCGAGCGCCGGGATGAAGGTGATCAGCACGCCCGATGCAATGCCCGGCAGGGCGAGCGGCACGACAATCCGGAACAGGGTGCGCATCTGGCCCGCGCCCAGGTCGAGGCTGGCCTCCAGCAGCGAACGGTCCAGCCGGTCCAGCGCTGAATAGAGCGGCAGCACCATGAAGGGCAGGTGGACATAGACCAGGCCCAGGATCACCGCGAAATTGTTGTGCAGCAGCTCCAGCGGCTGGAAGTCGCCGATGGGCTTGAGGCCCAGCAGGGCCGCGACCATTCCGCCCCCATGCCACAGCCAGCCCAGCGACATGTTGATGTAGCCCTCGGTCCTCAAGACCGCGATCAGGGCGTAGGTGCGGATCAGGAGGTTGGTCCAGAACGGCAGCATGATCAGCAGCAGCAGCCAGGCCTTGGCCTTCTCGGACGCGAAGGTGATGGCCAGCGCGACGGGGAAGCCCACCACCAGACAGAGGCCGGTGGTGAGGCCCGCCACCCAGGCCGACTTGATGAAGATCTTCAGATAGAGGGGTTCGATCGCCCGCGCGTAGTTGGCGAAGGTGCCGGTGAACGAGATCTCGGTCAGGCCGACATTGCGGCCGAAGCTGTAGGCCCAGACGATGCCGAGCGGCACGAGGAAGAACAGCACCAGCCAGAACAGCGGCGGGCCCAGCGCGGCGGCGAACACCGCCTTGGCCTTGGTCCAACTGACCTCCATCAGGGTCTCCTGAAGTTCGGCGGCGGCATCACGCCCCCTTCTCCCCTTGCGGGAGAAGGTGTCGGCGCAGCCGACGGATGAGGGGTCTCTCAGATCTGTCCGCGATCGGCCCAGCCAGAAGCGCGGCGAGGGGAGCGAGACCCCTCACCCGACCCTGCTTCGCAGGGCCACCCTCTCCCGCAAGGGGAGAGGGAGAACCAATGGCTGAGCTCATCGCCTAGGCCGCCCGGACCCGGGTGATGACCTCTTCGTAGAGGCTGGCCTTCTCGGCGCTTTCGAAGCGCCGTACTCGCACTTGGCCATGATGTCGGCGGGCGGGAAGATGACCGGATTGTTCTTGTAGCTGTCCGGCATCAGGGCCTTCGCCGCCGCATTGGGCGTCGGGTAGAGGATGGTCTTGGTGATCTCCGCGCCAGCCGTCCCGTCCAGGATGTAGTTGATGAAGGCGTGCGCATTGTTCGGCCGCGGCGCCCCCTTGGGGATGCACAGGGTGTCGGAGTTGAGCAGGCTGCCCTCCTTCGGCACCACGAAGTCGAGGTCCGGGTCCTCGCGCATCACCTGGGCGATGTCGCCGTTGTATTCCAACACCAGGTCCACATCGCCGGCGGCCAGCATGTCCTGGCCATTGTCATCGTGGAACGCCTTCACGAAGGGCTTCTGCTTGATCAGCATCTTCTCGATCTCGGCGACGAGCTCGGGCGGGATGTTGTTGACCGAATGGCCCTTGTACTTGGCCGCCAGCCGGATCAGGTCGGCGCTCTCGGACAGGAGCGCGATCTTGCCTTTGTACTGGTCGCTGTCGAACAGGTACTTCCAGCTGTCGGGAACCCCCTTCACCTTGCTCTTGCGATAGCCGATGCCGAGCACCAGCCAGGTGTAGGGCATGGAGAACTTACGCCCCGGGTCATAGTCCGGGTTCAGGAACGCCGGATCGATGTTCTTCATGTTGGGGATCTTGGAATGATCCAGCGCCTCCAGCATGCCGGCCTGGCTCATGCGGGTGACGAACTCGTTCGACGGCACGATCACGTCGAAGCCCGGATTGCCCGCCTTCAGCTTGGCGAACAGTTCGTCATTGGTGGCGAACAGGCTCATGCTCACTTCGACGCCCGAGGCCTTCTTGAAGTCGGCGAGCGTCGTGGCGCCGATATAGGTGTCCCAGTTGTAGAAGTTGAGCTTGGGCTCCTCGCCCCCACCCTTGGTGGCCGCCTTGGGACTGCAGTCCGTCAGGCTGAAGCCGACGGCCGCGGCGCCCAGCGCCGTCAGGATCGAGCGCCGGGACGCCCCGCCGCGATGCGAATTGGTCTGGCTCATGGCCCTTCGAAGCTCCCTCGCTATGTCGTCCGACAGCATGGCGGACACGGCCCGCCGTTCAGTTCAACCCAAGCCTCTCATCCCGCGCGGCGCCCTCAGGCGTTGCGCAGATACCAGTCAAAATCGAGCGCGGTGACCACCTCGAAGAACCGCGCCTGCTCGGTGCGTTTCACCTTCACGAACATCTCCACGAAGCGCTCGCCCAGATAGTCGGCCAGCACCTCGCTGGCCTCGAACAGGTCGACGGCGGCGAACCAGTTGGAGGGGAGCCGCACGTTCTCCTTGGCCGCCGCCGCATAGCCGTCGCCGACCACGGCAGGGCCGGGATCGATCTTGTTCGTGATGCCGTAGTGGGCGCAGGCCAGAAGAGCGGCCAGCACCAGGTACGGATTGCCGTCGGCGCCCGCGACGCGGTGCTCCACATGCCGGGTCGGCGGCGGCCCGGCCGGCACGCGCAGCGAGACCGTGCGGTTGTTGACGCCCCAGGTCGGCGCCACCGGCGCATAGGAATTGGCCTTGAACCGGCGATAGCTGTTGGCGTTGGGCGCCAGGATCGCCATGCAGTCGCCCATCAGGGCCTTCATGCCGCCGATGGCGTGCTTCAGCAGGTCCGAGCCCTCCAGCTCCTCGCTGGCGCAGAGATTATTGCCCGCCGCGTCATTGACGCTGACATGGACGTGGAAGCCGTTGCCGGCGCGGTCCGACCAGGGCTTGGCCATGAAGGTGGCCTCGCAGCCGTGACGCAGGGCCACGCCCTTGGCGGCGCGCTTGTAGATCAGGGCGTCGTCGGCGGCGGCCAGGGCGTCGGGCTTGTGCTTGAGGGTCAGCTCGACCTGGCTGGGGGCGAATTCCGAGATCGCGCCTTCCAGCGGCACGTCCAGCACGTCGGCCGTCGCCCACAGCTCGCGCAGGAACGGGGCGATGGCCTCCAGTTCCGGCAGGCCGTAGACCTGGATGCCGTCGGGGCGGTGGCCGGTCAGGGGCGACTTCGGCGGCTGCAGGTCGCCGCTGGCGGTCCGCTCCAGGTCGACGAGGTAGTATTCCAGCTCGCAGGCCACGACCGGGGTCAGGCCGTCGGCGGCGAACCGGTCGAGCACCCGGCGCAGGACATGGCGCGGATCGAGATCGTTGGGCGTCCCGTCCAGCTCATAGAGCGACAGCATCACCTGGGCCATGTCGGGGCCGAGCCAGGGGGCCAGCTTCAGGGTCCCGGGCACGGGCCGGGCGCGACGGTCGGCGTCGCCGTCCTCCCAGACCAGCCCCGTGTCCTCGCAGTCCGCGCCCTGGGTGTCGACCACCAGCACCGAGCCGGGCAGGAAGCGGCCATAGTCATAGATGGCCTGCAGCTCGTGGATCCGCAGGCGCTTGCCGCGCGGCACCCCCGTCATGGAGGTGAAGAACACCTCGACGAACTTCACCTCCGGATGGGCGGCGAGGAAATCGCGGCATTCCTGGGGATCGGCGACCATGGGGGACGTCATGCGGCAAGGTCCTTGAGCGCGTCGGCGAAGCCCGCGACCGCGGCGACAAGCCGGTCGATCGCGGCGTCTTCCGTGACCGGCGACACCAACATCATGTTGTGGAAGGGCGCGATCAGCACCCCCCGGTTGATCAGCCACAGATGAAAGGCGGACATCAGGTCGGGGTCCAGGGCCTTGCGCATCTCGGCGGCGTTTTTCGGCGGCGGATCGGCGAAGACCAGCTCCACCCGCGCCCCCGCCTGAACGGCCGACCAAGGCAGGTCGTGGTCGGCGATCACCTGCCGAAGGCCCTGCACCAGGCGTTCCGATCCAGCCAGCATCCGGCCGTAGGCCGCGGGCGTCATCACATGGGTCAGCATGGCCCGCATGGCGGCCATGGCGAGCGCGTTGCCGGACAGGGTCGTGCCGATCCCCGACTGGCCGGGCCCGATCCGCGCCTGGGCCGCGTCCATCCGCGCCGACAGCTCGGCCGTCACGCCCCACACCGCGGCGGGAACCCCGCCGGCGATGGCCTTGCCGATCACCAGCATGTCCGGCTCGAGGCCGTGGAGGACGCCATAGCCGCCGGGTCCGGCGGACAGCGTATGGGTCTCGTCGAGGATCAGCAGGGTTCCGGCGTCGCGGGTGAGATCGCGCAGTCGCTGACGGAAGCCCGGCTCCGGCAGGATCATGCCGCAATTGGTCATCACCGGTTCGGCCAGCACCGCGGCCACGTCGCCGGGGGCCAGGGCCGCCTCCATGGCAGCGAGGTCGTTAAACGGGACCACCCGGGTCGTGATGGTCATGTCGCTCACCTGGCCCAGCAGGCCCGGCTTCATGACCGGAACCCCGTCCTTCAAGACCACGAAGGCGTCCTCGACCATGCCGTGATAGCAGCCGTCGAAGATCAGGATCACCGGCCGCTCGGTGACCGCGCGGGCCCAGCGGATCGCCGCGCGGTTGGCGTCGCTGGCGGTGGTCGCCGTCTGCCAAAGCGGCAGGCCGAAGCGCTCGGCGAGCAGGCGGCCCACGACCACCGCCTCGGCGGTCGGCAGCATGAAGCCCGCCCCGCGCTTGAGCTGGTCGGCCACCGCGGCGGCGACCTCGGGCTGGGCGTGGCCGAACATCGAGGGCGTGTCGCCCAGGCAGAAGTCGTCATAGAGGCCGGCGTCGACGTCGGTGACCTGCGCGCCATGGCCCTGGGCGGCGAAGATCGGGACCGGGCTCGCCCAGTCGCCCATCCAGTGCATCGGCGCGCCGCCGCGCCAGACCGCCGCCGCCTGGCCGGCCAGGGCGACAGAGCGCGGATGAGTCGCCGCAAACCGCGCGACCTCGGCCGCCCACAGGCCCGCCAGGGTCTTGGACTGGGGATCCGCCAGAGGCTGGGCCGACAGGGTCACGCGGGCTGGGTCCTTAGATTGTGATCACAGTTTTGCGCCGCCGGCCGTCTGTCAAGCTTCCGCATCACGGGCGGGCCTCGACGGCGGCGCGCATCTTCTCCATGCCTTCGGACAGGTCAGCGGCGATGGCGCGGCGGGCGGCCTCGGCGTCCCGCGCCTTGAGGGCGGCCACGGCCTCGGCGTGATGGTCGGCGACCAGGTTGTCGGACCCCACTCGCCCGAACACCACCCGCATGAAGGGGCCGATCTGCAGCCACAGGCCGGCGGCCATGGACAGCAGCACCTCGGCCTCGGCCCGCTCATAGATGGCGAAGTGGAAGGCGTGGTTGGCGGCCATGTAGGCGGCGACGTCTCCGGCCGCCAGGGCGGCGTCGAGTTTGGCGTCCATCCCTTGCAGCGCCTTGATCAGGGCGTCGTCAGCCCGGCCCGCCGCCCGCGCCGCCAGCTCCGGCTCGATCCAGAGCCTCGCCTGCTCCAGCTGCTCCAGCCGCGCCGCGGTGAGGGAGGGCACGCTCAGCCGCTTGTTGGCCGGATTGATCTCCAGCGCCCGCTCGGCGACCAGCCGGCGGACGGCGTCGCGCACCGGCATGGGGCTGACGCCGAGCTCGACGGCCAGCCCCCTCAGGCTCACCCCGCGCCCGGGCGATGGCGCCGGTGATCAGGGCCCGGCGGATGGCCTCATAGACCTGGTCATGCACCGCCTGGGAGTCGGCCAACGGGCGCCTGGGGGATGCGGCGGGGGGCATGCGATCGGCGGTCTCCGGCGATTGCGATCACAGTGCACGAAGTCCGGCGCGGCGCCAGCCCCGGCGCGCGCACCGGCCATGGAACGATTGTGGCGCGTGGCGCTTCCTTGGCCGGACGGCGCAGGGCAGACTCGCGGACGCCGTCGCAACGGCCAGGGACCTCGATGACCGCACCTCCCCATGAGCCTGGCCTGGAAGACGCCGTCGAGATCGGCCTGGGACGCCTGCGCGCCCATATGCTCAATCTGGCCGAACTGATCTTCCTGAGGGTTCTCCAGCGGTCGCCCCGACATCCCACGGCCACCCGCCTGCTTGGCGTGACGCGCTTCAAGCTGGGAGAGCCCGACGCGGCGCTCACCCTGCTGCGCGCGGCGGTCGAGGCGGCGCCCGACGATCCCGCCGGCTGGTGCGATCTGGCCATGGGGCTGGGTCAGTCGGGAGACACGGCCGCCGCGGCCGAGGCGCTCGCCCGGGCCGACGCCCTGCTCGATCCGGCGACGCCGGCGCCCGACCTCGCCCATCTCACCTGGTCGAGCGATCGCTGGACCATGGACTTCAAGCTGGTCGACTACGACTACACCGCCCGCATCCGCTATGGGGCGGGCAAGCCGCCCCATCCTGAGCTTGAGGCCCAGATCAGCGCCGGCCGCGACCGCTACGCCGCCCTGCTGGCCGAGATCGCCGAGATCGCATCGGACTTCACCCAGATCCCGATGGGCGGGGACAACGAGGATCCGCACCCCTTCTGGCTGAACGCCTGGTTCAATTCCCTCGACGCCATGGTGCTGATGCAGATGCTGCGCCGGGGCGATCCCGCCCGCTTCGTCGAGATCGGCTCGGGCCTGTCGACCAAGTTCGCCCGGCGCGCCGTCCAGACCTATGGCCTGCGCACGCGGCTGACCTCGATCGATCCGCAGCCTCGCGCCGAAGTCGACCGCATCTGCGATCACGTCATCCGCAAACCGCTGGAGGCCTGCAATGTCGAGATCTTCCAGGCCCTGGAGCCGGGCGACATCCTGTTCCTGGACAGCTCGCACCGATCCTTCCAGGGCTCCGACGTCACCGTCTTCTTCCTGGAGATCCTGCCCCGGCTGACGTCCGGCGTGATCGTCCACGTCCACGACGTCTACCTGCCCGACGACTATATCAGCGGCCACGTGCAGCGGCTGTGGAACGAGCAGTACCTGCTGGCCACCGCCCTGATCTTCGGCCCCCAGGCCTTCGAGATCCTGTCGCCCAACTGGTGGATCAGCCAGGACCCGGCCCTGCTGGCCCAGGCCCGCGCCACGCTGCGTCCCGGCCCCCTGGCCGGCCTCGACATCTATGGCGCCTCGTTCTGGATGCGGAAGACCTAGCCAAGCCCCGCCCCCTGTGACTTCCGCGCACCGCCCCAGCGCCACCTCAAGTTTACCCTTGCCAAAACGGTAGTCCTCACTACCGTCTTGAAAACTTCATAGGGGACGTTGGACGATGACCAAGATGGGAGCCCTGGCGGGCGTTGGACTGGCCGCCCTGCTGGCGGCGAGCGGGGCGCACGCCCAGAGCTCGGGCGGCAACGAAATCGAAGAGGTCGTGGTCACGGCGCAGAAGCGGGCCGAGAACCTCCAGGACGTTCCCATCGCCATCACCGCGCTGACCGGCGAGACCCTGCAGAACCAGCGCGTCGGCAACCTGCTCGGCCTGACCGGCCTGTCCCCGGGCCTGCAGATCAAGACCGACGACAACGCCGCCAACCCGCGGATCTTCATCCGCGGCGTCGGCGTCAACGACTTCAACCCCTCCACGGCCAGCGCCGTCGGCATCTATGTGGACGGGGTCTACGTCGCCTCGCCGCTCGCCCAGCTGGCCTCGTTCTACGACCTGCAACAGGTGGAAGTGCTGCGCGGCCCGCAAGGCACCCTCTATGGCCGCAACACCACCGGCGGCGCGATCAACGTCACCACCAAGAAGCCCACCGACAGCTTCCAGGCCGACGCGGCGATCGACTACGGCAATTTCCACGCGATCAACGCCCAGGGCGGCGTGGGCGGCCCGATCCCCGTGCTCGGCGACGCCTTCTCCTTCCGGGTCAGCGGCATCTACAACAAGGATGACGGCTACACCCTCAACCGGCTGACCGGGAACCGCGGCAATGACGCCGATCGCTGGGGCCTGCGCGCGGCCCTGCGCTACAAGCCCGACGACAAGCTGACCGCCGACCTGACGCTCAGCCTGAACCAGTCCCGCGGCGGCTCGATCCTGGCCTATAACCGCTCCCTGATCGCCCAGACCGCCGAGTCCGCCGGAACCTTCGATCCCTCGCTGGGCTACGCGCTGTGTAAGCCGGCCTATTACACCTCGGGCCAGTGCACCAACGTGCTGGGCTACGCCAACACCAGCGGCAACCTCTATCAGGGCGACTACCAGTTCGAGGGCAAGGACATCCTCAAGCTGTTCGGGGCCGCCTCGACCATCAGCTATGACTTCGGACCTGTGACCCTGGTCTCGGTCACCGGCTACCAGCGCGCGGCCCGGGACGACTGGGAAGAGACCGACGCCAACCCGATCCCGATCATCACCGCCCGGTACATCGCCCGCGAGGAGACCACGAGCCAGGAGCTGCGCCTGCAGTCGAACGGCAAGACCCAGCTGCGCTGGCTGGCCGGGCTCTATTTCGCCAACGACTATCTGAACAACAACTCGACCTATGACGTCCTGGCCGCCCTGCGCAATCCGACCGCGTCGAACCCGACCGGCGCCGATCCGGCCAACTCCATCGCCCTGTTCGGCTGGCCCCTGCACCAGACCTCCAAGAGCTACGCCGCCTTCGGCCAGGCCGACTATGACGTCACCGACCGCCTGACCCTGACCGTCGGCCTGCGCTATTCGATGGACGAGAAGCAGTTCCACTATGTCAGCGAGGCGGAAGGCGGGCTGATCCCGATCTTCACCTTCGACGACTCCAAGACCTTCCGGTCGCTCTCCGGCCGGCTGGGCGTCCAGTACAAGCTGACCGATGACGCCAACGTCTACGCCACCTATAACCGCGGCTATAAGAGCGGCGGCTTCTTCTCCGGCCAGACCACCGAGCCCTCGGACCTCGGCCCCTATCAGGACGAGAAGGTCAACGCCTACGAGGTCGGGACCAAGGCGGAGTTCTTCAATCGCCGCCTGCGGACCAACCTCTCGGCCTTCTACTATGATTACAAGGACCTGCAGGTCTACACCGTGATCCAACGCGGCGCCCTGTCGGTGCAGTACTTCACCAACGCCTCGGCCGCGAAGATCTACGGGGCCGACGCCGAGATCGAGGCGACCCCGGCCCAGGGCCTCGACCTCAGCCTGGGCGTCTCCCTGCTCAGCGCCGAGTACAAGGACTTCGTCTCAGTCGGCACGGACTATTCCGGCAACACCCTGCCGTCCGCGCCCAAGGCCAGCGTCAACGGCTCGGTCCACTACAGCCATCCCCTGCCGATCGGCGAGTTCGTCGGTCAGGCGGACTTCACCTATCGGACCAAGGTCTATTTCGACACGGCCAACACCGAGCGCCTGAGCGACCCGACCCGCACCTTCGTCAACGCCCAGCTGGCTGGCGTCTGCAGGACGGCAAGTATGAGATGGGCGTCTGGGGCAAGAACATCTTCGACGAAACCAACATCGTCGACATCACCCCGATCGCCGGCCTCGGCTTCGACGTGTTCAGCGTCGGCCAGCCGCGCACCTACGGCGTCTATCTCCGGGCCAAATATTGAGCTCGGAACCGATCCGAACGGGCTGGATCGGCCCGCGCCCCACCCCCGCCCAGCAGGTCGCGACCTTCTGGGTGGGCATCATGGGGGTGATGTTCGCAGGCGTCGGCCCGCTGCTGCTGGGCGGGCTGCAGTCCTCCGGTCGCCTGACCGCCGCCCAGCTGGGCCAGGCGGGCACGGTGGAGCTGTTGTCCATGGGGGTCGCCGCCAGTCTGGCGGGGCCCCTGCTCGGCGCGAAGCGCCTGCGGCTGATCGCCGTGGTCTGCGGCCTGATCATGACCGGCCTCAACCTCCTGACCACCCATGTCAGCGGCGATGTCCTGACCCTGGTGCGGGCCGTCAACGGCCTGCCCAGCGGGGTGATGATCTGGTTGGTCACCGGCATGATCGTCCGCTCGCCGCGCCCCGAGCGCGGATCGGGCCTCTATCTCACCCTGCAGACCCTGGCCCAGCTGCTGGTGGTCGCAGGCGTCAGCGCCTTCGTGCTGAAGCCGCTGGGGGTCGATGGAGGCTTCGGGGTGCTGGCGGGCCTGTCCCTGCTCACCGCCGCCGCCGGCCTGCTGGTCCCCGACGCCTATTGGCCGCTCACCGACCATGACCAGGGGCCGGGCGGCCTGCCCAGTCCGCGCGGCTGGGTCGCGCTCGCCGCCGCCCTCTGCTTCCAGGCCTTCATCTTGGCCTTCTGGATCTATGTGGAGCCCCTGTCGCGCCAGTCGGGCCACGCCCAGGGCGTCGCCGGGGCGGCCATCTCGCTCTCCCTGGCGGCCCAGGTCGCAGGCGGCTCGGCCGCCACGGCGCTGGCCGGTCGGGTGTCCTGGTTCAAGGCGCTCGCCGGCGCCATCACCCTGATGATCGCAGCCCTGTTCGTATTCGGCATGCGCCCGGCCGCGCCCCTGTTCCTGGCCTGCTCGGGCGCGTTCGGCTTCCTGTGGATCTTCGCCTCCCCCTATCTCACCCCGCTCGCCATCGAGGCCGATCCGACGCGCCGGGCGGCCATGCTGGGCCCGGGGGCAGGCCTGCTGGGCTGCGCGGCGGGACCGTTCCTGGCCTCTCTGCTGGTCAGCGACAGCGATGTCCGCGGCTCGGTCTGGCTGGGCGTCGGCCTGGCCCTTGTGACGCTGGCCCTGATCATCGGCTTGCATTTGACCCGGCCCCGCGCTGTCTTGACGTCGTGACCCCCGCGGAGAGACCCCCGGCCGGGGCGGATCGAGGAGCGGAGCGCGGAATGCAGACCCAGACGGCGAAACGGACGGCCGGGCGAAAGGCCGTTCCCGTGGACGCCGCCATTCCGCTCGAGGCCAAGCTCCAGCCGACCCAGGCCCGCGCCCAGGACACCTACGAAGTCGTGCTGGCCACCGCCGGCGAGATGCTGCGCGAGATCGGCTTCGAACAGCTGACCACCAACGCCATCTGCCAGAAGGCGGGCCTGACCCCGCCGGCGCTCTATCGCTACTTCCCCAACAAGTACGCGATCCTGAAGGAGCTCGGCGACCGGCTGATGGCCGCCCAGGACGAGGCCGTGCTCGCCTGGATCGAGTCCGGCGGCCTGGAGGGCGAGACCATCGAGGCGCGCATGGCCAAAAGCCTGGCCATGCATCGCAGGATCATCGAGATCACCCTGGCCTTCCCCGGCGGCCCCGCCATCGGTCGGGCGCTCCGCGCCATTCCCATGCTGCAGCAGCTGCGCTTCGACAGCCGTGATTTCGTCGCCGGCAAGTTCTTCGACGCCATGCGCTCGCGCTATCCCAATGTGTCGGACACCCGACTGCGGGTCGCCATGCGCATGATGGTCGAGCTGAGTTACGCGGCCATGGAGATGGTGGTCGAGGAGCCGGACCGCGACGCCGACCTCGTCAATCACGAGATCTGCCTCCTGTTCGCCCTCTATTTCGAGAGCTTCGCCTAGAGCCGCCGAAGTCCGCTTGCCAGAACGATAGCTTTGACTATCGTCTCGCCGAGTTCAGGAGGACGAACCTTGGCGGAATGGAGCAACTGGTCGGGCAGCGTATCGGCCGCCCCGGCGACCCTGGCGCGGCCCCGCGACGCCGGAGAGCTGGCCGCCCTGGTCAGCCGCGCGCCCAAGCTGCGCGTGGTCGGCGCCGGCCATTCCTTCATGCCGCTGTGCCAGACCGACGACCTGTTGATCAGCCTCGCCGACTATCAGGGCCAGGTGGAGATCGCCCCGGACCGCAAGACCGTCTGGGCGCCCGCCGGCTGGAGCCTGGACCGGCTGACCGCGGCCCTCTGGGCCCAGGGCCTGTCCCTGATCAATCAGGGCGACGTCAATCCGCAGTCTCTGGCCGGCGCCACCGCCACCGGCACCCACGGCACGGGCGCCGAGCTGGGCAGCCTGGCCACCCAGGCCTGCGGCTTCCGGCTGATGGGCCCGGACGGCACGATCGTCGAATGCGGCCCCGACCAGAACCCGGATCTCTTCCAGGCTCAACGCGTCTCGCTCGGCCTGCTGGGGATCGCGACCGAAATCCGCATCAAGGTCCTGCCGGCCTATCACCTGGAGGAGAAGATCACCCGCCGTCCCCTGGCTGAGGTGGTGGAGCAGCTGGACGACCTGGCCGCCGCCACCCGCCACATGGAGTTCTTCGTCTTTCCCCACTCCGACGACGTGATCTTCAAGACCCTGCACCCGGCCGACCCGGAGGGGCCGTTCGGCGGCGGGACCGACATCGACGAGAGCGCCTTCCGCATGATCTGCGACCTGGGAGCCGCCGCCCGGCCCCTGATCCCCAGCTTGCAGAGGCTGATGATGCGGCTGTCGGGCAAGCCCCAGCGTCGAGTGGGCCCGGCCTATCAGATCTTCCCCTCGGACCGCTCGATCCGCTTCGAGGAGATGGAGTACGAGCTGCCGCGCGCCAACGGCCTGCCGGCGCTCAAGGACGCCATCGCCCATATCCGCAAGCGCCGCCTGCCGATCCTGTTCCCCTTCGAGTTCCGGCTGGTGGCCGGCGACGACATCTGGATGAGCCCCTTCAACCAGGGGCCGGGCGCCTCAGTCTCCTTCCACCAGTACGCCAAGATGCCCTGGCGCGAGGCGTTCAACGAGGTCGAAGCCGTGTTCCGCGGCCATTCCGGCCGTCCGCACTGGGCCAAGCGCCACAGCTTGACCGAGGCCGATGTTCACGCCCTCTATCCCCGCGCCAAGGACTTCCTGGCGGTGCGCAAGGCGGTCGATCCCGACGCCAAGTTCGCCAATGCGCATCTGAGCGATCTGTTCGGCATCGACGGCTGAGGACGAGAGACATGAACGACCAGGACCTCCACGCCCACCTCATCGGCCGCCAGGGCTCCCGCCGCGACCTCAACACCCCGGTGCTGGTGGTCGAGGAAGGCGCGCTCCAGCGCAACATCGCCCGCATGGCCGAGTTCGCCGCGTCCAAGGGTGTGAAGCTTCGTCCCCACGCCAAGACCCACAAGAGCGCCGACATCGCCAAGCTGCAGATCGCCGCGGGCGCCGTGGGCCTGTGCTGCGCCAAGCTCGGCGAGGCCGAGGCCCTGGCCGACGGCGGGGTGCTCAAGGGCCTGCACATCACCTCGCCGGTGGTCTCGCCCCCGGCCATCGCCCGCCTCACCCAGCTGAACATGCGGGTCGAGGACATGATGAGCGTCGTCGATCATCCGGATAACGCGCGGGCCTTGGGCGTCGCGGCGGCCGCGGCCGGCAAGCCGCTGAAGGTGCTGATCGATATCGACCCCGGCATCCGCCGCACCGGCGTCGCCTCGGCCGAGGCCGCCGTCGCCCTGTTCCAGACGATCCAGGCCGAACCCGGCCTGACCTATATGGGCGTCCAGTTCTATTGCGGCGCCCAGCAGCACATCGAGGACTTCGCCGCCCGCAAGGCCGCCGCCGAAGACCGCGCCGCCTATCTCCGCGCCTGCATCGCCGCCCTGACCGAGGCGGGCGGCGCGCCCCAGATCGTCAGCGGGTCCGGCACCGGCACCCACCGCATCGACGCCGAGTTCGGCCTGTTCACCGAATTCCAGGTCGGCTCCTATGTCTTCATGGACAGCCAGTACCTGGCCTGCGCCGAGATCGGCCCCTACGAGACCAGCCTGTTCATCGACGCCCGCGTGGTCAGCGCCAATGCGCCGGGCATGGTCACGGTCGATGCAGGCTTCAAGGCCTTCTCCACCGACGCCGACAAGCCGGTGATCCTGGCCGGCGCGCCGGAGGGCTCGAAGTACTTCTTCATGGGCGACGAGCACGGGGCGGTCATCCTGCCCCCCGGCGCCGACCAGCCCGCCCTGTCGGATATGGTCACTCTGGCCGCCCCGCACTGCGACCCGACGGTGAACCTCTATGACACCTATCACGTGGTCCGAGACGGCACGCTCACGGCGCTGTGGCCGGTCTCGGGACGGGGTCGCTCGCGGTAGTCGGCAGCGGGTCAGACCCGCCGAAGGCCGTCGATGAAGACATCGGTGATGCGCAGCGCCGACGCCTGCCAATCGGCGGAGCTGTCGGCGTAGAAGATCCCGATGACCGTCCGCAACAGATCCTCCGCCGTGATGTCAGGCCGCAGCTCTCCGGCGGCGACGCCCCGGTCGAGCAGCAGGCCCAACGCGGCGGTCAGGCGGGCGAAGGAATAGGCCTTCAGCTCGGTGGAGCCTGTCGCCACCAGATGCAGCGCCTCGACCATTCCGCGCTTGGTCGCCACCAGCCGGACATTGGCGTGCAGCCACAGCCGCAGCGCCTCGACAGGCGGCGCCTCGCGCGCCAGCCGTTCGGCGAGATCGCCCAACTGCTCCACTTCCCGGCGGTAGACCGCCTCGAACAGCGTCTCGCGGGTTGGGAAATGCCGGTAGAGCGTGCCGATCCCGACCCCGGCCTCACGAGCCACCGCCCCCAGGCTGGCCTGGGGCGCCCCGGCGCTGAACACCTTCGTCGCGGCCTCGATCAGCCGGTCGCGATTGCGCGACGCATCGGCGCGCGGGCCGCGGCTCGACTTGGCGGGGGCGGAGTCCATCGCTTAGCCGTACACCTTATCGCTTGCTAAACGGAGGGGTCCTCCGATATAAGACGGGAGCTGATCCGGAACGACTCCGTTTTCCGTCAGCGCGACCTCGCCTTCCACCTCAGATCACTCCCCGCGCTCGCGTCCCAACGCCGCCGTCGGCGGCTCGCCGTCCCACACCCCTAGTCGGAGCAGAGCCATGTCGCTCTCTTTGAGCCTCAACATCAATGGCCAGATGCGCGCCGTCGATATCGACGACCCGCGCATCACCCTTTTGGACCTCCTGCGCGAGCGTCTGGAGCTGACCGGCGCCAAGAAGGGGTGCGACCGCGGCCAGTGCGGCGCCTGCACCGTGCTGGTCGATGGAAAGCGGATCAACGCCTGCCTCGCCCTCGCCGTCACCCTCGACGGCGCCGAGATCACGACCATCGAAGGCCTGGCCGGCGAAGACGGCCTGCACCCCGTCCAGGCCGCCTTCATCCACCATGACGGCTTCCAGTGCGGCTTCTGCACCCCGGGCCAGATCATGAGCGCCGTCGGCCTGCTGGCCGAGGGCCACGCGGGCGACGATCCGGAACGTGTGCGCGAGCAGATGAGCGGCAATCTCTGCCGCTGCGGCGCCTATCGCGGGATCACCGAGGCGGTGCTCGACGCCCATCGCACCCTGAACGCCACCGCCCGGGAGGACGCCGCGTGAACCGGTTCGACTACATCCGCCCGGCGAGCGTCGCCGAAGCCGTCGCCGCCGCGACCCAGCCGGGGTCCGCCTATCTGGCCGGCGGCACCAATCTGGTCGACCTGATGAAGGGCGGCGCCCTGCGCCCGGATTGCCTCGTCGACATCTCCCGCCTGCCCGGCCTCGACCGCATCGAGTGGCTGGCCGACGGCGGCCTGAGGATCGGGGCCCTGGTGCGCAACGCCGACCTCGCCCATGACGCCCTGGTCCAGGCGCGCTTCCCGGCCGTGTCCGAAGCCCTGCTGTCGGGCGCCTCGGCCCAGCTGCGCAATGTCGCGACCCTGGGCGGCAACCTCCTGCAGCAGACCCGCTGCCCCTACTTCTATGACACCGCCAGCGCCTGCAATCGGCGGGCGCCGGGCTCAGGCTGCGACGCCTTGCAGGGCGAGAACCGGTCCCATGCGGTGCTGGGCTGGAGCGATCACTGCATCGCCACCCATCCGTCGGACCTCTGCGTGCCGCTGGTCGCCCTGGACGCCGTGATCGAGGTCCAGGGGCCGCAAGGATCGCGGGGCATCCCGCTGGAGACCCTGCACCCCCTGCCGGGTGACACACCGCACCTGGAGACGATGCTCAGCCCCGGCGAGCTGATCACCGCGGTCCGGATTCCGGCAGAGGCCATCGCCGTAGCCGGCCACGCCCGCTATCTGAAGGTCCGCGAGCGCACCTCCTTCGCCTTCGCCCTGGTCTCCGCCGCCGCGGGGCTGGAGCTGGACGGCGGCGTGATCCGCAAGGCGCGCCTGGCCCTGGGCGGTGTCGCGGCCAGGCCCTGGCGGGCCCGCGTCGCCGAAGCCGCCCTCGAAGGCGGCCCGGCCACCGCCGAGGCCTTCGCCCGGGCCGCCGAGGCGGCCCTCGCCGACGCTCGGCCCTCGGGCGACAACGCCTTCAAGATCGAGCTCGCGCGCCGGATCCTGATCCGCGCCCTGCAGGAGGCCCTGGCCGGGACACCCGAGCAGCGTCCCGCCCTGCCCGCCTCGCCCTTCGCCCCGCCGTCCGGAGCCCGCCATGTCGCTTGAGACCCCCGCCCCCCTCACGCCCTATCCGCGCCACGGCTCCAATAGCGGTCAGCCGATCAGCCGCCGCGACGGCGAGCTGAAGGTCACCGGCCAGGCCACCTACGCCGCCGACAACCATCCCCCGGGCCTGCTCTACGCCGTGACCGCGGTCAGCAGCATCGCCCGCGGGCGGGTGGCCGCCCTCGATGTCGCGGCCGCCAAGGCCCATCCCGGCGTGGTCGAGGTGATCACCCCCGCCAACCGCCCGCCCCTGTCCCACGACCCGGACGTGAAGCTCGGCATGTTCGGCTTCCGCATCGAGGTGCTGCAGGACGACAAGGTGCGATACGCCAACCAGCCGATCGCCCTGGTCCTCGCCGAGAGCCTCGAGGCGGCTGTCGAGGGCGCCGCCCTGCTGCGGCCGCGCTACGAGGTCGAGCCCGCCCGCACCGGGCTCGGCAACGGCGATCGTTACGCCCCCGCCGCGGTCGGGGTCGGCGCCCCGCCGCGCACCGCCTTCGGCGATCTCGACGCCGGCTTCGCCGCCGCCGACCAGGTCATCGAGGCCGAGTTCACCACCCCGGCCCAGTTCCACAACGCCATGGAGCCGCATGCCGTCGTCGCCCAATGGGACGGCGACCACCTGACCCTCGACATGCCCAACCAGGCCCTGGTCATGAGCCGTGAGGCCTATGCCGCCTATTTCGGCGTGCCGGGCGAGAACGTGCTGATCCGCTCGCCCTTCCTGGGCGGCGGCTTCGGCTCAAAGGCCATCCTCAACGGCCCGCAGATCCTGGCGATCCTGGCGGCGCGCCATATGCGACGGCCGGTGAAGCTGGTCCTCAGCCGCGCCCAGATGTACGGGCCGGTGGGACACCGCGGCCGCACCTGGCAGACCCTGCGTCTGGGCGTGGATGGCGAGGGCCGCCTGACGGCCATGCACCACCATTCCCTGGCCGCCACCTCCAGCTTCGAGGATTTCCTCGAGCCCGCCGCCAACGCCTCCCTGCACGCCTACGCCAGCCCCGCCATCCTCTCCCAGACCGAGGGCCTTCGGCTCGACATCGGCACGCCGGGACCTATGCGGGCCCCGGGCGAGGCCTCGGGCTCCGCGGCCCTGGAAGTCGCCATGGACGAGGCCGCCCTGGCCTGCGGCATGGATCCCCTGGCCTTCCGCCTGAAGAACTTCGCCGAGACCGAGCCGGGCACCGGCCGACCCTATTCCTCCAACGCGCTGCGCGAATGCTACGCCGAGGGCGCCAAGGCCTTCGGCTGGGCCGGCCGGCCGCTGCAGCCGCGCCAGATGCGCGACAAGGACGGGCTCCTGGTCGGCTGGGGCATGGGCACAGCCCTGTTCCCCTGCCCCCACTTCCCGGCCGAGGCCCGCGCCACCCTGCGCGCCGACGGCACGGCGCTGGTGGAGACCGCCGGGGTGGACATGGGCCAGGGGGCCTGGACCGCCTTGGCCCAGATCGCCGCCGAGGCCCTGGGCCTGGATCCCGAGCAGGTGGAGTTCCGCTCCGGCGTCTCCGACCTTCCCGACGCGGGCGTCGCCGGCGGCTCCGGCCATACGGCCAGCGCGGGCCTCGCCCTGCACAACGCCGGCCAGAACGTCATCGCCCGCCTAGCCGAGCTGGCCGGCGCCGATCCCGCTTCGCCCCTGTTCGGAGCGGGCAATATCGGGGTTGTGGCCAAGGGAGGCCGGCTGCACCGCCGCGACGACGAGGGCCGCAGCGAGAGCTATGCCGACATCCTGGCCCGCACCGGCCAGACCGAGCTGGTGGGCACGGGCCGCATGGCCCGCGACGAGGAGGCGGTCCAGGCCTGGGCCATGTACTCGCACGGGGCGGTGTTCGCGGAGGTCAAGGTCGACCCCGACCTCGGCATGGTGCGCGCCACCCGGCTGGTCGGCGCCTTCGCCGCCGGCCGGATCATCAACCCCAAGCTGGTCCGCAGCCAGTATTACGGCGGCATGATCTGGGGCGTGTCCTTCGCCCTGCAGGAGGCGGCGATCGCCGATCCGCGGACGGGGCGCATCATGAACGCCGACCTCGCCGAGTACCGCATTCCGGTCAATGCGGACGTCCCGTCGCTCGAGGCGATCCTGGTCCCGGAGGACGACCGCTACGTCAATCCGCTGGGCGTGAAGGGCGTGGGCGAGATCGGCATTACCGGCACGGTCGGCGCGATCGCCAACGCCGTCTGGCACGCCACCGGCGTGCGCGTGCGGCGCTTCCCGATCCAGATCGAGGACCTGCTGGGCGGCGGCTAGGCCCCAGGGTCAGGGGTGAGGCCTACAGCTTCACCCCGCCCGCCTGGATCTTCGCGTAGCCCGCCTTGGTCAGCTTCACATAGCCCTTGGCGGGATCCTTGTAGAACAAGGGGTTCTTGATCACGCCCGGATCGAAGCCGTCGGCCACCAGGTCGATCTTGCGGTACTTGAAGGTGCCGGTCGTCTCGATGGCGGGCAGCAGGCGCACGAACACCGGCTGGGCGTAGGGCGGCAGTTCGCGGCTCACATAGTCCCCAAAGGCCTTGAGGTCGAAGTCGGCGTCGACCACCAGCCCGGCCATGCCGGCCTTGCCATCGGTCTCAGGCACGGCGACGCCATAGATATTGGCCTCAGCCACCCCGGGCACGGCGCTCAGGCGCTCGGCCACCTCGCTGGTGGAGACGTTTTCGCCCTTCCAGCGGAAGGTGTCGCCGATCCGGTCGACGAAGTAGAAATAGCCGTCGCCGTCGGTCTTCATCAGGTCGCCGGTGCGGAACCAAGCGTCGCCCTTCTCGAACACGTCGCGCAGGATTTTCTTGTCCGAGGCGGCCTTGTCCACATAGCCGGTGTATTCGCTGCGGGCGTCCGCGCCGATCTTGCCCAGGCACTCGCCGATCTGGCCGGGCCCGCATTCCACGCAGAAGCCGCTGGCCGTGCGCACCGGCGCCTCGGCCTCGACATCGAACTGCACCAGCCGGATGTTGAAGCGATTGCGCAGGTACTTGGGCGCCCGGCCGATGGCGCCCACTCGGCCGTCGAAATTGAACATCGACACATTGCCCTCGGTGGAGCCGTAGAACTCCAGCACCTCGGGTATGCGGAACCGCCGCTGCAGCTCGGCCCAAACGTCGGCGCGCAGGCCGTTGCCGAAGGCCAGCCGGACCTTGTGGGCGGTGTCGGCCTCGCTCGCGGGATGATTGACGAGGTAGCGGCCCAGCTCGCCGATATAGACGAACATGGTGCAGGCCTCGGCGGCGATCTCCTCCCAGAAGTGGCTGGCCGAGAACTTCTTGCGGATCACCGCCGAGCCGCCGTTGAGCAGGGCGGCGCCCAGGCCGCAGAGGCCGCCGGTGGCGTGATAGAGCGGCAGGGTCACATAGACCCGGTCCTTGTCTGTCGCCCCGGTCGCCCCGGCGAAGCCGCGCATATAGAGCTGGCCGCGCAGGTGGGTGATGCGGGCCGCCTTGGGCAGGCCCGTGGTGCCCGAGGTGTAGATCAGCAGGCAGGTGTCGCGGGCCGTCATGTCCTCGCGCACCGAGCGGTCCGGCGGCAGCTGGCTGCAGCTCTTCAGCGCCTGGACCAGGTCGCGCTGGTCGCCGTGCGCGGCGCCCAGCACCCATTGCTGCATGTGCCGCTCGGTCTGGGACTTGATCCCCTCGAACACCGGCGAGGTCTCGGAATCCACGATCACGTGCGAGGCGCCGGAGATGTTCAGGCAGTGCAGCAGGGGCGCGCCGGCCAGCTGGTTGTTGATCAGGGCGGTGACCACGCCGACCTTCGACAGGCCGTACCAGATGGGAAAATATTCCAGCCGGTTGGGCATGAACAGGGCGACCGTCTGGCCGCGCCTCAGGTTCAGGCTCTTGGCCCAGTGGGCGTAGCGGTTGGCGATGGCGTCCATCTCGCCATAGCTGACGGTCTTGCCCTCGAAGGTCAGCGCCGGCCGCTCGCGCCAGGTCTCCACCGCCGCCTGGATGTCGTCGCACAGCAGGTTCGGGCTGTCCGGCGCGATGGTCTTCACGCGCTTGAGGGTGCGGTTGAGGCCCTTGAGGAACCTCCACTCACGTTCCAATTGGGCCTTCAAACGCATGCACCCCTCCGACACCCCACCTTGAGGGGGCGCGCGGCGACGGGTCAAGCTGGGCCTTCGGCTCAATCATCGCGGGGTCGCTTCGAGCCGCCGCCGCGACCTGATAGTCTCAGCTCATGACCGTTCTGCCCGCCGCCATCCTGTTCGACCTGGACGAGACGATCCTGTCCTTCGGGTCCCGCCGTCAGATCCTCCAGGAAGTGATCGAACAGTTCCCGGAGTCCTTCGCAGGGGTCGATCCCTTCGCGGCGTCTCAGGAGATGGAAGCCGCCTTCCGGGCCTTCTGGAGCGACGAGACCCGCCATGCGATCTGGCGGCAGAACCTGGGCGAGGGCCGCATCCTGGCGGTGCGCGGCGGCTTCGAGCGCCTCGCCGACCGCGCGCCCGGCCTGACCGAGGACTTCGCGCGGACCTTCGGCGCCCGCTTCCACGGCTATCGCGAGGCCCAGGCCAAGTTCTTTCCCGGCGCCCTGGAAACCCTGGAGGCCCTGCGCCGGGCGGGGGTGCGGCTGGCCCTGGTGACCAATGGCGCGGCCGAACCGCAACGGGCCAAGGTCGACCGGTTCGACCTCGCCCCCCGCTTCCACCACGTGCAGATCGAGGGCGAGGCCGGGTTCGGCAAGCCCGACCCCCAGGCCTATCTGCACGCCATGGCGACCCTGGGCGTCGAGGCCCACCAGACCTGGATGGTCGGCGATAATCTTGAATGGGAAGTCGCCGCGCCCCAGCGCCTGGGCATCTATTCCATCTGGCACGACCATCTGGGCGAAGGCCTGCCGCCGAACTCGCCGGTGCGGCCCGACCGCATCATTCGCGCCATCGCCGAGCTCAATCCCGGCGCCTGACGCCAGCTTGACCGCAATCGTGGCGAGATCCTGGCGTCATTCGGTCAGAATTCGACGCGAATGCGTTCAGTATATGTCCGGCAATTATTGGAATGATCCCTTAGTCAGATATTTTTTCGCGGGCGTCAACCCAATATAGAGTTGGGAAAGCGGCGAGTTTCGCACCACAAACCTCAGAGATGCTCAACCAAAATCCGGAACGCTGACCGCGAGCGGCCGTTACCCTTCCGAACCACATCTGGAGGGTTTGAACATGTCTGCCGAGTACGCTGCTTTTTCCCGCCCCGCCCTGTCCGCCTCGGACTTCCAACGCGACGAGCCCGCGGCTGAGGCCGGCGCCTTTGCGCCCACCCCCATCTACGCCCGCACGGCCGCCCGCCGCAGCCGGGTCAATCCGGCGGTCTGGGCCATTCTCCCGGTCGCCGCCCTCGCCATCGGGGTCGGCGCCTATGTGATGAACCAGCCCAAGGACGACCTGATGGTCTCGACCGCCCCGCCGCCCGCGGCGGCCAGCATCGAGACCCCGAAGGTCGCCGAAACGACCCCGACCATGGCGCCCGAAGCGCCGGCCAAAGACGTCCAGACCTACAAGTCTGAATCGGTCCGCACCCAGGTCGCCCAGGCCGCCAAGCCCGCGGCGCGCAAGGCGGTGGTCGCCCATCGGGCGGCGAACGCTGAAACCGCCGGCGCTGACGCCAGCGCGTCTGTCCCGACGACGCCCATGCCCTATGCGCCGTCGGCCCAGACGTCCGCTCCGGCCCCCGCGCCGGTGATGGCGCCCCCGCCCGCGGCCTCGGTCGTCACCCCGGAACCGGCGGCGCCTGCCGCGCCGACGCCGGAGACCACGCCGCAGCCTGAGGCCACGACCACGCCCCAGGTCTAACCCCTTTGCCCACAGGCCGGGTCCCTCCCCTCTCCCCGACCTGAAACTGAAACGGCCCCTCCGTAGCGGAGGAGCCGTTCTTTTTGTCGGGGCGCGGGACAGGCGCGAATTGTTGATCCATTGTCCACTAGTGCGTCGGGTAACGGCGTTCTCGCCGGGGGGCGGACATGGGATCGAAATCGGAGGCCGGGCTTGTCTGGCCGCTGACCGTGCTGGCGGGGGTCGCCACCCTGTTGTTGGTGGCAAGCCTGATCGCCGGCGCCCACGGGGTCGATCGCGATGTCCGGCTCCGCGAACAGGCCCTGGTCCACCGTGGGATGCTCGAACGCCTGGCCGAATTCGAGAACGCCCTCGCCGCCCAGACCGTCTGGGACGAGGCGGTGACCAATCTGGACAATCGGCTCGATCCGCAATGGGCCAGGTCGCACCTGCCCGCCTACCTCAAACCCACCATCGGCGTCTGGGACTATCTGGTCATGGACGGAGAGGATCGCCCGGTCTGGGCGTCCCATGACCTCGCGCCCGAGCCCAAGTCCGCATGGGCCGAGAACGCCCGACGGGCCGCTCCCATGGTGGCCGAGCTTCGCGAGATGGAGCGCCAGAGGGCCCTGACCGCGCCGAGGGCCCCAGGCGTCCCGCCCCGGCCGATCATCCTCACCCGCTTCGAGCCGCGCGATGGCCTGGTCTATATGTGGATGGCCAGCGTGGTCCTGCCCGACCAGGGCCAGGTCCGCCCCAGAGGCCCGCGCGCCGCCCTGGTCGTCGCCAACGGCCCGATCACCGCGGCCAATATCGAGAATCTCAGCCAGCGCTTTGGTCTTAATGACCTGCACATCGAGCGCGAGCTGGGCCGGATCAGGTCAGACGAGGCGTTTAGCCCCATCAGCGTCGTCCGCGGCGCGCCGCCACTCTACATGGCCTGGAAGGCCCAGACCCCCGGCGCCGACCTGCTGGCCCAATCGGTCTGGATCATTCTGGCGGTGCTGCTGACCTTCCTGGCGCTTGCCGCCTTCATGTTCAACAACACCCGCCGCGCGGCGCGCAACATGATCGCCGTCAGCCGGGCCCAGGCCGAGTTTCTGGCCAATATGAGCCATGAGATCCGCACCCCGCTCAACGGGGTCAACGCCGTCGCCGAATCCCTGGCCCGGACGCCCCTGACCGAGGCCCAGCGCGGCATGGTCGAAATCATCCGCTCGTCCGGCGTGATGCTTGAGCGCCTGTTGTCCGACATCCTGGACCTCGCCCGCATCGACGCAGGCCGGCTGGAGCTTACGCCAGCGCCCTTCCATCTGGGCGAGACCGTATCGGCGATCACCGACCTGATGGCCGCGAAGGCCCAGGAAAAGGGGCTGGCCCTGACCCTCGACCTGGATCCGGCGGCAGACCGGCTGGTCAACGCCGACGCGACCCGGCTGAAGCAGATCCTCGCCAACCTGCTGTCCAACGCCATCAAGTTCACCGAGACCGGCGAGGTCCGGCTGAGCGTCCACCCCGCGCCCGAGGTCGGGACCGATGTCTGGCGGTTCACCGTCCGGGACACGGGCATCGGATTTGACGTCGCCCAGAAGGCGCGCCTGTTCCGGCGCTTCGCCCAGGGCGACGGCAGCGTCACCCGTCGCTATGGCGGCGTCGGGCTGGGGCTCGTGATCGCCCGCGACCTGGCGCAGAAGATGGGCGGCGATCTCGACGCCGACGGCGTGCCGGGCGTGGGCGCCGTGTTCAGCCTGGTTGCGCCATTGCCGCCGGCGGCGGCGGCCGCCGAGCCGGTCGCGCCGCCCGAGCCTCCACCGTCCGGCGGCGCCGACGTCGATGATCCCGAAGACGGGCCGCCGCTCAAGGTGCTGGTTAGTGAGGATCACCCGGTCAATCGCATGGTGATGGAGATGCTGCTGTCCCAGATCAGCGCCGACATCCTGTCGACCGAGAACGGCCTTGCGGCCTGTGAGGCCTTCGAACGCCAGGCTGAAATCGGCGATCCGTTCGACCTGGTGCTGATGGACATGCAGATGCCGGTGATGGACGGGCTGGCCGCCATCCGCAGGATCCGCGCCTTCGAGCGCGCCCAGAAGCTGCGCCACACCGCCATCATCATGGTGACGGCCAACGCCCTGCCGGAACACCGACAGGCCGGTTTCGACGCCGGCGCCGACCTTTTCATCACCAAGCCGCTGGAGAGCGCGGTCCTGTTCCAGGCGATCGACGACCTCAGCGAACCCACCGCCGCCTGAAAGGACAGCGGCCCCCTGTCGCCAGGGGGCCGCCGCCCGCTCTTGAACCTCGGGATCTATTCCGCGGCGATCGCCACCTTGCGACCCAGGCCTTCGGCGATCCGCGCGCCATAGTCGGGGTCGGCGGCGGCGAAGTGGTCGACCATCCGGGCCTGGATATCCGGGTTGCAGGCGCTCAAGGCCCCGACGAGATTGGCGATCAGCTCGGCCCGCTCGGCATCGGAATAGGCGCGATAGCGCTCTCCGGCCTGCAGATAGTTGGCGGGGCGGTCGATCGCCTGACGGCCGACCACGCCCTCGACCCGGGGCGCCATCTCCGGGCCACGGGTCCGCACCGGCTGGACAAGCCCGCCGCGGCTGGAGGGCTCATAATTGATATGCGGATTGGCGCCCTGGGCCTGGCCGTCCACGCCGTAGGTCATCTGGCCGTCGCGCTGGTTCGAGGCGAAGGGGCACTTCGGCGCATTGACCGGCAGCTGCAGATAGTTGGTCCCGACCCGATAGCGCTGGGTGTCGGAATAGCTGAAGGTCCGGCCCTGCAGCAGCTTGTCGTCCGAGAAGCCCAGGCCGTCGACCAGCACGCCCACGCCGAAGGCGACCTGCTCGGTCTCGGCGAAGACGTTGGCCGGGTTGCGGTTCAAGACCATCTTGCCCACCGGCAGCATCGGCCAGCGATCCTCCGGCCACAGCTTGGTCGGATCCAGCGGATCCCACTCCAGTTCCTCATGCGCCTCGTCGGTCATGATCTGGACGCGCAGCTCCCATTCCGGGAACTCGCCCCGATCGATGGCCTGATAGAGGTCCTGGGTGGCGTGGTTGAAATTCGTAGCCTGGATCGCCTCGGCTTCCGCCTGAGTCAGATTGCGCACCCCCTGGGCCGGGACCCAGTGGTACTTAACGAGGTGCGTCTCGCCGGCGGCGTTCACCCAACGATAGGCGTGCACGCCCGAGCCTTCCATCTGGCGGTAATTGGCCGGAATGCCCCAGGGGCTGAACAGCCAGGTCACCATGTGGGTGGCCTCCGGCGTCAGGCTGACGAAGTCGAAGAACCGGTTCATGTCCTGGATGTTGGTCACCGGGTCCGGCTTGAAGGCGTGGACCATGTCCGGAAACTTCATCGGGTCGCGGATGAAGAAGACCTTCAGGTTGTTGCCGACCAGATCCCAGTTGCCGTCCTCGGTGTAGAACTTCACCGCGAAGCCGCGCGGATCGCGCAGGGTCTCGGGGCTGTGGCCGCCGTGCACGACGGTGGAGAAGCGCACGAAGACCGGTGTTTCTTTGCCCGCCTCTTGGAACAGCTTGGCGCGGGTGTATTTGGCGATCGGCTCGCCGCCGACCTGGCCATAGGCGGTGAAGACCCCGTGGGCGCCGGCGCCGCGGGCGTGCACCACGCGCTCGGGCACGCGCTCACGGTCGAAGTGGGCGATCTTCTCGAGGAACTGATAGTCCTCCAGGGTCAGAGGGCCGCGCGGGCCGACGCTCTTGGCGTTCTGGTTGTCATAGACCGGGTGACCCTGGCGGGTGGTCAGGGAGACCGGGCGTGCGTCGTCCTGGGGGTTGGACATGGGAAGCTCCTTAAAGCCGTGGGGCGGGCGATCCGACCTGCGCCGCCGCCCTCGGGAGCCTTGTCCCACGGCCCAGATAGATAGAGCCAATCGATCTTTTGATTAAATTAGATCGGAAAATTCTATCTTCGGATTTCCCCGTGCGCGCGTGACGCATCGCCAGGGTCGCGGAAATCTGGTCTTGAAGAGATCGGTCAAGAACGAGTTCGCCGCGTCATGTTCAAGCTTCCCTCGTCCCGCGATGTCGCCCTGTGGGGATCGGCCTCGCTCGTATTTCTGGTCAGCATGATCGCCGGCCATTTCGCCGCCCAGGGCATGAACCTGATCCAGTGGCTGGGCGCCGCGACCTCGGTCCTGGGGTCGATCACCGTGGCCGTGGCGGTGCGGGTCTGGGGTCCGGAAGAGGCCTGAGGCGCGTCCAAGCGCCGCCGACACAGGCGCCCAGGCTGCGATCTTGCGTCGCAACCCGGCGCCTCGAACCCAATTTTTACCCCATATGTCCAAGATGGTGGCGGGGTGAAATCAAGGAGGGCAATGGGAAACCCATGCTCAAGTACGTGATATCGCAGAAGTCCGCCGAGCTGGGCTCCGCCGCTCTGGTGCTGGTGTCCGCCGGCCTGGCCGGTCACACCGCCGCGCTCGGCATGAACCAGGCCCAGGCCATGGGCGCCGCCACGGCCATCCTCGGCTCGGTCATGGCCGCGGTCATGGTCCGCCTGTGGCCGGAGCCCGAAAAGGCGCCGGTGCGCATCCGCAAGGACGACTAGTCGGCGCGCACGTCGACGCCGAGCGCCGTCAACAGCCGGTACTGCTGCTCGAAGGTCACCTTCAGGCCTTCGAGGCTTCCCAGCTTCGAGAGATCGAGCCCGCTGACCTCCGCCCCGCGCAGGTCGGCGCCGCCGAGCTTCGCGCCGGCGGTGAGGGCCTGGAAGAGGTCGCAGCCCTTAAGGTCCGCGCCCTCAAGGTCGGCGTCGCGCAGGTCCGCCTCGCGGAACGAGCACCCGGAAAAATCGCCGCCCGGCAGGCGCAGCTCCGCCAGATCGGCCAGCTCCAGCCGGCTGCCCGGAAAGCCGCCCGCCCAGCGCACGATGCTGCGGCCGAAGGCCCGTGCGAAGTCCGCCTTCAGGAAGGCCGCGCCGCGCAGATTGCAGGTCTCGAACACCGCGCCATAGAAGCCGACCCGGTCGAACTTGGCGAAGCTCAGGTCGCAGCGGAGGAACTTCGCCTCCTCCAGCCGGCCGAAGGCGAACTCGCAGCCCCGCTGGCCTTCGGACAGCACGCAGTCCTCGAACCGCGCCTCGCGCAGATCGGTCCGCGCGAACCGGCAGCGGATCAGCCGACAGCCCTTGAACCGCGCCCCGTCCAGCACGGCGCCCGAGACCTGGACCTCGGTCAGCACGCAGTCCTCGAACACCGCCTCGGTCAGGTCGGCGTCGGTGAAGTCCTGGTCGGAGAGGTCGGCGCCGAGGAAGACCGCGCCCGGCGCCAGCTTCACGACCGTCAGTCCTCGGTCTTCAGATAGATCTCGCTGCCGCTGGCCCGGAAGGTCTCGGCCATCTGGGCCATGCCGGTGGCGACATCGTTCTGCTTGGCGGCGCTCTCGCGGATCTCCTGGCTGATCTTCATCGAGCAGAACTTGGGCCCGCACATCGAGCAGAAGTGGGCGGTCTTGAACGCCTCCTTCGGCAGGCTCTCGTCGTGATATTCGCGGGCGGTCTCCGGATCGAGGCCCAGGTTGAACTGGTCCTCCCAGCGGAATTCGAACCGGGCGCGGCTGAGCGCGTCGTCCCAGGCCCGCGCGGTCGGATGGCCCTTGGCGAGGTCGGCGGCGTGAGCGGCGATCTTGTAGGCGATGACGCCCTGCTTGACGTCCTCGCGGTCGGGCAGGCCCAGGTGCTCCTTGGGCGTGACGTAGCAGAGCATGGCCGTGCCGAACCAGCCGATCATGGCCGCGCCGATGGCCGAGACGATGTGGTCGTAGCCCGGGCCGACATCGGTGACCAACGGACCCAGCGTGTAGAACGGCGCCTCGCCGCACAGCTCCAGCTGCTTTTCGACATTGTGCTTGATCTTGTGCATCGGCACGTGGCCGGGCCCCTCGATCATGGTCTGGACGCCGTGCTTCCAGGCGACCTTGGTCAGTTCGCCGAGCGTCTCCAGCTCCGCGAACTGGGCCGCGTCATTGGCGTCGGCGATCGAGCCGGGCCGCAGGCCGTCGCCCAGCGAGAACGAGACGTCATAGGCCCGCATGATCTCGCAGATGTCCTCGAAGTGCTCGTAGAGGAAGTTCTCCTTGTGGTGCGCCAGGCACCACTTGGCCATGATCGAGCCGCCGCGGGAGACGATGCCGGTGACGCGCTTGGCGGTCAGCGGGATGTAGGGCAGCCGCACCCCGGCGTGGATGGTGAAATAGTCCACCCCCTGCTCGGCCTGCTCGATCAGGGTGTCGCGGAACACCTCCCAGTTCAGGTCCTCCGCGACGCCGTTGACCTTCTCCAAGGCCTGATAGATCGGCACCGTGCCGATCGGCACCGGCGAGTTGCGGATGATCCAGTCGCGGATGTTGTGGATGTTGCGGCCGGTGGAGAGGTCCATGACCGTGTCCGCGCCCCAGCGGATCGACCAGACCATCTTGTCCACCTCGTCGGCGACGGTGGAGAGCACGGCCGAATTGCCGATATTGGCGTTGATCTTGACCAGGAAATTGCGGCCGATCGCCATCGGCTCCAGTTCGGTGTGGTTGATGTTGGCCGGGATGATCGCCCGGCCGCGGGCCACCTCGTCGCGGACGAATTCCGGGGTCACGAAGTCGGGGATCGAGGCGCCGAAGTCCTCGCCGTCGCGGATCGCCCCGTCACCCGCCTGCCTGCGCAGGTTCTCGCGGATGGCCACATATTCCATCTCGGCCGTGACGATGCCGCGGCGCGCATAGTCGAGCTGGGTGACGGCGCCGGCGCCCTTGGCGCGATAGATGCGGCGCGGCGCGGTGAACTGGGGCGCCAGATGCTCGCCCTTGGCGAAGCCGTTGTCTTCGGGCTTCACCTCACGGGGATTGGCGACGATCTCGACGTCGTTGCGCGAGACGACCCAGGGCTCGCGGGTGCGCGGCAGGCCCTTGTCTATGTCGATCTTCACCGTGGGGTCGGTATAGGGGCCCGACGGGTCATAGATGGTGACCGGCGGCTCATTGGCGCTGGGATGGACGGCCACCTCGCGGAACGGCACCCGGATGTCGGGCCACAGCACGCCGGGCTGATAGACCTTGCGCGAGCCGGGGCGTTCGCCCGTGGGTATGGCGTTGGCGATCGGGGTCTGGATGTTCACCGGCGTCTTCCTCTTGGCGAGGGTCAGGCGGCGTGGGGAGAGTCCGGGCGTCCGGGTCCCTTCCCTTCGCCGGCATGACCCGGATCAGGTTCGACGGGTCGCGGGCTCACCCGCCTCTCAGCCGCTCACGCGCGGCCCCCCGAGGACAAGGCGCCAGCCTAGGCCCGATCGCGCGTCAGGGGAAGCCGCGTCAGATGGTGATCTGGGCGCCCATCTCCACCACCGGCCGGGCGGGATGTGGAAGAAGTCGGTGGGGTTGGCGGCGTTGCGGGTCAGCCAGATGAACAGGTTGTTGAGCATCTTGGGCAGCTTGGAATTGGCCCCGCGCACCACCGTCCGGCGGCCCACGAAGAACGAGGTCGACATGATGTCGAAGGCGATCCCCTTCTTGCGCAGGGCGGCGAGCGCCTTGGGCACGTTGGGGGTCTCCATGAAGCCGTAGGTCAGGGCGACGCGGGTGAAGTCCTCGGAGATCTTCTCGACCGAGGCGCGCTCGAACTCCGCCACCCGCGGCACATCGGCGGTGCGGACGCTGACGATCAGGTTCTTCTGATGCAGCACCTTGTTGTGCTTGAGGTTGTGCAGCAGGGCGCCCGGGGCGTGATCGGGGTCCGAGGTCAGGAACACCGCGGTGCCGGCCGCGCGATAGAGCGAGCGGCTGGCGCTGACCACCGGCAGGAAGTCCTCCAGCATCGGGGTGTCGTTGGCCGCCTTGGCGTTGACTAGCTCGGTGCCGCGCACCCAGGTGGCCATCAGTACGAAGATCGCCCCGCCCATCACCAGGGGCACGAAGCCGCCGGACAGAAGCTTCAGCGCATTGGCGCCCAGGAACACGAAGTCGACGGCCAACAGCGGCACGATCAGGGCCAGCGCGCCGAGGAGCGGCCACTTCCAGCGATGGCGCACCACGATGAAGGCCAGCGAGGTGGTCACCGCCATGGTCCCGGTCACCGCCAGGCCATAGGCGTGGGCCAGGCTGGAAGAGGTCTTGAAGATGCCGATCAGGAAGACCACGCCCACCGCCAGCATGAGATTGATCTGCGGCAGATAGATCTCGCCGGCCTGGGTCTCCGACGTCCGCTTGACGGTCATGCGGGGCAGCAGGCCCAGCTGCATGGCCTGGTTGGTCAGGGAATATGCCCCGGTGATCACCGCCTGGGAGGCGATGATGGTGGCCACGGTCGCCAGCAGCACCAGGGGCGCGCGCATGGCCTCGGGCGCCATCAGGAAGAACCAGTCGGCGTTCTCCACCGGACGGCCGTGGGCGCCGGCGATGGCGTTCAGCACCATGGCGCCCTGGCCCAAATAGTTGAGCGCCAGCGCCGGCAGCACGAAGCTCAACCACGAGGCCTGGATCGGCCAGCGACCGAAATGGCCCATGTCGGCGTAGAGCGCCTCGGCCCCGGTCACGGTCAGGAACACCGAGCCCAGCACGAACAAGCCGGCCGCGCCGTGGTGGGCCAGGAAATCAGCCGCGAAGACGGGGTTGAAGGCGGCCACGACCTGGGGCTGGTCGACGATATGCATCACGCCCAGGGTGGCGATCACCAGGAACCAGATCACGCAGATAGGCCCAAAGAACCGGCCCATGCCGCCGGTGCCCTTGAACTGCACGGCGAAGAGCGCGACCAGGATAGTGATGCTGGCGATCAGCACCACCGGCAGGGTGACATGGTCGCCCAGGGCCGGCACGCTGCGCAGGCCCTCGATGGCCGACAGGACCGAGATCGCCGGGGTGATCACCGCGTCGCCGTAGAACAGCGCCGCCCCCGTGCAGCTCAGGATGAAGATCAGGGTGGTGCGCTTGCCCAGCGCCGCCTGGGCGAGCGCCGCGAGCGACAGCACCCCGCCCTCGCCGCGGTTGTCGGCCCGCATCAGGAAGATCACGTATTTCACCGTGACCACCAGGATCAGGGCCCAAAGCGCCAGGGACACCACGCCCATGACCGAGCCATGGCTCAGGCCGGTCTCGCCGGTCTGTCCCAGGGCTTCGCGGAAGGCGTAGAGCGGGCTGGTGCCGATGTCGCCGAACACCACGCCGATGCTGCCGAGCGCCAGGGGCCAGAACCGGCCGTGGGCGGAGGGGACGTGATCGGACGCCGAGGGGGCGGTCTGGTCGCCGTTCAAGGGCTGGTCTCCAAGGGGCCGCGGATCTTGAGCGTGCAGCCGTTGGGCGGCGCATACTCTCGGATAGGCGGGGCTCCAAGCGAATTCAGGCGGCGAGGCCGGCGCGAGCCGCGCCCGCGACGATCCGCGCGTCACAGTCCCGCCTTCGTGCTAGGATCGCCTGGGGAAGACGCTTCAGGGAGACCCGCGTGAAAGTCCTGCTCATCTCCACGACCGGCGCGGCGATCGCCGCCGCACTTGCCCTCTCACAGCCCGCCGCCGCCCAGCCCGCGCCCGGACCCGCCGGCTGCTTCCGCCTCAGCGACATGGGCAATCACACGGTGGTCGACAGCCACACCCTCTATGTCGCCATGGGCCGCAAGGATGTCTGGCGCTTCGACATGACCGGCGCCTGCCTGGCCGGCGCGGGCCCTGGCGATCCGCTGGTGATCACCCCGACCGGCGGCATGTCGATCATCTGCAAGCCGCTGGATCTGGACATCAAGGTCTCGACGATCGGCGGGTTGAGCCCCTGCCTCCTGAACAGCATGACCAAGCTGACGCCGCAGCAGGTCGAGGCCATTCCCCGCAAGCTCCGCCCCTGATCCTTCCGAGCGGGCGCCGCGAGGTCAGCATTGCCGTCGCGCCCGTCCCGGCCCATCGTCGTCGCCTCACTGCGCCTGGGAGGGGCGAACGATGACTGTTGAGCTGACGATGGCGGCCTGGGCCCTGGTCCTGGCCTTTGTGCAGATCCTGCTGTTCGATTTCGCCCGCACGGGCCAGTACGGCCTGAAGTGGAACACCAGCCCCCGCGACCAGGCCATGCCGCCCCTGTCGGCAGGCGCCGAGCGGCTGAAGCGGGCCCAGGACAACCTGTTCGAAACCCTGCCCCTGTTCCTGGGCGCGGTGGTCATCGCCCACCTGGCCGGGATCCACTCGTCCAAGACCGTGCTGGGCGCTCAGATCTATCTCGCCGCCCGGGTGATCTACGTGCCGCTCTACGCCCTGGGCGTGCCGCAGATCCGGTCCCTGGTCTGGATCGTCAGCATCATCGGCCTGTTCATGGTCGCCGTGCCGGTGGTGATGGCGTCTGCGCCCCTGGGCTGAGGCGGCTGCAAACGGGCCGGAGGTCGTGTTAGGCGTGGGGTCTAAGGAGTAGACCATGCATCTCGCCCGCTTCCCCCGCGCCCGCTTCGCCCACTTGCCGACGCCGCTGGAGCCCATGCCCCGTCTGTCGGAGGCCCTGGGCGGACCGCGCCTGTTCGTGAAGCGCGACGACTGCACCGGCCTGGCCGGCGGCGGCAACAAGACCCGCAAGCTTGAGTTCCTGCTGGGCGCGGCCCTTGAGGCCGGGGCCGACACCCTGGTCACCCAGGGCGCGGTGCAGTCGAACCACGTGCGCCAGACGGCCGCCGCCGCCGCGCGGTTCGGCCTGAAGTGCGAGGTGATCCTCGAGGAGCGGGTGCCGACCAACGCCGTCGACTACACCGCCTCCGGCAACGTCCTGCTCGACCGGCTGCTCGGCGCGAAGCTGCGCAATGTTGCGGCCGGCAGCGACATGAACGCCGCGCTGGAGTCGGTCGCCGAGGAGGTCCGGGCGGCGGGCGGCAAGCCCTATGTCATTCCCGGCGGCGGCTCCAATCCGATCGGCGCTCTGGGCTATGTCGACTGCGCCATTGAACTGGTCGCCCAGGCCAACGCCCAGGGCCTGGTCATAGACCGGATCGTCACCGCCACCGGCAGCGCCGGCACCCATGCGGGCCTGGTCGCGGGGCTGGCCCTGATCGGCGCCGACATTCCGGTGCTCGGGATCGGGGTCCGGGCGCCCAAGGAGACCCAGGAGGCCAATGTCCACAAGCTCGCCGTCCAGACCGCCGCCCTGCTGGGTCACGAAGAGCGCGTCACCCGCGAGATGACTGTCGCCGATTGCGACTATGTCGGCGCGGGCTATGGCCTGGTCGACGAGGCGGTGATCGACGGCCTGAAGCTGGTCGCCCGCACCGAGGCCCTGCTGCTGGATCCCGTCTATACCGGCAAGGCGATGAAGGGGCTGATCGCCCTGTCGCGCGCCGGCGCCTTCAAGGATGAGACCGTGGTCTTCCTGCACACCGGCGGGGCCCAGGGCCTCTTTGGCTATCACTCGGTTCTGGAAGGACACCTGGCATGAGCAAGACCCCGAGCAAGGTCCTGGGCGTCCTGGGCGGCATGGGCCCGGCGGCGACCCTCGATTTCCTGGCCAAGATCCAGGCCTATACGCCCGCCGAGCGCGACCAGGACCACATCCGGGTCATCGTCGACATCAATCCCCAGGTGCCGGACCGCAACGATCCCTTCGCCAAGCCCGGTCCGGTGCTGGCGGAAATGGCGGGCGCCCTGCGCGGCGCCGGGGCCGAAGTGCTGGCCATCGCCTGCAACACCGCCCACGTCTATGCCGACCTGATCAGCCGGTCAGCCGGCCTGCCCCTGATCGACATGATCGGCACCGCCGCCGCCGCGGCCCGCGACAGCGCGCCCGCCGCGCGGGCGTGCTGGGCACCAAGCAGGCCATCAAGCTCTACCGCGAATATATCGCCGCCCAGGGCATGAGCCTGGTGACCCTGCCGCCGGACAAGCAGGACGAGTTCATGGCCCTGCTGGCCAGGATCAAGGCCGGCGATCTCGGCCCCGAGGTCCGCGCGGGCATGGCCGGCCTTGCCCAGACCCTCGCCGCCGAGGGCGCCGAGGCGGTGATCGCCGGCTGCACCGAGGTGCCCCTGGTGCTGTCCGCCAAGGACATCCGTCTGCCGCTGATCGACGCCGGCGATCTGCTCGCCCACCGCTGCGTCGCCGTGTGCCTGGGCCTGGAGCCGGTCCCCGTCCTGGAGATGTAGGGTCTAGAGCCGCGCCGCCTTGAAGGTGTCGCACTGGGCCGGGTCGCCGCTTTCGGCCCCGGCCTCGAACCAGCGCATCCGCTGCTGGCTGGTCCCGTGGGTGAAGGTGTCCGGGGCGACCCGCCCTTGGGTTTCCTGCTGCAGGGTGTCGTCGCCGACCGCCGAGGCCGCCCTCAGGCCGTCGGCGATGTCCTTGGCGTCCAGGCTGACCTTGCCGCCGGAGATCTCGGCGGCATGGGCCGCCCAGACCCCGGCATAGCAGTCGGCCTGCAGCTCCAGCCGCACCGAGCCCGAGGCCGCGCCCTGGGCGCCCAGCCGTTCCGCCCGCTGGGTCTGGCCGGTCAGCTTCTGGACGTGATGGCCGATCTCGTGGGCGATCACATAGGCCCGCGCCGCCTCGCCGCCGGCGCCGAACCGGCCCGACAGCTCCTGCCAGAAGGAAAGGTCCAGATAGACCTTCTCGTCGGCCGGGCAATAGAACGGTCCCATGGCGGTCTGGCCCAAGCCGCATCCCGTGCCCGTCGACTGGTCATAGAGCACCACCGCCGCCGGCCGCTGATAGATGCGCCCCCGCGCCTGGAATTCCTGCGACCAGACCTCGGTGGTCGACTGCTCGATGACGTCGACGAACTGGGCGTCGAGATCCTGCGGCGTGCCGCGGGCCCCGGCGTGGAAGCCGTCCTGCGACATCTCCTGGCCGGCCTGCTGTTGGACCGCGTTGAGTGTGGTCGAGGGATCGACGCCGAAGACGAAATAGCCGATGGCCGCCAGCACCAGACCGCCGATCCCGACCCCGCCGGCCGCGACGGGCCCCAGGCCGCGACGATCCTCGATGTTGCCGCCGCGATCGCCGTCCTGCCAACGCATGGTCGCTCCGTTCAGATGCGGGGCCCTGCGCGGGCGCCTCGGCGGTCAAGATGGGACGGATCGCGCGCCCTGTCAGCGCTTGGGCGACAAATTGGCGGCAATCATCGCCTTGGACCGGGCGTCGGCGGCCGGTGAGATCTGCAGAAGGTCCTGCGACGGCATCAGGTCCGGCAGGGCGGGCGGGGGCGGCCGCTTCAGCTCGCTCATGTCCTGGGCGGCTTTCAGGTTCGCTTGCGTGCGCGCCTGGGCGTCCCGGGCGTTGGCCTCGGCGCTCGCGGCCGCGGTCTGCGACATCTCCAGCTGGCGGTCCGCCAGGCTGGGCTCGGCCCCCAGCGGGCGCGGAACCAGGGTCTGGGCGGTTGCGCCGCCGGCGCCGACGGTCAGGGCGAGCGCCAGGGCCGCGAGGGCGCGCCCTGGCCGCAGGGATGAGTTGAGGATGGACATCTGGACCCTCCGGGACCCGTTGGGGCGGAGAGGCTCCGCCGCCTGCGAAACCCGGCGCGGGCCGGTCCGGTTCCCGGGCCCTCAGCCGCGGCGCAGGCCGCGCGTCTCCCGCAGCAGGATATAGACCCCGCTGCCCGCCACCACGAGGGCGCCGACCAGGGTCAGGGGCTGGGGCGTCTCGCCCCAGACGAAGAAGCCGATCAGGCTCGCCCAGACCAGCTGGGTGTAGTCGAAGGGCGCCACCACCGCGACCGGCGCCCGGCGCAGGGCCTCGGTCAGGAACAGCTGGCCGGTCCCGCCGATCAGGCCGGCGCCGATCAGCAGGGCCAGGGTGGTCGGGTCCGGCATGACCCAGCCGAAGGGGGCGCTGGCCAGGCCAAGGACCGCGCCGGCCAGGGTGAAATAGAAGACGATGGTCGGGCCCTGCTCCGTGCGCCCGATCTCGCGGATGGCGATCATCGCGCCCGCCGCGCCCAGGGCGCCGACCAGGGCCAGCACCGTGCCCACGACCGCCATGTGGGCGGGATCGGGATGGACCATGATCAGCACGCCGACAAAGCCCACGCCCACGGCCGCCCAGCGATGCACGCCGACCGGCTCCTTCAGGATCAGGGCAGAGAGCGCGGTCATGAACAGGGGCGAGGAAAAGGCGATCGAGGTCGACAGGGTGAGCGGCAGCCGGGCCACCGCCATGAAGCCGCAGACCATGCCGATCAGGCCCACCGTGGACCTGGCCAGGTGCCCCAGGGGCCGCTGGGTCTTCAGCACGCCGAAGCCGCTGGTGCGCGCCACGTAGATCATCACCGGGATGAAGGCGAAGGCGTTGCGGAAGAAGATCACTTCCAGCACCGGCACGCCCTTGCCGGAGCACCATTTCACCAGGGCCGAGAGGCTGGCCATGCAGACCATGGCGCAGACCCGCAAGGCGATGCCGACCCCGTTACGCTGCAGGGCCGAATGGTCGGCGGTCGAACTGAGGGACAAGAGCGGGGCCTCCGGGCGCGGCCTTCGCCATAGGGCGCCGACGCCTCCAAGGCCACCCCGCAGACCCGCCCCGACGTCATTGCCACTCAGAGGCGAACCCCACCCGTAGAAGTCCAGCGTCATAAGGTCGCGAAGGCCCGCCGCAGCACTTTGTTAACCATCACGCAACCGCACCGAGCGAGGGTTTCAGCCCTACCCTAGGGACGAGATCGCCATGAAAACGGCTTCCATCAACCGCAAGATCATGGCCGCCGGCGCCGCAGTCCTGGTGCTGGGCGTGGCCAGCGCCGCGACGGGCCTTGGGGTCGCCTGGCGGCTGAGCCACGGTCTCTCGGCGAGCACCGACGCGGCGACCTCTCTGCGAAACCACATGGAAGCCGACATGATGCACGACGCCCTGCGCGCGGACGTGCTGGCGGCGATCATGTCTTCAGACCCCGCCAACGGCCTGGCGATCTCCGATGTGAAGGCCGACCTGGCCGATCACGCCAAGCAGTTCCAGGACAGCCTCGACGCCAACCGCAAGCTGGTCACCGACCCGACGGCCAAGGCGGCCCTGGCGGAGCTCGACGCCCCCCTGGCCACCTATATCAGCGCCGCCCAGGCGATCGTCGGCCAGGCCGCGACCGACCCGGCCGGCGCCCGGGCGCAGCTTCCGGCCTTCAAGCAGCAGTTCGAGGTGCTCGAAGGGGCCATGGCCAAGGCCGGCGACACCATCGACGCCGGCGCGCGCGCCACCTCGGGCAAGGCGATCGCCGGCGGCAAGTTCGACCAGATCCTGATGCTGGGCGTCCTGGCGGCGATGGTCGCCTTCGCCATCGGCCTGATCCTGGTCGCCCGGCGCACCCTGGTGACCCCGATCGTCGAGGTGACCGCCGCCGTATCGCGCCTCGCCGCCGGGGACCTCACCGTCATCCCGCCGCACACGCAGCGGCGCGATGAGATCGGCGCCATGGCCCGGGCGCTCCACGCCTTCAAGGAGGCCCTGGCCGGTCGCCAGAGCGAGGCCGAGGCCGCGGAGCAACGCCGTCAGCTCGAGGCCGAGCGCGCCCACGCCGAGGAGATCCGCCATCGGGCCGAGGCCGAACAGGTCCTGGTGATGAATGCGGTGAGCAACGCCCTGGAGCATCTCGCCCGCGGCGACCTCACCTACCGGTTCGACGAGGCGATCCCCGACTCCTATCGCAAGCTTCAGAGCGACTTCAACCAGGCCATCGGCGCCCTGGAGGAGACCATGCAGGTCATCCTGACCCATGCCGAGGGCATCCGCTCCGGGGCCGGCGAGATCAGCCACGCCTCCGACGACCTGGCCCGCCGGACTGAGCGTCAGGCCGCGACCCTGGAAGAGACCGCCGCCGCGGTCGAGGAAATCACCGTGACCGTCCGCAAGGCGGCCGAGGGCGCCAGGTCCGCCAATATCGCCGTGGGCGAGACCCGGATCGACGCCGAGCGCGGCGGCGAGGTCGCGACCCAGGCCATCTCCGCCATGAGCGAGATCGAGACCTCGTCCAGCCAGATCGGCCAGATCATCGGGGTGATCGACGAGATCGCCTTCCAGACCAACCTTCTGGCCTTGAACGCCGGGGTCGAAGCGGCCCGGGCGGCGACGCCGGCAAGGGCTTCGCGGTGGTGGCCTCGGAAGTCCGGGCGCTGGCCCAGCGCTCGGCGGAAGCCGCCAAGGAGATCAAAGGCCTGGTCGAGCTGTCAGGGCGCAATGTCGCCACCGGCGTCGACCTGGTCGGCCAGACCGGCGAGGCCCTGAACCTGATCGTCGGCAAGGTCGCGGAGATCAACGCCCTGGTCAGCCAGATCGCCGCCTCGTCCCAGGAACAGGCCGGGGCCCTGGCCGAGGTCAATCTGGCGGTCAACGAGATGGATCAGGTGACCCAGCAGAACGCGGCCATGGTCGAGCAGTCCACCGCCGCCAGCCATTCGCTGGCCAAGGACGCCGACGAGCTCTCCGATCTGGTCAGCCGGTTCCAAATCGGCGGGCCGGCGCGCCTGCGCCGCGCGGCCTAGACCGGCTCGACCGGCACGCCCAGGGCCAGCATCTCGGCCAGGAAGGCCTGGGTCGTGTCGGCCAGGTCCACGACCCCCTGGATCATGCTCGGCCGCGCCACCACGCTGGCCGGGATCAGCAGACCGCCATTGGAGGTCCGCTCGACCCACCCCTGTTCGGTCAGCTTCAGGCCGTACCGGCGGGTGGTCTCATAGGGGAGGTTCAGACCCCGCGAAACCGCATAGGCGCTCACCGGCCGGCGGATGTCGTCCGGCGGAATGGCGGCCACGCTGCCATAGGCGGCGCGGGTCACGGGATCATGGACGAAGTGGCCGACATTGCCCCGGCCGATCGCCAGGAACACCATGGCGCTCAGGGCGTCCTGCTCCAGGGCGCGGCCGATCACGCTGAGGCTGTCGAGGAAATATGCGATGGACAGGCGCACGGCCTGGCGGCGCACGTCCGCGTGGGGCGGCGCGCCCGGTCCCGGCGCCACCAGCCCGAACCGCACCGCGTCGGCGACGAAGGCGCGGACCAGCTCCCAGTTCTGGGCGACGGCCTCGATCTGATTGGGGGAGGCGTAGACCCGGCGGGGAATGGTCAGGCCCTCGGCCCCGGCGTCGACAACCTCCTTGTCGCGCAGCTTGCGCACATGGCGCCGCACGGTCTCGTAGGGAATGCCCAGGTCGCGGGCCACGGCGTAGACGCTGACGCCGCGTCGCAGCTCGTCCGGCGGCACCGCCTCCAGGGCGGCGAAGTCCTGGGCGCCGACACCGTCGTCGGTGAGCTCCCGCACATTCGCCCGCGAGATCGTCAGAAAGGTCAGGGCGGTCACCAGATCTGAGTCGACGACGCGCGCGATCAGACTCCCGGTATTCAAGAAGTGGTGCGACGCCAGACGCGCCAACTGACGCCGATGATCGGCGTCAAATACGATTCTGGGGGGCTCAATCATCGACGTCTCGCACATCAACTTCCCTTTAGCCGAGTGAAGCACGAAGCCCCTTAAGAATCAGCCGTCAAAGGGAAAGAGCTGCCCTTTAGCCCTTTGGCCGGCTACAATCGACGCCGCGGCAAGCCCCTCCCCGCAGGCCCGCCGCCCGGAGACCGCCATGACAACGCTGTCGCGCCACTATCCGTCGCCAGGCGCCAAGTGCGCCGACCTGGTCGTCCATATCGCAGGTCTGGCTTTCGCGGTGATCGGCGGGGCGATTCTGCTGGCGCTTTCGGTGCGTCTGGGCGGCCTGGGCGAGACCGCGGCCGTGGGCGTCTACACGGCGGGCATGGTCGCCATGCTGGCCCTGTCGACGGCCTATAATTTCGCCAAGGCGCCGCGCCGGCCGCTGCTGCGCCGCTTCGACCACGCCGGCATCTTCCTGATGATCGCCGGCTCCTACACGCCCTTCACCACCCAGAACCTGCACGGCGCCTGGGCGATCGGCATGACCACGGCGGTCTGGACCGTGGCCCTGGCCGGGGTGGCGGGGAAGCTGTTCCTGCCCGGCCTCGGCCGCCGCTTCTGGGTGGCCATCTATCTCGCCCTGGGCTGGCTGGTCCTGGTGGCGATCAAGCCGATGATCGACGGCCTGTCCTGGGTGGCCCTGCTGCTGCTGGCCCTGGGCGGCGCGATCTACTCCACGGGGGCGGTGTTCTACCTGCTGCAAAAGCTCAAGTTCCGGCGCGCCATCTGGCACGGCCACGTCGTCGGCGGCGCGATCCTGCAATATGCCGCCGTCCTGGTCGGCGTGGTTCTGGCCCAGCCGCACTAGATTTCCCGCCCCATCCGGGCCTCCGGCTCCGTTCAAGCCTTCAGTGAGGCATTGAGGGGACGGGCATGGCCCAGGACATTTCGCCGGAAGAGCTGCAGAGGATCCTCGACACCACCGCGGTGGTCGAGGCCAACGCCCAGCTGCTGATGCAGAAGACCCGCGAGGTCCAGCTCAAGGCCAGCCAGCTGGAGGCCTGCTTGGCCCTGGTGGTCGGCCTGTTGTCCAACAGTCCCGATCCGGAAGGCGCCTTCGTCATCCAGCACATGGCCAGGCAGCTCACCCTGTGCGCCCAGGACCCCGAGATGACCGCCAATGTCGTGGGCTGCGATCCCACCCACATCAGCGGCGAGATGCTGCAGGCGACCGCCGACTTCCTGGGCCGCGCCGAGCCCGAGCTCTCGCCCGATCTCGGGCTGGAGCCGCACACCACGATGCATTGAAGCTCAGGGCGCGTCGGCGCGGTTCCGAACCGCGGTGGTGCCCCAGGCCGGACTCGAACCAGCACGCCTCTCGGCAATAGATTTTGAGTCTACCGCGTCTACCATTTCGCCACTGGGGCCAGCGCGAGGAAGTCCCCGTCGATTAGGGGCTGGCGCCCGTTCGCGCAACCCCGGAACCGGCCGGGCGCGGGGGCCGTGGACCGGCCCGCCTTGATCAGGGTCAAGGCAGGAGGCCGTCCGGCACGTTCAATGCAGTGCGGCGAACTGAACGCTCGACGCGGGTCGAGGCGAATGATAATCGTTCGCAATAGGGGCGCGTCACGAGGAAGGCCCGGATGAACAGTCTGTCGATCGATCGCGCGGCGCTCCAGCTGGCCGACCCTGCCCAGGGCGTGCTGGTGCGGTTGAGCGAAGCCTCGCCCGGCGATCGCGGCACCATCGTCCAGGTGCGCGCCGACCTCGCCGTCACCGAACACGGCGTCGACCGCGAGGAGCTGCAACGCCGCCTGCTGGAGTTCGGCTTCGTCGAAGGCGCCCGCATCGAACTGATCCACGAGGGCCTGTTCGGCCACGACCCCATCGCCGTCCGCCTCGACGATATGCGCGTCGCCCTGCGCCGTCGCGACGCCGACGAGGTGCTGTTCGCCCTGGATGCGCCCGCGGCATGACCGACGCCGTCCTGTCCCCGGCGCGCGTGGCGCTGGTGGGAAATCCGAATTCCGGCAAGACCGCCCTGTTCAACGCCCTGACGGGCAGCCGTCAGAAGGTGGCCAACTACGCCGGCGTCACGGTGGAGCGGAAGGAGGGCGTGGTCGTCACGCCCCAGGGCCGCAGCCTGTTCGTCCTCGACCTGCCCGGCACCTATTCCCTGCGCGCCCGCAGCCCCGACGAAGCCGTCACCCGTGACGCGGTGCTGGGCCAGCTGGCCGGCGAGACGCCGCCCGACGTCATCGTCTGCGTCGCCGACGCCACCAATCTGCGCCTGGTCCTGCGGCTGATCCTCGAGCTGCGCCAGGTCGGCAGGCCCCTGGTGCTGGCGCTCAACATGTACGACATCGCCCAGCGCCAAGGCCTCAGGATCGACCTTGAAGGGCTCAGCCGCGAACTGGGCGCGCCGATCGTCACCACGGTGGCCACCCGCAAGCGCGGCATCGATGATCTGGTCGCCCAGATCGACGCCGCGACCCTGACCGCCGCCCAGACCGGCGATAATCATTGGTCGACCCCCGACGCCGGCCAGATCCGCGACGCCCATCGCGAGGCCCAGCGGATCATGAAGGCCTATGTCCGGCCGCCCGAGCATCCGGACACCCTGACCGGCAAGATCGACAGCCTGCTGCTGCATCCGGTCGCCGGCCTGGCGATCCTGCTCGCCCTCCTGTTCGTCATGTTCCAGGCGGTGTTCACCTGGGCGACCCCGATCATGGACCTGATCGACGGAAGCTTCACGGCGCTGGGCGGCCTGGTCGCCCATTGGATGCCGGACGGCATGCTCCGCAGCCTGATCGTCGACGGGGTGATCGCCGGGGTCGGCAGCGTGCTGGTCTTCCTGCCCCAGATCCTGATCCTGTTCCTGTTCATCATCATGCTGGAGGATTCCGGCTACATGGCCCGGGCCGCCTTCCTGATGGACCGGATCATGGGCGGCGCCGGCCTGCACGGGCGCGCCTTCATCCCCCTGCTGTCCAGCTTCGCCTGCGCCATCCCGGGCATCATGTCGACGCGGGTGATCGATTCGAGACGCGATCGCCTGACCACCATCCTGGTCGCGCCCCTGATGACCTGCTCGGCGCGGATCCCGGTCTACACCCTGATCATCGGGGCGGTGATCCCGCACCGGACGGTGTTCGGCTTCGCCAGCCTGCAAGGGCTGGTTATGTTCGGCCTATATGCCGCGGGCATCCTGTCGGCGCTCGGCGCCTCCTTCGTCATGCGCCGGTTCTTCTGGCGGGGCATGTCCGAGCCCTTCATGATGGAGCTGCCGACCTACAAGGCGCCCGATCCCGCCAATGTGGCCCGCCAGCTGATTCAGCGCGGCCAGATCTTCATCAGCCGGGCCGGCCGCATCATCCTGCCCTTGATGGTGGTGGTCTGGTTCCTGTCGACTTTCCCCGGCCCGCCCGCCGGCGCGACCCTGCCGGCCATCGACTACAGCCTGGCCGGCATGATCGGACACGTGCTGCAGCCCCTGCTCGCCCCGATCGGCTTCAACTGGCAGATGACCATCGCGCTCGTCCCCGGCATGGCGGCGCGGGAAGTCGCCGTCGCCGCGCTCGGCACCGTCTATGCGGTGGGCGGGGCGGATGGGGCTAGCCTGTCCTCGATCCTGGCCCATCAGTGGTCGCTGGGGTCGGGCCTCGCCTTCCTGGCCTGGTACATCTTCGCCCCCCAGTGCGTCGCGACCCTGGGCGTCGTGAAGCGCGAGACCAACAGCTGGAAATGGCCGACGATCATGTTCCTCTACATGATCACGCTGGCCTATCTCGCCGCGCTGATCGTCTACCAGACCGCCGCCGCGCTCGGCGCTGGTTAAGGCCGGACCGCACCGGGTTAAGCTAGACCATTGACCGCCCGTTAAACGTGCGAATTATATCGTGCGCACGGGAGGGTTCGATCATGGCGCATGCGCAGAATCCCAATCGCCGCAAGGCAGGCGGTCCGAACGACGCGGGCCTGGTCCAGCGGATTCGCGAGACCCTACTGCTGTTCGGCGGCGAGGCGCACCGCAACGAGGTCATCGCCCAGGTGGCGCGCGAACGCGGCCTCGATGTCCGCCATATCCCCCCGGATTTGGAGCGCGAGGTGATCGGCAGCTTCGAGCGCGCCTGCCGCGACGAGGCGCAGCGCACAGCGCTCGGCTTTCATCTGAAATTCGGCGAGGGATCGCACCGCTGGGCGGTGCGCGCCGAGGCCTAACCGGGCGACGGCTCGCCGCTCAAGGCATGGGCCGCGCTCTGCAGCCGCGACAACAGCCGCTTCAGCAGGGCCACCTCGCTGGGGGCCAGGCCCGAAATCAGGGCCGCCTCATAGGCGAGCGCCAGGGGCGCGATCTCGGCGTGAAGCCGCGCCCCCTCCTGGCTGAGCGAGAGCAGGTGCGAACGCCCGTCCGCGTGATGGTCCGCCCGCTGCACCAGGCGGCGCTTGGCCAGGCCCTGGGCCGCGCGGCTCACCGTCACCTTGTCCATCCCCGTCCGCGCCACCACCGCCCCCTGGGTCAGACCCCCGTCCTCGGCGAGGACGCAGATCAGCCGCCACTGCGGGATGGTCAGGCCGAAGCGGTCCTCATAGGCCCGGGCGATCAGGCCGGAGACCGCATTGGACGCGACCGACAGCCTGTAGGGCAGATAGGCGTCCAGCTTCAGTTCACCCGCGATCAGGGGCTCCTGGGGCTGGGACGGCAGGGTCATGGACGGGCGATCTCCTGTTCGATGGCGCCGAATATGGAGTGGCGACGGGCGTCGCGCATTTCAATCCTGACGCGATCCCCGACCTTGAGGAACGGTGTGGTGGGCGTCCCATGGGCAAGGGTCTCGACCGTCCGCAATTCGGCGAGGCAGGAATAGCCGACACCACCCTCTGACACAGGTTTGCCTGGACCGCCGTCGGGGCCGCGATTCGACACCGTGCCCGATCCGATGATCGTGCCCGCGCACAGCCGGCGCGTTTTGGCGGCGTGCGCGATCAGGGTTCCGAAGTCGAAGGTCATGTCGACCCCGGCGTCGGCCTCGCCCAGCATCTTGCCATTGAGCTCGACTTCGAGCGCGCCATGCAGCTTGCCGTCCTTCCAGGCGTCGCCCAGGGCGTCCGGGGTGACGGCCACGGGGGAGAAGGCGGAGGCCGGCTTGGACTGGTAGAAGCCGAAGTTCTTGGCGAGTTCGCCTGGGATCAGGTTCCGCAGCGAAACGTCATTGGCCAACATCACCAGTCGAATCGCCGCCAGCCCCTCCTCGCGGGTCGCGCCCTGGGGCACGTCGCCGACCACCACCGCGACCTCGCCCTCGAGGTCGCAGCCCCAGTCCTCGTCGGCCAGCGGGATCGGATCGCGCGGCGCCAGGAAGTCGTCGGAGCCGCCCTGGTACATCAGGGGATCGGTCCAGAAGCTGGCGGGCATGTCGGCGGCGCGAGCCTTCCGCACCAGGGCCACGTGATTCACATAGGCCGATCCGTCCGCCCACTGATAGGCCCGGGGAAGCGGGCTCTCGGCGGCGTGCTCATGGAACCGCACGCGGGGGATCGAGCCGTGCTCCAGGCTCTCCGACAGGCCGCGCAGCAGGGGCTCGCAGCGCTCCCAGTCGTCCAGCGCCGCCTGCAGGGTGGGGGCGACGCCGACCGCTTCCACGCACCAGGCCAAATCATTGGAGACGACCACCAGGCGGCCGTCACGGCCCCACTTCAGCGAAGCCAGCTTCATTGTCGTCTCCTCCACACCGACGCCGTTGATCAGCGTCGTCTGATGATTGCGCCCCGTCTCAGGGGCGGCGAATGAGCCGGGTCAATTTCACGCCCTGCTCATGGGCTTCCGGTTGATAGACCACGACTTCGACGCAGATGTCGCCCCTGGCCTCGCGGGCCCACAGATAGTTGCGCTCGAACTGGGCCGTACGGCCGGCGGGGGTGAAGCCCTCATAGGTGTCGCCCCAGGGCGTGACCTGGGCGAGGTCGCGCCAGCCGAGTTCGCAGGCCCGCTCCAGCTCCTCGGCGGCGGCTTCGGCCAGGTCGGCCTTGCGATCGATCTGAGCCATTCAGTCGGCGGTCTTCCAGCTGTCCACGTAGGCGGTGTTCTCCACCATAGACGCCGCCTCGCCGACCTCCAGGGGGTCTCGCGTATCGATCATCACGGCGTATTCGTCCGTCGCCGCCTTCGGCTGGACCAGCATGTTCTTCAGCGCCTTGGGATGCGGCCCGTGGGTGAAGCCCGACGGATGGAAGGTAATCATGCCGGCGTCGATGTTGTCGCGGCTGAAGAAGTCGCCGGCGTGGTAGAACAGCACCTCGTCGAAATCGTCATTGTTGTGGAAGAACGGCACCTTGAGTGCGCCGGGATCGGTCTCGAAGGGCCGCGGCGCGAAGGTGCAGACTACGAACCGGTCCGACAGGAAGGTCGTGTGGACGCTGGGCGGCAGGTGATAGCGGTGACTGACCACGGGCCTCAGGTCGGCGACGTTCAGCCGCACGGGCGCAAGCTCGCCGTGCCAGCCCACCGCGTCCAGCGGATTATAGGGATAGGTCGCCACCGAGACCTGGCCGCGCTTCTTGATCTCCACCGGAAACTCGCCCTCCTCCGCCTGGTGGGCGCGGAAGGCCTCGTCCATGACCGGGGTGTCGAGGATCGCGGGATCGAACAGGGCGTGGCCGCCCAGCAGGCCCTTGTCCGGCAGGGTGAAGTGGGTGTTGGTCGCCTGGATCATCAGGACGGCGGTCGGCTCTGCGGGGCTCAGCCGCCACATGGTCCCGCGCGGCAGATAGAGATAGTCGCCGGCCGCATAGGCGATGCGGCCATAGTCGCAGTAGAGGTCGCCCGCGCCCTGGTGGACGAACAGCAGCTGGTCGCCGTCGGCGTTGCGGGCGAGCGCCGGCATGGGCGCGGCCAGCTTCCAGAAACGCATCTCGGTCGCCGCATTGTGTAGCACCACCGGCGCAGACCAGGGCGACCCCGTGGCCTCGTTCAGCCGGGCCAGATCAAAGGCCCGGGGCCTGAGCGGCCCCTCGAACTTCACCCAGCCGGTCGGCGGGCGCTTGTGGTGCAGGAAGGCGGCGGGTCCGAAGAAGCCCTCCTTCGAGATCTCCCGCTCATAGGTCCCGGCCGGCATGTCGGCGTGGGCCTGGCGGGAATGCGTCCCCTGCGCCCCGCGCACGGGGATCCAGTTGCGTGTCATCACGGATCGTCCTTGTAGACGCCGACCTCCAGGGGCCGGCCGTCGGCGACGCGGGCCCGGTACATGCCGGACGTGTTGAAGCTCCAGGCCATCTGGCCGTCCGGCGCGACCGCGATCACCCCGCCGTCGCCGCCGAGCGCGGTGAGCCGGCTCTGGACGACTTCGTCGACCGCCGCCTGCAGGCTGAGGCCCTTCAGCTCGACCAGGGCGCTGATCGCCTGGGCCACGCCCAGCCGAATGAAATACTCGCCCGCGCCTGTGGCCGAGACCGCGCAGGAGCGGTCAGAGGCATAGGTGCCCGCCCCGATCACCGGGGAGTCGCCGACCCGTCCCCAACGCTTGCCGGTGACCCCGCCGGTCGAGGTGCCGGCGGCGACGTGACCGTTCCGGTCCAGGGCGACGACGCCCACCGTGCCATGCTTGCCCTCGTCATGGGCGAGCTCCGCCTTGGGATCATCGCGCGTGGCCTCGGGCTTGGGCGGAATGGGCAGGCCCTCGGCGGTGAGGAAATTGACCAGGCTCTTCCAGCGCCGCTCGGTGAAGAAGGCGCCGGGACCCGCGGCCTCCTGGCCGTCATACCGGGCGAAGGCGTCGGCGCCCTCGCCGATCAGCATCACATGGCCGGAGCGTTCCATGACGGCGCGCGCCAGGCTGATCGGATGGCGGGCCGCGGTGACGCCGGCCACGGCGCCGGCGGCCAGGGTCGCTCCGTCCATGATCGCGGCGTCGAGTTCATTGCGCCCCTCGGCCGTGAACACGGCCCCCAGGCCCGCATTGAACAGCGGATCGTCCTCCAGGAGACGCACCGAGGTCTCGATGGCGTCCAGCGCCGAGCCGCCTGCCTCCAGCACCGCCGCGCCGGCCTGCGCCACCTGGGCCAGGGCGTCGCGATAGGCCTTTTCCTGGTCCGGCTTCAGGCGGCCGCGTTCGATGACTCCGGCCCCGCCATGGACCACGATCGCCCATGCGGGCCGCGAAGCGCTGTCACTCATGCGCCGAGCCTAGCCTTCCTTTGCGGGAAGCACACCCCGGCGGATCTGGTCGAGCTCGATGGACTCGAACAGGGCCTTGAAGTTGCCCTCGCCGAAGCCCTCATTGCCCTTGCGCTGGATCAGCTCGAAGAAGATCGGGCCGATCATGTTCTCGGTGAAGATCTGCAGCAGCAGGCCCTGGCCCTCGGTCGGCGCCCCGTCGATCAGGATGCGGTTGGCGCGCAGGCGCTCGACGCCCTCGCCATGGCCCGGAACCCGGGCGTCGATGCCGTCGAAATAGGTGTCGATGGTGTCCTGGAATTTCACGCCCCGGGCCCGCATGGCCTCGACGGCGGCGAAGATGTCCTCGGCCCCCAGCGCCACGTGCTGGATGCCCTCGCCCTTGTAGTCCTTCAGGAACTCCTCGATCTGGGAATGCTCGTCCTGGCTCTCGTTGAGCGGGATGCGGATCTTGCCGCAGGGGCTGGTCATCGCCTTGGAAACCAGGGCGGTCTGCTTGCCCTCGATGTCGAAGTAGCGGATCTCGCGGAAATTGAAGATCTTTTCGTAGAACTCCGCCCACGTCGCCATGTGCCCGCGATGGACGTTATGGGTCAGGTGATCGAGATAGGTCAGGCCCACCCCATTGGCGGACATGGCCTCGGCCGCGCCGGGAATGGCCACGAAGTCGACGTCATAGATCTCCTGCGCGCCATAGCGGTCGACCAGATAGAGGTTCGAACCGCCGATCCCCTCTATGGCCGGGATGTTCAGCTCCATCGGACCGACCGGGCCCTGGACCGCCTTGGCGCCGCGCTCGACCGCCAGCTTCAGGGCGGCGGCGGCGTCACGCACCCTAAACGCCATGGCGTTGGCCGAGGGGCCGTGGGCGGCGCGGAACTCGGCCGCCTGGCCTTGCGGCTCCATGTTCAGGATGAAGTTGATGTCGCCCTGGCGGAACCGCAGGACGTTCTTCGAGCGGTGCCTGGCCACCGCCGTGAAGCCCATCATCTCGAACAGGGCCTTGAGCCGGTCCGGCTCGGGCGAGGTGAACTCGACGAACTCGAATCCGTCGGTGCCCAGCGGATTGTCGAACAGATCGCGGGCGGGATTTGAAACCTGGACGTTCATGGCGGCGTCTCCGGGCAAATGGTATCGTTTGAAACTATCTGCCTCAGGCGAGTGCGGGAGACAAGGCCTGCGAGGCCTGATAGCTAACCTGTGATCTTCCTCCCTGGGTCGCCATGTTCCGCAAACTCTACGACTGGGTGATGAGCCTGGCCGGGTCGCGTCACGCGCCTGCCGGCCTGTTCGCCGTCTCCTTCGCCGAAAGCTCCTTCTTCCCGATCCCGCCGGACGTGATGCTGGCGCCCATGGTTCTGGCCAGGCCCGACCGGGCCTATCGGCTGGCGGCCCTGTGCACCCTGGCCTCGGTCCTGGGCGGCATGCTGGGCTACGCGATCGGCTTTTATCTGCAGGGCCTCGGCCACTGGCTGCTGGCCCTGCTGGGCCACGCCGACGGCGAGGCCGCGTTCCGCCACTGGTTCGACCAGTGGGGCCTGTGGGTGATCCTGATCAAGGGCCTGACGCCCATCCCCTACAAGCTGGTGACCATCGCCTCGGGCCTGGCCCACTTCTCGTTCGTGACCTTCATGTGGGCCTCGGTCGTCACCCGCGGCGCGCGCTTCTTCCTGACCGCCACCCTGCTGAAATATTACGGCCCGGCCGTGCAGGAGGAGTTCGAGAAGCGGATGACCCTCTACACCATGATCCTGCTCGGCCTCATCGTGGCGGCGGTCGCGGCGCTTAAGGTCTTGGGCTGAACACCGTTTTGGGATCATATCCCCTGACCATGACCGGCTTAATCCGCGCGATCTGCGACCGCTGGCTCATCTGGGCGCTGCTTTCCGCCGCCCTGATGCTGGCCACCGCCCATGCCTTCGAGACCTTCGGGGGTTATGCGCCCTGTACGCTCTGCCTGCGCCAGAGGGAGGCCTATTGGGCCGCCGGCACGGTGGCCCTGGCGGGCGTGGTCCTGACCCGCCTGCCCTCGATCCGCCGCTGGCGCTGGGTGTTCGACGCCGCCCTGGCGGTGATCTTCGCCTATGGCCTCTACCTGGCGGTCTATCACTCGGGCGCCGAGTGGAAGTGGTGGCCGGGTCCGACCCAATGCTCCGGCGGCGGGGCCAAGGTCGACCTGAACGCCCTGACCGCGCTGGCGGACGGCACCGCCAAGATCAAACCGCCCGCCTGCGACCAGGCCGCCTGGCGCTGGCTGGGTCTCTCCATGGCCGGCTGGAACGCCCTGATCAGCCTGAAGCTGATCGTCTGGAGCGTGCTCGCCCTGCTCAACGACAGGCGCCCCGCATGACCGAGAAGCCCATTCCGCCCCGCCCCGGCCTGGGCGCGCCCAAGGCCCGCTTGGCCGAGATTCTGCGCGTCGACCACGCCGGGGAACTCGGCGCCGTCCATATCTATCGCGGCCAGCGCGCGGTGCTGGGCGCCGGCCGCGGGCATGAGCGCACCGCCGCCCAGCTGGCCGAAATGGAAGGCCACGAGGCCGTCCATCTGTCGCGCTTCGACCACCTGCTGACCGAGCACGGCGTGCGGCCCACGGCCATGACCCCGATCTGGCGTGCGGCCGCCTTCGCCCTGGGCGCCGGCACCGCCCTCCTCGGCGACAAGGCGGCCCACGCCTGCACCGAGGCGGTCGAGAGCGTGATCGAGAAGCACTATGCCGGCCAGATCGCCGAGCTGGCCGAGCGCGAACCGGCGCTGGCCGCCGAGCTCAGCCAGTTCCGCGACGAGGAGCTGGCGCACCGCGACCAGGCGGTGGAGGAAGGCGCCCGCGAGGCGCCGGGCTACGCCCTCTTGTCGGCGGTGATCCAGGCCGGCTGCCGCGCGGCCATCAAGATCAGCGAGAAGATATGACCCCGGACGCCATCGAGGCCCTGCGCCGGGGCGCCGAGACCCCGGCCCGCGCGACCCTGGCGGACCTGGACGCGCTGGCCGAGGACCTGTCGGCCTCCTTCGCCAAGGATCCCCAGTTCGACTGGTTCATGCGCGACGACGCCCGCCGGCCGGCGGCGCGCCTGGCCTTCTTCCGCATGATCCTGAAGAACATCGCGCTGAAGGACGGCGAGGTGACCCGGCCCGCCGCGGGCGGCGCCGCGGCGATCTGGCTGCCGTCGGAGAGTCTAGGCCCCAATCCGATCCTGACCGAGCTGATGGTGCTGCCGACCATTCTGGGCGCCACCGGCTTCGGACGGTTCTCCCGCCTGCTCGCCATGCGCAAGGCCATGGACGAATTCCACCCTATGGACCGCCCCCACGCCTATCTGTGGTTCCTGGGCGTGCGGCCCGAGGCCCAGGGCATGGGCGTCGGCTCGCGCATGCTGGCCGCCGGCCTCGCCAAGGTCGACGCCCTGGGACTGCCCGCCTTCCTGGAAAGCTCCAACATCGCCAATGTGCCGCTCTATCAGCGGTATGGTTTCGAGGTGGTCCGCGAGTACCGCCCGGGCGAAGGCGCGCCACCGATCTGGGCCATGTGGCGCGACGCCCGGCCGGGGGGATGACCCCGGCCGCCCGCATCCTGGTCGCCGCCCGCGGCCTGCGGGCCTTCGGCGACGGCTTCATCGCCCTGCTGCTGCCGGTCTATCTGACGAGGCTCGGCTTCAGTCCCTTCCAGGTGGGGGCGCTCACCACCGCCACCCTGCTGGGCTCCGCCGTCCTGACCCTGGGCGTCGGCCTGGTCGCCCACCGGATCGCGCCCCGCCGCCTGCTGTTCGCCGCCTGTGTGCTGATGCTGGCGACCGGCCTGGCCTTCGCGGGCGTGCGCGACTTCTGGCCCCTGATGGTGGTGGGCTTCGTCGGCACCCTGAACCCGTCGGGCGGGGACGTGAGCCCCTTCCTGCCCCTTGAGCAGGCCCTGCTCGCCCATGCCGGCCCCGACGACCAGCGCACCCGCCTGTTCGCCCGCTACAGCCTGACCGGCTCCCTGCTGGGCGCGGCCGGCGCCCTGGGCCTGGGCGCCGCGGCCAAGCTCGGCGGCCTGGTCGGCGCCGACCCGCTGGCCGTCGCCCGCGCCCTGTTCGTCCTCTATGGCCTGATCGGCATGGCGGTGTTCCTGCTCTATCGCGCCCTGCCGGCCATCCCCGTCGGCGAAGAGCCGGTCCGCGAACCCCTGGGGCCGTCGCGCAAGCGGGTGCTGATGCTCGCCGGCCTGTTCAGTCTGGACAGTTTCGGCGGCGGCTTCCTGGTTCAGTCGCTGCTGGCGCTGTGGCTGTTCCGGACCTGGGGCCTGTCGCTGGGCGCGGCCTCGGCCTTCTTCTTCTGGGCGGGCGTGCTGACCGCCTTCTCCCAGCTCGCCTCCAGCCGGCTGGCGGCCCGGATCGGCCTGATCAACACCATGGTCTTCACCCACATCCCGGCCCAGCTCTGCCTGATCGCCGTCGCCTTCGCCCCCAGCCTGCCGATCGCCATCACCCTGCTGCTGGTCCGCTCAAGCCTCTCGGCGATGGATGTGCCGGCCCGCACCTCCTACGTCATGGCCATCGTCACCCCGCCGGAGCGGGCGGCGGCCGCCAGCGTGACCAATGTGCCGCGCAGCCTGGCCTCGGCCCTAAGCCCTTCCCTCGCCGGCGCGCTCCTCACGCTGAGCCCCTTCGCCTGGCCCCTGGTGATCGGCGGCGGACTGAAGATCGCCTATGATCTCCTGCTGCTCGTCATGTTCCGGACGGTGAAGCCGCCGGAGGAGCAGCGCACGTCCTGACGGGATTACAGCCGGGTCATTTGCCGGACCCGGATAACGGCGTTAGCGTGGCTGTCCAACAGGGGCCCTCCGACATGACGCCCAATCGTCGCCAACTCACCGGCCTCTTGGCCGCCACCGCCGGGCTCGCCGCCGCGGCGCCCTTCGATGTCGCCCGCGCCCAGGTGGTCACCTCCGACCCTGTCGCGCCGGAGACCGAGGGAACGGATCCCAGCAAGGTCGCCACCAGCCGCGACGCCTCCCTGCGCATGGTCGCCCCGGTGACCATCAATGGTCACGGCCCGTTCCTGTTCCTGGTCGACACCGGCTCCAACCGCTCCTGCATCAGCCGCAAGCTCGCCGAACGGCTCGGCCTGCCGCCAGGCCCCCCGGTGTCGGTGCATACGGTGGTGAAGGCCCAGATGCGGCCCACGGTGATGATCGACCGCCTGCAGCTGGGCAGCCGCTCCCAGCGTCGCGTGAAGATCCCGGCCCTCGACCTGGTGGGCTCCGATGACGCCGACGGCGTGCTGGGCGTCGACTGGCTGAAGGGCCAGCGGCTCGTGCTCAACTTCAAGGGCCATGAGCTTGAGATCATGGCCCCGGTCACCGAGAGCAGCCATGACGGGCGCATCGTGGTGCCGGCCCGCCGCCGCTCCGGCCAGCTGACCCTGATCGACGCGGACGTCGGCGGCTCGCGGATCAGCGCCATGATCGATTCCGGCTCGGAGCTGTCCCTGGGCAACAACGCCCTGCGGCGCATGGTGACCGCGTCCGGCAGCGTCCACGCCGACAAGTTCCAGCGGGTCTATATCACCACTGTCGTGGGCGAGACCTTCCCCGGCGACCTGCTCTATGTGCCGTTCATGCGCCTGGGCGGCCTGAACATCGGCAATGTGCCCGTGGTCTTCGCCGAGACCCACGTCTTCGAGCTGTGGGACCTGCACAAGACCCCGGCGATCATCCTGGGCATGGACCTGCTGACCCAGTTCAACGCGGTCGCGCTCGACTTCGGGCGCTCAACCGTGAGGTTCGATATCGCCTAGATCGCGCTCGCCTCAGGGGCGAGTTTTTTCTGGAACACTACACCCATTTTGGGTCAGATTCAGGCCTTCTTAAGACTCTGGCGAGCAAATGGTCCCCGCACGCCGTCGCGACAATAGGTCGCGGCAGCGGGCCAAATCACAGTCAGAACGAGAGCTTGTGGCTCTGGGTCGATCACCCGGATTCCGCGCGAGGATCCGCGCGGGCCGGCGTGGTGCGTCGTCGAAAAACTCGACGGGGCGGATCGCAGGCAGTCATCAGCTCCAGTGTCGTGACGAGGTCCGTGCCGGGGGGCGCGGACGGCCGGAGAAACGTGTCATGAGCACCGCCTGGGAGCTGCTGCTGCAGCATCGCGCGGAATTGATCGATCAGCTGGAGGTCGCGCGCAAGCGCGCCGAGGCGCCCTATATCGCCGAGCTGGAAAGCACCAATCGCGCGCTGGAAGCCCTCAGGGGCGCGCCGCGCCGGGGCCGTCGACCGGTGTCCGACGACAGCGCCAGCGAACCTGCGAGCTTCTCGCCCAAGGCCCCCGCCGCGCGCGGCCGCCAGAAGCGCAGCCTGCGCGACATGGTGCAGATCGCGCTGAAATCCCAAGCCGGCCCGGTGGACATCCCCACCCTGATGCTGGCTCTGGAGCAACGCTGGAACCGCACGTTCCAGCAGAGCCGGGTCGAGCTGGAGCTCTTGCGGATTCAGCAGGAGAACGCGGTCAAGACCGACACCGAAGACGGCTGGCGCGAACCGCCTAGAGCCCAGCCAGTGCTGGTTCAGGCCTCCAGCTCGATGTCCCAGTAGAGGTAGTCCAGCCAGCTCTCATGCAGGTGGTGCGGCGGGAAACGCCGGCCGCGTTCCTGCAGCTCGAAGGCAGATGGGCGCCGCGGGCGATGGAAGGGATGCATCCCGCCTCGTGCGGCGTGCGACCGCCCTTGGTCAGATTGCAGCGGGCGCAGGCCGTGACGATGTTCTCCCAGGTCGTGCGCCCGCCGCGCGAGCGGGGCACCACGTGGTCGAAGGTCAGGTCCTCGCCGGCATGGCAGTACTGGCAGGTGAAGGCGTCGCGCAGGAACAGGTTGAAGCGGGTGAAGGCCGGCGGGCGGTCCTGCGGCACATATTGCTTGAGGGCCACCACGCTGGGCAGGCGCATCTCGAAGGAGGGGGAGTGGACCGCCTGGTCATAGGTGGAGACCACATCGACCCGATCCAGGAACACCGCCTTGATCACATCCTGCCACGGCCACAGGGACAGCGGATAATAGCTGAGCGGCCGGAAATCGGCGTTCAGCACGAGCGCGGGCCAGCCCGATGGCGGGCGACTAAGCACCTGCATCGCCGGACCTCCCGGAGCGCTTCAGCGCGAGACTTTGGGACGCGTGGAGACTGAAGACAGGACCTCATTCGCGAACGCGCTATCGGCGGACCGGACGAGGGCTTGGGTCTTGGACCCCAACCTCTGCGAGGCGATTCCCGACGCAGAGGAAATATAGGAGCGATTCTGGGACATTCCCATGACGACCTTGGCGAACAAGGCCGCGGGCTCCGCAAAAATTCGGTCTCGTCCGGCCGCCGCATCGAATCCGGGGGAGCGGATCAGGCGGCGGACGAGACTTTGCCGGCCTGCATTAGACGCCCGCGACGGCGGTGGCGCCGGCGAGAACCAGGCTGAGGGCGACGAAGGCCACGGAAACGGTGGCGTCGAAGAAGCGGCCGAAGGTGAAGTTGGTCATGGCGTCATTCCTGTTTGGTGTTCCGCCGGCGGGTGAACCCGTCCGGCCCGTCCATCTGGACAACGCTAAGATAGGTGATATCTAAGCAATGTACAGATACATTTTACAACGTATATTATTCAAAAACGCATAGCTGATTGAGGACTGTTGCGCGCAGCAAAAAGGGGGCCCGAAGGCCCCCTTGCGATCATCGGATCGAAGTGCGGCTTTAGATCACCACACCCGCCACCGCGCCCGCGGCCACCAGGCCGAGGAACAGGAGGAAAGCGGGGGCGATCCGGTCGAAAAGCCGTTCGAAGTGGGTAAGACCAGCGAGAGACATGACACACACCTTTCAGTTTGGAACCCCCGGGGGAGCGGGGGCGTTTTTCATTTGAACGATGCTTAGATAGCACCGATCTGAGCGGCGTCAAGATGATCTTTACGGCGCCAAGATATAGATTTACGGTGCGCCCGATGAGAGAAGCTGCTGCCCCCGAGTCCCGGCCCTATCACCACGGCGATCTGCGCCGCGCCCTGATCGACGCCGCCCGGCGTCTGCTGGAGCAGGAAGGGCCCACGGCCCTGTCGCTGCGGGCCGTGGCCCGCGAGGCCGGGGTCAGCCCGGCCGCGCCCTACCACCACTTCAAGGACAAGGGCGAGCTGCTCGACGCTGTGGCGCACGAGGGGTGGGAGATGCTGAACCAGGCGCTCACCGCCGCCCGCGCCAAGGGCGCCAATCTGCACGACAAGATGGCCGGCCTCGGCGTCGCCTATGTCTTGTTCGCCCGGGACAATCCGAGCCTCTACCGCGTGATGTATGACGGGTCGCGGGACAAGGAAGACCTGCCCACCCAGATGCGGATGAAGGACGACAGCGCCTATTGCCAGGTGCGCGACACCCTGGTCGAGGCGGGCGCCGATCCGACCGACGAGATCGCGCTCGAGCTCGCCACCACGGCGGCCTGGTGCGCGGCGCACGGCCTGGCCGAGATGGCCTCGTTCAAGTCCTTCGACCATCTCAAGGACGCGGTCGGCGGCGAGGAAGCCTTCTTCCATGGCGTCTTCGAGCACATGAAGGTGTTCGCCAAGGTCCAGCCGGACTAGAGCTCGGGCGTGACCGCCCCGGACGCCTCCACCTTCGTCACCCGCTTCGCGCCCTCGCCCACCGGCCGGCTGCATCGCGGCCACGCCTATTCCGCCCTCACCGCCTGGACAGCCGCGCGCAGGGCCGGCGGGCGCTTCCTGCTGCGGATCGAGGACATCGACGCCACCCGCTGCCGCCCGCCCTTCGAGGCGGCGATCTACGGGGACCTCGCCTGGCTGGGCCTGACCTGGGAGACACCGGTCCTGCGCCAGTCGGACCATCTGGCCGACTATGAGGCGGCGCTTTCCCGGCTGCAGGCGCGTGGCCTGGTCTATCGCTGTTTCCGCACCCGGCGCGAGATCGCCGAGGACAGCGCCCGTGCGCCGCACGGCCCGATGCTCGCCTGGCGGGGCGCGCCCTGCCCGCCGAAGAGGAAGCCCGCCGGCTGGCCGCCGCCGAACCCTTCGCCTGGCGGCTGTCGCTCGACGCCGCAGATCGCGCTCTGGGCGGGTTCCGTGACCTCGCCTTCCTTGAGGAGGGCGCGGGCCCGAACGGACAGACCGGACGGATCCCGGCGCGGCCCGAACTGGGCGGGGACATCGTCCTGGCGCGCAAGGACGTCGGCGTCGCCTATCATCTGGCCGTGGTGGTCGACGACGCCCGCCAGGGCGTGACCCATGTCATCCGCGGCTGCGACCTGTTCGAAGCCGCCCATGTGCAACGGCTTCTGCAGGCCTTGCTCGACCTGCCCTGCCCGGTCTATCGCCACCACCAACTGCTCGTCGGGCCCGACGGCAAGCGCTACGCCAAGCGCGACCGGGCCGAGACCCTCGCCGAGCTGCGCGAACGGGGCGTCTCCGCCCAGACGCTTCGACAGGAGCTGGGCTTTGACTGACGCCGCCGGCCATGAGCAGGACCGCACCCGCGCCCTTATCGTTCTTCTGACCGGCGCCAGCGTGATCGGCATAGGTCCGATCTTCGTGCGCCTGGCCGAGGTCGGCCCCGCCGCCGCCGGCATGTGGCGGCTGATCTTCTCCCTGCCCCTGCTGTTCGTCCTGGCGCAGCGCAACGGCGGTGCGGGCGTCCCGACCCGGGCCACCCTGCTCGCCGGGGTCGCCTTCGCCCTCGACCTGGGTTTCTGGCACTACGGCATCGCCAACACATCCGTGGCCAAGGCCACGGTGCTGTCGAACCTGACGCCCGTGGTGGTCACCGCCGTGGCCTGGATATTCCTCAAGCAGCGCCCTCGGCGGATGTTCCTGGTCGCTGTGGGCCTGGCGGTGGCCGGCGCCTGGATAATGGCCGCCGCCCGCAGCGGCGGCGCGCTCGGCAAGTCCCCGGCCCTGGGCGACGCCTTTTCGGTCGCGACGCCTTCTGGTACGCCATGTACTTCCTGGCCGTCTCCTCGGCCCGCCAGAGCCAGGCCGCCACGCGGATCATGTTCTGGTCGTCCCTGACCGGCGCGCCCCTGATGTTGTTGGCCGCCCTGGGCTCGGTGAGCGCCTGTTGCCGCTCACCTCGACCGGCTGGGGCGCCTGCATCGGCCTGGGGATCATGCACGTCGCCGGCCAGGGTTCGATCGCCTGGGCGCTGGGCCGACTGCCGGCCGCCACGGCGTCCGTGGTCGTGCTGATCCAGCCGGTCGTCGCCGCCCTGCTGGGCTGGTGGCTGTTCGGCGAACTGTTCGGCCATCTGCAGATGCTGGGCGCCGCCATCGCCCTGTCCGGCGTGGTCCTCGCCCAATGGGCGTCGCGGGCGAGGCCCGTCGCCGAGCCCGCCTAGTCCAGGGCGTAGGCGACGCGCGCCGTCTCGATCGCCGCCAGCTTGGCGTGGAACGGCCCCCAGTCGTCGGCCCCGGCGATGGCGTCCCAGATCGCCTCGATCTCGTCGATCAGCAGTTCCTCGGGCTCCGGCCGCTGGAAATAGGGGTTCGCCAGCCGCTCAGGCCGGTCCGGATCAGTGCGGCCGACCAGCAGGCGGAAATTGGCGAAGGCGGCGCCGGCATAGATGTCGGCCCGCGGTCCGGCCATGGCGCGCGCCTCTTCGCCGCAGAACCAGTCGTAGAAGAACGGCTCCCAGCGCAGACGGGGCCCGCCGTCCGCCAGGGCCTGGAAGGCGGCGTTGACCAGGCCGGTGTCGTGATCGAGCCCCTTGGACTTCAGGCCCAGGCGTCGGATCAGGGCGGCGCGCAGCTCCCCGCGATAGGCGTCCGGGAAGCTGTTCAGGGCCTCGACCAGCGACTCGGTGTCCCCCGCCGCGGACAGGGCGCCGCCCAGGGTCTGCAGGTTCCAATAGACCGCCTCAGGCTGGCGGCCGAAACTGTAGAGCCCGTTCTGATCGAAATAGGCGGCGACGAAATTCGGATCGTTGCGCGGCAGGAACCGGTAGGGGCCGTAGTCGAAGCTCTCCCCGGTGATGTTCATATTGTCGGTGTTGAGCACCCCGTGGACGAAGCCCGCCGCCATCCAGCGGGCCGCAAGCCGGGCCGAGCGCGCCGTCACCGCCCGCAGCAGGGCCGCCGCGGAATCCGGGGCCGAGGCGAGCTCGGGGTAGTAGGTCTCGATCACATAGTCGACGAGCCTGGCGACATTGTCGGGCCGCTCCAGGAAGGCCTGGCGCTGGAAGGTGCCGAAGCGGATGTGGCTGTGCGACAGCCGCACCAGCACGGCGGATCGGGTCGGGCTGGGCTCGTCCGAACGCTCCAGATCCTCGCCGGTCTCGATCAATGAGAACGACCGCGAGGTCGGCACGCCCAGCGCCTCCAGCATGGCGGTCGCCAGCACCTCGCGCACCCCGCCCTTCAGGGTCAGGCGCCCGTCGGCCGTGCGCGACCAGGGGGTCTTGCCCGAGCCCTTGGTGCCGAAGTCCAGCAGCCGATCGGTCCCCGCCTCGCGCATCTGAGCGAAGGTGAAGCCGCGGCCGTCGCCGAGGTCGGGGTTGTAGGTGCGGAACTGGTGGCCGTGATAGCGCTGGGCCAGAGGGATCGGCAGGTTGTCGGGCAGCGGCTGGAAGCGGCCGAAATGGGCGATCCACTCGGCGTCGGTCAGGCCCTCCAGCCCGATGGTGGCCGCCGCCCGGTCATTGCGGAACCGCAGGATCGTCTGCGGAAAATCCGCCGCCACGACAGGGTCGGCGAAGTCGGCGCCCAGCTTCGGCAGGCGCGGATCGGGGCGGTAGGCGGGCGAGACGGGCATGGCCTCCACATGGCCCGGCCTCCCGGCGGGGGCAAGTCCGACGCAGGGTCAGCAACGTCCGATTGTCATGTTCCGGCCACGGAGCGCATGCTAGCCATGAGATATGTCACGGCGTCCGACCCTCGAATTCCTCAAGACCGAGGCCGCGTCCGGCCTGATCCTGGCCTTCGCCGCCTTCGCCGCGATCGTCATCGCCAATTCGCCCCTGGCGCACCGCTATTTCGACTTCGTCGGCCACCCCATCACCATTCAGGTCGGCGCGTTCCACGAGACCAAGTCCGTTCTGAAGTGGGTGAAGGACGGGCTGATGGCCGTGTTCTTCTTCGTGGTCGGGCTGGAGATCAAATACGAGATCCTGCGCGGTGAGCTGTCCAATCCCCGGCGCCTGGCCCTGCCGGTGCTGGCGGCGGTGGGCGGCATGGCGGTCCCGGCCCTGGTCTATATCGCCCTGAACCTTGGCGCGGGCGGCGCGCCCCTGGGCTGGCCCACCCCCACCGCCACCGACATAGCCTTCGCGCTCGCCGCCCTGGCGGTCGCCGGTCCGCGCCTGCCGCCGTCGCTGCGGATCTTCCTGCTGACGCTCGCCATCGCCGACGACCTGGGCGCGGTGGCGCTGATCGCGATCCTGTTCACCGCCAAGGTCAATGTCTGGGCCCTGGCGGCGGCCGGAGCGGGCCTCGCCCTGATGGCCCTGATGGGCCGGTGGCGCAATGCGCCCTACCTGTTCTACGCCGTGCTCTTCGCGGTGGTCTGGGGCTTCACCCTGGAGAGCGGCGTCAACACCTCCCTGGCCGGGGTGGCCGCGGCCATGACCATCCCGCTCGGCGCGAGGCGCCACGGCGAGGCCGGCGTGCTGCATGACTTCATGCGCAGCCTGCACCCCTATGTCGCCTATCTGATCCTGCCGCTGTTCGCCTTCTCCGCCGCCGGCTTCTCGCTGCGCGGCCTGACGCTCGCCCAGTTGTTCGGCCCGGTCCCGCTGGGCGTCGCGCTCGGCCTGTTCGTCGGCAAGCAGGTGGGGGTGTTCGGCGCGGCGGCCCTGGCCATCGGGCTCAAGCTGGCGCGGCGCCCGACCGGCGCGAAGTGGGCGGAGCTCTACGGGGTGTCCCTGCTGTGCGGGGTGGGCTTCACCATGAGCCTGTTTATCGGAGGCCTGGCCTTCCCGCCCGCCGACGCCGCCATCCAGGCCGGCGTACGCCTGGGCGTGGTGGCGGGCTCGGTCCTCTCGGCCCTGGTCGGCATGGCCGTGCTGGCCGCCTGCCAGCGCGCCCGGGCCGAAGGGCCGGCGGACGAGGACTGACCCCGCCCGCCGGACAGGCCTCTAGGCCAGGGCGGCCTTGAGCGTCGCCGCCGTCTCCCGCGCCGCGGCCTCCACCGCCGGCGAGACGTCGCCCAGGATGTAGAAGTCGTGGACCATGTCGTCGTACTGGACGTGGGTCGCCTTGACCCCCGCCGCGTTCAGCCGCGCGGCATATTCGCGGCCCTCGTCCTTGAGCGGATCATAGCCCGCCGTGACGACCAGGGCCGGCGGCGTGCCGGCCACATCGGCCTTGGCGCCCAGGTTGGCGCGGTGGGCCTGGGGATGGCCGGCGGCGGCCAGGCACTTCTCGAACCAGGCCATGACCTCCTTGGTCAGCAGGGGACCGTCGAGGTCCTTGCGCGACTGGGTCTCCTCGTCCGGCCAGATGCCCGGATAGAGCAGCAGCTGGAAGGCGAGCTTGCGGGCCGCGTCGCCCTTGAGGTCGATCGAGACCGAGGCCGCCAGATTGCCGCCGGCCGAGCAGCCGCCGACCGCCAGCCTGGTCGGATCCATGCCCAGCTCGGCGGCATGGTCGAACACCCACTTGGTGGCCTCCAGCGCGTCGTCATGGCTGGCCGGGAACGGGTGTTCGGGGGCCAGGCGATAGTCGATGGCGATGACGCGGATGCCGGCGTAGCTGGCCAGGCGGCGGCAATGGCCGTCATGGCTGTCCAGGTCGCCGATCGCGAATCCGCCGCCGTGGAAATAGATCAGGCCGGGCGTGATCTTCGGCGCGCCAGCCGGGGTGTAGAGCCGGGCCGGGATCGGGCCCGCCGCCCCGCCGACCGTCAGATCGCGGGCCTCGACGTCCTTGGGCGCGTTCTGGTTCTGGGCCTGGCGCTGCATGGTGTAGCCGGCGCGGATCATGGCCGCGGGCAGTTGGTCGATGGGCGGCATGGCCGGGGCGGCCGCTGCGGCGGCGGCCTGTTCGTCCAGCATCGCCTTGATGTGCGGATCCATGATGCGTTTCCCCAACGTCTTTTTGTGCAGTCCGGCGCATCTAGGGCGCCGTGAAAGAAAAACGCCTCCGGACACGGGGTCCGGAGGCGCTGGTCTTGGTCTTACTCGGCGGCTTGCTTCGGCGCGTAGCCAAGGATCGCCTTGGTTTCCAGGAACTCGTGGAAGGCGAAATCGCCCCACTCGCGCCCGTTGCCGCTCATCTTGTACCCGCCGAACGGGGCCATCATGTCGCCGCCGCCGCCGTTGATCGACACCTGGCCGGCGCGCAGCTTCTTGGCCACGTCGCGCGCCTTGTTGAGGTCTTCCGCCTGGACATAGGCGGCCAGGCCGTACTCGGTGTCGTTGCCGACCGCGATCGCCTCGTCGAGGGTCTCATAGCCGAGGATCGACAGCACGGGGCCGAAGATCTCTTCCTTGGCGATGGTCATCTCGTTGGTGACGTTGGCGAAGACGGTGGGCTTCACGTAGTAGCCCTTGTCCAGGCCTTCCGGACGGCCCACGCCGCCGATGACCAGGGTCGCGCCCTCGTCGATGCCGGCCTGGATCAGCTTCTGGATCTTGTTGAACTGGACTTCCGAGACCACCGGACCAGCTGGGCGTTGCCGTTGGGATCGCCGACCGTGATGGTCGAGGCGGTCTCGCGGGCCACGGTGATGGCTTCTTCCATGCGGGCCGAGGGGACCAGCATGCGGGTCGGCGCGTTACAGGACTGACCGGAGTTGGTCATCATGGTCGCGACGCCGCGGGCCACGCCCTTGGCGAAGGCCGAGTCGTCCAGGACGATGTTCGGGCTCTTGCCGCCCAGCTCCTGGGCCACGCGCTTGACGGTCGGGGCGGCGTTCTTGGCCACCTCGATGCCGGCGCGGGTCGAACCGGTGAAGGACACCATGTCCACGTCCGGGTGGCTAGACAGCGGCACGCCGACGCCGAGGCCGTCGCCCTGGACCATGTTGAACACGCCGGCGGGAACGCCCGCCGCATGCATGATCTCGGCGAAGATGTGGCCGGTGAAGGGGGCCACTTCCGAGGGCTTCAGCACCATGGTGCAGCCCGTCGCGATGGCCGGGGCCACCTTGCAGACGATCTGGTTCAGAGGCCAGTTCCAGGGGGTGATGAAGCCGCAGACGCCGATCGGCTCCTTGACGATCATCGTCGGGCCGCGGTCTTCCTCGAACTTGAAGGTCTTCAGAACTTCGACGGCGGTGGCCAGGTGGCCCATGCCGATCGGAACCTGAGCGCGCTGGGCCAGGCTGGCGGGGGCGCCCATTTCCTCGGTCACGGCCGTGGCCAGGTCGCCGAAGCGCTTTTGATATTCCGCCAGGATGCGGCCCAGGACTTCCAGGCGCTCTTCACGGCTGGTCTGCGACCAGGTCACGAAGGCGGCCTTGGCGGCCTTCACGGCCTTGTCCACGTCGGTCGCGTTGCCGAGGGAGATCTTGCCGCAGACCTCTTCCGTGGCCGGGTTGATCACGTCGAGGGTCTTGGCCTCGGTCGGGTCGACCCATTTCCCATCGATATAGAATTGCAGGTACTCGCGCATGGACGTTCTCCCGTGGGTTCGTAGGGCGCGCCAGGGGGTTTGGTCCCGCCAGGCTTCAAACAAGCATTTTAGTGATCGCCGTTAACTGGGGAAGCCCCCAAACGGCATGAGCCTCAAACTCGCTGATGGATGTGGGGTTGGCCGGCGACCGGGCAACGGGTCTTGAGCACATAATCGGCCCGGATCGAGCCGATATAGAGATCCCTCAGATCCGGTCCGCCCCAGGTGACATTGGTCGGGTGATTGACGATCTGGCCGGTGGGGTCGTGGATCACCGTGACCACCTCCAGCGACGGCGTGATCGCCACCACCTTGTCGGCGCCCGGCAGACAGACCCAGAGATTGCCCTCGGCGTCCATGCCCACCCCGTCGGTATAGCCCAGATCCTCATGGGCCGGCGCGGGCTGGCCGGGGACCTGCAGGGCGCCCAGCGCCGGGCCGTAGCGTTCGCCCTTCCCCAGCCGTCCGCCGGCCAGGATCGGGAAGCGCATCACGTCGGCGCCCGAGGTCTGGGCGCAGAACAGGAAGCCGTCATCGGCCGACAGGGCCAGGCCATTGGGGAACTTCAGTCCCTCGGCGACGATCTGCGTCGAACCGTCGGGGCGCAGCACGAAGATGAAGCCGTCCTCGCGGCCGTCCAGCGCCTGGGGCCAGGTCTCGGCGTGGGTGGAATTGGCGCACCAGATGTTTCCGGCCCTGTCGATCACCGGATAATTGGCGCTGGTCAGCCGCCGGCCGCCAACCTCGGCGACCAGGGTCTCGTGGACGCCGGTGGCCGGATCGAACCGCTGCAGCGGCCCCTCCTGGCGGTCATAGATGCCGAAATTGGCGATCAGCACCCGCCCCTGCAGGTCCATATTGATCCCGTTGGGCGCGCCACCGGCCGGGCCCAGGCGCTTGAACGACCCGTCGGGGAAGATCTCCGCCACCGCGCACTGATGGTCGGAGGCGAACACCCGCCCGTCCGCGCCCACCACCACGTCCTCGGGCCGGTCTATGCCGACGGCGATCTTCTCGAAGGCCTCGGGTGCAATGGGGCTGAGTGGCATGGGCGTTTCCTGAAGGCGTGTTTTCTTTGCACCCTGGCCTTTGCTGCGCCGCGTCCACAAGCCCGCTTGCCCCGAAACATCAGGGCCGCTAAAGCCCGGACAGCTTCGCGCCGGAGATCCCCATGAGCCCGCTGTTCATCATCATCCCGTTCTTCCTGATCATCGGCGCCCTGAACATCTTCGAATTCGGTCGCCTGGACTAAGACCGGACGGGGGTCGCCCCCGTGACCCGCAAGGATCGCGGCGCCGCGCTGGTCACCGGCGGCACGCGCCGCATCGGCCGCGCCCTGTCGCGCGCCTGCGCCGAGGCCGGCTTTGACGTCGCCCTGCACTGCCGCGCCGTCGACGACGACGCCGAGCGCGCCGCCGCGGAGATCCGCAGCCTGGGCCGCCGCGCCTCCATCCATGTCTGCGACCTGCGCCGCGAGGCCGAGACCGCGCCCCTGATCGGCGACGTCGAGGGCGAGCTCGGCCCTGTGACCCTGCTGGTCAATTCCGCCTCGATCTTCGAGGAGGACGCCTTCGCCTCGATGAACCGCCATTCCTGGGACACGCATCTGGAGACCAATCTCCGCGCGCCCCTGGTCCTGGCCCAGGCCTTTGCGCGCCGCCTGCCCGCCGATCGCGACGGCCTGATCGTCAACCTGCTGGACCAGAGGGTCACCGACCCGCGCCCCGAGTTCTTCAGCTATGCCCTGTCCAAGAGCGCCCTGTGGGACGCCACCCGCATGCTGGCCCGGGCGCTCGCCCCGCGCATCCGGGTCAATGGCATAGCGCCGGGCCCGGTGCTGCAGTCGATCCACCAGACGCCGGAAGACTTCGCCGCGGAGGCCGCCGCCACCCTGCTCGGCCACGCCGCCGACCCGGTGGAGATCGGCCAGGCGCTCGCCTATCTGATTGACGCCCGATCGGTGACGGGACAGATGATCGCTGTCGACGCCGGTCAGCACCTGAGCTGAAGGATAAGCGCTTGGCCCTGCCCCAGGAGACGCCTGCCGAACCTCACGAAAGCCCGGCCGCCGCCGGTCGCATCGTCATGACCAAGATCTTCGTCACCGGCCTGAAGGTCGAGGCCGAGATCGGGATCTACGCCCACGAAAAGGGCCGGGCCCAGCCCCTGGTGGTCGACGTCGAGCTCGACGTCCCGGCCGCCGGCGTCGAGCGCCTGGCCGACACCGTGAACTATGAAATGGTCGGCGACGCCGCCCGCGCCATCGCCGCCGAGGGCCATATCGGCTTGGTCGAGGCCTTCGCCGAACGCCTGGCCCGCGCCTGCCTCGCCGATCCCCGGGTGATGCGCGCCCGGGTGCGGGTCGAAAAGCCCCTGGCTCTGGCCCCCCACGCCTCGGCGGCCGGGGTCGAAATCACGGTCGTCCGGGGGTGATCCCCACCCACAGCGCCAGGCTCTCGCCCCTCCAGGCTGAGACGGTCTGGACGCTGGAGGACGCCGAAGTCGTGGAGCGCCGGGGCGGCCAGTCCCGACGCTTCCCGCTGGCCAAGCTCAAGACCCTGAAGGTCGCCCGCGACGGGGCGGTGCTGTCCTTCGGCCTGCGCCGCATGGCGATCCCGGCCAACACCTATGCCGGCGGCCTGCGCCCCCTCGACCACACCGCCAGCTTCGCCCCCTTCCTCGAGGCCGTCGCCGACGCCGCCGGCCGCGCCGCGCCCACCGCCAAACTGCGGACCGCCCGGCCCCGCAACGCCGAGCCGGTGGTCTGGGTCATGGTGCTGATGGGCACCGGCGCCGCGGCGCTCCTGCTGTTCGCGGCCATGGCCGGCGCCTGGACCCTGGGCGTGGCCCTGGCGGCGCGGCTCATCTTCGTGACCATCCTGGCGGCGGCGGTCTTGCCGTGGATGGATCGGGACTGAGGGCGGTCTTGGCGAGATGAACGCGAATTAAAGTGGCGAAACGGCCGATCGGGCCCAGATTATAGGCCTGACGCCAATCACGGCGTTCCCGATGGACCTGAACATGAGCGACCAAGCCGCCCCGCAATCCGCCGCTGTCTTCTCGGAAGACCGCACCCTGCCGATCGTGGTCTATGTTCTGTACCTGCTCGGCTTCACCAACGGCCTGACCTTCCTGATCGGCCTGGTGGTCGCCTACGCCAACCGCGAGAGCGCGGGGCCGGCCATGCGCAGCCACTACACCTTCCAGATCCGCAGCTTCTGGCTGGCCATCGCCTGGTGCATGATCGGGGTCGCCCTGGTCGTGGTGGGCATTCCCCTGTCTCTGGTCCTGGTCGGCATCCCGGTCGTGATGCTGGGCGGCCTGATCTGCGGCGCCATCGGCCTGTGGTTCGCGGTCCGCTGCATCGTGGGCCTGGTGGTCCTGTCGCGCGGCGATGCCTATCCGCGACCCACCACCTGGCTGATTTAGAGGCGCCGGGGCCGCGCTTCGCCCAAGAAGCGCGCGCCAGGCCCGGTTCGGTTCCCCTGCCGGTTGCGCCGTCTCGACGCTGATCGGCCCCGCCGGGACCCTTCCCACGGGCGCCGTGCGGGGGGCGGCCGGCGGGGGGTTCGCATGCTGGGTCGGATATTTGGAATGCTGCTGGGCTTGGCGCTGGGCGCCGCCGGCTACGCCATCCTGCATCCGGGCGGGCTGGAGGGGCGGATCCCCCCCATCCCCCTGGGTCCCTTCGAGCCCCTGGGCACCTTCGTCGCCGCCGCGGCCGCGGGCTTCGGCCTGGTGATCTTCATCGCCGCCCTGATGCCCAAGGGCCCGGGCGGTCCGTCCGGCGGCGGCGGCGGCAAGCGCAAGGTCAGCAAGTCCGGCCAGCCGATCGTCATCGACTTCACCTCAGACCACACGGCCCAGGCGGCGGCGGATCACGGCGCGCCGCACGCCGCCCATGCGCCCGAGCCGGTGGTCGCGGCCCACGCCCCTCCGCCGGCCCCGGCGCCCGCCGCACCCGTCCATCACCCGCAGGCTCACGCCGCGCCGGATCCGCATCAGCACGCCCCCGCCCCGCCGCAGGCGGTCGGGGCGTTCGCCGAGGCCCGGCAAGCGCTCCGAGACGAGACACGGGCCGAGCACTGGTCCCAAGCCGCCGTCCTCGTCCGGCGGCTTTCGTCATTGGCGGCCACCGACCGCGAGCGCATGCAGGCGGCCCAGGACGCCGGCGACTTCGCCCGCAGCCAGGGCAAGACCGACGACGCCGCCGAGGCCTATGACGAGGCCCTGGCCTATGCCCGCAAGCTCGGCGACAAGGCCGCCCTGGCCGACGCCCTGATCAATGTCGGCGACATGGCCTATGACGAGCATCGCCTGGACCAGGCGGTCCAGGCCTATGACGAGGTGGTCGATCTGAGGCGCGCCATGGTCTCGGCCGCGCCGGCCGACCTGGAGGCCAAGCGCGGCCTGTCCCTGGCCCTGGAGCGCCTGGCCGACGTGCGCGAGGACCGCGGCCACCGCATGCGCGCGCTCGACCTCTATCGCGAGAGCATGGTGATCACCACCAAGCTGGCCTCCGCCGATCCCGCCCGCTTCGCCGACGACCTGGCGATCACCAAGCGGCGGCTGGGCGAGCTGGAAGCCAAGGTGGCGCTCTAGGCGCTCACCAGCTCGCGGCGGACCATGCGGGCGTAGTCGTCCATCAGGCCCAGCGACAGGGCGCCCGGCGTGAAATTGTACTCGCCGATCTGAGCGACCGGGGTCACCTCGGCGGCGGTGCCGACCACGAAGCATTCGGAGAAGCCCGACAGCTCCTCGGGCTTGATGTGGCGCACGACCACCTCGATGCCCTTGCTCTTGGCCAGCTCGATCACCGACTGGCGGGTGATGCCGTTCAGGAAGCAGTCGGGCAGCGGTGTGTGCAGCACCCCGTCCTTGACGAAGAACACGTTGGAGCCGGTCGATTCCGCGATGTAGCCGCGGTAGTCGAGCATCATGGCGTCGGTGTAGCCGTCCTTCTCCGCCGCGTGCTTGGAGATGGTGCAGATCATGTAGAGGCCGGCGGCCTTGGCGTGGACCGGCTCGGTCTCGGGCGAGGGGCGCTTGTACTTGGCCCAGCACATGCGGATGCCCTTGGCGCGCTCTTCCGGCTTGAAATAGCTCGGCCAGTCCCAGACGGCGATGGCCACGTGGATCTTGGTCTGCTGGGCCGAGACCCCGATCATCTCCGAGCCGCGCCACGCGATGGGGCGCACATAGGCGTCGGTGAGGCCGTTCTTGGCGCAGGTGTCCTTGCAGGCCTGGTCGATCTCCTCCACCGTGAAGGGGATTTCGAAGTCGAGGATCTCCGCCGACTTGAACAGACGCTCGGTATGCGCCCTCAGCTTATAGATCTCCCCGCCATACATCCGCTCGCCTTCGAACACCGAGGAGGCGTAGTGGAGGCCATGGGTCAATACATGCACCTTCGCCTCGCGCCAGGCGACGAACTGGCCGTCGAGCCAGATCCAACCATCGCGATCATCGAAGGGAACGAGAGACATGGGGAAAGTTCCTCCTTTCAAGGAAGCCTCCTTACAAACCCCCTGATCCGCGACGTCAAACAAAATGGAGCCCCCGCATGACGCCGCAGACCGATCCGCGGCTCATCCTGCGCGACGAGGAGCTGGACGCCGGGCTGGAGGCCATGATGCTGGCCGAGGCCGCCCTGTGGGCCGGGGTCGACGCCGGTCTTGAGGCGGAAACCCTGGGGCTCGGCCGCTCCCACTGGCGCGCCGCCTTCCTGTTGAAGCGGCGGCCGGGCCTGGGGGTGCAGGAGCTCGCGCGCCTGACCAGCCTGTCGAAACAGGCCGCCAGCCGCATCGTCGCCGATCTGGAGGCCAAGGGGCTGGCGGAGAAGGCCCAGGGCGAGGAGGATGGCCGAAGGCGCGCCGCCCGGCTGACCCCGGCCGGCGCCGCCTTCGAGGAGCGGATCGCCGAGCGCCTGCGCGGCCAGCTGGCCCGGGCCTATCGGACCGGCGGCCTGGACGGGGTGAGCGGAACCCGCAGGATCCTGGCGGCCATCGCCGCCGGGCGGGGCAAGAGCGGAGCGGGCGGCTGATGGCCATGGTCGAGACGATGAGCGCCGAACGCCACCTGCTGGTGGTCGATGACGACGACCGCATCCGCGACCTTCTGAAGGAATATCTGACCCGCGCCGGCTTCCGGGTCTCAGCGGCGCCGGGCGGGTCCGCCGCGCGCAAGCTCATGGAGACCCTCGATTTCGACCTGGCGGTCTTCGACGTGATGATGCCCGGCGAGGACGGCTTTTCCCTCACCCGCTGGCTGCGTGATCGCAAGGGCGCGGCGGGGCGCACGCCGGTGCTGATGCTGACCGCCCGCGGCCTGCCGGAGGATCGCATCGAGGGGCTGAAGCTGGGCGCCGACGACTATCTGGCCAAGCCTTTCGAGCCCGAGGAGTTGCTGCTGCGGATCGAGGCGATCCTGCGCCGCGCCCAGGCCCGGCCCGTGGCGGCCACCACCGCCCTCGTCTCCCTGGGCCGCTGCCGGTTCGACGCCGAACGCGGCGAGCTCTCCTGCGACGGCGCGGCCGTGCGCCTGACCGAGGCCGAGATCGCCCTGCTGCGCCGCCTGGCCCGCAGCCCGCATGAGCCGGTCGAGCGCATGGAGCTGGCCAAGGAGACGGTCGATCCCTCCGGCCGCGCCATCGACGTCCAGGTCACCCGCCTGCGCCGCAAGATCGAGACCGATCCCAAGACCCCGCGCTATCTGCAGACGGTGCGCGGCATCGGCTATCTCCTGGCGCCCGACTGATGCGTCTGCGGCTCCTCTCCTCGGCGCGATGGCAAAGGGTCATCAAGCGCAGCCTGCCAACCACCCTGTTCGGGCGCTCGCTGCTGATCATCATCCTGCCCGTGGCGGTGATGCAGATCGCCGTGACCTGGATCTTCTTCGACGCCCACTGGCAGACCGTGACCAGCCGCCTGTCCGAGGGCCTGGCCGGGGACGTCGCCTGGGCGGTCGAGAGCTATATGGACGATCCCAGCCCCGCGGCGCTCGCCAAGCTGACCGACCGGGCTGAGCGCTCCATGAGCCTGTCCATCGCCCTGCAGCCGGGACGAACCCTGCCGACCGGTCGTCGCCCCGCCCTGTTCGCCGTGGTCGACCGCTCCATGGAGCGCGCGCTCGCCGCCCGCCTCGACGCCCCCTTCTGGTTCGATACGACCCGCTATCCGGCCTATGTCGACATCCGGGTGAAGGTGCCCCAGGGCGTCCTGCGGGTGCTGGCGCCGCGCGACCGCGCCATCGCCACCCAGGGCCACATCTTCGTCCTGTGGATGACGGTCGCGACCCTGATCCTGACCGCCATCTCCATCCTGTTCATCAGGAACCAGGTCCGCGCCATCGAGCGCCTGGCCTCGGCGGCGGAGGATTTCGGCCGCGGCATTGAGGCGCCCGCCTTCAAGCCGCACGGCGCCCGCGAGGTCCGCCAGGCCGCCCACGCCTTCCTGGCCATGAAGTCGCGCATCCAGCGCCATATCGACCAGCGCACTGCCCTGCTCGCCTCGGTCAGCCACGACCTGCGCACCCCGCTCACCCGGCTGAAGCTGGAGCTGGCGCTGGCCGAACCCGGCAAGCGCAACGCCGAGATGAAGCGCGATCTGGCCGAGATGGAGCACATGATCGACGAGTACCTGGCCTTCGCCCGCGGCGAGGGCGGCGAGGCCGTCGAGAGCATCCGCCTGCGCGGCCTGATCGAGGAGGTGAGTGAGGGCGCCGTCCGCGCGGGGGCCAAGGTCGAGGTCGCCGCCGATCCGGAGCTGACCGCCTCCGTCCGGCCCAATGCGCTCAAGCGCGCCCTGTCCAACCTGGTGATGAACGCCGCCGTCCATGGCGAGCACATCACTGTCGCCGCCAGCGCCCGGACCTCCGGCGGGGTGGAGATCATCGTCGACGACGACGGCCCCGGCATTCCCGAGGACCGTTATGAGGACGCCTTCAAGGCCTTCAACCGCCTGGATGAGTCCCGGAACCAGAACGAGAAGGGCGTCGGCCTGGGCCTGGCCATCGCCCGCGACGTGGCCCGCGGGCATGGCGGCGACGTCACCCTGTCGCGTTCGCCGCTGGGCGGACTTCGCGCGATTGTGCGCTTGCCGGGCTAGAAGCGTCGAACATTGTTCGGCCATACTGACTGTCAATATCGCCCGCGCCGTCCCTGGAGCCTCGACGTGAACACGCCCGCCCTCGCCCTGATCGCCGCCCTCGGCCTCGCCGCCGCCGCCCATGCCGCGGGCCCCGACCCCGTCCAGGGCGAATGGCTGACGCCCTCCGGCTCGGCCAAGGTCAGGATCAGCCCCTGCGCCGACAAGGTCTGCGGCACCATCGTCTGGCTGAAGGCTCCCCTCACCCCGGACGGCAAGCCCAAGACCGACGCCAACAATCCCGACCCCAATCTGCGCCAGCGCCCCGTGGTCGGCATGCAGCTGATCCGGGATTTCAAGGCCGCCCAGGGCAAGTGGGTGGACGGCAAGATCTATGACCCCCAGTCGGGCAAGACCTACGCCTCCAAGCTGACCCCCAATCCGGACGGAACGCTGAAGGTCGAAGGCTGCATCTCGGTGATCTGCCAGGCCCAGACCTGGAAGCGCGCGAACTGAGGGCCAGATCATCGAAGCCCGCCCCGCCCGGAGTGAAGACCTCGACGCCCTGACGGCGCTCAGAGGCGCGCTGTTTCCGGACCATCCGGCCGCCTTCCATCGCGGCGAGCTTGAGGCCCTGATCACCCGCGCCGACTACGGCGTGTTCCTCGCGGTCGGCGCCTCGGGGCCTGTCGGGTTCGCCGAGGTCGCCCTGCGCACCGACTATGTGAACGGCTGCGACACCAGCCCGGTCGCGTTTCTGGAAGCCGTCTATGTCGCCCCCGATCAGCGCCGCGGCGGCTGCGCCCGCGCCTTGATCACAGCGGTCGAGGACTGGGGCCGTGCCCGGGGCTGCACCGAGCTGGCCTCGGACGCCGACCTCGCCAACATCGACAGCCATCGCATGCATGCGGCGGTCGGCTTCGAGGAGACCGAGCGCGTGGTCTATTTTCGCAAGGGGCTGGCGGAGAGTCGGTGAGCCTTAGGGGGCAGGCTGTGGCCCTGTCCGACGCACCGCCGCCGCCTTCAACTTGGCCTCAAGGTCCTCGGACGCGATGGCTTCGCCGTCGACTAGGATGCGACCATCCATTTCGACCGAAACATAGATGGGCTGGGGCCCCTCGCTGAAGCCGGGGTCCGGTACGGCCCCCTGGACATCCGTCGACCCGAAGTCGTCGCCGACGAACAGCAGGGGCGCATTGAGGTGGATAGCCAAGGCGTAGGAAAAGCAGTCGCCGAAATTCAGCACGCCGCCATGGCCCATGCCGCGGCCGTGGAGAATACGAGCGCGCAAGGCCAGGCGGGCCTGAGCCTCATCCACAGGAACCAGAGTGATGCCGGCGCTGAATAGCAGAGCGTCGAGGTCGGCGATCGCGTCCAGCCGGTCCCCAATACTGCGTCCAGCCAGGACAGATCCCACCTCCAGGTAGGACGCTACGGACATGCGCCGATCTACCAGGGGTTCGGCTTGGATCCGGGCGGCCAGAATATCCGCCGAGGACTCCCGCCACAGGATCGCGACGATCGCGGAGGAGTCGATGACGATCATTCTCCGCCATCCCAACCGGCGTCCCACTCCCGCTTGGTCACGGGTCGCAGATCATAGCGTGTCGCGAGTTCCGCCGCTTGGACTCTGAGCCGCCCAGGCAAATCCGCGTCAGTCTCCTGGGCCGCGCGCACTTTTGCTAACCGATCCGCCAGGGCCCTGGTCACGGCCTCGGTCATGGTCTCGCCGGTCAGCCTGGAGAGCTCGCGGGCCAACTGGTCAGCCTCGGCGGTCTTGATACTGAGCGCCATGGACGCACCTTTCTAGACGACCCGTCTAGATAGCACGTCCGCCCTGAATCTGCACGTCCGACCAAGGCCGGACGAAACGTCAGCCCCCCAGCTCCTTCGACCGCCGGGTCGCCGCGGCGACGGCGTCGCGCAGCAGGGGTTCAAGCCCGCCCTCGCCCATCAGCACCTTCAACGCGGCCTCGGTCGTGCCGTTGGGCGAGGTGACCTGGCGGCGGAGGTCGGCGGGCTCCTCGCCGCTCTGGGCCAGGAGGGCGGCGGCGCCGGTCATGGTGGCGCGGGCCAGCGTCCTGGCGGCCTCGGCCGGCAGACCCGCAGCGACACCGCCGGCCTCCAGCGCTTCGACGAAGGCGTAGAAATAGGCCGGCGCTGAGCCCGAGACCCCGGTCGCGGCGTGCAGCAGCTCCTCGTCGTCGAGATCCACCACCGCGCCGACGGGGTCGAACAGGGCGTGCCCGACGGCCCGCGCGGCCGGGTCGGCGGCGTAGAGACTGATGGTGCCCTGGTTGATGGCGACGGCCGTGGTCGGCATGACCCGGGCGATCCGCCGCCCGCCGAAGGCCTCGGCCATGTCCGCGCACTTCACCCCCGCGGCGACCGAGACGATCACCGCGTCGGGCGCCAGCAGGTGGGCGACCTCGGCCGCCGTCTCGCGCCACAGCTGGGGCTTCACGGCTAGGATCACCGTCCTGGCGTCGGCCAGCGCCGCGTCGGACGGATTGAGCCGGGCGCCGGCGGCCTCAGCCGCGCGGGCGGTGTCGGTGGGATAGGGGTCGCGGAGGATCAGGTCGGCGGGGGCGTAGGCCCCTGCCCGGCCCCAGCCCTCGATCAGCGCCCCGCCCATGCGGCCCGCGCCCAGCATCAGGATCGGCGTCATCTGGTCTGCCCTTGCGAGGTGATTGCTGCGCAGGCGGTCTAGAGCAAGCGCGGGTGACGGCAAAGGCTCTGCATACGCAAGCCTCTCTGCGGCGGCCGCGAGCGGGGCCCAGGGACAAGCCCTGGGATGACGGCCTGGATGGACCGGATTGGCCCCTAGGCCTCGCCGACCGTGTCGAACATGCAGGCGGCGATGGCTTCGGCCGGGGTCTTGCCGCCGCGGGTCATGAAATCGAAGGCCGGATAGAACCGGTCGGCGGATTCCATCGCGACGTCGATCATGGCGGCGGCCTGCGCGAGCGACGGGCGCTCGCTGGCCATCAGGGCCATGGCGTGGCGGAAGATGATCTCGCCGTCTTCCCAGACCTCATAATGGCCCAGCCAGACGCGCTGGTTGACGATGGAGATCAGTTCATAGGCCGCGGCCTTCTGCTCGGCCGTCACCTGCAGGTCCACCGACAGGCACAGCTGCAGGCAGTCGGCTTCCGGCCGCCAGGCGAACCAGAGCTCGTAGTCCTTCCAGTCACCCGAGAGGGTGAAGGCCAGGTCGCCGTCTTCGGTCCGGTCGAACTGAAGGTTTTCGGCCTGCAGAACATGCTCGACCACATCCAGGGGATCGTGAGCGAGCAGGACGTCTTCGTCAGACTGAGGCGTGTCCATGAGACCTGCGGTCCTTTCGCGGGGGCGACGGAGCCTGGGACTCCGCGAATCGCCCTGCGATCCTGAGATTAATCTGGCTTTGCGACGGGCTGTCACCGGCTTCTTCCGGTAAGCGAGCCACATTCGTGTGTTGGGGCCTTATGGCGCGATCTCACGCCTCTTTGGGCGTTTTCTTCGCGGGCGCCTTGGCGGACTTGAGCTCGGCGACCTCGGCGCGCAGGGCGGCGATCTCGGCCTTCAGCGCCTCGAACTCCTCGCGGCGGATCAGATCCAGCTCGGCGGCCATGCGGTCGGCCTGGGCGCGAAAGGCGGCCTTGGCCTCGTCGCCGGCCGTCTGGGCAAGGCCCATCGCCGCCTGGGTCAGCTTGGCCATCTCGTCCAGGAAGGGATTTTGCGTCTGCATGTCCCCCTATATGGCGCGCCGGGGGATGAAAGCGAAGGGGTTCTCGTCTAAAGGGCACCAGGATATTCACCGGAATCTCGCATTGGAGGCCCGTCCTTGCCCTTTCCGGACTTCGATCCCGTCCTCGTCCACATCGGTCCCTTCGCGATCCGCTGGTATGCGCTGGCCTATATCGCCGGCATCCTGCTGGGCTGGCGCTATGCGCTGAGCCTGGCCCGCAACAGCCAGCTGTGGCCCCTGCGCGGCCCGATCGCGACCTCCGAACAGATCGACGACCTGGTGCTGTGGATCACTCTGGGCGTCATCATCGGCGGCCGGCTGGGCCACGTGTTCTTCTACACCCCGGGCCTGGTGCTCGAGGACCCGCTGGAGATCTTCAAGACCTGGCACGGGGGCATGAGCTACCACGGCGGCATGATCGGCGTGCTGATCGCGGTCGCCCTGTTCGTCCGCGCCAACGCCGCCAAGGCGCCCCTGGACCTGCTGCGCCTGGGGGATCTGATCTGCGCCGTGGTGCCGATCGGCCTGTTCTTTGGCCGGGTCGCCAACTTCATCAACGGCGAGCTGTGGGGCCGGCCGACCTCCCTGCCCTGGGGGATCATCTTCCCCGCCGCAGACGGCATCATGCCGCGCCACCCCTCCCAGCTGTACGAAGCCGCGCTGGAAGGCGTGGTGCTGTTCCTGATCCTGCGCTGGGCCACCCATTCGGCCAAGCTGATGAACCGCCGCGGCGTGGTGGCGGGGCTCTATTTCGCCTTCTACGGCCTGTTCCGCATGGCGCTGGAAAACGTGCGCGAGCCGGACGCCTACATGCCCCACTTCCCCCTGGGCCTGACCATGGGGATCATGCTGAGCATGCCGATGGTCCTGTTCGGCGGCTGGCTGATCTGGCGCGGGCTGAACGAGCCCCTGCCCGAGGCGGACCCCGACACCGCCCTGCAGACGGCGGCGGACCCGGCCCTCGCCGAGGCCGAGGCCGGCGAGACCGCGGAGGATCCGTTCAAGATCCGGTCCGATGGCCCTGCGTGACCGGCTGATCGACCAGATCCGCGCCTCGGGTCCGATCACGGTCGCCCAGTACATGACCGCCTGCCTGCACGACCCGCAGGACGGCTATTACGCCACCCGCCCGGCGCTCGGCGCGGATGGCGACTTCATCACCGCCCCCCTGGTCAGCCAGATGTTCGGCGAACTGATCGGCCTGTGGCTGGTCGAGACCTGGATGGCGCTTGGCCGTCCGGCCCCCTTCCGGCTCGTGGAGATGGGGCCGGGCGACGGGACCCTGATGAGCGACGTCCTGAGGGCCGCCCGGCTGTCGCCGGAGTTCCTGGCCGCCGCCGACCTGTGGCTGGTGGAGCTGTCCGACCCCCTGCGCGCCCGCCAGGCCGCGCGCCTGGGCGAGGACCGCACCCGCTGGGCCGGTTCGCTCGCCGAGGTGCCCGAAGGCGCGCCCCTGCTGCTCGTGGCCAATGAACTGCTCGATTGCCTGCCGGCCCGCCAGTTCGTGCGCGCGGGACGCGGCTGGGCCGAGCGAATGGTCAGCATCTCTCCGACGGGCGGGCTCGACTACGGCCTGGGCGGCGCCATGCCCTTCCCCGTTCCGGCCGTGCTGGGCGAGGCGTCGGCCGGCGCCGTGCTGGAGATCTCCGCGGCCCAGGGCGCCCTGGGCGCTGAGCTCGGCGACCGCATCGCCCGCGACGGCGGGGCGGCCCTGCTGATCGACTACGGCCGCGACGCCCCGGGCTTCGGCGACACTCTCCAGGCGTTGAAGCGCCACGTGAAGGTCGATCCCCTAGCCGAGCCGGGACAGGCCGACCTGACGGTCCATGCCGACTTCCCCGCCGTGACCGCCGCGGCCCGAGCGGCCGGGTGCGAGACCGCGCCGGTCCTGACCCAGGGCGACTTCCTGGTGCGCCTGGGGATCGGCGCCCGCGCCGAGGCCCTGGCCCACGCCCGGCCTGACATGGCCGACCGCATCGAGCGCCAGCTGGAGCGCCTCCTCGCTCCGGACCAGATGGGCGAGCTGTTCAAGGTCGCCTGCCTGCATCAGCCTGGCTTTTCGCCGCCCGCCTTTGAAAGCTGAGTCATGACCGCCCTGCCCGCCCTGACCTCGCCCCTGCTGGAGCTGGCCGGCGTCCGCCACGCCTTCTTCACCCGCGAGGGCGGGGTGTCGCAGGGGATCTACGCCAGCCTGAACGTGGGACGCGGCTCGTCGGACGAGGCGGCGGACGTGGCCGAGAACCGTCGCCGCGCCGCCGCCCACTTCGGCCTGGGCGAGCAGGCGCTCTCGACCTGCTACCAGATCCACTCGGCCGAGGCCCTGGTCGCCGACGGTCCCTGGGGCGAGGCCCGGCCGCAGGGCGACGCCGTGGTCACCACGATGCCCGGCGTCCTGTGCGGGGCCCTGGCCGCCGACTGCGCCCCGATCCTGCTGGCCGACGCGCGGGCGGGGGTGGTGGCCGCCGCCCATGCCGGGTGGAAGGGCGCCCTGACCGGGATCGCCGAGGCCACGGTGGCGGCCATGATCGGCCAGGGGGCCAAGGCCCGCGACATCGTCGCCGTGGTCGGCCCCTGCATCGCCCAGCCCTCCTACGAGGTCGGGCTGGAGTTCCTCGACAGGTTCGCCGCCGTGGACGCGGGTCACGCCCGGTTCTTCGCCGCCGGAGAAACCCCGGACAAGCGCCAGTTCGATCTGCCGGGCTTCGTCCTGTCACGATTGCGGGCCGCGGGTGTCGAGGCCTGCGACTGGGTCGGAGCCGACACCTGCGCCGACGAGACGCGCTTCTTCTCCAATCGCCGGGCCTTCCGTAGGGGCGAAGCCGACTTCGGGCGATTGCTCTCGGCCATCACCCTCACCTGATCGCCGCAGCCGGGCGAATCCCCTTGCCGGGCGCGACGTCGCTGCTAAAAGCGCGCCCATCCGAACACTGACTGCGCGGGGATCTCCATGAAGCTGCTGGCTGGCAACTCCAACCGTGGCCTTGCGGAGTCCGTCGCCGCCCACCTCGACCTCCCGCTCTGCCGGGCCCAGGTGAAGCGCTTCGCCGACAACGAGATCTTCGTCACCATCGACGAGAACGTCCGCGGCGAGGACGTCTTCGTCCTCCAGTCGACCAGCTACCCCGCCAACGACAATCTGATGGAGCTGTTGATCTGCATCGACGCGCTGAAGCGCGCCTCGGCCAAGCGGATCACGGCGGTCATGCCCTATTTCGGCTACGCCCGGCAGGACCGGAAGACCGGCGGCCGCACGCCGATCTCGGCCAAGCTGGTCTCCAACCTGATCACCCGCGCCGGCGCCGACCGGGTCCTGACCATGGACCTGCACTCCGGCCAGATTCAGGGCTTCTTCGACATCCCCACCGACAACCTGCTGTCCGCGCCGCTGCTGGCCGCCGACATCAAGGAAAACTACGAGAAGACCTCTGAACTGATGATCGTCTCGCCGGACGTCGGCGGGGTGGTCCGGGCGCTCGCTGTCGCCAGCCGCCTGAACGCCGACCTGTCGATCGTCGACAAGCGCCGCTCGGGTCCGGGCAAGAGCGAGGTCGCCAACATCATCGGCGACGTGTCGGGCCGCCGCTGCATCCTGTTCGACGACATCATCGACGGCGGCGGCACCCTGTGCAACGCGGCCCAGGCCCTGGTGAACGGCGGGGCGACCGAAGTCTCGGCCTATGTCACCCACGGGGTTCTGTCGGGCGCGGCCATCGACCGGGTCAATGCGTCGATCCTCAAGGAGCTGGTCATGACCGACTCCATCGCCGCCCCGGAACGCACCGGCGACACCAGCAAGCTGCGCTATGTCAGCTGCGACAAGCTGCTCGGCGAGGCCATCCGGCGTATCGCCAATGAAGAGTCGGTCTCCAAGCTGTTCGACTGACAGGGGAATGGGCTGGCAGCCCGCCCCGCTTCAAGATCAGCTGCCCTACCGGTCAAGCTTGGTAACCAAATGGTTAATGATCGCGGTCACAATCCTGCCCGCGCTTAGGTGCTAGCCTGACAAAATCTGGTTCTGGGGAAGACGCCCGTATGACTTCCACGCTTCGTGTTACCGCAGCTGCGCCGCGGCTGTCTGTCTCGTGTTCCTGGCCGGTTGCGATGACGGCAAGCAGGGACCGCCCCCTGCCCCGCCGGCGCCGCCGCCGCCGGCGGTGAGCCTTGCGCCCAAGCTGATCGAGCAGGCCAGCGCCTATCGCTATTACATGAACCACGCCACGGCGATCACGCCGGACTTCACCGACGGCGATTCGATCGCCCGCTCGCTGAAGGTTGGCGCGTCCTATGAGCCGGTGCAGCTGCTGCGCGGCGCCATCGCCTATGGCGCGGTCGCCGCTCTGCAGGATCCCGAGTTCGTCGCCGCCGTGCGCACCTATTCGGTCGATCCGGAGCAGCGCCGTCAGGTGGCCGCCCAGATCGTCCAGAACCCCGCCTATGTGGTCGGCATCGCCGGATCGGCGGGCGCCGCCAGCCTGGCGGTCAATGCGCTCGGCGAGCAGGGCCAGAAGCTCTACGACGCCGGCAAGGCCGTGAAGCAGTCGGCCTATGCGATCCAGAAGCAGAAGTGGTCGATGTCCGAGGTCGCCAATCGCGACCTGCGCCTGTCCCAGGCCAAGGCCCTGTCGGCCACGCCCCTGGTCGGCGATCTCGACGAGACCGCCCGCCTGCAGCAGGCGGTGGTCGGCGCCCAGCCCCTGGGCCTGACGCCTTCGGCGGCCGCGACGCCCCCCTATACCCCTGTGGTGGTCCGCAGCCTGGCGGTCGCCGCCCTGGCGGTGCTGGGTGAGGCGGGCGACGCGAATCTCGAAAACGTCATGGCGATCATGGCCGAACCCAATGTCGGCTTCTGCATGAACATGGCCAAGCTGAACCTCTATCAGTGCTTGGCCGTGGCCAAGCCGCACTATGAGGACGTGTTCTGCCTGGGCCAGCACATCATGATGGACACCGGCCGCTGCGTGATCAAAGCCTCGGGCCTGCCCGAGCCCTATGAGGCCAAATTCGTTCCCACAGTGCGGGTTGCGGACGCCTACGAGCCCACGAAGAAGACCGCGTCCAAGGGCGGCGGCAAGGGATCTGCGAAGAAGCGTTAAGTCTCAGACTCGCGGCCGTTGCCACGGCCGGGAGTTTTGTGTATCTACGCCCACCTTTCGACCCCAAGAGGGTCGTCCGTCGCCGCGCGGACCTATCGCGCGGCGGTTTCGTTTTGAGGCGAGGCGATGGCCGATATCGTTCTGAATGTTGAAGTCCGTGAACGCACGGGCACCGGTGGCGCCCGCGCCACGCGCGCCGAGGGCAAGGTTCCTGGCGTGCTGTATGGCGGAGCCAAGGATCCGGTCGCCATCGCCGTGAAGTCCAACGAGTTCCGCAAGGCGCTCTATACGGGCAAGCTGCTGGGCCACCTCGTGACCCTGAAGTACGGCGAAGAGACCCAGCCGGTCATCGCCAAGGCGGTTGACATGCACCCGGTCACCGACGAGCCGTGGCACTTCGACCTGTACCGGGTCGACGAGCACCAGCAGATCAAGATCGCCGTGCCGGTTCACTTCAAGAACCACGAAGCCTCGCCCGGCCTGAAGAAGGGCGGCACTCTGAACCTGGTGCTGCACGAGCTCGAGCTGAACTGCCCGGCCGACCACATCCCGGAAGAGCTGGTCTATGACCTGACCGGTCTGGAAATCGGCGACACCATCCGCGCGGGCAACTTCGTCCTGCCGGAAGGCGTGACGGTTGCGGGCGGCAAGACCCTGGTCGTGGCCACCGTCGCCGGTTCGTCCGCCTCGGCCTCGGCCGAAGCCGCCGAGAACGCCGAGGGCTAAGCCCCCGGCGCCTCCCCGGAGGGGCCCATGATCATCCTGGCGGGGCAGGGCAATCCTGGCCCACGCTATGCGGGCAATCGCCACAATGTCGGCTTCATGGCCGTCGACGAGATCGCGCGCCGCTGGCGCTTCGGTCCCGAACGCTCGCGCTTCCAGTCCCTGGCGCGCGAGGGCGAGATCGAGACGGATCAGGGCCCGGTCAAGGCTCTGATCCTCAAGCCCCAGACCTTCTACAACGAGACCGGCCGCGCGATCGGCGAGGCGCTCAAGTTCTACAAGCTCAAGCCCGCCGATCTCGTCCTGTTCTATGACGAGATCGATCTGGCCCCCGGCCGCTTCCGGATGAAGACCGGCGGCGGCGCGGCGGGCAATAACGGCGTGCGCTCGGTGACCGCCCATATCGGCCCCGACTTCCGCCGCGCCCGCCTGGGCGTCGGCCATCCCGGCCACAAGGACCGGGTGATGGGCCATGTGCTCTCCGATTTCCACAAGGTCGACCAGGCCTGGCTGGCGGAGCTTCTGAAAGCCTGCGCCGAGGCCGCGCCTGTCCTGGCGTCCGGCGAGGATGAGAAGTATCAGGCCGAGGTGCTGCGGCTTGCGCCGGCCGAGAAGTCCGATCCCCGCAAGTCCGCCCCCTGAGGGAGTGTCCGAATGTCGCCGATCCTCATGCTCATGCTGTCGCTCGGCTTCTCCATCGGCCTGTGCGTCCACGTCGTGAAGACGCACAAGGAGATGTACTGGCTCTGGATCATCCTGGCGTTCCAGCCGCTCGGCGGGCTGGTCTATCTGATCGCCATCGTCATGCCGGAGCTGGTCCGCGGCCCCACCGTGCGCAAGATCCAGTCCCAGGCCCGCGAGAAGCTCGACCCCACCCGGGAATATCGCGAGGCCAAGAAGGCCTGTGAGGACGCGCCGACCGTGCGCAACCAGAGCCGGCTGGCGGTCGCCGCGACCGAGCTGGGCCGTCACCAGGAGGCCGCCGACCTCTACGCCCAGGCCGCCCAGGGCATCCATGCCGATGACGGGGTCCTGCTGCTGGGCTGGGCCAACGCCCTGATCGAGCTGGGACGGGCGCCAGAGGCCCTGCCGCTGCTGGACCGCCTGGGCCAGGACGAAAGCCGCGGACGCACGCCCAGCGCCGCCCTGGCGCTCGGACGGGCCTATGAGGCCGTAGGCCGCAACGCCGAGGCCGAGACCGCCTATCAATGGGCCGCCGACCGCCTGCCCGGCCTTGAGGGCCTGGGCCGCTACGCCGCCTTCCTGGCCCGCACCGGCCGCAAGGACGAGGCCCGCGCCATGGTCGAGGACATGGACCGCCGCATCGCCAAGACCCATCCCCAGTTCCAGAAGGAAGGCCGCGCCTGGCGCGACCTCGCCGCCGGAGCGCTCAACAGCTGATGACGGCGAAGCGCGCTGGCCTTAAGCCGCGCCATTCGCCATAAGACGCCCCTCTCCTTTCCGAGGAATTCCATGGCTTTGAAAGTCGCCATCGTCGGTCTGCCCAATGTCGGCAAGTCGACCCTGTTCAACGCGCTCACCCAGACGGCGGCGGCCCAGGCGGCCAACTATCCGTTCTGCACCATCGAGCCGAACACCGGCGACGTGGCCGTGCCCGAACCGCGCCTGGAGGCCCTGGCGGCGATCATCCCGTCCAAGGAGATCATTCCGGCGCGGATCAACTTCGTGGACATCGCCGGCCTGGTGCGGGGCGCGTCGAAGGGCGAGGGCCTGGGCAACCAGTTCCTGGCCAATATCCGCGACTGCGACGCCGTCGCCTTCGTGGCCCGCTGCTTCATCGACGACGACATCACCCACGTCGAGGGCAAGGTCGATCCCCTGGCCGACCTGGAGACCATCGAGACCGAGCTGATGCTGGCCGACCTCGAAAGCCTCGAGAAGCGCGTCGTCAATCTCGAGAAGCGCGCCAAGACCGGCGACAAGGAAAGCGCTCAGACGCTGAAGCTCGTCCATCTGGCGCTCACCGAACTCAACGCCGGCCGGCCCGCCCGCAAGGCGGAGGTCTCCGCCGAGGACGAGAAGGCCTGGCGCATGCTCCAGCTGCTCACCTCCAAGCCCGCGCTCTACGTCTCGAACGTCGACGAGGCCTCGGCCGCGACCGGCAACGACCTGTCCAACAAGGTCGCCGAGCGGGCCAAGCGCGACGGCGCCGACCACGTGGTGATCTCCGCCCAGATCGAGAGCGAGATCGCCCTGCTCGATCCGGCCGAACGCGCCGAGTTCCTGGAGACGCTCGGCCTCACCGAGCCCGGCCTGAACAAGCTGATCCGCGAGGCCTATCACCTGCTCGGCCTGCAGACCTATTTCACGGTGGGGCCGAAGGAAGCCCGCGCCTGGCAGATCCACAAGGGCGACACCGCCCCCCAGGCCGCCGGCGTGATCCACACCGACTTCGAGAAGGGCTTCATCCGCGCCGAGACCATCGCCTATGAGGACTACATCAAGTTCAAGGGCGAAGCGGGCGCGCGCGAGGCCGGCAAGTTCCGCCAGGAAGGCAAGGAATACGTCGTCCACGACGGCGACGTGATGAACTTCCGGTTCAACGTCTAGGGCGCACGGGGCCCGCGCGCCCGGCGCGCTGGAAGACCGAGGTTCCGTTGCGAGAGACCGCGAACAGGAAGGCGTCCGCCTCGTAGACCTCGACCGCGTCGAAGCCGTGGGACGCCCTCAGGTGCAAGGCGGCGCGCGCCTCGGCCTCCGCCAGCCCGGCGAGCGCCACGGACGCGACGCCCAGCTCCTTGCCCGCCGGGTCCAGCAGACGAAACGTCACATCCGTCATCGCGCCCTCGCATCGCCTAGCCCCACAATGGGGACCTTGAGGGCGGCGGCCTTGATCTGGCGCAATCCAGGATCGTCGCGACTGGGCCCCTTCGCCCTGGACTTCCCCGCCCGCCGGCCTATCTCAGACGGCAAGATCCGGGAGGGACATGATGGGCGACTATTCCAAGCTGGCCGGGGCCGATGGCTTCCAGTTCACCGTCTACCGCGCGGCGCCCAAGGGCGAACGCAAGGGCGGGGTGGTGGTGATCCAGGAGATCTTCGGCATCGACGAGCACATCCGCCGCGACGTCGATCGCTGGGCCGAGCTGGGCTACGAGGCCATCGCCCCCTCGCTTTACGACCGCCGCGAGCCGGGCTTCACCGCCGGCCATGACGCGGACGGCATGACCGCCGGCGTCACCCACGCGCGCGCCACCCCGCTGGACCAGGCGCTCTCCGATATCGACGCCTGCCGCGCCGCCATGGCGCCCGCCGGCAAGGTGTTCGTGGTGGGTTACTGCTACGGCGGGTCCCTGACCTGGCTGGCGGCCTGCCAGCTGGACGGCTTCGCGGCCGGCTCCAGCTATTACGGCAGCATGGTCCAGGCCAACGCCGACAAGACGCCCAAGTGTCCGGTGATCGTCCATCTGGGCCGCAAGGACGCGATGATCCCGGCCGATGAGGTGAAGGCCGCCGTCCAGGCCGCCAATCCGAACGTGCCCGTCTACATCTACGAGGACGCCGGCCACGGCTTCAACAACGAGGACCCGCAGCGCCTGAACCAGGCCAGCGCCGACCTCGCCCGCCAGCGCACCCTCGACCTCTTCGCCGCGGCCTGAGCATGGGCGAGACGATCCGCCTGAAGAGCCGCTTCGACGGCTTCGAACTGGCCGCCTACCACGCCGGCGTCTCCGACGCCCGGCGGGGCGGGCTGGTGCTGGTGCAGGAGATCTTCGGGGTCACCGACCACATCCGCGAGCTCTGCGACGGCTTCGCCGAGGACGGCTATGAGGTGATCGCGCCCAGCTTCTACGACCGGATCGAACCGGGCTTCGAGGCCGACTACAGCGAGGCCGCCATCGCCAAGGGCGTGAAGTACTCGACCGAAACCCCCTGGGACCAGGTGGCCGGCGACCTGCAGGCGGCGATCGACGCCCTGGCGCCGCCGGTCTTCGTCACCGGCTTCTGCTGGGGCGGGGCGGCGACCTGGCTGGCGGCCTGCCGCTGCGAGGGGCTGTCGGCGGCTTCCGCCTTCTATGGCCGGCGGATCAGCGAGCTGAAGGACGAGACGCCCAAGGTTCCGATCATCCTGCACTTCGGCAAGACCGACGCCTCGATCCCGCCGGAGCGCATCGCCGAGATCGAGGCCCAGCACCCCGACCTGCCGATCCACCAGTATCCCGCCGGCCACGGCTTCGTCTCCGACCGGCGGGCCGACTATGACGCCGACAGCGCAAGGCTGGCCCGGCTGCGCACCTTGCAGGTCTTCGCCCGCAATGGCGGCGGCCGCAGCGAGGTCTGAGCTACCGCGAGGCGGCCGGGCGGGGCTAGGCTCCCCGGCGTGAAGCCGGCCCTGCCCCTTTTCGCCCTGGTGGCGTTCGCCGCCGCGCCCCCGGCGGGCGAGATGCGCTGCTGGCTGGACCAGGGGGTCCTGGTAGTCTCCGCCAGCGTGGCCGGCGCCGCCGGCGACTACATCCTCGACACCGCCGCCCCGCACACGGTGCTGCACGAGACCCGCGCCCAGAGCGAGGGCTATGCGGGGACCAGCCTGACCGGAGACGTGTGGCTGGCCGGCCGGGTTCTGCGCGATCGCCCGGTCGCCGTGTCCGACCTGGACGCCCGGACCTGGGCCTTCCCGACACCGATCGCCGGCGTGATCGGCGCCGACATCCTGTCGGCCTATGTGGTCGACATCCGCTTCGCCCCGTGCCGGGTGAGGTTGTCCGCGCCAAGCCAGGCCCCTCGCTTTCGCGGCGGCCAGACGATGGCCTTCGCGCTCCCTGGGGATGCGCCGGCTGTCACCGCCGCCGTTTCAGACGGTCCGAGGGCGCGCTCGGGCCCCTTCGTCATCGCCACCGGCGCGGACACGGGGCTCAGGCTGTCCGAGGCCTATGCCAGCGCCCCCGGAGCCGCCAAGCCCGCGGAGCTCCTGCCCTATGGCGCCTGGCGCGCGCGCCTGCGGGCGGCGTCCCTGGCGGGCCAGTTGTGGGAGAACCTGACCGTCGGCCTGCTCGCCGATGCGGACCTGCCGCCGGGGGCGATCGGCGCCATCGGGCCGCCAAGGCTCGCCGCCTGGCGGCTGCGGATCGACTATCCCGGCCGCCAGGTGGTCCTGGCGCCGCTCAATGCAGCCCCGCCCAGACCCTGAGCGTGTCGGGAATCTGCGGCAGGACGTCGACGCAGGCGTGCAGCAGCACCACCAGCAGCAGGTTGCGGGTCCGGGCCCAGATCAGGCCGAACAACAGGGCGATGGGCGACAGGGTCGCGATCGTGAAGGCCACGACCTGCACGAGATCGGTGGAATAGCCGTCCACATCCGGCGAGCCCCGCAGATAGAGCCCCGGCGCATGGCACAGGGCGAAGACCAGGGCGCCGATCACCACGGCCCCGACCTCGCTGCGAAGCACCGCCGACAGGCGGGTCTGCAGCACGGCGCGGAACAGGAACTCCTCGCAGAGGCCCGCTTCCAGGGCCAGCCAGACGAAGGCCAGGGGCGCGGCCCAGACCAGGTCCTGAAGGGGCGGATGCAGGGCCGCGATCTGCTTGAGGCTGGGGCTGACCACGCTGAGCAGGCCCAGCAGGATGGCCCCCAGGACGATGAGGGTCGGCCAGAACCCCTTGGCAGCCGCCGCCCCGCCCGCCAGGGGCCAGAGGCGTGCGCCCAGCGCGGCGAGCAGCAGGGCCGGCCCCACCACATGCACGGCGAGCTTCACGGCCAGGACGGCGAGCTCCTGGCCCTGACCGGCCGGGACCGCCTCGCGCAGGGCGCCCATGCCCCAGCCCAGGAAGACCACGGCATAGACCGCCAGATAGGCCAGCACCGCGCCCAGCTCGAGCCCGGGTCGACGCACCTCGATCGCCCCTGGACGGGCCTTGCGGGTCAGTCCCCAGGCCAGGCCCGACAGCAGGACGCCGAACACACCGAGCGAGATCAGCGGAAAGGTCCAGTCGGCTTTGTGCGCATAGAGATAGGCGACAGCCGCCGCCCAGATCGCGAGGTAACCGCCCCCATAGGCGATGGCGGCGGCGCGGCCGCCGGGCGTCGAATTGGTCATCAGCAACCTCCCCAGGTTCGAAGGGCGGCTATGACGGGCGGCGCAAGCCCCTGCAACTTATCGTTTTTCATGACCCGGCCGTAACGAAAAAGGCCCCGGAACATCCGGGGCCTTCTCGAAGTCTCGCTGGCTTGCCGCCCCTTAGTGGGAGACGTTCCGCCAGATGCGCTTGTAGCTGGCGTACAGCAGGCCGGTGAAGATCAGGAGATAGATCATCGCCGCCAGGCCGAACGACTTGCGCTCTTCCATCTTGGGCTCGGAGGCCCAGGTCAGGAACGCGGCCACGTCCTTGGCTTCCTGTTCCAGGGTCGCCTTGGTGCCGTCGTCGAAGGTCACCTTGTCGGCGGCCAGCGGCGGCGGCATGCCGATGGCGCCGCCTTCCGGAACCTTGGTCGCCGGACCGGCCCAAGAGCCGCTCAGGTCGCCCGGGAAGTAGGGGTTGTAGTGCTTGCCGGCCGGCAGGGTCAGGCCCGCGGGGGCCTCTTCATAGCCGGTCAGCAGGGAGTAGATATAGCGCGGGCCGCCCTCGCGGGCCTTGGCCATGGTCGACAGATCCGGCGGCAGAGCCCCGCCGTTCGACGCGCGAGCCGCGGGCTCGTTCGGGAACGGGTTCGGGAACCGGTCGGCCGAGGTGGCCGGACGCTGGACGACGTCGCCGGTCTCAGAGTCGATATCGTTGACCTGATAGTCCTTGGCGATCGACTTCACATACGGGTTGTCGTTCGGGTTCTTGTACTTCTCGTCATAGAAGGGACCACCCTTCTGGCCGAGGTTCCGGAAGCTCATCAGGTTCATCGAGTGGCAGGCCGAGCAGACCTCCCGATAGACCTTGTAGCCCCGTTGCAGCTGAGCCTGATCGAACTTGCCGAACGGGCCTTCGAACGACCAGTGGACGTCCTTGGGTTCGGCTTGCGAGGAGGCCGCCATCGCCGGAGCGGCGATGAAGGCGAGTCCCAGCGCCGCGAGCGCGATAGTTTTCCGCAGCATCTGAACTCAACCCCTCTTTTCAGGCGAAGCCGCGGCGCCGGCGGGCGCGTTGGCGGAATGCGAAAGCACCGGCTCCGAGATCGATTCCGGCTGGGGCAGCGGGGTCTCGGTGAGACCCAGGACCGGCAGGATGACCAGGAAGTAGGCGAAGTAGTAGAGGGCCGAAACCCGGCTCAGCCAGACCATGGAGTTCAGGTCGGCGTCGATCAGGGTGAAGGTCGACAGACCCGGGATCACGTGGGCGTCCGGCAGCTTGCCGCCGCAGAAGCCCAGCACCAGGCAGGCCACCACGAAGATCAGGAAGTACAGCTTGGCGGTCGGGCGGTAGCGCATGGAGCGCACCTTCGAGGTGTCCAGCCAGGGCAGGATGAACAGCATCGCGATGGCGCCGAACATCAGCAGCACGCCCATCAGCTTGTCCGGAACCGCGCGCAGGATCGCGTAGAACGGCAGGAAGTACCATTCCGGAACGATGTGGGCCGGGGTGACCAGCGGGTTGGCCTGGACGTAGTTCACGGCGTCGCCCAGCGCGTTCGGATTGAAGAACACGAAGCTGGCGAACATGATCAGGAAGACCGCGATCGCGAAGCCGTCCTTCACCGTATAGTACGGGTGGAAGGGCACGGTGTCGGCCTTGGACTTCACGTTCACGCCGGCCGGATTGTTGTTGCCCGGCACGTGCAGCGCCCAGATGTGCAGGATCACCACGCCGGCGATCATGAACGGCAGCAGGTAGTGCAGCGAGAAGAAGCGGTTCAGGGTGGGGTCATCCACAGCGAAGCCGCCCCACAGCCAGGTCGTGATCGAGGGGCCGACCACCGGCAGGGCGCCGAACAGGTTGGTGATCACCACCGCGCCGTGGAAGCTCATCTGGCCCCAGGGCAGGACGTAGCCCATGAAGGCCGTGGCCATCATCAGGAGGTAGATCACGCAGCCCAGGATCCAGAGCACTTCGCGGGGGGCCTTGTAGGACCCGTAATAGAGGCCGCGGAAGATGTGGATATAGACCGCGATGAAGAACATCGAGGCGCCGTTGGCGTGCATGTAGCGCACCAGCCAGCCGTAGTTCACGTCGCGCATGATGCGCTCGACCGAGGCGAAGGCGTAGTCGACGTGGGGCACATAGTGCATGGCCAGCACGACGCCGGTCACGATCTGGATGGCCAGGCAGACCGCCAGAATGCCGCCGAAGGTCCACCAGTAGTTCAGGTTCTTCGGGGTCGGGAAGTCGACCATGCTGTCGTACGCCAGGCGCACGATCGGCAGTCGAACGTCGAGCCAGCGCTCGAAGCCGGTCTTCGGCTCGTAATTGGAATGTCCGCTCATGGTCCTCAGCCCACCTTGACCTTGCTGTCCGACAGGAAGGCGTAATCCGGCACCACCAGGTTCTTCGGCGCGGGGCCCTTACGGATCCGGCCGGAGGTGTCGTAGTGCGAACCGTGGCAGGGGCAGAACCAGCCGCCGAAGTCGCCGCCGCCGAAGGTCGGCACGCAGCCCAGGTGGGTGCAGGTGCCGATCAGGATCAGCCATTCGGCCTTGCCCGGCTTGTGCCGCGACTCGTCGGTCGCCGGATCACGCAGATCGGCGTGATCGTCCTTGATCGCCGCGGCGATCTCCTTGCCGGTGCGCCGCCGGATGAACAGCGGCTTGCCGCGCCACTTGATCGTGACCTGCTGGCCCAGCTCGACCTTGTTCAGGTCGAACTCCACCGAGGCAAGCGCCAGGGTGTCGCCGGCCGGGTTCATCTGATCGATGAACGGCCAGGCGAGACCGCCGACGGCGCCGACGGCCGCGACCGTGGCGGCGATGTGAATGAAGTCGCGCCGGTTCGGGTCTTCGCCCGCGGCATGAGGATCGGGATTTGCGCCCACGACGGTGTCGGCCACCTTAAAGCTACCCTTCGGTTGGGGCGTGGACTGGATGCCCTACGCCCGTCTTCGACCCGCCCAGAAGCTCTGGTAAAGGCCCTGACGAAATCTAACTCTGGAGCGGGAAGAATCCGCGGACTGGCTATACGCCCCTTGAGCGTTTTCGCCTTCCGTGATTCGCACCTTGCCCCGTCAAATCCCGTGGCTGGATCGCTTAGAATGCTCATGGCGCTTTTTCAACCGGACATTCCGCAAAACCTTGGCGCGGCTCTTCGTCTCGGCGCGTGTCTGGGGACCCCCGTGCACGTCATAGAGCCCTGCGGCTTCCCCCTTTCCGACAAGGGCATTCGCCGCGCGGCCATGGACTATGGCGACCCTGGGGTGGTCAAACGCCATCCTGGGTGGGCGGAATTCCGCCAACAATGCCCTGGACGCATTGTGCTTTTCACGACGAAGGGCGCCCAGCCGTTCGGCGATTTCGCATTCCGCCCCGACGACGCCCTGCTGTTCGGTCGTGAAAGCGCAGGCGTGCCGGACGAGGTTCACGAGGCCTGCGACGAAAGGGTCTATATTCCGCTGATGCCCGGAATGAGGTCCTTGAACGTCACCGTCTCGGCCGCGATCGCGCTGTCCGAAGCGTTGCGCCAGACCGGCCAAATGCCTAAGCCCCTTGTCCCATGACGAGCCTGCCTCCCGAAATCGACGCCCGCCGCGCCCGCGCCAAGACCTGGTTCGAGGACCTCCAGTCCCGGATCGTCGCCGCGCTTCACGCTCTGGAGGACGAAGCGTCGCCCGAGCTGTTTCCCGGCGACCCGGGACGTTTCGACATGCGCCCCTGGACCCGCGAGACCGGGGTCGGCGGCGGAATCGGCGGCCATCTGAAGGGGCGGCTGTTCGAGAAGGCCGGGGTCCACACCTCGGCGGCGACCGCGCGGTTCTCGCCGGAAATGGCCGCCCAGATGCCGGGCGCCGATAAGGACCCGTCCTATGTCTCGGCCTCGATCAGCCTGATCATCCACCCCGTTTCGCCGCGGATTCCGACCGTGCACATGAACACCCGCTTCCTATCGACGGCGGTCAGCTGGTTCGGCGGCGGGGCGGACCTGACGCCGATGGTCGATGTCCAGCGCAGCCAGGAGGCGGAGGACGCGGTCGAATTCCACGCCGCCATGCAGGCGGCCTGCGACGCGTTCCATCCGGAATGGCACCAGAAGTACAAGGCCTGGTGCGACGAATATTTCTACCTGCCCCACCGCAAGGAGACCCGAGGCGTCGGCGGCATCTTCTATGACCGCCACGACACCGGCGACTTCGAGACCGACTTCGCCTTCACCCGCGCGGTGGGCGAGGCCTTCCTGGAGGTCTATCCGAAGATCGTGCGCCGGCGCATGAGCGAGACCTGGACCGAGCAGGACCGCATGGAGCAGCTGGTCCGCCGCGGCCGCTATGTCGAGTTCAACCTGCTCTATGACCGCGGCACCATGTTCGGCCTGAAGGCGGGCGGCAACATCGAGACCATCCTGTCCTCCATGCCCCCCATGGTGGCCTGGCTGTGAGCCGGGCCGAGATCCGCCCCTATCGGCCGGGCGATCTCGACGCGCTCTACGACATCTGCCTGAAGACCTCGGCCAGCGGCGGCGACGCCAGCCATTTGCACGCCGAGCCGCGCATCGTCGGCGAGATCTACGCCGCCCCCTACGCCGTGCTGCGGCCGGACCTCGCCCTGGTGATCGAGGACGCCGAGGGCGTCGCCGCCTACATGGTGGGGACCGACGACACCGTGGCCTTCGACGCGCGGCTGGAGGCGGAATGGTGGCCCAGGGTCCGGCCCCTCTATGCCGATCCCAAGGACATCCCCTTCGCCGCGCGCAACGCCGACCAGCAGCGGGCCGCCCGCATCCACCGGCCAATCGCCACGCCCCGGCCCCTGACCGACGCCTATCCGGCCCATCTGCATATCAACCTGCTGCCCCGGCTGCAGGGCCAGGGCCTGGGGGAGCGGCTGGTCACGACCTGGTTGGACCTGCTGAAGGCCCGCGGCGCGAACGGCGTGCACCTGGGCTGCAGCGCCGGCAACGCCCGCGCCCTGCGCTTCTATGACCGCTACGGCTTCCGGCGCTTCGCCGTCGATCCGCCCTGGCCGGGCACGGTGTGGATGGTGCTGGACCTCTAGCCGACCGGCGTCAGCCTCACCGCCGCCGTCTTGGCCGCCGGATCATGGGTCGGAACCCGCGTCCCGCCGGGCGCGGGACAGACGGCGCCCGTGTCGATCCAGGCCTGGGTCAGCTCACCCAATTGCGCCTGGGTTCCCGGCGCCGGCGTCCGGCCCGCCCCGGGGTTCCAGCCCCAGCCGACCAGATCGTCATGGGCCATGTGATCCTGGATCTGGGCCAGGGTCCGCCCGCCGTTGCGGGCCGGGTCCTTCAGCTGGGCGCAGATCTCGGCGAGCGTCTTGCCCTGCCAGGCCATGGAGGCGGGCGCCAGGCCCCAATTCGGATGGCCGGGGATGGTGACGATCCGGGTCCCGCCCACCCACACGTTCCCGCCGGTGTGGCAGGAGGCGCAGGGCAGCCCCTCCCCGTGTCCGTCCGGTCCGCGCGACACCAGCGGCATATGCAGATGGCGGTCATTGCCCTGGGCCGGGTGCTCGGCCGGGTGGCAATTGGCGCAGCGCGGATGGGTGATGACCTTGCCCATCTCCCGGAACAGGGCGACCGACCGCGCCTTGGGATCGGCGATTCCGCCAAAAGCAGAGGCCGGCTTCAGCGACACGGTCTGCCGCATCTCGTTCAGCACGGCCGCCGCCGTGGGTGAGGGCGGATCGGCCGGGGCGGCGGTGGCGACGCGCACGGCGACCAGCACCGCCAGGCTTGCGGCGGCGACTGCGAGGATCTCGCTGGAGGTGCGCATGAGAGGCCATCCTGTCCGACGCTGACGCGCGTCGGCACAGGAAACGGTCAGTCGGCCCGAAGCGTTGCCTGCCTCAGGAAATCCTGGATCCAGCTGCCCAGCCGCAGCCGGTCGTCCGGCGCCTCATAGGTGGCGAGCGCGGCGTCGGCCTCGGCGTCGGTGTAGCGGGTCCCGCGCCGGTTCTCGATCAGGGCCTTGGCGTAGGCGGGCTCGAACTCCGGATGCAGCTGGACGGAGATCGCCGGCTGGTCGCCATAGGCCAGCATGCCGAAGGGCGTGAAATCATTGGCCGCCACCACCCGGGCGCCGGGCGGCAGCTCGACCACCTGGTCCTGGTGCGAGGCCGGCACGGCGAGGCTGGGCGCCGCGTCCATCCACGGCCGGCCCTCGCGCACGTCATAGCGGTGCAGGCCGATGCCCCAGCCCTTGGGCGACTTGATCACCTTGCCGCCGAAAGCCTCGGCCATGATCTGGTGGCCGAAGCAGACGCCCACCAGGGCCGCGCGCCCTTGGCCTGGACCAGGAAGTCCTTCAGCGGGTCGATCCAGGGCAAGGGATCGTAGACCCCCGCCGAGGAGCCGGTGACCACATAGGCCGGATAGTCCTCGGCGCGAGCCGGCAACTGGCCGGCCTGGACGTCGAAGGTCGCGTAGTCATAGGCGTCCGCCCCGAACAGGGTGCGGAACATCGACGGATAGTCGCCGAACTGGTCGCGCACGCCCTCCGGCGGAACCCCGGTCTCGAGAATGGCGAGCTTCATTTGCCCCTGCCTAGTAAGCCATGCCCTGGGCGACCGCCTTCAGCTTCTCGATGGCCGAGAACTTGTCGTCCAGGAAGTCGTGGTCGATCCACCAGTCCTCGACCTCGCGCAGCACCTCGCCGACCATCGGCCCCTTGGGCACGCCGGCGTTGATGACGTCGTCGCCGTTCAGCGGGAACGGCGGCGGGGCCCAGCTTTCGCCCAGCGCCAGCAGGCCGCGCCACTGGTGATTGGCCGCCGACCGGCGGGACTTGGCCCAGGCCAGCTTCACCCGGTCGGTGAAGGCCCGCACCCCGATCTGATAGACCGCGCGGCGGCTTTCGCGCGGGCTCATCCAGCTGGCGATCCGCGGGGTCTTGCCCATGGCGGCGACCAGCCGGTCGCGGACGTCGTTGGACAGGCGCAGGCTCTCGGCCGCCTTGGCGACGCTGACCTGGTCGTCGGGGACCAGCGTCGCCAGCCGCAGGACGGCGTCATTCTCGAACAGCTGGCTGGTCTCGATCTCCACCAGGCCGTTGAATTGGTCGAGGCTCGTGCAGAACGGCAGGATCTTGCCCAGCACGCCGGCCTCGCTCATCAGCTTCGCGCCGGCCGCGGCTCGTCGGCCGACAGCAGCTTCAGCAGTTCCTTGATCGTCCGCTCGGCAGGGCGGCCCGACAGGGTGTCGCGCAGCGCCTTGCAGGCGGCCAGCGCCTTGGCGTCCGGCTCGCCCTTGCCGTACCAGGCCAGGAACCGGAAGAACCGCAGGATGCGCAGATAGTCCTCGCGGATCCGGGTCATGGGATCGCCGACGAAGACGATGCGGCCGGCCCGCGCATCGGTCACCCCGCGCCCCGTGGGATCGAACAGGGTCCCCTCGCGATCGGCGTAGATGGCGTTCAGGGTGAAGTCTCGGCGCTGGGCGTCCTCGGCCCAGTCCTGGCTGAACGCCACCACGGCCCGGCGGCCGTCGGTGGAGACGTCCCGGCGCAGGGTGGTGACCTCGAACGGCGCGCCGTCGGCCACCGCCGTGATCGTGCCGTGCTCGACCCCGGTCGGCACGGCCTTCAGGCCGGCGGCCTCCAGCGCCTCGGTCGCCTCGTCCGGCGTCAGAGTGGTGGCGATGTCGATGTCGTCAATCGGCCGGTTGAGAATCGTATTGCGCACGCAGCCGCCGACGAACCGGGCGCAGCCGGCCCCGCCCTTGGCTTCCAGGGCGTCCAGCACCGCGGTCGCCTGCGGGGTCGTCATCCAGGGGCGTCGGCCGATGGTCTCGGTCACTTGTGAACGGCTCTCTTCTCAAAGCGCGCGGGCGTCACGCGCCCGTCGGCCGCGACCTGACCTGGAACATAGGTCTCGCCGCGATTGTCTCCATGGAGCACGGCGCCGGCCATCAGCGAAAGCCCCAACAGCACGGCGCCCACAGCCGCGAGCCAGGGCCAGGGCGTCGAGCCCATGGGCCGGCCCGTCCGCAGGGCGATCGCCCGCCACAGGAACCAGACGGCGAAGGGGGTTGCGACGAGCAGAGCCCGCCAGGCCAGGGCCTCAGGCAACGGCGGCTCCATAGAGGCGGGTGTAGAGCGCCCGCAGCATGCCCGCCGTCGCGCCCCAGATGAAGCGGTCCTCGTGGGTCATGGCGTAGAAACGCCGTTTCTCGCCGTCGGGTCCCTCGCGCTCGTGCTCCTCGTGATTGGCCGGATCCATCAGGAAGCCGAACGGGGTCTCGAAGATGTCGGCCACCTCGTCCGGATTGGGGACGAGGTCAAAGCCCGGCCGGATGAAGCCCACCACCGGGGTGATCAGATAGCCGGTGCCCGTCTGATAGGGCGAGGACAGTCCGCCCAGGGTCACGAAGTCGGGATGCAGCCCCACTTCCTCGTGCGCCTCGCGCAGGGCCGCGCCCCAGGGGGTCTCGCCGGGATCGCGCCGCCCGCCGGGAAAGGCGATCTGGCCCGCGTGTCGGCGAAGCGTGTCAACCCGCTTGGTCAGCAGGACCGAATAGCCGTGCTCCCGCTCGATCAGTCCCACCAGCACCGAGGCGGGGGTGAGCGGCGTGGTCGCCGCGGGGCGGGCATGCGGCGACAGGTCGAAGTCGGAGGCGCCGACCGCCCCGCCTCCCTCCTCCAGGGGATCGAGGTGGCCGACGATCCAGTCACGCAAGTCGGCGGCGGGGGCGGCCGGGCTCACGGGCGGCTCACAGACGGTGCGCGCCGACCGGGCCCACCGGGAACCAGGCGCCGTTGGAGGCGACGCCCAGCTGCGGGCCCTCGGGCGTCTCGCGCTCCTCGGCGAGCTCGACCAGCTCATAGAACACCGGCCGCGCGATCAGGGCCTCAAGCCCCCGGCGGACGTGCAGATAGGGACGCGGCTCGCCGGTCTTGGGGTCCATCTCGACCCGGATCTGGTTGTCGGGCCCGGCCTCGACCTCGTCCCCGACATTGGTCAGGAACTTGAGCGCCCCGCCCTCGCGGTCGACCCGGACGGCGATGAAGGGCGCGTCCTCCACCGTGATCCGCATCTTCTCGACCGGCGTGACCAGGTGATAGCCGTCCGGGTCCTTGCGCAGGACGGTGGAGAACAGCCGCACCAGGGCTTCGCGCCCGATCGGCGTGCCCTCGTGGAACCACAGGCCGTCCTTCTTGATGACGATGTCGATGTCGCCGCAGTGGGGCGGATTCCAGAGATGGACGGGGGGCAGGCCGCGGCCGGGGGCCTGGGCTTTGGCCGCGGCGATCACGCCGTCGAGGCCGGTCTTGCTGTCGGTGGAGGTCGCCATGTCGCCAAGGTAGGGCCACGCCGGCCCCACCTCAACCACATGGTCGGCCGATCAGGCGCGGACGTCGCCGGAAAGCGGCCCGGTCGCGCCCCGCGCCAGCACCCGGCGCGGATCGACCGGCCCCGGCATGCGCACGCCGCGGGTGTGCTCGGCGCTGAATCCGAAGCGCTGGAAATAGGGACCGTCGCCCACCAGCAGCACCAGGGGGAAGCCCGCGGCCTCGGCCGCCTGGCAGGCGCGCTCGACCAGCAGTCCGCCGGCGCCGGCCTTGCGCTGGTCGGCCATCACCGCCAGCGGCCCCAGGAAGATGGCGGGCGCGTCTCCGATATGGATTTTCCACATCCGGACCGAGCCGACCAGGCGGTCGCCGTCCCAGGCGCAGAAGGACAGGTCGGGGCGGAACTCGGCGAATTCACGGACGCGCTCGGACGACTTCACGAAGCGGCCGGGCCCGAAGGCGTGGTCCAGCAGCGCCTCGATGGCGGCGTCGTCCTGGGGCTGTTCGGAACGGATATCCGGCGCCGAAGCGGCGGTCTTGGAAGCGATCATGGCGGGAACTCTGGGCGCGAAATGCGACGATCCCGTCACCGCGGGCGGGCCGCGGGCGGGGCGGAGGTCAGGCGGCGCGGCGGGCGCGCCCGGTTCGTCGCAGTCGTCGCATGGACGTGGGACCCGGTTCGATCGAAGGGGGCGAAATAGGGCCAAGGACCCCGGTCGTCAATGCGCGAGACCCGCGGCAAATTCGAGCCGCGCGCGGTTCTTCCTTGACGCGGGGGCCGCTGAGGGCGTCTGAAGCCCCCTGGCCTAAGACTCCGCAGATGGGGTCACGGCTATCGCCACCGGCTGGAGCGTGAGCTTCGGCGTCCGGGTCCGGCCTGCGATCCAGGGCCTTTCCCCACTCCCGTTAGATCCAAGCCGGCGGCTGTTTCGCCGGCCGCGAAAGGAATCGCTCATGGCGCGCAAGCCCAACTACCAGTTCGAACGCATGGAGCGGGACCGCCAGAAGGCGGTCAAGGCCGCCCAGAAGGCCGCCGCGAAGGCCAGCGAAAAGGCCGCCCAGAACCCCGATAACGCCGGCAACGGCGAAGGATCCGCGTCATGACCACCGCCATCAGCTACAACCACGAGACCGTCACCCTGGACGGCGAATATTTCGATGGCTGCGAATTCCGCGACTGCCGCATGGTCTATGCGGGCGGCAAGGCCCCGGTGTTCAAGGACTGCCAGTTCGTCGCCTGCGATTGGCGAATGGAGGACCAGGCCGCCGAGACCCTCGCCACCCTGCGCGCCATGTGGGCGTCGGGCGCCAAGGCCCGCGTCCAGGTGCTGATCAAGGAAATCACGGGGGCGACGAAGTAGGCTCCATCCAGCGCCGGGGCCAGTTCACGCCGAGCGCGCGGACTTCCCCCGGCTTCAGCCCCAGCGTCTTCATGCGCGCCGGGGTGAGCGCGCTCAGCATCTGCACGGGCTCCTGGCCCTTGTAGGGGCTGGAGGCGATGCGGCCGGCGAGTTGCCCGGCGTCGAGCGCCATCCACTCGGACTTGGCGCGATCCTCGAAGCCCACGGCGTAATAGTGGCGGATCGGGGCGGGCTCGCCCGGCAGTTCCACCATCACCCCGATCACCCAGCCCGACACGGTCTCGCCCTCCACGGTCTCCGCCCTCTATCGGGCCTTGAGAGTCGCTGATAGCGCGCTTTGAAAAATGCGAGCCCGCGCGGCATTGCCCCAGCGTCCCCCTCGGGCCAAGTTGCGCGGCCCATGTCCGACCCCTCCCCCGCCGACGCCCCGCCCGCCAACACCGTCTCCGCCCTCCTGGGCCGGCGCGACTTCATGGTGTTCTGGATCTCCCGTGTGGCCTCGACGCTTGGGGTGCAGATCCAGAGCGTGGCGCTTGGCTGGCAGATGTACGCCGTGGCCCGCGAGACCATGAGCGTCGAACGGTCGGCCTTCTATGTGGGCATGATCGGCCTGGCCGCCTTCATCCCGGTCTTCCTCCTGGCCCTGCCGGCCGGGGAGACCGCCGACCGCCACAACCGCAAGACCGTGCTGCTGCTTTGCTATCTCGGCGAGACGACGACGGCGGTGATCCTGGCCTGCGCGGCGATCTTCCATTTCGCCAGCATTCCCCTGCTCCTCGGCCTGTCGGCCCTGTTCGGGGCGAGCCGCGCCTTCATGGGCCCGTCCTCCACCGCCATGGGCCCGATGCTGGTGCCCAAGACCCTGCTGCCGCGGGCGATCGCCTGGAACTCCCTGGCCTGGCAGGGCGGCTCGATCCTGGGCCCGGCGCTCGGCGGAATCCTGGTCTCCCAGTCGGCCGGCCTGTCCTACATGGTCACGGTGGGCCTCTACGCCCTGGCCGGCCTGTGCGTGGCCGCCATCACCACCGACACCCGGCCCCAGGTCCAGCCCGGCTCGCGCTGGGCGCTCATGAAGGAGGGCCTGGCCTATGTCTGGACCAACAAGATCGTGTTCGGGGCCATTTCGCTCGACCTGTTCGCCGTGCTGCTGGGCGGGGCGACGGCGCTCCTGCCGGTCTTCGCCCGCGACATCCTGAAGATCGGGCCGGAGGGCTTCGGCCTCTTGCGCGCCGGCCCCGCGATGGGGGCCACGGCCGTGGCGATCCTCCTGGCCAGCTATCCGATCCGCCGGCACGCCGGCCTGATCATGTTCGGCGGGGTGGCCGTGTTCGGCGCGGCCACCATCGTCTTCGGCCTCTCGCGGTCCCTGCCACTGTCGGTGGCGGCCCTGGCCGTCCTGGGCGGCGCCGACATGCTCAGCGTCTATGTCCGCCAGACCCTGGTGCAGATCGTCACCCCCGACCAGATGCGCGGCCGGGTGGCCGCCGTCTCCTCCCTGTTCATCGGCGCCTCCAACGAGCTCGGCGAATTCGAGAGCGGCGTCGTGGCGCGCTTCCTGGGCCCGATCGGCGGCGCGGTGTTCGGCGGGGTCGGTGCGTTGATCGTCACCGGCGCCTGGGCCAAACTGTTTCCCGCCTTGCGCAAGGCCGACCGGCTCGAATAGCTGGCGGTATTATTTTTTAGGGAGATGATTTGATGGGTGCTCTTTCAGGAAAAGTTGTTCTGGTCACGGGGGGCGGCAACGGCATTGGCCGTGAGGCGGCCCTGATCGCCGCGGCCGAAGGCGCCAAGGTCCTGGTCAATGACCTGGGCGGCGGGCTCAAGGGCGAGGACGAGGGTTCGGCGGGTCCGGCCGAGATGGTCGCTCAGGAAATCCGCGCCGCCGGCGGCGAAGCGGCCTCCAATTCCGACAGCGTCACCAGCTACAAGGCGGTCCAGGGCATGGTCGAGCAGGCGCTCGACACCTTCGGCGGCCTGCATGCGGTGATCAATCCGGCCGGCATTCTGCGCGACGTGATGTTCCACAAGATGACCGAGGACGACTGGGACCGCGTCATCGACGTGCACATGCGCGGCAGCTTCAACGTCGCCCGCGCCACCATCGAACTGTTCCGCGACCAGAACGACGGCGCCTACATGTTCTTCACCTCGACCTCGGGCCTGTTCGGCAATGTCGGCCAGGCCAATTACGGCGCGGCCAAGATGGGCATCGCCGGCCTGTCGCGGATCATCGCCATGGAAGGGGCGCGCAACAATGTGCGTTCCAACTGTCTGGCCCCGGTCGCCTGGACCCGCATGACCCAGTCGGTGCCGGTGAAGGACGAGGCCGCCGCGGCCCGCCGCGCGGTGATGGCCGAGAAGATCCGCGCCGACCAGCCGGCCCGCTTCTCCGTCGCCATGGTCGCGCCGGCCGCAAGCCATGTGTCGGGCCAGATCTTCGGCTCCTCGGGCGAGAACATCATCCTCTATTCGCAGCCTCGCCCGATCGAGACCTGCACCAAGGAAGAGGGCTGGACCGTCGATTCGATCCTCAAGGAAGCCGTCCCGCAGATGGCGCCCAAGTTCTACGACCTCGGCCGCGCGGCTCCGGCCGCGCCTGCGCCCAAGCCGGCCACGGCCGGCTGAGGCCCAGCTACAACCGATACGACTGCAGGCGGCGGCGATCCCCACGGATCGCCGCCGTTTTCACATCTCCCGGTTGGCGCCGGTCTTGCTTGGCGTGGTTAATCCACTCCGGGAGGCCCGCCCTTGTCGTTGAACGTTTCCGGCTTCAGCCCCGCCCAGGCCCAGGCCCTGGCCTCTGCGCTGGGACTGGGAAGCACGCCTGCAGCATCGACCGACGCCCAGACCCCCGCCGACAAGGCCAAAGCCGCCGCGGACGCGGCCAAGGCGGCCAACCAGGCCTTGCTCGACGAGGTGAAGAAGAAGGGCCTCTATGCCTGGGCCCAGGAGCAGAAGTTCGAGGCGCTGAAGGCCAAGATTCGCGCCCAGATCCTGCAGGAGAAGGGCCTGACCGAGGAAGGCCTGGCCGGCATGGACCAGACCTCGCGCACCTCGATGGAAACCGCGATCCAGGAAGAGATCACCCGGCGGATCAAGGACGTGATGAAGACCGACCTGGAGGGCAAGGCCCAGGCCGACGCCAAGGCCGGCAAGCCCGCCGCCCCGATGATCATCGACATCTCAGTCTGAGCTAGAGCCGGTGGGCGTGGGCCCACTGGTCCCGCGTCATCTCCCAATAGAGCGACCGGCGGATGGTCCCGTCCGGCCGCACCGCCTCGCGCTCGCCCATCGACACGAACCCCGCCGCCTCGATCACCTTGGCCGAGCGGACATTGTCGAGGGCGGCGGTCAGGCCGATCAGCCGCACCCCCAGCTCCTGGAACATCCAGCCGAAGGAATGCGCCGCCCCCTTGCCGCCATTGCCCTGGCCCTGGAGGTCGGCGCGGGTGGCCCCGGCGATCTCGGCCGAGGACCGGTCCGGCCAGACGCTGAACTTGGAATAGCCGGCGACCTGTCCCTGCGGGTCCAGGGACAGCACAAGCAGCCCCTCCCCTGCCTGCCGCTGCCGGGCGGCTTCGGCGATCCAGGCGGCGACATTGGCCTCGGTGATCGGCCGCGGCAGGTCATAGATCGGGTCCGAGACCCGGGGATCGGCCAGCATGGCGGTGAGCGAGGCCGCGTGTTCCGGCCCGGCGATCACCCGCCCAGGCCCGAGCGTCAGGGGATCGACGGTGCGCACGGCGTTGCGGATCGCGGCCTCTTCCTCCGGCTTCGCGACCAGGACAGTTTTGGGTGGGGCGCTCATGATCCCGCCAGCGCCGCCAGGGGTTCGCCGGTCAGGCGGCGCACGGTCCACTCGGTCTGGGCTCCGGCGCCCAGGCTGTCATAGAAGGCGATGGAGGGCGCGTTCCAGTTCAGCACCGACCATTCCAGCCGCGCCAGGCCCTCCTCGCGGCAGCGCTGGGCCAGTCGGCGCAGCAGGGCCTTGCCGGCCCCCAGGCCGCGGGCTTCGGGAACCACGAACAGGTCCTCCAGATAGATCCCGTGGCGGCCCAGGAAAGTCGAGTAGTTGTAGAACCACACCGCGAAGCCCACCGGTCGCCCGTCGGCCTCGGCGATGTCGCAGAACAGGCGCGGGTTCGCCCCGAACAGATGGCCCGCGATATCGGCCTCGCTCGCCTCCACCTCGTGCAGCAGCTTCTCATAATCGGCCAGCGCCCGGATGAATCCGTGGATCAGGGCGGCGTCGGCGGGGGCGGCGGGGCGGACGGTGACGGTCATGGATGGTATTGTCGGGCGCTCGCGGGGGAATCGCAACGCATGGCCGTCTCGCCGGACTTTCTCGACATGGTGCTGGAGCTGTTCGAGCCGCTCGGCGGGGTGACCCACAAGCGGATGTTCGGCGGCGTCGGCCTGTCGCGCCACGACCTGTTCTTCGCCCTGCTGGCCGAGGACACCCTCTATCTCAAGGTCGACGATATCACCCGGCCGGACTTCGCCGCGGCCGGGTGCGAGGCCTTCCATCCCTTCGGCGGGGACAAGGCCATGGGCTACTGGTCCGCCCCGCTCGACGCCCTGGAGGACCCGGACGTGCTCGCCGAATGGGCCCGCAAGGCCCTGGACGCCGCGGCGCGGGCCAAGACCAAGACCCCGAAGAAGCGCGGCTAGCCGACCCCCACGGTTTCCGCCGACAGCGCCCACAGCCGCTCGGCCGCCTCCGGATCCAGCGCGTGATCCATGACCCCGACGAAGGGGTTGGCCTTGTCGAAGGCCGGGGCCTGGCCGCAGTTCTCCAGATAGAGACCGCCGATCCCCTCCAGCTCCTCGCCCACCGCCGCCCAGACGCTGGTCGAGGCGCCCTGCTGCGGGGTCTTGAAGCCGTCGCGGACCTTGCCGGCCTCGTCCATCCAGCCCATGGCGATCATCTCCTCGCGCGGCAGGTGGCGCTGCAGCGGGGTCATGATGCCGCCGGGCATGACGGCGTTGGCGGTGATCCCCAGCTCGGCGAAGCGGGCGTTGAAGCCCACCGCGAACAGGGCGTTGGCCGTCTTGGCCTGGCCGTAGGACTCCCACTTGTCGTAGGCGCGGGTCCGATAGTGCGGATCGTCGAAGTTCACGCCCGAGCGGCGATGGCCGATGGAGGACAGAGAGACCACACGCGCCGTGCGGCCCGCCTCCTCGCCGTTCATCAGGGCCCGCGCCAGACCGACCCCAAGCAGGAAGTGGCCGAAGTGGTTGGTGCCGATCTGCATCTCCAGATCATTGGCCGTGTAGCTGAGCGGGCAGGCCATGACGCCCGCGTTGTTGATCAGCATGTGCAGGGGCGCCTCGCCCCAAGTGGTGACGAAGGCCGCCACCGAGGCCAGGTCGGAGAGGTCGAGATCGCCGACCCGCGCCCGCTCGGCGCCGACCGAGGCGTTGATGTCGGCGGCCGCGGCCTCGCCGGCCGCGCGGTTGCGCACGGCCAGAGTGACCTCGGCCCCGGCGCCGGCCAGGGCGCGGGCGGTCTCTATGCCGATGCCCGAGGCGCCGCCGGTGACGATGGCGACCCGTCCGGACAGGTCATGGTCGGCCACGACGTCGGCGGCCGGGGTGAAGGCGCCGAATTCCGAAGTGATCAGGCTCATGGGTCAGCCCACCGACGAGAAGTCGGGCGCGCGCTTTTCGGCGAAGGCCGCGAAGGCCTCCTTGGCTTCCGCCGACTTCAGCTGCGCCGAGAAGTGGACGCCCTCCTCGGCCATGCGGGCGGCCATGCCCTCGGGATCGCGCATCAGGGCCTTGGTGATGGCCACCGCGGCGCGGGGGCGGCTGGCGACGGCCTCGGCGGCGGCGCGGGCCTTGGCGCGCAGCTCCGAGCGCGGCACGGCGGCGTTGGCGATGCCCCAGTCCACCGCCTTCTTGGCGTCGACCGCCTCGCCCAGCACGAACATCGAAAACGCCCGCGTGTGGCCGATGCGGGTCGGCAGGGTGATGGACGAGGCCGCTTCCGGCACCAGGGCCAGGTTCACGAAGGGCGTGGTCAGCAGCGCGTCGTCGGACACATAGACGAGGTCGCAGTGCAGCAGCATGGTCGTGCCCACCCCGACCGCGCGGCCGTTCACGGCGGCGACCAGCGGGATCTTGGCGACGGCCAGGGCCGCCAGCAGCGGATTGCCGCCGCGCCGGGCGTCATCGGCGCTCGCGTCGCCGGAATTCACCGCGGCGAAATCGGCCAGGTCGTTGCCGGCGGTGAACATGTCGCCCTCGGCCTGGATCAGGACGCAGCGGACATCCTTGTCCTGCTCGGCGCCCAGGATGCCGTCGGCCAGCGCCTGGTACATGGCCCGGGTCAGAGCGTTCTTCTTCTCCGGCCGGTTCATGGTCAGCGTCAGCACGCCGTTCGATTTTTCGCTGAGAATGTGGTCCGTCATGGTGTCCGCCCTTTTCGTCTTACAGCGTATGTCTAAGCCTTGGCCTGATACCAGTCGACGCCGTTTTCATCGGTTCGACGCTCGGCCAGGCCGCGGGAGATCAGGCAGTTGAGATGGGCCAGGCTCTCGCCCGTCGCCATGCCCAGCACCCACTGGTCGATCTTGCGGCGGAACAGCACGCTGAACACGTCGACCGCCCGCTTGGGCTCGGCGATCAGCTTGTGCAGCCGCGCCAGGCCGCGCTCGTGGCCGCCGATCAGGTGGTCGATGCGGGCGTGCAGGCCGTGGAACGGGTCATTGTGGGCCGGCAGCACCAGGACGTCGTCGGGCATGTTCGCCTTGATTCGCGCCAGCGAGGTCAGCCAGTCGGTCAGGGGGTCGCCCGCCGGCTCGGTCGGAAACACCGAGACGTTGGACGAGATCTTGGGCAGCACCTGGTCGCCGGAAATGAACAGCTTGAGGTCCGGGCAATGCAGGCAGGCGTGCTCCGGCGAATGGCCCGATCCCACCACGACGCGCCAGACATGGTCGCCGATCCGGATCTCGTCGCCGTCGCTCAGGCGGCGGAAGCTGTCGGGCAGGGCGTGCAGCCCCTTGCCGAAACCCCCGAACCGCGCGCGGTAATTTCCAGGGCCTCATCGTCCCAGCCGGCGGCCTTGTAGAAGTTGAGCGCATCCTCCGGCGCCTCGCGGCCGGTGTCGGCGGCCAGGTTGTGGCACATCAGGAATTCCAGCCGGGTGATCCACAGCCGCGCGTCGAACTTGCGGGTCAGCCAGCCGGCCATGCCGATATGGTCAGGGTGCATGTGGGTGACGAACACCCGGGTGACCTTCAGATTGGCCAGCGGCCCGGCGAACGCCTGGCGCCAGGCCTGCTGGGTCTGCGACCCGCCCATGCCGGTGTCGACAATGGCCCAGCCGCCCTCCTCGGCGATCGCCCAGACATTGATGAAGGCCAGCGACCCGCCCAGCGGCATCCGCAGCCACTTGACGCCGGGGGCCACATCAATCGCCTCGCCGGTCTTGGGGCCCTGCTCGAAAGGGTAGACCAGTTTCGGCCGCACCACCTCGGGTATGGCGTCCTCGAAACCGTCACGCATGATGTCCCCTCCCTTTCCGCGAACCGCGTACGGAAACCGAACAATGTTCGCCCCATCGGCGCCGGGATCAAACCCGCTTTGTTCGCGTTACGCCGCAGTTCAGCCCCTGTTCACGGCGAACTTGACCCATAGGGCATGCGGGCGCTTATGTCCGCGCGAAGGAACCACCCAGGAGAGTTTTCCACCATGAGGCCCAAAGTAATCGGGCTGGCGGCCGCCCTGCTTCTCGCGGCGTTGGCCCCGGCCGTCGTGATGTCCGCCCCCAAGGCGCCCCCGGCCGTCACCGAAGCCGCCCGCAAGCAGGGCATGGCGGAAGCTCCCGCCATCGCCCAGGCCGCTGGCATCAGCTGCCAGGTGACCGACGCGCGCTTCGTCGGCAAGGCGACCGATCCCAAGACCAAGATCGCCACCAGCTACTACGAAATCGACTGCGACCAGGGCCAAGGCTTCGTCCTGTCGTCGGCGACGGGCGCCAAGCCCACCGCCTTCACCTGCGTCGAGGCCGACACGCCCCAGCCGGACGGCAAGCCGTCGGCCCTGCCCTGCGTCCTGCCGGGCAACGCCGACCCCAAGGCCGATCTCGCGCCCCTGCTGGCCAAGGCCGGCATCCAGTGCACCCCCGAGGCCGCCCGCGGCATCGGTCAAAGCGCCACCAACACCTTCCTGGAAGTCGCCTGCCAGGGCGGCTCCGGATACGTGGTCCAGGCCCCGGCCCCGGCGGTCGCGAGCCTCGGCAACGTGACGGCCAATGACTGCCTGCTCTACGACTCGGGCGAAGGCAACATCCACTGCACCCTCAAGGACAAGGCCTCGCGCCTGGCCGTGGTCGACGGCTACGCCGCCGCCGCCAACAACGGCTGCGCCGTGAAGGACCGTCGCTTCGTCGGCATGTCGCAGTCGGGCTCGAGCTTCTATGAAGCCTCCTGCGCCGACGGCAAGGGCTACATCTACAAGGCCGACAAGGGCCAGCTGGCCACCACCTACCCCTGCGAAAAGGCCACCGGCATCCTCGGCGGCTGCACCCTGACCGACGCGCGCGAAGCCGAGACCGCCCAGGCGGGCCTCTACACCAAGCTCGCCAAGACCGCCGGCTTCGACTGCCAGGTCTCCAAGTACGCCCCGTTCCCCGGCCCGCCCGGCAAGGACGTGGTCGAAATGGCCTGCTCGAACCGTCCGGACGGCGGCGTGGGCGTGTTCGGCGGCCCCGCCGACAAGCCGATCGTCTATGACTGCGGCCGCGCCCCGATCGCGGGCTATCGCTGCAGCTTCACCAAGCCGGCCGACACCATGGCGGTGTTCACGGCGGACCTGAAGAAGCTCGGCAAGGACAGCTGCAACGTCTCGGCCACGCGGGTCATCGGCAAGACCACCAAGGGCACCACCTATGTGGAAACCGCCTGCGCCGACGGCCTGAAGGGCTACGTGCTGGAATACACCGCCGATCCGATCAATGCGGTCGGCGTGGTGGGCTGCGCCTTCACCAAGGACTGCAAGCTGCCCGGCAACGTCTGATCCCAGACGGACCTGAAAACGACGAAGGCCCGCGGAGCGATCCGCGGGCCTTTTTTCATGGGCTGCTCCCCCGCTGGGGGAGCTGGCCGCGAAGTGGACTGAGGGGGCCGGCCCGCAGGGACGGTTCGAGCTTCTCAACCGCTACCGCCCACTGCGAGGGCGGCCCCCTCCGGCCCCTTCGGGTCCACCTCCCCCGAAGATGGGGGAGGTGCCTCAGATCGCGGCTTCGATGAACTTCGGGCCGGGCTGGGCCATGGCGTCGGCGAAGGCGGCCTCGAACTGCTCGGCGGTCTCGCAGCGCACGGCCGAGACCCCCATGGCCTTGGCCATCGACACCCAGTCGATGCGCGGATCGCCCAGGTCCAGCAGCTTGCTGGCCGAGGGCCCGGCATTGCCGGCGCCCGTGCGGCCCATCTCGATGTTGAGGATGCGATAGCTGTGGTTGGCGAAGACCACGACGGTGACGTCGAGGTTCTCCCGCGCCATCGTCCACAGGCTCTGGACCGTGTACATGGCCGAGCCGTCGCCGGAGAGCGCCAGGACCTTGCGGTCGGGCTTGGCCACCGCCGCGCCGATGGCGAGCGGCAGGCCGATGCCGATGGCCCCGCCGGTGAGCGCCAGCACCTCGTGCGGCGCCGCGGTCATGCAGGGCACGGCGACCCCGCCGCCGGAGGTCACGGCGTCATCGCAGATGATCGCGCCCTCGGGCAGGTGGCGGGCGATGGACAGGCCGCAGGCCTGGGGCGTCAGCCCGCCGGTGGGGGCCGCGTCGGGGCGCTTCAGCGGCTGGACGGGACCCGTGGCCGGCGCGCCCAGCGCCTCGGCCAGGGCGGCCAGGGCGGCGACGGTGTCGGTCTTGCGATCGGCGAGCGTCAAGGTCTGGCACCCTTCCGGCACCAGCACCGAGGGCCGGTCCGGATAGGCGAAGAAGGCCACCGGCATGGCGGTGCCGACATAGACCATCAGGTCCACGCCCTCGAGATCGGCCAAGGCCGCCTCGCCGAAATACTGCATCCGGGCCGGGGCGAAGACGCCCGCGCCGCGCGGCTGGCGGGCCACGAAGGTGTCGACCATCACCCGCACCCCGGCGGCCTGGACGCGGGCGGCCTGGACCAGGGATTCGGCCAGGCAGCCCTGGCCGCCCAGCAGCACCACCGGCTTCTTGGCCGCCTTGATCGCCTTGGCGACCGCATCGACGGCGTCGGCGCTGGCGATCGCCCGGGCCGGGCGGTGGGCGGCGACCGTCTCGACCTTGGTCTCGGTCCAGGCGGCGTCGGCCGGCAGGATCAGGCTGACCGGACCACCGGGCGGGCCATAGCTGGCGGTGATCGCCTCGGCGGCGATGGCGGCGACGTCCTCGGCCCGGTCGGCCGACTTCACCCACAGCGAGTTGGGCCCGACGATGGTCGGGATGTCGGAATTGAGCGGGGCGTCATACTGGCGGTGATAGGTGGCGTGGTCGCCGACCACATTGACCAGCGGCGTGAAGGCGCGCCGCGCATTGTGCAGATTGGCCAGGCCGTTGCCGTAGCCGGGGCCCAGGTGCAGCAGGGTGCAGGCCGGCGCGTCGGCCATGCGGCCATAGCCGTCCGCGGCGCCCGTCGCGACGCCCTCGAACAGGCACAGCACCGGGCGCATGGCCGGCTGGCGGTCGAGCGCCGAGACGAACTGCATCTCGCTGGTGCCGGGATTGGCGAAACAGGCGGTGACCCCGTTGGCCACCAGGGTTTCGATCAGGGCGTCGGCGCCGTTCATGGAGGTCCTCCCGGGACTCGTGGATCGTCTCCCGTCTCCTTGCGTGAGCGGGGGACGTCGCGCAACAGGAGGCAGATCAAATGCGCCGGTCCAGGCCCTCCCAGAAGGGCTCCCGAAGCTTGCGTTTGAAGATCTTGCCGGAGTCCTCGCGCGGCAGCTCGGCGTGGAAGTCGACCCGCTTGGGCACCTTGTAGCCGGCCATCTGGCCGCGCAGATAGGTGCGCACCTCGGCCTCGGTCAGGGTGACGCCCGGCATGGGCTGGACCACCGCACAGACCGCCTCGCCGAACTCCTCGTCGGGAATGCCGAACACCCCGCAGTCGGCGACGCCCGGCATCTTGTGCAGCTCGGCCTCGATCTCGGCCGGATAGATGTTGGCGCCGCCGGAGATGATCATGTCCTTGGCCCGGTCGCACAGATAGAGGAAGCCGTCGGCGTCCAGGTATCCGATGTCGCCCGGCGCGATCAGCCCGGCCTTTTCCGACGCGGCCCGCTTGGCGTCGTCGCCGTGATAGGTGAAGTCGGCGATGCCCGCGGTCCTGGCCACCACCTCGCCGATCTCGCCGGCCGGCAGGCTGTTTCCGTCCGCATCGATCACCCGGACGTCCGCGCCGGGCATGGCGGTCCCAACCGTGCCGGGGTGGGCCAGCCACTGTTCGGAATTGCAGAACACCACGGCGCCGGTCTCGGTCGAGCCGTAGTACTCGTTGATCACCGGCCCCCACCATTCGATCATCGCCCATTTCACCGGCGCCGGGCACGGCGCGGCGGCGTGGACCACAAACTTCAGGCTGGACAGGTCGTAGCGGGCCTTCACCGCATCCGGCAGCTTCAGCAGCCGGGTGAACATGATCGGGACCATGTGGATGTGGGTCACCCGATAGCGCTCGATCAGGGCCAGCAGCTCCTCGGGATCGAAGCGCGCCTCCAGGATCACCTTGGCCCCCAGCCGGGCCGAGAAGGCGCCATAGGCGTTGGGCGCCGAGTGATACATGGGCCCGGTGATCACCGTGACGATCTCGTCGGGACGGGCCAGCCAGTCGGCGAACCCGAAGGCGTAGGCCAGCGCCCGGGCCGAGACCGCCGCCTGTTCCGGCGTGGGCTGACGCCGCCGCACCCCCTTGGGATGGCCCGTGGTGCCGGAGGTGTAGATGATGGTCCCCGGCCCGTCGGCGACGGGCTGGTCATAGGGCGCGAAGCTCTCGAGCCAGGTCGACCAGTCGATCATGCCCGCGGCACGGGCGCGGGATCCAGGCCATAGGCCTGGGCGATCTCCGGCGGGGTGGCGACGACCAGCACCGGCACCCCGGGCGGCAGGGCCGCGCTTATGCCCTCGATCAGGTCGGCGTGGATGATGATCGCCCGTGCGCCGGAGTTCTCGAACAGATAGCGCGCCTCGGCCTCGGCATAGTGCCAGTTGACCGGGGTCGGATAGCGCCCAGCAGGCCCGCCGCGAAGGTGGCCTCCAGGAAGGGCAGGTCGTTGCGCAGATAGATGGCGATCAGGTCGCCGGCCTTGACGCCCAGCGAGGCCAGACCGGTGGCCGCGCGCGACGCCCGCGCATTCAGGTCCTCAGAGGACAGGCGGCGTTCGCCGCTGATGATTTCGCCCATGCCGATAGTCCTCCCGCCGGCTCATCGGCCGGCTTGGAGTCCACGCTAGCGCGCGACGGCGGGGCGGCAAGCCTTTAGGCGAACACCATGACGTCGGGATCGGCCGGCTCGGCGAACAGCCGCTCGACATCGGCGGCCCGCAAGGACCTGGCGAGCGCCTGGGCGATATAGCCCTTGTCGGTGATCTCGCCGGCGTTGGCGTCCGGCGCCGTAGGCAGCACCAGGGCCCGCGCCACCCGTCCGCCGGAGCCCTTGGCGCGGGCGTTGAGCGCCGCCACCCCGGCGCGGACGGCCGCCGCGATCTCCTCCGGCGCATGGCCGGGCTTGGGATAGAACAACAGGCCCAGCGTCTCGCGGCCCTCGCCGCAGACCACCGCGTCCGTCACGGCGTCGCCCACCGCGCCCACCGCCTGGATGCGCAGTTCGCCCACACTGACGAAGGTGCCGCTGGCCAGCTTGAAGTTCTCAGACAGGCGGCCGTCGAAGGCCAGGCCCTGGGCCGGATCCTCGGGGTCGATGAAGCGGGCCGCGTCGCCCAGCCGATAGAAGCCGTCCTCGTCGAAGCTGTCGGCCGAGACCTGGGTCAGGCCCAGATAGCCGCTGGTCACCTGCGGACCCTTGACCCGGAACTCCAGCTTGTCGCCGGCGGGCGCCAGCTTCACCGCGGTGCCCGGCAGCGGCAGGCCCATCAGGCCCATGCGATCGTTGGTCCAATGGACATTGGCCGCCGTCGGCCCGGTCTCCGTCGCGCCATAGCCGCTGGCGAAGCTGATCTTCTCGCCCACCGTACGCACGGCCACGGCCTGGATGCGGTCGCAGATGTCCTGGCCGAGATTGGCGCCGCCATACTGCATGACCCGCACGCGGGCGAAGAACTTGCGCGCCAGGTCCTCGTCGCGCTCCAGCTCGCCGGCGAACAGCATCCAGCCGGCCGGGACCATGTTGTGATAGGTGGGCGAGATCTCTTTCAGATTGCGCACCGTCTCGGCGAAGCGGCCCGCCACCGGCTGGCCGGCGTCGATATAGACCGTGCCGCCGCGATGGGCGGCCATGTGCAGGATCGCATTGGCGCCCAGGCTGTGGCTCCAGGGCGCGGCGTTGACGATCACCGGCGGGTCCGGATCGTCGAAACAGGCGGCGACCTGGGCGGCGTTGGTGGCGATGTTGCGGTGGCGGCAGATCACCGCCTTGGGCCGGCCGGTGGAGCCGGAGGTCAGCAGATATTTGGCGGTGTCGTCCGGGTCGGCGCTGGCCGCGGCCGGGGCGGATTTCAGCAGGTCCGCGAAGCTCACATCGCCGGGCCGCGGGTTGGCGGCCGCGATCACCGGCAAGCCGGCCAGGAACGGCGCCTCCAGCGCCTCTCCGAACAGGGCGGCGTCCTCAGTGAAGATGGCGGCCGGCTGCAGCACCTCCACCGCGTGGGCGAGCCTCGCCAGATTGGCGCCCGGCAGGCCGTACTGGGGCGAGACCGGCGCCGCCGGCATGCCCTGGCTCATGGCCGCATACTTGATCAGCGCATGGTCGAGGCCGTTTCGGGCCAGGATCAGCAGCGGCCTCTTGCTCACCACGCCCAGCGCCCTAAGCCCGCCGGCCAGCGCCATGACCTGCTCATGCGCGGCGCCATAGGTCAGCTCGCGCCAGCCCTCGCCGGACCGCTCGGCCAGCCAGACCCGGCCGGGATCGCGCTGCGCCCAATGGCCCAGCGGACCGGTCATGGTGGCGAAGGGGGCGACCACCGGGGTCGGGTTCGTCAGGATCATCACCCCGTCGGCGCGGCGCTCGACCTCCAGGCGCCGGGGCGCGTAGCGGGGGTCGCGGAAGGGGGCGGTCTGGGTGCGGATCTCGGCGTCCATGGGCGACAGGCTTAGCCGCCGGTCCGGGGGGAAGCCAAGCGAAGTCTGTCGGCCTCGGCGACCTCGCCGCCGTCCCACAGGCGGGCCAGCAGCCAGCGGCCGGCCGGGCCCAGGGCCTCGGATTTCCGCCGCGCCGCGACCACCGGCAGGCGCGGCATGCCTTCGCGTCCGTCCCAGCGCAGGGGACGCAGTTCGATCAGCCGGCCGGCCGCCAGATCGTCGGCGATGGTGTGGCGGGGCATGCTGCCCCAGCCCAGCCCGGCCAGCAGCATGGCGTGCTTGGCCCCCAGGTCGGCGAGCCGCCAGGTCCGCAGGGACACCACGCCCCGGTCCTGGCCATGGGTGAGGCTGGAGCGGTCGCTCAGCACCAGCTGGACCTGCTCGCTCAGGAGATCATCGCCCAAGGGGCCGTCGTGCGCAGCCAGCGCATGCTGCGGCGCGCAGACCGCCACCAGCTCGACCTCGGTGACCTGGGCGGCGACCAGCTCGTCCATCCGGTCGGCGAAGGACACCACCAGGCCGATGTCGACCGCGCCGTCGAGCAGCACCTGGGCGGCGGCGCCCAGGGTCTCCACCCGCACCCGCGTCTGCACCGTCGGGAACATGGCCTGGAACTCGGTGAGCGCGCCCAGCAGCAGGCACATGGGAAACATGGCCTCGACCACCAGCGAGATCTCCGGCTCCAGCCCCTGGGCCATGCCGCGGGCCTGGGAGCGGAAGGCCTGGACATCGTCGACGATGCGCTGCGCCCGCGGCAGCAGCGCCCGGCCGGCCTCGCTGAGCGTCGGGCGATAGGCGCTGCGGTCGAACAGCTCGACGCCCGCTTCCTCCTCCAGGTTCTGGATCTGATAGGTCACCGCCGACTGGGCGCGGCCCAGCGCCCGCGCCGCCGCCGAGAAGCTGCCCGCCTCGGCCACCGCCAGGAAGGTCTCCAGCTGGATCAGGGTGGGGGTATCCATGACCATCCAATATTCCGATTGAGATTATCTAGTTTATCCCAGTTTTTTTGATGCTTGGCCATGACCAGATAGGCCGGCATGAGCCAGCGCCTTCCCACCCTCTTCATTCCGCACGGCGGCGGTCCCTGCTTCTTCATGGACCCGCCGGCCCACGCCCCGCATCTCTGGGACAAGATGGCCGCCTATCTGCGCGGCCTCGCCGACGCCGTCGGCCAGAGACCCAAGGCCCTGCTGATCATCTCCGGCCACTGGGAGACCGAGCGGCCGACCCTGAACGTCGGCGCCCGCCCCGGCATGCTGTTCGACTATTACGGCTTCCCCGAGCACACCTATCGGCTCAGCTATCCGGCGCCCGGCGCGCCGGAACTGGCCCCGCAGGTCCAGAGCCTGCTCGCCGAAGCCGGCTTCGCCTCAGACCTGGACGCCTCGCGCGGTTATGACCACGGCGTCTTCATTCCGATGATGCTGTCCTATCCGGACGCCGACATTCCCGTCCTGCAGCTGTCCCTGCAGCAGGATCTCGACCCCGCCCAGCATCTCGCCATCGGTCAGGCCCTCGCCCCGCTGCGCGACGAGGGGGTGCTGATCATCGGCAGCGGCATGAGCTTCCACAATCTGCGCACCTTCTTCGGCCCGGCCGGAGACGCCGAGTCCGAGGCCTTCGACGCCTGGCTGGCCGAGGCCGCCACCAACGCCGATCCGCAGGTCCGCGCCGCCAAGCTCGCCGCCTGGGACCAGGCGCCCTACGCCCGCGCCGCCCATCCACGGGAGGAGCACCTCCTGCCCCTGATGGTGGCGGCCGGCGCGGCGGGAACCGATCGCGGCCAGCGCACCTATTCAGACCACCTGGGGGGCAAGGCCCTCTCAGGCTTCCAGTTCGGCTGAACCCTTACCTCCCCAAACCCAAGGACGCTTCCATGACCAAGACCTTCGCCCTGGCCGCCTTCGCCGGCGCCGCCCTCATCTCCTTCTCCGCCCCCGCCCTGGCCCAGGTCTCCACCGACCCGACCACCGTCCAGGCCGGGACCTATGCGCTCGAGCCCAGCCACGCCCGCGTGGTGTTCTCCGTCTCGCACATGGGCTTTTCGACCTGGTACGGCGACTTCGCCAAGCCGACCGGCAGCCTGACCCTCGACCCCAAGGCCCCGGCCGCCGCCAAGCTGGACGTGACCATTCCGGTCGCCAGCGTCACCACCACCAACACCGTGCTCGACGGCGAGCTCAAGAGCGCCGCCTGGTTCGACGCCACGACCTATCCGACCATCACCTTCCACTCGACCAAGGTGGTTCCGACCGGCGCCTCGACCGCCAAGGTGACCGGCGACCTGACCTTCCACGGCGTGACCAAGCCGGTGACCCTGGACGTGACCTTCAAGGGCGCGGGCTCCAACCCGATGAGTAAGGCCTACACCATCGGCTTCGACGCCAAGGGCTCGCTGAAGCGCTCGGACTTCGGCGTGAAGACCTATGTCCCGCTCATCGGCGACGACGTCGACCTGCTGATCAGCGCCCCCTTCGAAAAGAAGTAGGGCCCTGGGAGACGATGGTCCCCCATCGTCTCCTGCCCCCCGGTTGGCGCGCGGGGCGAGTCTGGTAGACACTCGGGCGAACGACAGGTCGGCGGCCGCGCCTCGCGGCGCGCTGGCGCCGCGCTCGCCCAGAGATCGATTTGACCCGCCCCTCCGTCCCGGACGCGACACCCGCCCTGTTCCAGCAGGCGCTGGAGCACCATCAGGCCGGCCGGCTGCCCGAAGCCGTTGAGGCCTATGGCCGGGTGCTGGATCTGGATCCCGACCATCTCGGCGCCTACGTCAACCGCGGCGCGGCGTTGCGCCGCCTGGGTCAGCCGGACGCGGCCCTGGCCAGCTATGACGCGGCCATCGCCCGCGACCCGGGTTTCACGCCGGCCCATTCCAATCGGGGCAATCTGCTCCAGGAGCTCGGACGGTTCGACGAGGCCAGGCTCGCCCTGGAGACCGCCTGCGCGCAGGATCCGGCCGACGCCGCGGCCCAGAACAATCTGGGCAATACCTTGCTCAGCCAGGCCCAGCCCGAGGCCGCCCTGGCGCGGTTCGACGCCGCCCTCGCGATCCGGCCGGACTACGCCGCCGCCCACACCAATCGCGGCCTGGCCCTGGCCCTGCTGCGCCGGCCGGAGGAGGCCCTGGCCAGCTTCGATCGGGCGCTGGCCCTGGCGCCGCCCGACGCGGTCACCCTGTCCGGGCGCGGCCAGGTGCTGCTGGACCTCCAGCGCCCGGACGACGCCCTGCCCTGCCTGGAGGCCGCGGTCGCGCGGGATCCGCGCAATCCCGTCGCCCGGATGCGCCTCGGTCACGCCCAGACCCATCTCGGACGCCCGGACCAGGCCCTGGCCAGCTACGAGACCGCGGTCGCCCTGGCCCCGGGCTCGGCGGACGCGATCTTCAATCGCGGCCTCGCCCTGCTGGCCCTGGACCGCTTCGAGGCGGGCTGGCGGGACTATGAGTTCCGCCTCGCGACCGACGATTTCGCCCGCCAGGCGGCCGGCCTGGTCTCCGCGGACCTGCGGGCGGCGATGGGCCCCGCCCCGGATCTCGCCCAGATCGCGGGCCGCAGCCTCCTGGTCGTCGCCGAGCAGGGCCTGGGCGATACGGTGATGTTCGCCAGCATGCTGCCCGACCTGATCGAAACGGCCGGCCCGGTGACCCTCCTGTGTCCGCCGCGGCTGACGCGCCTGTTCGCGGCGTCCTTTCCCGCCGTGCGGATCGCCCCCCTTGGCGCGGATGCGGACCTCGCCCGCTCGGTCGACCACGTGCTGGCGATCGGCAGCCTGGGCCGGCTGTTCCGCAATCGCCCCGACAGCTTTCCAAAACGCCCCTATCTCACCGCCAGCTCCGCGGCCCTGGCCCGGTGGGCCCAGCGCCTCGGCCCGCCCCGAACGCGCCTGCGGGTCGGCCTCGCCTGGCGGGGCGGTGTCCCGCAGACCGGCGGGCGCGACCGCTCGATCGCGCTCACGGACCTGCGCCCCCTGCTCGAGCTGCCGGACTGCGAATTCGTCAGCCTGCAACATGGCGACCCGGCGGAAGAGATCGCCGCGATGAACGCGAGCCTCGCGCGGCCCATCCACGCCTTCTCACCCCAAGCAATTGATAATTTTGAGGATCTGGCGGCCCTGGCCCAATCCCTGGACCTTGTCGTCACCGTCCAGACCGCACTCGTCCATGTCGCAGGCGCCGTCGGCGCCCCGACGCTGGCCATGACCCGGCGCGTCGCCCCGTTCCGCTACGGCCGCAGCGCGCCGACCATGCCCTGGTACGGATCGGTCAGCCTGATCCGCCAGGACGAGACCGGAACCTGGGGGCCGGTCATCCGCGAGGTCGCGACCCGGCTGAGCCAGCCCATGGAAGCTTGGACCTTGCCGCGATAGTCTGGCCCGTCGCCCAGAGGTCTGCTTGCCGAATCCGCCCGCCCCCCAGGACTCCCGCGCGCTCTTCCAGCAAGCGCTCGGACTCCACCAGGCCGGCCAGCTGATCGACGCCGTCGCCGCCTATGATCGAGTCCTCGCCGCGACCCCGGACGATATCGCCGCCTGGAGCAATCGCGGCGTGGCGCTGCGCGGCCTGGGGCGGCTCGATGAGGCCCTGGCCAGCTATGACGCGGCGATCGCCCGACGCCCCGACCACCCCGACGCCTACACCAACCGGGGCAATGTGCTTGTGGATCTCGGCCGCTTCGACGAGGCGCGGGCCAGCCTCGAGACCGCCTGCGCGCTCAAACCCCGGGATGCGACGACTCAGAACAATCTGGGCAGCGCCCTGCTGAGCCTGGGCCGGGCCGAGGAGGCCCTGGCGCACCTCGACGCAGCCGTCGCCCTGAAGCCCGACTACCCCACCGCCCGCTACAATCGAAGCTTCGCCCTGTTCGCCCTCGACCGCTTCGCCGAGGGCTGGCGCGACTATGATCAGCGCCAGAGGACGTCGCCGCCGCTTTGGCAGTGGGGGGATCTGGCGACCCCGGAGGTGCGCGCCGCCGTCCGGCCGGGACTGGAAATGTCGCAGGTCGCGGGCCGCCATGTCCTGGTGGTCACCGAGCAGGGCGTCGGCGACGTCATCATGTTCGCCAGCATGCTGCCCGACCTGATCCGGGTCGCGGGACGGGTCAGCCTGCTGTGCCAGCCGCGCCTCTGGCGCCTGGTCTCCGCCGCGTTCCCGGGCCTGACCCTGGTTCCGCCCGGCGCCACGGCCGAGGCGGTCGCGCAAGCCGACCATGTGCTGCTCATCGGCAGCCTCGGCCAGCTGTTCCGCCACCGCGCGGAGGACTTTCCGAAGCACCCCTATCTCTCCGCCCGCAAGGCGGTCCGCGACCGCTGGGCGGCGCGGCTCGGGCCACGGTCCGCCCGCTTGCGGGTGGGCCTGTCCTGGCGCGGCGGCACGCCCCAGACCCGGGCCCAGGACCGGTCCATCGCGCTCGCCGACCTGCGCGCCCTGCTGGACCTGCCCGACTGCGAATTCGTCAGCCTGCAATATGGCGACCCACGTCCGGAGGTCGCCGCGGTCAATGCCGACCTGGCCCGCCCGATCCGCTGTTTCGATCCGCAGGAGATCGACGATTTCGAGGACCTGGCCGGCCTCGTCCAGTCGATGGACGTGATCGTCTCGGTCCAGACCGCCCTCGTGCATGTGGCGGGTTCGCTGGGCGTCCCGACCCTAGCGATGAACCGCCGGGTCGTCCCCTTTCGCTTCGGCGCCGACCCCACGGCCATGCCCTGGTACGGCTCTGTCGAGCTGATCCGCCAGGACGAGACCGAGACCTGGGGCCCGGTCATCCGAAAGGTCGCCGACCGCCTGGCCCGCCTGGCGCCCGCCGATCCCCAGGCGCTGTTCCAGCAGGCGCTGCAGCATCACCGCTCCGGGGACCTCGCCGCCGCCGTCGCCGCCTATGACCGGGTGATCGCCGCCGATCCCGACCACTTCGCCGCCCTTGGCAATCGCGGGGTCGCCCTGCGCCGCCTCGGCCGCACGGGCGAGGCCCTGGCCAGCTACGACGCGGCCATCGCCCTTAAGCCGGACTATGTCGACGGCCACGGCAATCGCGGCAACCTCCTGCAGGACCTTGGGCGCTATGGCGAGGCGCGGGCCAGCCTGGCGCAGGCCTGCGCGCTCAGGCCGGACGACGCCAAGCTCCACAGCCATCTGGGCAACGCCCTCGTGGCGCTCGGCCGACCGGAGGAGGCCCTGGCCTGCTATGAGGCGGCGATCCGGCTCAAGCCGGACTATGTCGACGCCCAGTTCAATCGCGGCCTCGCCCGGCTCGCCCTGGGCCGGTTCGCCGAGGGCTGGCGCGACTACGACCTCCGCCTGAAGACCGAGCCTTATCTGGAGCAATGGGCCGGCCTGGTGTCGCCGGAGGTGCGCGCCGCCGTCCGGCCAGGGCTAGCGCTGTCCGACGTTGCAAACCGCCATGTCCTGGTGGTCACTGAGCAGGGCGTCGGCGACGTCATCATGTTCGCCAGCATGCTGCCCGATCTGATCCGGGTCGCAGGGCGGGTCAGCCTGCTGTGCCAGCCGCGCCTGCAGCGCCTGGTGTCCGCGTCATGGCCCGGCCTGACCCTGGTCCCGCCGGACGGTGCGGCTGAGGCAATCGCCAGCGCCGATCACGTGGTCCCGATCGGCAGCCTCGGCCAGCTGTTCCGCCACCGCGCGGAGGACTTTCCGAAGCACCCCTATCTCTCCGCCCGCAAGGCGGTCCGCGACCGCTGGGCCGCGCGGCTGGGGCCACGGTCCGCCCGCCTGCGGGTCGGCCTGTCCTGGCGGGGCGGCACGCCCCAGACCCGGGCCCAGGACCGGTCCATCGCGCTGGCCGATCTGCGCCCCCTGCTGGACCTGCCCGACTGCGAGTTCGTCAGCCTGCAATATGGCGACCCGCGTCCGGAGGTCGCCGCGGTCAATGCCCATCTGGCCCGCCCGATCCGCTGTTTCGATCCCCAGGAGATCGATGATTTCGAGGACCTGGCCGGCCTCGTCCAGTCGCTGGACGTCATCGTCTCGGTCCAGACCGCCCTCGTGCATGTCGCGGGCGCCTTGGGTGTCCCGACCCTGGCCATGAACCGCCGGGTCGTCCCCTATCGCTATGGCGCCGACCCCGCGGCCATGCCCTGGTACGGCTCCGTCGAGCTGATCCGCCACGACGAGACCGAAACCTGGGCGCCGGTCCTCCGACAGGTCGCCGATCGCCTGGCCCGCCTGTCGCCGGCCGATCCCCAGGCCGTGTTCCAGCAGGCCCTGGCGCATCACCGGTCCGGAGACTTGTCCGCCGCCGTCGCCGCCTATGACCGGGTGATCGCCGCCGATCCCGAGCACATCGCGGCTTACAGCAATCGTGGAGTCGCCCTGCGCCGCCTCGGCCGCACGGACGAGGCCCTGGCCAGCTATGACGCGGCCATCGCCCTTCAGCCGGACCATGCCGACGCCTATTCCAACCGCGGCAACCTCCTGCAGGATCTGGGGCGACATGAGGCGGCGCAGGCGAGCCTCGAGACCGCCTGCGCCCTCAGGCCGGGGGACGCCACCCTCCTGAACAATCTCGGCGCCGTGCTGCTCGGCCTGGGCCGCGCCGACGAGGCCCTGGCGCGGCTGGACGCGGCGACCGCCCTGAACCCCGACTACCCGACCGCCCAGGTCAATCGCGGCCTCGCCCTCAACCAGTTGGGCCGCTTCGAGGATGCGCTGGCCGACTTCGACGCCGGCCTGGCCGCCCTGCCGGACGACGCCAAGGCCCGCGTCGGACGCGGCAAGGCCCTGGCCGAGCTGCAGCGGGACGCCGAGGCCCTGCCCGACCTCAAGGCGGCGACCGCCCTGAGCCCCGGCGACCCGGAGGGCTACAACATGCTGGGCCGCACCCTGGTGAACCTGGGCCGGTTCGACGAGGCCATCGCCGCCTTCGATACGGCGATCTCCCGTGCGCCCGCGGCGGCCGACGGCCGCTTCAATCGCAGCCTCGCCCTCCTGACCTCGGGCCGCCTGTCAGAAGGTTGGGCGGACTATGAGCGTCGATGGGAGGTGGACAGCTATGTCCGCGGCTCCGCGGGGCTGGTCTCCCCCGCCCTGCGCCAGCGCCTCGACCCGGCCCTCGCCGTCGCAAGTCTCGCGGGACGGCGCGTGCTGGCCGCGAGCGAGCAGGGCATGGGCGACGTCATCATGTTCGCCAGCGCGCTTCCCGATCTCATCGGGGTCGCCGGCGAGGTCGGTCTGCTCGTCCAGCCCCGCCTGCGCGGCCTCTTCGCCGCCAGCTTTCCGGAGGTGAAGCTGGTGAGCGCTGAGACCGAGGCCCTGGCCTATGACCGGGTCCTGGGGATCGCCAGCCTGGGTCGGCTGTTCCGCAATCACCCGCGGGACTTCCCGGGGCGCCCCTATCTCACCGCCGGCGACGCCGTGCGGGCCGAATGGGCCCGCCGCCTCGGGCCGCCCGCCACGCGGCTCCGCGTCGGGCTGTCCTGGCGGGGCGGCACGCCCAAGACCGGGCGGACCGATCGCTCGATCGCCTTGCAGGATCTCCGCCCCCTGCTGGACCTGCCCGACTGCGAATTCGTCAGCTTGCAATATGGCGACCCCCGCGCGGAAATCGCCGAAGTGAACGCCGGTCTGTCGCGCCCGATCCGCGCCTTCGCCCCGGAGGAGACGGACGATTTCGAGCAGCTTGCCGGTCTCGCCCAGGCGATGGACGTGGTCGTCTCGGTGCAGACCGCCCTGGTCCATGTGGCCGGAGGGGTCGGCGTCCCCACCCTGGTGATGTCGCGCCACATCGTGCCGCTCAGCTACGGCGCCAGCCGCACCTCCACGCCCTGGTACCCGAGCGTCAGTCTTGTAAGCCAGGACGAGACCGGGGCCTGGCCGCCGGTCATTCGCGAGGTCGCAGAGCGTCTGAGCCGATTCACGCCCGGGAGGTCTGAATGACCAACGCTTCCTCGCCCCAGGCCCTGTTCCAGCAGGCGGTCGCCCTGCACCAGAAGGGCCGGCTGTCCGAGGCGCTGGAGGCCTATGACCGGGTCATAACCGCCGCGCCGCGTTTCGCCAGCGCCTTCGCCAATCGCGGCGTCGCGCTCCGCCGGCTCGGCCGGCTGGACGAGGCCCTGGCGAGCTATGACCGCGCCCTGGCCCTGGACCCGGCCTCGCCCGACGCCCACGCCAATCGCGGCAATGTCCTGCAGGATCTCGGACGGTTCGAGGAGGCCCTGTCCAGCCAGGAAGCCGCCTGCCGGCTGCGGCCCGGGGACGCCACGTTCGAGAACAATCTCGGCAACGCCCTTCAGAGCCTCGGACGCCCCGAAGAGGCCCTCGCACACTTCGACGCGGCTATCGCCGCACGGCCGGACTACGCCACCGCCCATTTCAATCGCGGAATCACCCTCGCCTCTCTGGCCCGCACCGACGAGGCCCTGGCCAGCTATGAGCAGGCCATCATCCTGCGGCCCGACTACGCCGAGGCGCACGGCAATCTGGGCACGCTGCTGGTCAGCCTGCGCCGGTTCGACGAGGGGCTCGCCAGCCTCCGGACCGCCGTCACCCTCAAGCCCGGCGACGCCGGCGCCCTGAACAAGCTCGGCGTGGCCCTGATGGCCGCCGGTCAGGTGGAGACGGCGCTCACGACCTTCGAGGCGGCGCTGATCTGCGATCCGGCCTCCGCGGAGGCGCGCACCAACCGCGGCCTCTGCCTGCTCACCCTCGGCCGCTATTCCGAAGCCTGGGCCGACTATGAGCAGCGCTGGGACATGGTGACCTTCGCCGACAGGTCGATGGGGGCGAACGCGCCGGCCCTCATGGCGCGCGTTGAGCTTGGGCTGTCGCAGGCCGATATCGCCGGGCGCCGGGTTCTCGTCCTCGACGAGCAGGGCGTGGGCGACGTGATCATGTTCTCCAGCATGCTGCCCGACCTGACGGCGGTCGCGGCGGAGGTGGGTCTGGTCTGCGCGCCTCGCCTGCGTCGCCTGCTCACCGCAGGCTTTCCGAACGTGACCGTCCTGACGCCCGCCGCCGCGGCCCAGCAGGCTGCGCACTATGACCGTGTCCTGCCGATCGGCAGCCTGGGGCGGCTGTTCCGCAACAGCCGCGCGGATTTCCCCGGCCGGGCCTATCTGCGGGCGCCGGATGCGATCCGCGAGGCCTGGCTGGATCGCCTGGGCCCAAGCCCCGCACGCCTGCGGGTGGGGCTCTCCTGGCGCGGCGGCACCCCCAATACCGGCCAGGGGGAAAGGTCGATCGCCCTCTCGGATCTGCGCCCCCTGTTCGATCTGCCCGACTGCGAGTTCGTCAGCCTGCAGTACGGCGACGTGCGGGAGGAAGTGGCCGCGGCCAATGCCGGCCTCACGCGGCCCATCCGCCTGTTTCCCGCCCATGAGATCGACGATTTCGAGGACCTGGCCGGCCTGGTCCAGGCCTTGGACGTCGTCGTAACGGTCCAGACCGCCCTGGCCCATGTGGCCGGATCGGTCGGGGCGCCGACCCTGGTCATGGCCCGCCGCCAGGGGGCGACCTTCATCTCCCTACCCTGGTACGCATCGGTCACGATCATCCGTCAGGACGACGACCGGACCTGGGCCCCGGTAATCGCCGAGGTGGCGACCCGTCTGAAGGGGTTCAGCCCCCGCGACTAGCTCTTCCGCGGCAATGACGGCCGGGGATGGCGCAAGCCTCAACCCAGCTCCGCCAGCCGGCGTTCGAGAAACCGCCGCTCGGCCGGGGTTCGCACCAGGTCGAGCGCCCGCTGCAAGGCCGCGCGCGCCTCGTCCCGCCGGCCCGCCTCGGCGCACACCCGTCCCAGGGCGGCGTGATAGGGCGCGTGATCGTCCAGCCGCCCCTCGGCATTGGCCGCAACCAGGGCCTCCAGGGCCACGTCCGGCCCCGCGACATGTTCCAGGGCCACGGCCCGATTGACCTCGACCACCGCCGAAGGCCGCATCATCACCAGGGCGTCGTAAAGGACCACAATGTCGGCCCAGGGAGTCTCGCCGGTTTCCCGGCGACTGGCGTGGGCCGCGTGGATCGCCGCCAGGATCTGATAGGGCCCGGTGCGTCGCAGGGCGGCCGCAGAGCCCAGCAGGCTGGCCGCCTCGCCCAGCATCCCCGCGTCCCAAAGGGCTGGATCCTGCTCGGTCAGGGGGACCATCTCGCCCTCCGCCCCCAGCCGGGCGCCGCGACGCGCCTCGGCCAGGCGGATCAGGGCGGCGAGGCCCAGCACTTCCGGCTCGGCAGGCAGGAGGTCGACCAGCACGCCGGACAGCCGCAGGGTCTCCTCGGCGAACTCCGCGCCCTCCCCGGCCCCGGCGGCGTCCTCATAGGCCTGGGCGTAGGCGATCTCCAGCGCCGCCAGCACCGCCTCCAGCCGCTCCCCCCAGGCCTCGGGGCCGGGAACCTCAAAGGGAATGTTCGCCGCCCGGATCTTCTGCTTGGCGCGGGTCAGGCGCTGGATCATCGCCGTCTCGCCCACCAGGAAGGCGCGGGCCAGACGCTCCACGGACAGGCCGCAGATCACCCGCAGGGTCAGCGCGATCCGCGCCTCGGGGGCGAGCGCCGGGTGGCAGCAGGCGAAGATCAGCCGCAGCCGCTCGTCGGGGATCGGCTCCAGCCGCGCCATCGCCGCCTCCTCCGGCGTGGGGACCGGCTCGGGATCGTCGGGCCGATAGGCGCCGCGCACCTTCGCCCGGCGGATCAGGTCCAGGCCGCGGCGTCGGCCGGCGGCATAGAGCCAGGCGGCGGGGTCCCGCGGCGGTCCGTCCCGCCGCCAGGCCTCCGCCGCCGCCGCGCAGGCGAAGGCGAAGGCCTCCTCGGCCAGGTCCAGATCACGGAAGCGGGCGACGAGCGCCGCTAGAATCCGTCCGCCCGCGTCGCGGACGGCCCGATCCAGATCCGCGGCGCCGTCGGTCATTCGCCGTGCGCCAGGGCCCGCACCTCGACGCCCGATCCCGGCATGATCGGCAGGTATCGGGCCCAGGCGAGCGCGGCCTCGATGTCCGGGGCCCCGATCAAATAGTAGCCGGCCAGTTGCTCGCGGGTCTCCGGGAAGGGTCCATCATGAACCGTGACGCCCGCCGCGTCGGCCCTTAGCGTCCTGGCCGTCGAGGTGTGGGTCAGGCGGCCATGGGAGACCATGGCGCCGGCGGCCTTCAGATCCTCCACCAGCTTGATGTGCTGGGCGACGACGCCCGGCAGGTCGGCCGGCGGTATGTTCTCCCCCTGAAGGCCATGGATCATCAGCATGAACCGCATGACGCCGACCTCAATGGACGATGAGCGGCCGGACCTCGATCGATCCGCCGTCCACCACCGGGATGCGCTTGGCCCAGGCCAGAGCCGCGTCGAGGTCCGGCACGTCCACAAGATAGTAGCCGCCCAGCTGCTCGCGGGTCTCGGGATAGGGGCCGTCATGGACGGTCTTGGCCGCCCCGGCGGTGCGCACCGTGGTGGCGGTCTGGCTGGGCTGCAGGCCGGCGCCGGAGACGAAGACCCCCTTCTCGCGCATTTCGGCGGCCAGCTTCATGTGCTGGGCCACCACGTCCTGCAGGGCGGGCTGTTGGCTGTAGGCCTGCTCGTCCTCAAAAATCAGCAGCATGTACTGCATGGGTCTCGTCCCTCCGGCTCAAAGGCGCGACGCGTCATTTGCGTCGGAGGGTAGACGCGGCAGGGGGCGGCGAGTCGACAGGGCCGTCCGAAAAAAATCAGTGCGCCAGGGTCTCGGCGAAGCGCACGGACTCGCCCAGGCTGGGGGCCACGATCTCGTCGTCGCGCATGACCACCCGGCCGCGGATGATGGTGGCCATGGGCCAGCCCTCGGTCTCGAAGCCGTCAAAGGGGGTCCAGCCAGCGCGGGTCGCCATGTCCTCATGGCGGATGGTGCGGCGCGCCTTCAGGTCGACGATCGTCAGGTCGGCGTCATAGCCCACCGCCAACCGGCCCTTGTCGGCCAGGCCGAACACCCGGTTCACCCCATGGCTGGTCAGGTCGACGAAACGCTCCAGGGTCAGGCGGCCCTGGGCCACATGAGTCAGCATCAGCGGCACCAGGGTCTGCACGCCGGGCATGCCGGACGGCGAGGCCGGATAGGGCCGGGCCTTCTCGTCCTTGGTGTGCGGCGCGTGATCGGAGCCCAGCACGTCGGCGACGCCGAGCGCGATGCCGCGCCAGAGGGCGTCCTGGTGCGCCTTGCCGCGGATCGGCGGGTTCATCTGGGCGTAGCCCTTCAGCCGCTCGTAGGCCTCCGGCGCGGTGAGCGTCAGGTGCTGGGGGGTGAACTCGACGCTGGCCACGTCCTTGTGGGCGGCCAGGAATTCGACCTCCTGGGCGGTGGTCACGTGCAGCACGTGGATCCGCTTGCCCAGGCCCTTGGCGATGCGCACCAGCCGCTCAGTCGACTGGATCGCCGACTGGGCGTCGCGCACTTCTTCGTGGCTGGTCCAGTCGCCGGTGCGGGCCAGCGGCCGGCGCTCGGCCAGGCGATATTCGTCCTCGGAATGGAAGGCGGCGCGGCGGTTCACATGGCGCAGCACCTGCTCGACGCCCTCGTCGTCCTGCACCAGCAGGGTGCCGGTCGAGGCGCCCATGAACACCTTGATCCCGCAACAGCCGGGCAGGCGCTCCAGCTCGCCCAGGAAGGCGGCGTTCTCGTGGGTGCCGCCCACGTAGAAGGCGTGGTCGCAGTGCATCCTGTGGTGCGCGCGCGACAGCTTGTCGGCGAGCGCGTCGGGATCGGTGGTGGTCGGCTCGGTGTTCGGCATCTCGAACACGGCGGTCACCCCGCCCAGCACCGCGCCGCGGCTGCCGGTCTCCAGGTCTTCCTTCCATTCCAGGCCCGGCTCGCGGAAGTGGACCTGGCTGTCGATGACGCCCGGCAGCACCACCAACCCCTTGGCGTCGAACACCTCGCCGGCCGAGGCGTGCGACAGGTCGCCGATCGCGGCCACCTTGCCCGCCCGGACGCCGACATCGGCGAAGCCCCGCCCCGAATGGTTCACCACCTCGCCGCCACGGACGATCAGGTCAAAGGTCTCAGACATCGGGGGCCTCAGGTTTCGGCTAACAGGTCCTTGGCCGCGGCGACCACGGTGTCGACGGGCAGGTCCATCATGTGGCAGACCGCCTGTTGGAAGCTAGGGTCCACGGCGACGATCTGTTCAAGCGTGCGTGGGCCGCGGACCACCCGGGCCTTCACGCCCCACGGGCCGTAGAGCCGGTCGTCCGAGGGGCCGAACAGGCCCACGGTCGGCACGCCGGCGGCGGCGGCGATGTGCATCAGGCCGGAATCATTGCCGATGAACAGCCGCGCGTGCTTCAGGCAGGCATAGGCGGTGAGCAGGTCGACCTTGCCGACCACGTCGATGAACCGGTCCTTGGCCACCACGTCGCGCAGGGACTGGCCGATATGGGCGTCTTCCGGCCCGCCCAGCACCATCAGTCGCCCGCCCTGCAGGGGACCGCCCTCGCCCAGCAGCTGCATGCCGACCTGGGCGAAGCGCTCCACGGGCCAGGTCTTGCCGACCCAGTTGGCGGAGGGGGCGAGCGCCAGGATCGGGCCCTCGCCGGCGGTGATCTCCACCGCGGCCATCTCGGTCTCGGGGCTCGTATAGAGATAGGGCGCGGCCGGCTCGTCCTCGATGCGCAACACCCGCGCCGCCTCGATCACCTTGTGGACCGGCCCGCCGTTCAGGGCCTTGCGGAACACCGCGCGCCGCTTGGTGCTGAGGAAGCGCGAGATGGCCGAGCCGCGCAGGTCGACCACCAGGCCCCATTTGCGCCGGCGCACCTGGCGCCACAGCTTGAACCAGTGGCCGCCGTCCTTGGACTTCTCGAAGACGATGATCTCGTCCAGCGCCGGCATGTCCACGAACAGGGGCGCGGCGACGGGGCCGGCCACCACGGTGAAGCGCGCATTGGGGATCTCGTCCGCCAACCGGCGGATCAGCCCCGAGGACAGCACGGCGTCACCTATCCGCGTCGCGGTGATGAACAGAATCGGGAAAGTCCCGCGGGTCATCAGAGCCTTATAGAGGTCAGAAGGCTGGCGCTCCACCCGAAGGCCCCCTAACTGCGTCAGCATGTCCGCTCATCACGCACTCTTGCCCGGCCGCGCCCTCATCGCCCTCTCCGGAGAGGACTGGCGAAGCTTCCTCCAGGGCCTGATCACCCAGGACGTCGAGACCCTGGCCCCCGGCGAGGCGCGGTTCGCCGCCCTGCTGACCCCCCAGGGCAAGCTGATGTACGACCTGTTCATGGTCGGCCGCCCGGACGGCGCCTGGCTGGAGGTCGAGGCTGATCGCCGCGAGGCCCTGATCCAGCGCCTGGCCATGTACCGCCTGCGCGCCAAGGTGCAGATCGCCGCCGACGACGCGCCGGTGTCGGCCCTGTGGGGTGGCGAGGCCCCGTCCGACGGCGGCTGGGTCGCCGACCCCCGCCTGCCGGCGCTCGGACACCGGGGCTATGGCGCCGCCGCGCCCGTGACCGCCGAGGAGGCGGACTATGACGCCCACCGCCTGGACCTGGGCGTTCCCGGCCCGGCCGACTGGGGCTTCGAGGAGACCTATCCGATCGAGGCCAATTTCGACCTCTTGGGCGGGATCGACTTCAAGAAAGGCTGCTTCATCGGCCAGGAGACCACCTCGCGCATGAAGCGACGCGGCCAGATCAAGACCCGCATGCTGCCGATCTCCTTCGAGGGCGAGGGCCCGGCCCCCGGCGCCGAGATCCTGGCCGGAACCCTGCGGGCCGGCGAGGTTCTGTCCGGACGCGACGGACGCGCCATGGCCTCCCTGCGCCTCGACCGGATCGCCGGCGATCTCACCGCCGACGGTTGGGAGGTGCGGGTCGAGCGTCCGGACTGGATGGCCCAGGCCCTGGCGCCATCGCAGGACTGAGGGCGGCGTCCCGACGTCGAATTCGATGTCCGGACACGAGTTTGATTGAAGTTCGCCACCGCCTTGCCCAGAGAACAGGAGAGGCGATCCGCGCCTCGACGCCAGCAGGACTCCCATGACGACCACGCCGCAGACCCCCGGCCCGAAGACCGCCGCCCAGGACGGATGGGCCGAGTTGCTCGAGATCGGCCGGACGGTGGCCTATGCGCTCGCCATTGCGCTGGTGCTGCGGATCTTCCTGTTCCAGCCCTTCACGATCCCCTCGGCCTCGATGGAGCCGGCCCTGCTGACCGGCGACTATGTGATCGTGTCCAAGTACAGCTACGGCTACAGCCGCTGCTCCATCCCCTTCTGCCCGCCCCTGTTCAAGGGCCGCATCCTGGGCCCGGCGCCCAAGCGCGGCGACATCGTCGTGTTCCAGCTGCCCCGCGACCTCAACATCACCTATGTGAAGCGCCTGATCGGCCTGCCCGGCGACCGGATCCAGGTCCGCGGCGGGGTGGTCTATGTGAACGGCAAGATGATCCCGCGGACCCCGCTGGGCCCGACCGAGGATCCCGACACCCCCGGCCTGCAGGTCATGCAGTACGCCGAGCCCAAGCCGGACGGCCACAGCTACATCACCTTCGACCGCTCGCCCGATCATGAGGGCGACGACACCGACGTCTATGTCGTGCCCCAGGGCCACTATTTCATGATGGGCGACAACCGCGACAACTCGCTGGACAGCCGCTGGCCCCAGGAGATCGGCGTGGGCTTTGTCCCGGCCGAGAACTTCGTCGGCCGCGCCGAGCTGGTGCTGGTCTCATGGCATCCGGGCGCGTCGCTGTTCCTGCCCTGGACCTGGTTCACCAAGCTGAACGTGCACCGGCTGTTCCACCCGCTGCACTAGGGGTGAAGGGGAGGCCGATGTCCCCCACCGGCATCCTTCTCCCCTTGAGGGAGAAGGATGCCTGGCGGAGCCAGGTCGGATGAGGGGTCGATAGGCCTCGCCACCGCCATGCGCCGACCCCAGTTGAGCGTTCTGAGAAACCCCTCATCCGGGGGCCTTCCAGACCGCCACCTTCTCCCGCAAGGGGAGAAGGACGCTTTGGTAGCAACCCTACACGCTGGGATCATTCCGCCTCGATGGCGGTGGCGCGGCTCAACCCACTCAGTTGGCGCGGCGGAATTCCTGATAGGTGACGACGCCGTTGTGATCGGCGTCCAGCCGCTCGAAGGCCCGGCGGCTCTGGGCCTCGTGCGGGGCGCGGGCGAGCGAGGGCACGGCCACCGCGCCGACCGCCAGCGCGACCAGGGTCCCGGCGATCAGCCGCATGCGGCGCCGTGCGGTCTGGGCGGCGTCAATCGCCTCGCCCGACAGGCGGGTCTCGATCAGATCGCGCAGCACCTCGCTGGCCGAACGCCCCTCGTCCCGACAGCGGGCCATGAAGGCCTGCTTGGTCGGATAAGGGATGCGGATCTCCAGGGATTCGCTTTTCTTCGGAGGGCGAAGGTCGCTCATGGGGCCAATTCTAGCGCCAAATCCGTTGCAGGTCAGTGAAATCCTGTCCGGACACCGCTAGCCCCCCGCTCCGAAGAACCCCCGTAAGGCCGCCAGTGTCTCGGCCGGCTTCTCCTCGGGAATGAAGTGGCCGCAGTCGATGGCCTGGCCCGTGACGTCGTCGGCCCACTCGCGCCACAGGCCCAGCACATCGTACCAGGCGCCCAGAGCCCCCTTGCCGCCCCAGAGGATCTGCACCGGGCAGGCGATCTTCCTCTGGCCGCGGTCGGCCTCGTCGACGGCGACGTCATAGCTCGCCCCGGCGCGGTAGTCCTCGCACATGGCGTGGATCACCGCAGGGTCACGGGCGGCCTTGCGATAATCCTCGAAGGCGTCCGGCGCGAAGGGCGGGACAGCCCCGCGCATCATGCCCTCGAACAGGAACTTGTCCGGGTCATGGGCGATCAGGCTCTCCGGGAACGGCGCCGGCTGGGCCAGGAACGACCAGTGCCAATAGCCCAGCGCAAAGGCCTTGTTGGCCCGCTTCCAGACATCGGCCGTCGGAATGATGTCGAGGATCGACAGCTTGATCAGGGCGTCGGGATGATCCAGCCCCAGGCGATAGGCCACCCGGCCGCCCCGGTCATGGCCGGCCAGATTGAACCGCTCATGGCCGAAATGGCGCATCAGGGCGATGGCGTCGCGGGCCATGGCGCGCTTGGAATAGGTCTCGTGGTCCTTCACCGCCGCGGGCTTGGTGCTCTCGCCATAGCCGCGCAGGTCCGGCGCGATGACCGTGAAGTCGCGGGCCAGATCGTCGGCGATCTTGCCCCACATCATGTGGGTCTCGGGATAGCCGTGCAGCAGGAGCAGCGGCGGGCCGGAGCCGCCATGGCGCACCCGCAGGATCGCCTCGCCCACATCGACGCGGCTCAGTTCGAAGCGCTCGAACCCCATTTGTTCCCTCTCCCGCTTGCCCGCGCCGGCCCATCCGCGTGAAATGGACCCCATGACTTCAGATCCGATTCGATGCGGCTGGCGCGGCATGCAGGGTGACGCCCTGTATGAGGCCTATCACGACACGGAATGGGGCGTGCCGGAATACGATTCCCGCGCGCTCTGGGAGAAGCTGGTGCTCGACGGATTCCAGGCGGGCCTCGCCTGGATCACCATCCTGCGCAAGCGCGACGCCTTCCGCGCCGCCTTCGCCGACTTCGATCCGGAGAAGGTCGCCCGCTTCGGGGAGGCCGACCGCGCCCGGCTGATGGCCGACGCCGGCATCGTCCGCTCCAACGCCAAGATCGACGCGGCCATCGCCAGCGCCCGGCTCTATCTGGACATGCGCGACAAGGGCGAGGACTTCAGCCAGTTCCTGTGGTCCTACACCAACGGCCGCACCATCCAGAACCGCTGGACCGAGATCTCCCAGGTGCCGGCCAAGACCAATGTCGCCGAGGCCATGTCCAAGGGGCTGAAGGACAAGGGCTTCAAGTTCGTGGGCCCGGTGATCGTCTACGCCTTCATGCAGGCCACCGGCTTCGTGAACGACCACCTGGTCTCCTGCCACTGCCATGAGCGCGTCCGGCGGATGAGCGCCTGATGCCGGATTTCTCCCTCGAACTCCTGTCGCCTTCGCCGGTCTGCGGCGTGGACGAGGCGGGCCGGGGGCCCTGGGCCGGACCGGTGTCCGCCGCCGCGGTGATCCTGGATCCGCGGCGCATTCCCGCCGGCCTGGACGATTCCAAGAAGCTCTCCGCCAAGGCCCGCGACGCCCTGGAGATCGAGATCAAGCAGGTCGCCGTCGCCTGGTGCGTGGCCATGGCCAGCGTCGAGGAAATCGAAGAGCTCAACATCCTGCACGCCACCGGCCTGGCCATGCGCCGCGCGATCGAGGGGCTGTCGGTGGCGCCGGTCCACGCCCTGGTGGACGGCAATTACAAGTTCAAGCTGCCCTGCCCGATCCGCACCGTGGTCAAGGGCGACTCCATCTCGGCCTCCATCGCCGCGGCCTCCATCCTCGCCAAGACCGCCCGCGACCGGGTGATGGTCGACGCCGACGCCCTCTATCCCGGCTACGGCTTCGCCGCCCACAAGGGCTATCACGCCCCGATCCATGTGGAGGCCCTGCGCCGGATGGGCCCCTGCCCGATCCACCGGCCGAGCTGGGCGCCGGTCCGCGCCGTCCTGGCCGGCGAGACCATGGAAATTGATTAGCTGAATCAAGATTGACCGGGCCGGGACGCCAGCGCGTTGCTGCGCCCATGACCGCCAATCCCGACCTCGTCCGCAATCTGCACCTCCAGGCCAAGGCCTGCGACAAGCTGGGCTCGCCTTTCAACGCCGGTCTCCTGACCCTGGCGGCCGAGGATCTGGACGCCGGCGGCCCGACCGCCGACCTCCTGGCGCCCTGGGCCACGGCCAGCCTGAAGACCGCCTTTGACGACGCCACCGCCCTGCGTCTGGTCGGGGGCTTGCATGACCTGGTGCTCAGCGGCGACGCCGCCGACCTCGCCGGCCTCTATCCCGCCCCCGGCCGCGCCGCCGATCCGGCCCTGGCCTGGCCCGCGGCCCGCGCGGCCATGATCACGCACCGCGACCGGCTGATCGACTTCCTCGACCACGAGCCCCAGACCAATGAGGTGCGCCGCTCGGTCTGCCTGGCGCCCGGCTTTCTCACCCTCGCCGCCGAGACCGGTCTGCCGATCCGCGCCTTCGAGATCGCCGCCAGCGCCGGGCTGAACCTCAACTGGGACCGATATCACTACCAGTTCGGCGCCGCGTCCTGGGGCGATCCGGATGCCGCCGTGCGGCTGGACACCGAATGGACCGGGCCGGCGCCGCCGGTCGGGGCCAGGATCGAGGTGACCGAACGCGCCGCCTGCGACCGCCGCCCGGTGGACCTGACCGATCCAAGCCTGCGCCGCCGGCTGCTCGCCTATGTCTGGCCCGACCAGTTCGAGCGCCTGGCCCGCATCCGCGCCGCCATCGACCTGGCCCTGGCCCTCGAGGTCAAGGTCGAGGCCGCCGACGCCGTCGCCTGGACCGCCGCCCACGCTGCGCCCAAGGCCGGGGCCGTGACCTGCCTCTATCATTCGGTGTTCTGGCAATACATGCCGGCCGCCAGCCAGGCGCGCTCAGCCAGACCATCGCCGACCTCGGCGCCCGGGCGACGACGGCCGCCCCCTTCGCCTGGCTGCGCATGGAGCCGGACCCGGGGAACATGGCCCAGATGCAGGTCCGCCTGACGCTTTGGCCCACAGGCCAGGAGCGGATCCTGGCCGAGGTTCACCCGCACGGGGCTTTCGTGAACTGGACCGGTTAAATCCGTTTCCGGATTAACCACGTTTGATCACGACCCCTTCACCACAAAGATTCAGGATTCCGTCTCGTACTTCGTGAGGCGGACATGACCCCTGACACCATCATTCTCGGCGACTGCATCGAGGAGCTGAAGAAGCTCCCGGCCAAGTCGGTCGATCTGGTTTTCGCCGATCCGCCCTATAACCTGCAGCTGGGCGGCGACCTGCTGCGTCCCGACAATTCCAAGGTCGACGCCGTCGATGACGACTGGGACCGGTTCGAGAGCTTCGAGACCTATGACGCCTTCACCCGCGCCTGGCTTTCCGAGTGCAAGCGGGTCCTGAAGGACGACGGCGCGATCTGGGTGATCGGCAGCTATCACAACATCTTCCGGGTCGGCACGGCCCTGCAGGACCAGGGCTTCTGGATCCTGAACGACATCATCTGGCGCAAGTCGAACCCGATGCCGAACTTCAAGGGCACCCGGTTCACCAACGCCCACGAGACCTTGATCTGGGCCTCCAAGAGCCGTGGCGCGCGCCGCTACACCTTCAATTACGACGCCATGAAGATGGCCAATGACGAGCTGCAGATGCGCTCGGACTGGACCCTGCCGCTGTGCACGGGCGAGGAGCGCCTGAAGGACGAGGCGGGCGTCAAGGCCCACCCGACCCAAAAGCCCGAGGCCCTGCTGCATCGGGTGATCCTGTCCTCGACCAAGGTCGGCGACATCGTGCTCGACCCCTTCTTCGGCACCGGCACCACGGGCGCCGCCGCCAAGCGCCTGGGCCGCAAGTTCATCGGCCTGGAGCGTGATCCGACCTACGCCAAGCTCGCCAAGGAGCGGATCGCCAAGGTGATCCCGATCTCTCCGGCCGACCTGGACGTCATGGGCTCCAAGCGCCAGGAGCCGCGCATTCCCTTCGGCCAGATCGTCGAGGCGGGCCTGCTGCGTCCCGGCGACACCCTCTATTGCCCCAAGGGCGAACGCGCCGCCCGCGTCCGCGCCGACGGCAGCCTGGTGATCGGCGAGATGGCCGGCTCGATCCACAAGGTCGGCGCCATGGTCCAGGCCGCCCCGGCCTGCAACGGCTGGACCTACTGGCACTTCAAGTCCGACAAGGGCCTGGCCCCCATCGACGTCCTGCGCGCCAAGGTCCGCAGCCAGATGGCGGCCTGATCGCCCCCTAGCGCGAGCCCAGCACGAACTCGTTGCCGTCGGGATCCTTGAAGATCGCGAAGGTTCCCCACGGCTGCTTTCCCGGCGGTCCGAGGAATTCGACGCCGCGGGCCGACAGCTGACGCCAGGTCGCTTCGACGTCGTCGCAGGCGAGCGAGCCGTTGAAGCGCCCGCCGATCCGGTCCTCGTGACCCGGCTGGGTGAACAGCACCAGGCCGGTCTGGCTGTTGTGGATGGCGAGCTCGATCCAGCGCTGGTTTCCCATCGGCTGGTCCGTGATCACCCGAAAGCCGATCTTCTCGGTCCAGAAGGCCAGGGCCTTGTCCTGGTCGCGGGACGGGACGGTGGCGAATTTCAGATGGGTGATCATGCGGCCTCCGGGACTAGATCGCGTCTTTGCAGCCCGAGATGCGGCGCGAGACAATGGGTCCATCAAATACTATAGCAACGATCATGACCCAGACCGTGCGGCTTGATCGCTATATCCTTGAGGTCCTGATGCGCGACCTGGTCGGTCACGACCACGCGCCCTCGGCCTATCTGCTCTACCTCTGGCTCTGGGACCGCACGGAGGGCGGGACCCGGCGCCACGCCGCCAGCCTGTCGACCCTCGCCGCCGACACCGGTCTCTCCAAGTCCTCGATCCAGAACGCTGTCCGGCATCTGGCCGCCCGCCGCCAGTTGATTGCCGTGACCCGCGAAGGGCCGACGACGCCGCCGATCTATGAAGTCCTGACACCCTGGCGACGCACGTCGGCGGCAAGCTGAACCCGCGCGCGACCGACCAATCGGTCGGTATTTGGCTGGCGGGGAGCCAAGGCTCCGCTTAGCTTGCTCAAATGAACCCACGCATCTACGTCCTGACCCTGGTCACCTTCGCCTTCGGGTCGGGCGCCTTCATCTTCGCCGGCATGCTGGAGACGCTCGCCCATGACCTGGGCGTCACCACCGCCGTGGCCGGCCAGCTGCAGACCGCCTTCGTCCTGACCTCGGCCCTGCTCGGCCCCGTCGCGGCCTGGCTGTTCGGCCAGGTGGACCGCAAGTTCATGGTCATCGCCGGCCTGACCACTGGTCTCGTCCTGCATCTGGCCTGCGCCATGACGCCGAATTTCGGCATGCTGCTGGTCCTGCGCGCCCTGGCCGGTCTGGCCGGCGCCATGTCGGGCCCGGCCGCCAGCGTGGCGGCGGCCTCGCTCGCCGCGCCCGAACGCCGGGGCTCGGCCATCGCCATGGTCTCGGGCGGCATGACCCTCGCCTTCGTGGTCGGCATTCCCCTGGGCAGCCTGGTGGGCGCCATGTTCGGCTGGCGGGCGACCTTCCTGCTGGCGGCCGCCATGTCGGCCATTCCGCTGATCGCCGTGATCTTCTTCCTGCCTCGCGTGCCCGCGCCGCCCAAGCGCCAGGGCGGCGGCCTGCAGAGCCTGAACCTGGCGACGGTCTGGCCCTTCTATCTGACCACCTTCCTGACCTTCGCCGCCAATATGACGCTGAACCTCTACATCGCCCCGATCGTGCGGGTGGGGGCGGGCGTCACTGGCGCCGGCGTCGGCGCCTTCCAGGCCATGATCGGGTTCGGCTCGATCGCCGGTCTCACGCTTGGCGCCCGCGCCGCCGATCGGGACGCCGGACGCGGCTGGATCCTGCAGGGCTTCGCGATCCAGGCCACGGCCATGAGCGTCCACTTCGCCGCCACCCACCACGTCCTGCCGGCCGGATGGCCCAGCGCGGTGCTGGTGGCGACGGGCATCTTCCTGGCCGCCACGGCCCTGTTCTCGATCACCCCGGTGATCCAGGCCAAGCTGATCCAGGCGACCAGCGGCGCGCCGGTGGCGCTCGCCCTCAACGGCTCGGTGATCTCCATGGGCCAGGCCCTGGGTTCGGCGGTGGGCGGCGCGGCGCTGGCGACCTATGGCGTGCCGGCCATCCCCGGCGCGGCGCTCACCCTGTCGCTCACGGCGCTCACCACCCTGGCCTTCCTGTTCCCGCGGCAGCCGGCCCCGGCCCACATCGCCGACTAGATCAGCTTGGTGAGGCCCGCCTTGGCGGCCTTGAGGAACACGCTGGGCAGGCCGTCGAGATCCCGCCGCGGCGACCAGATCACACCTGCCGCATCGCCCTCCGCCCTGAACACCCTGAGCGTCAGGGAGAAGTGGGTGAAGACATGCTCCACCTCGCCCAGGTCGCGCCAGTCGAGCGCAGCGGGCGCGGCGGCCCGCGCCTGGGCGTCCGACCAGGGGGCCGCGCGCCAGTCGCTGGTGGGCAGGGCCAGCATCCCGCCCAGGAGACCCTTGGGCGGCCGGCGCACCAGCCCCACCTCGTCGCCCCGGGTCAGCACATAGGCCACGCCGTGGCGGTGCGGTCGCTCGGCCTTCTTGGTCTTGCGCGGATAGGTCTCCGGCGCGCCGGTCGCCAGGCCGGCGCAGGCCTCGGCGATCGGGCAGCGATCGCACAGCGGCGACTTCGGCCGACAGATCGTCGCGCCCAGATCCATCAGGGCCTGGGCCCAGTCGCCGGGCCGGTCGTCGCGCACCAGGTTGAGCGCGTGGGCCTTCAGCTCCGGCTTGCCGTCCGGCAGGGGCGTCTCGACGGCGTAGAGCCGGGCCATCACCCGCTCGACATTGCCGTCCACCACATTGGCCGGCCGGTCAAAGGCGATCGCCGCCACCGCCGCCGCCGTATAGAGCCCAAGCCCCGGCAGGGCCCGCAGCCCCTCCTCCGTATCCGGGAACACGCCGCCATGATCCTTGGCCACCGCGCGGGCGCAGGCCAGCAGGTTGCGGGCCCGGGCGTAATAGCCAAGCCCCGCCCAGGCGGCCATCACCTCGCCGTCGTCCTCCGCCGCCAGGTCGCAGACTGTCGGCCAGCGGGCGGTGAACTTCAGGAAATAGGGCGTGGCGTGCGGCACGGTGGTCTGCTGCAGCATCACCTCCGACAGCCAGACCCGATAGGGATCGGCCCGCACCCCGGCCTGGCCGTCCGCCGGCCCCACCCGCCAGGCCAGGTCGCGGGCCTGGGCGTCGTACCAGGCGAGCAAGCGCGCACGGAGGGTTGCGGGGGTCATGGATGTTGGCTAGCTCAAACCGCGCCGGTTGAGGAGAGGGTGAACCCCGCGGACTTCGACGCTATAAGAGGCCATGCCCCCGCGCAGGCCCCTGCCCACCGCCGCCGAAGCCGCCGCCATACTGGCGCATAAGCGCACGCGGCCGCAGCGCCGCGCGGCGCCGCCGGCCGGCCGGGCGCTCAACAAGATGCTCAAGGCGCTCGACGAGAAGTTCGGCCAGGGGCCCGGCGCCCTGCAGGCCCGCTGGCGCGAGATCGTCGGCGAGGACATCGCGCGCCGCACCGAACCGGTGAAGCTCACCAAGCCCCGCGGCGGCGGGCCAGGGTCTCTGGAGATCCGGGTCGCCGGCGCCGGCGCGGCCCTCATCCAGCATCAGGCCACCGAGATCGTCTCCCGCGTGAACCTGTTCCTCGGCGAAGGCGCCGTGAACAAGCTCAGGATCGTCCAGGGTCCCTTGCGCAACCTGGTCCCCGACCCGCCCAAGCCGCGCCGCAAGGCCCCGCCGCTGGACGCCGCCCAGGAGGCGGCCCTGGTGGAAAGTCTGGCCCAGGCCCCCGACGGCCCTCTCAAGGCCGCATTGCTGAGCTTGGGAAGAGGCGTGCTGCGCGATCGTCGCAGCCGTTGACAATGCAGACCCCGGCGGGGAATCGCGCTTTAATGTTTCGTTCAGACTTCGCAGAGGCTTCCATGTCGCACTTCAGCCGCCGTTTCCTCGCCGTCGCCATGCTGGGCGCCCTGGCGCTCGCCGGGTGCTCCAAGGGCGCCTCGACCAACGCCGACGACATGACCATGGGCGACCCCAAGGCCAAGGTCGAGATGGTGGAATACGCCTCGGCCAGCTGCAGCCACTGCGCCCGGTTCAACAATGAGGTCTTCCCGGCCTTCAAGGCCAAGTACATCGACACCGGCAAGGTCCACTACACGCTCAAGGAATTCCTCACCCCGCCGCAGGAGCTGGCCGCCGCCGGCTTCCTGACCGCCCGCTGCGCCGGCAAGGACAAGTACTTCTCGGTGCTGGACGCCATCTTCAAGGCCCAGAACGAGATGTTCCAGACCGGCGACATGCGCGGCGTCCTGCTGCGGATCGCCCAGTCGTCGGGCATGACCGAGCAGCAGTTCAACGCCTGCATCACCGACGAGGCGGCGCTCAAGGCGCTCAACGCCCGCGTCGAGAAGGCCGCCAAGGACGCCAAGATCACCGGCACCCCCACCTTCTTCATCAACGGCAAGCAGGTCGCCTCCGGCGAAGTCAGCCTGGAGCAGCTCGACACCGCCGTCGCCGCCGCCAACGCCGCGGCCAAGTAAGAAGGGTTCCGCCCGACCGTGCACTTCCAGCGGCTGCGCCTTTCCGGGTTCAAGTCCTTCGTCGATGCGACCGAGTTCCGCATCGAGCCCGGAGTCACGGGCATTGTCGGACCGAACGGCTGCGGCAAGTCGAACCTGCTGGAGGCGCTCCGCTGGGTGATGGGCGCCAATTCCGCCAAGGCCATGCGGGCCGGCGGCATGGACGACGTGATCTTCGCGGGCTCTGGCGGCAGGGCCTCGCGCAACCACGCCGAGGTCACGCTGACCATCGACAACGCCGACCGGCGCGCGCGGCCGCCTTCAACGACCATCCGGTCCTGGAGGTGGTCCGCCGCATCGATCGCGGCGAGGGCTCGACCTATAAGGTCAATGGCCGCGAGGTCCGGGCCCGCGACGTCCAGCTGCTGTTCGCCGACGCCTCCACCGGTTCCAACTCGCCGGCCCTGGTGCGCCAGGGCCAGATCTCCGAGCTGATCGCCGCCAAGCCCCAGAACCGGCGGATGATCCTGGAAGAGGCGGCCGGGGTTTCCGGCCTGCACTCCCGTCGCCACGAAGCCGAGCTCCGCCTGCGGGCGGCGGAGACCAACCTCACCCGCCTGGACGACGTGACCCGCGAGCTGGAGACGGCGCTCAACCGCCTGCGCCGCGACGCCCGCCAGGCCGAGCGCTACAAGAAGCTGTCGGCCGAGATCCGCGCCCTGCAGGGCGCCGTGCTCTACGCCCGCTGGAGCGAGGCCCGCGACGCCGCGACCCGGCTGCAGAGCGAGCTCCAGGACGCCGCCCGCGCGGTGGAGGAGACGGCCCGCGAGGCCGCGGCCGCCACCACCCGCGCCGCCGCCGCCGAGGAGCAGATCAAGCCCCTGCGCGAGGCCGAGACCATCGCCGCCGCCGTGCTGCACCGCCTGGCCATCGACAAGGACCGCCTGGAGCGGGAGGGCGAGGCCCTGGCCGCCGAGGTCGAGCGCCTGGTCGCCGATGTCGGCCGCATCGACACCGACCGCGCCCGCGAGACCCAGATCGTCGAGGACGCCGAGGTCGCGCTGAAGCGCATGGCCGAGGACATCGAGGCCCTGGAGGCCGCCATCGCCGCCGCCCCGGAGCGCGGACCGGAACTGGCCGAGGCCGCCAAGGCCGCCGAGGCCGCGCGCATGGAGGCCGACGCCGCCGTCGAGGCCCTGGCCGGACC
>NZ_JALDPT010000030.1 GCF_022695515.1 Phenylobacterium aquaticum
CGCCGCCGCGGCCGCCGAAGGGGCCGCCCGCCCCGCCAAGGCCGCGTGAGCCTCGCGTCGGACCCCGTCCAGTCCGCCCGCACGCGGCTCTATCGCCGCCGCCGGCTGCTGCTGCACGTGGGGATGGCCGCGCCGCTGTTCGCCTTCGCCGCGGTGGTGATCGCGGTTCTGGCCTATCCCGGCTTCGACAACGCCCACCAGTATCTGAGCGACCTGGGCAACCAGAGCGCCCGCCATCCCTGGATCTTCAACCTGGGCGTCGCGATCTCCGGGGCCGGAGCCATGGCGGCGGGCGTGGGCTTCGGCCTGGCCATGGTCGCCCTGGGCGGCTCCCGCGTCGCCGCGGCCCTGACCAGCGTCAGCTTCGCCCTGGCCGGCGCCGGCATGATCATTTCCAGCTACTATCACTATCCCGACCCCCGCCACCTGGCGATCAATCTGGGCCTGGGGATCCAGCTCGCCCCGCTGCTCCTGGTCTGGGGCCTGGCCCATGTGCCGGACATGCGCGACCTGCGCCGCTTCCTGGTGGCGGTCTTCGGGGTGATGGCGGTCCTGACGGTGCTGACCAAGCACATCGTCCTGCCGGACCTGGTCAATATGAGCAATGTCGGCTGGTGGGAGCGGGCCTTCGCCATCGTCCTGGTCGGCTGGACCGGGGTCGCGGCCTATGTGCTGGAACGCCGCCTGCTGCGGCTGGCCCACGCCGCCGATGTCGCGGGCGTGATTTGACAGATTTTTTCTGACGACGCGCGGCGCGCAGACTGACCGGGTTCGCCCCGCCCGTCGAGGGCGACCTCTCGATTTCGTGATGACAATCAAGGACAAAGCCGTTCCGCGAGCGACGGCAAGTCGGTTCGGCTGAAAAATCGGCGCCCAGGCGAAAAAGGTATGCCCACAGGCGAATAATCAAGGGGCTTGCTTGTGACCGGTGCATTGCAGCATAACATATCCGTGATCAGGGCGTGGGCGGTGTGCTGGGGGGCGCAAGTGAGCGACCTCAGGACCCCGTAGCGGGCGCCTTCTAGACAACCGGCGTTCGAAGACCTTGGCCATTTCGCGGCGTGACGCACTGACGGGCTTGGCGGTGGGCATGGTTGCGCCTGGGATGGCGCGCGCCGCCACCTCTGACAGCCTGTCCTTCAGCCCGGAGCAAGTCCGGACCCTCGCGGAATCCTTGTCGCGCCGGCCTTTTGTCGACGCCGTCCCGGCCTCCAAAGGCAATCTCGACTACGACGCCTATCGCCGGATCGCCTTCCGCCGCGAGCGCGCCCTGTGGGCCGACGCAGGCCTCGCCTTCCGCGGCGAGTACTTCCCCTGCGCCTACATCTATCCCCAGCCGGTCAGCCTCTATGAGGTGGCGGACGGCCGCGCGACCCCGATCGCCTTCGACGTCCAGGCCTTCGACGCCCCGGCCGATCTCGCCCCCGTCCTGGCCGCCGTCTCGGGCTATTCCGGCTTCCGCCTGCAGAATCCGATCAATGATCCGCACAAGTTTGACGAGATCGCGGTGTTCCAGGGCGCCAGTTATTTCCGCAGCCTGGGCAAGGACCAGGGCTACGGCCTGTCGGCCCGCGGCATAGCGGTCGGCTGCGGGAACCCCAACGAGGAGTTCCCTGGCTTCCGCGCTTTCTGGATCGAGCGTCCGACGCCGAATTCCGGATTCGCCGTGGTCCACGCCCTGCTGGACGGCCCCAGCCTGACCGGCGCCTACCGGTTCGTCATCACGCCCGGCGACGCCACCGTCTTCGACGTCGAGGCGACCCTCTATCCGCGCCGGACCATCGGCGACGGCGGCCTGGGCGCCCAGTCCAGCATGTATCTGTTCGGCGCCGCCGACCGCGCCGGGGTCGATGACCCCCGCGAGGCCGTGCATGATTCCGATGGTCTGGAGATCCTCACCGGCGACGGCCGCCGGATCTTGCGGCCGCTGACCAATCCGCGCCAGCTGCAGATCTCGACCTTCGAGGACATCGCCCCGCGCGGCTTCGGCCTCGTCCAGCGGGCCCGCGATTTCGCCGCCTATTCCGACAACACCGATCACTATGAGCGCCGCCCCAGCCTGTGGGTCGAGCCCATGGGCGACTGGGGCCGTGGCGCCGTGCATCTGGTGGAGATCCCCACCGCGCTCGACACCACCGACAATATCGCGGCCTTCTGGCGGCCGGCCGAGCCCTGGGCGGCCGGCAAGCCCGTCGAGATCCGCTACCGCCTGCACTGGGGCTGGTCGCCGCCGGTCGAGGCCGGTCTGGCGCGCGCCGCCCGCACCGCCACCGGATCCGGCGGCCGGCTGTTCACCATCGACTTCACCGACCTGCCGTCCCAGTCGCAAGGCCTCAAGGGCCTGATCGAGACCTCGGCGGGCCAGACCACCCCGGTGACCCTGAGTTCCCTGCCGCAGCCCGGCGCTGTGCGGGCGAGCTTCCGGTTCACCCCGCCGGCCTCCGGCCCGGCGGAACTTCAACTGCGTCTTTCCGGCGACGTCGGCGATCTTTCAGAAACATGGCGGTTTCGATGGACGGCATGAGCAATCTCGCGACGAAGGTCGACGCCTATTCCGTCCCCCGGGACGAGGACCGTCGCTGGATGCCCGCCGAGGCGCATCTCGACATGCCGCGCCAGAGCTTCGCCGCCGCGGGCGCCGAGACCACGCCCTCGACCTCGCCGGACAATATCGTCCTGCGTCGCGTGATCTTCTTCTCGGCCGCGCTGGCGCTGTCGGGCCTCGCCTTCATGACGCCCGCCCGGATCTATTCCGAGGATGGATTCTCAGGGCTTGAAGTCCTGGCCCTGTCGCTGTTCGCCGCCCTGATCTTCCCGATCTCCTGCTGGTTCGTCTCGGCCATGGCCGGGATCATCCTCTTGATGACCAAGGGCGGCGCCGACGAGATGGAGTTCCGGCCGATCGCGCGCCGGCCCAAGGTACGCACGGCGCTCCTGATGCCGCTGTACAATGAGGACGCCGAGGCCTCCTTCGCGCGCCTGGCCCGCATCGACCAGTCCCTGGCCGAGCTCGACGCCTCCGGCGCCTTCGACATCTTCCTGCTCTCCGACACCACCAAGGCGCCGATCGCCGAGGACGAATGGCAGGCGTTCCAATCCTTCCGCCTGACCTCGCGCAGCCGCGCCTACTATCGTCGCCGCGACAAGAACATCGAGCGCAAGGCCGGCAACATCGCCGACTGGGTCCAGCACCATGGGGCCGCCTACGCCCACATGATCATCCTGGACGCCGACTCCATGATGTCGGGCGAGACCATCCTGCATCTGGTCGACGCCATGGAGCGCAAGCCGGGCGTGGGCCTGATCCAGACCACGCCGGCGATCATCAATGGCGAAACCCTCTATGCGCGGATCCAGCAATATGGCGTGCGCATGTACGGCCGGGTGGCCGCGGCCGGCCTGTCCTGGTGGACCGGCGCGGAGTCCAGCTATTGGGGCCACAACGCGATCATCCGCGTCCGCGCCTTCGCCGAATCCTGCGGCCTGCCGATCCTGCCGGGCGCCAAGCCCTTTGGCGGCCATATCCTGAGCCACGACGTGGTCGAGGCCTCGCTGCTGCGCCGCGCCGGCTGGGGCGTCCACGTGACCGCGGCCCTGGGTGGCAGCTTCGAGGAGACCCCGCCCTCCCTGCAGAACTTCATGAGCCGCGACCGGCGCTGGGCGCAGGGCAACATGCAGCACCTGCAGCTGGTGTTCTCGCCCGGCCTGCACTGGGTCAGCCGCCTGCAGATGGTCATGGGCTGCATGGCCTATCTGGCCTCGCCCCTGTGGTTCCTGTCCCTGCTCACCGGCCTGATCATCCAGTTCCAGACCCAGCCCAAGCTGGAGGAAATCTCCACCCTGCACGGCTGGCGGACCATCACCATTCCGCGCCACGACGGCCTGGCCCTGATCTGGATGACGGTGCTGACCACCACCCTGCTGTTCGGCCCCAAGCTGCTCGGCGCCCTGCTGGTCATGCTGCGCCCCGATGAGCGCCGCGCGTTCGGCGGCGGCGGCTCCATCGTCAAGGGCGCGGCGCTGGAAACCGCCATGTCGACCATCCACGCCCCGATCATGATGGTCTCCCACACCCGCATGGTGCTCGAGATCCTCTGCGGCAAGGACGCCGGCTGGACCACCCAGCAGCGTTGCGCGAGCCGGCTGACCTGGGCCGAGGCCTGCCGTGACCACCGCTGGGAGCTGCGCGCCGGAACCATCTTCGCCGCCGCCCTGCTGGCCCGCCCGGACCTCGCCCTGTTCTTCACCCCGATCGTGGCCCCGCTGCTGCTGGCCCCGGCGCTCGCCATGCTGACCTCGCGCCGCGACGCCGGCCAGGCCGTGCGCCAGGCGGGCTTCCTGCTGACCCCGGAAGAGCTGGGCGCGCCCCCGGTCGCGGTTCGCCGCACCCGGCCGCTGCGCCAGAGGTTCATCCCGATCACGGTGAGCTTCACCGGCCCGCACGACGACGACCTGATCAGCCTGCCGACCCATGCGCCGGAGCTGGCGGTGATCGCCTCGCGCGAGCGGGGCGATGCAGGCGCCCGGGCCGCTTCGGGCGCGCATATCGGGGCCTGACACCCACCAACGGCTGCGAAACACCACTCCTGCGCGCAACGAACTTGTTCAAGATCAATGCGTTGGGGTGCGAAAGCGGCCTAAGTAAAATCACGTAGGGGAACAACCCGGATACCGCGGCGGGGCCGTGAGCCTTAGCCATACCTCCATAGCCAAGGAGGTCCCGATGTCCCTGTCCTACGCGATCGAAGCCCGCTCCCGTTACGAAGCTCCCCGCAGCGCCTCGTCCGACGCCGCCGTCGATCTGCTGGATCGGATGGGCGTCCGGATGGCCTTCGCCAAGGACGAGGAAGTCTATGGCCAGGACGAGGACGCCGACCTGATCTATCGGGTCGTGTCCGGCGCGATCCGCACCTCGCGGGTGATGAGCGACGGCCGCCGCCAGATCGGCGACTTCTACTATCCCGGCGACCTGTTCGGCCTTGAGGCCGGCCCCGAGCACCGCTTCTCGGCCGAAGCCCTCAGCGATTGCGTGATCCTGGTCCTGAAGCGCTCGGCGCTGAAGGCCGCCGGCGCCGCGCCGGAGCTGGAGCGCCTGATCTTCGCCGCCACTCTCAGCGAGCTGCAGCGCACCCAGGAGCACCTGCTGCTGCTGGGCCGCAAGACCGCCTGCGAGAAGGTCGCCAGCTTCCTGGCCGAGCTCGCCGAGCGCCGCGGCAGCGACATGGTCGACATGCCGATGTGCCGCCAGGACATGGCCGACTATCTCGGCCTGACCATCGAGACCGTCTCGCGTATGCTGTCCCAGCTGCAGGGCTCCTCGATCGTCGAGTTCTCCGGCTGCCGCCAGTTCCGGGTCCGCAACCACGACGCCCTGTCGCGTCTGGCGGACTGAACCCGTCCTGCAAGGAGGCCTGCCCATGACCTACAAGTCCGTGCTGGTTCATGTGCAGGCTCACGTCGACGCCGCGCCCCGCCTGGAGACCGCCGCCGCCCTGGCGCGTGACCTGGGCGCCAGCCTGTTCGGCCTGTCGGCGGAGGCCCCGCCGGCCCTGGGGGTGACGGATCCCTATGGCATGCTGCAGGCGGAATGGATGACCGTCATGCAGCAGGAGCTGGACCGCCGCACCGCGGCGGCCGAAGCCCTGTTCCGCAAGATCGTCGGCGACCTGGCCGGGGATTGGCGCGGCGTGCTGGATCTCCCGACCCGCGCCATGGCCGGCGCCGCGCGTGGCTGCGACCTGATCGTCGCCGGCGCGCGCCCCTCGACAATGTCGATGTCTATTCCGCCGTCGATGTGGGCGAGCTGGTGATCCGGGCCGGCCGGCCCGTGCTGATCGCCCCGCCCAGCGGCGGCCGCCTGTCCGCCCGCCGGGTCGTCCTGGCCTGGAAGGACACGCGGGAGGCCCGCCGCGCGCTGAGCGACAGCTTGCCCCTGCTGCAAAGGGCCGAGGAGGTCGTGGTCTATGAGGTCTGCGCCGCCGGCTCGGCCGAAGGCGCAGCGTTCCGCACCGAGGAGGTTGTCGCCCACCTCGCCCGTCACGGCGTCAAGGCCCGCGCCAAGGTCCGGGCCTGCGACGACGATCGGGTCTGCGACGAGCTCAATATCGAGGCCCAGGCGATCGATTCCGACCTGATCGTGGCCGGCGCCTATGGCCACAACCGGTTCAATGAGTGGGCGCTGGGCGGAGTCACCCGTGAACTGCTGCGGCGTCCCGAGCGCTTCGTATTGCTGAGCCACTAGGCTGACGGGAGGCCGTCGCTTGCCACGACGCCGATCCCCGCCTACCGGATGATCCCATGTTCGAGGGCACGCTCAGCAAGACCACTGACGCCGGATTGGTGCGCGCCCTGCGGCGCATGCCGCCCTATGTGCTGGCCGTCGCCGTCACCGCTCTATTCTTCGCCCTGCGGCTGATCCTGGAGCCGGTGTTCCACGACAGGCCCGCCTTCCTGCTCTTTGTGCCGGCGGTCCTGGGCTCAGCCCTGGTGGGCGGCGCCGGCCCCGCCCTGCTCGCCACCCTGCTGAGCCTGCTGGGCGGTGCGGCGTTCAGCGGCGCGGATCTGGTCCGTGATCCGGTCAATCTGATCGACGCCGGCTTCTTCCTCGTGCTCGGCCCGGCCATCGCCTATGGCGGCTGGCGCACCCAGACGGCGGCCCGCGCCCGCGCCGACAGCCTCAGGCACCTGGAAGAACGCGAAGCCCACCTCCAGTCGATCCTCGACACCGTGCCGGACGGCATGATCGTCATCGACGAACGGGGGCGGATGTTCTCGTTCAGCGCGGCGGCCGAGCGCCTGTTCGGCTGGCGGGCCGAGGAGGTCCTGGGCCGCAATGTCTCGATGCTCATGCCCGCCCCCTACCGCGACGCCCATGACGGCTTCCTCGACCGCTACCTGGTCACCGGCGAGCGTCGGATCATCGGCATCGGCCGGGTGGTGGTGGGCGAACGCAAGGACGGCTCGACCTTCCCCATGGAGCTGGCGGTGGGCGAGATGCGCTCCGGCGCGCACCGCTATTTCACCGGCTTCGTCCGCGACCTGTCCGAGCGCCAGGCGACGGAGCGCCGCCTGCAGGACATGCAGTCGGAGCTGGTCCACGTCTCGCGCCTGACCTCCATGGGCGAAATGGCCTCCGCCCTGGCCCACGAACTGAACCAGCCGCTCTCGGCCATCGCCAACTATATGAAGGGCTCGGTCCGGCTGCTGGACGCGCCGGAGCCGGACAAGGCCAAGATCAAGGGCGCCCTGATCAGCGCCAGCGACCAGGCCCTGCGGGCCGGCGAGATCATCCGCCGCCTGCGCGACTTCGTGTCCAAGGGCGAAGCCGAGCGTCGGATTGAGAACCTGCACAAGCTGATCGAGGAGGCCGGGGCCCTGGCCATGGTCGGCGCCAAGGAGTTCGGCGTCCGGCTGACCTTCGAGATGGACCCCCGCATCGGCGACGTCCTGGCCGACAAGGTGCAGATCCAGCAGGTCGTGCTGAATCTGATGCGCAACTCCATCGACGCCATGCAGGACAGCGCGCGCCGCACCCTGGTGGTGGCCACCCACGCCCTGCCCGACGACATGGCCGAGGTCTCGGTGGCCGACAGCGGACCGGGCATCAGCCCCGAGGTCGCCGACAAGCTGTTCCAGCCTTTCATCACCACCAAGAGCGCCGGCATGGGCGTCGGCCTGTCGATCTGCCGGACCATCGTCGAGGCCCATGGCGGGCGCATCTGGGTGGAACCGAACCCTGGCGGCGGCGCCCTGTTCCGTTTTACCCTGCGCGCCGTCCCGAAGGAGGAACTCGCGCCCGATGAGTGATGTGGTCCATGTCATCGACGACGACGAGGCCATGCGGGAATCGCTGAGCTTCCTGCTGGACGCCTCCGGCCTCACGGCCAAGACCTATGGATCGGCCGCCGAGTTTCTGGCGATCGCCGGCGAGGCCGAGCCGGGCTGTGTGGTCACCGACATCCGCATGCCCGAGATGAACGGCCTGGAGCTTGTCGCCGAGCTCAAGGCCCGCGGCGTCACCCTGCCCGTCATCGTGATCACCGGCCACGGGGACGTGCCGCTGGCCGTCGAGGCCATGAAGGCGGGGGTCTGTGATTTTCTCGAGAAGCCGTTCAGCGACGACACCTTGCTCGCCGCCATCGGCCGGGCCCTGGAGGGCCTCGCCGAGACCGAGACCCGGCAGTCCGAGGCCCGGCGCATCAGCGAGATCCTCGACCAGCTGTCCCCGAGGGAGAAGGACGTGCTGCGCGGGGTTGTGGCCGGCAAGCCCAACAAGGTGATCGCCTTCGACCTGGGGATCAGTCCGCGGACGGTCGAGGTCTATCGGGCCAATGTCATGACCAAGACCCGCGCCAATGCGGTGTCGGACCTGGTCCGCATGGCCATGATCGCCGGCCTCTGATTCGGCGCCCGTCCCCCTGCGACGATTTGCGCTGAATCAAAGTCACCTCGCTCTTCCGCCTGCAGGGTGGTCGGCGAATGTCCGCGCCACCCGCTCCCTCCATGCCCAAGTCCCCGCCGGTGCGCCCGCGCGTGCTGCTGGTCGACGACGATGTCGCCCTGCGCATGTCGCTGGAGTTCTCGCTGGATCTTGAGGGCTTCGAGGTCCTCGCCCTGGAAAGCGGCGAGGCGCTGCTCCTGGTCCAGAGCCTGCCGGTCGAGGGCGCCTGCCTCGTCCTGGACCAGAACCTGCCGGGCGTGACCGGGGTCGAGACCCTGCGCCAGCTGCGGGCCCGGGGCGTCACCCTGCCGGCCCTGCTGATCACCAGTCACCCGCCGCCGGGCGTGCGGGAGGCCGCCAAGGCCCATGGCGCGCGGATTGTCGAAAAGCCCCTGCTGGGCGACGCGCTCACCGCCCATATCGTCCAGGCCATCGAGCAGTCCGCCGTCTGACGGCGGCCGCGGCCCGGGGGACCGCGGCCTGATCTTGAGGGTCAGATGGCCTTGGAGTGCCGTCCGCCCTCGGGCGCGAAATAGGCGTCGAACTCCGCGCACACGGAACGGACCAGCAGGCGGCCGAGCTCGGTCACCTGCACCACCGCCCCGTCGAGCCGGACGAGGTCGTCCTTGGCGAAGTCCGCCAGGCGCGCCCGCGCGCCGGCCAGATCGCTCAGCGGCCGGCCGTGGCGGGCGCAGACCGCCGCCAGATCCACCCGCAGGTCGCACATCAGCCGCTCGATGATCTCGCCGCGGAACCGATCGTCCGCCGTGACCGCGACGCCGCGGGCGGTGGGCAGCTCGCCCTTGCCCACCGCGGCCCGCCAGGCCAGCTCCTGGGCGGTGTTCTGCACATAGCCCTGGGGCAGGACGCCGATGGCCGAGGCGCCGAAGCCCAGCAGGGCGCCCGCGTCGTCGGTGGTGTAGCCCTGGAAATTGCGGTGCAGCCGGCCCTCGGCCAGGGCCACGGCCAGTTCGTCGTCCGGCAGGGCGAAATGGTCCAGGCCGATGCGGACATAGCCCTGGGAGATCAGGTGGTCGGCGGCGGCCTCGCTCTGGTCCAGGCGGTCGATGGGGCCCGGCAGGGCCGCGTCCTCGATCAGCTGTTGGTGGGCCTTCATCCACGGCACGTGGGCGTAGCCGAACAGGGCCAGGCGCTCGGGCCGCAGGCTCGCCACCCGCTCGACGGTCTCCAGCATGTTGGTCGTGGTCTGGTGCGGCAGGCCGTACATCAGGTCGATATTGACCGAGCCCACGCCGGCCTCCCGCAGCCAGCCGACGCAGCGGGCGACTTCCTCATAGCTCTCGCGACGGTTCACCGCCGCCTGCACCTGGGGCGACAGGCTCTGCACCCCCAGGCTGGCGCGGTTGAGGCCGTGGGAGGCGGCCTCCCTGACCCACTCCTGGGTCAGGGAGGCCGGGTCGAGCTCGGCGGCCACCTCGGCGTTCGCGTCGAAGTCGAAGGCGCCGCGCAGGGCGGCGAACAAGAGGTCCATGTCGGCCGGCGACATCATGTTGGGCGTGCCGCCCCCCAGATGCATGGCCTTGGCCTTCAGCCGCCCCGGCAGGGACGGCGTCATCAGGCCGATCTCCTTGACCAGCAGGGCGACATATTCGCTGACCGGCTCGTGGCGGTTCACGGCCCGGGTGCTGCAGCCGCAGAACCAGCACAGCCGCGAGCAGAAGGGGATGTGGGCGTAGAGCGAGACCGGCTCGGCAGGATTCAGGGCCGCCAGCCACTGGCGATAGACGCCGGCGTCGACCTCGGGCTTGAACTGGACGGCGGTGGGATAGCTCGTATAGCGCGGCGCGCGGCCGTCATACTTGTCGACCAGGGCCATCAGGTCAGGGCGGCTGACCTCGAGCGGATGCGCAGCGTACACGGGTGTCCTCCATAGATGCTGGAGGACCATGTCGCCTGCGGCCGTCAGGCGCGGTGATTCAGATCAAACCCGACCGCTCAGAGCGGGCCGTCGTCCGGTCCGACATTCAGGATCCGATTGGCGTCGCCGGTGGGGTCCTCGTACTGGCCGCTGCGCATGGTCCACCAGAACGCCCCTAGGCCCATGAGGGCGATGAAGATCGAGATCGGCGCCAGCATCAGGAAGATGGTCATGCGTCACGTGCTCCACCCTTGAGGCGCAGGGCGTTGAGGGTCACCACGAGGGAGGAGCCTGACATGGCGAGCGCCGCCACGAAAGGATTGATCAGCCCCAGCATGGCGGCAGGGGCGGCGACCAGGTTGTAGAGAGTCGCGAAACCGAAATTCTCCAGCGCGCGCGACCGGGCCTGGCGCGCGGTGTCCAGGGCCGCGGAGACGGCGCCCAGGCCCTCGCCGGAAAACACCAGGTCGGCGGCGTTTTGGGTGGCGCTGAGCGCCGAGCCGGGGGCCATGGCGGCGTGCGCCTTGGCGAGCGCCGCAGCGTCGTTCAGGCCGTCCCCGACCATCAGCACCTTGCGGCCCTGGGCGGTCAGCCGGCCGATCGCCTCGGCCTTGTCGGCCGGGGACAGGCCGGCCCGCCACTGGTCGATCCCGACCGCTTCCGCGGCGCGGGCCACAGGGCCGGAGAGGTCGCCGGACAGGATCTCCACCGTCAGGCCGCGCCGCATCAGCTCGGCCACGGTCTTGGCCGCGTCGGCCCGCAGGTTGTCGGAGAAGCGGAAGCGCACCTTGGTGTCGCCGACAAAGCCGAACCACAGCTCGGTCTCGCCGGCGTCGTCGCCGGTCACGCGACGAAGCTGGCCCGGCCCAGCCGGGCGCGCCGTCCGCCGATCCAGCCCTCGACGCCCTGGCCGGAGGTCTCGGCGACATCCTCGGCCATGCGGGGCCGGCCGGCCTCGGCGGCCAGGGCCTTGGCGAGCGGGTGGGCGGAGGCGCGCGCCAGGGGCGCGGCCTGGGCGACCAGGGCCGGCGCGGCGTCGATCAGCCGGGGACGCCCCTCGGTCAGCACCCCGGTCTTGTCGAACACCACATGATCGACCTCGGCCATGCGCTCCAGGGCGGCGCCGGACTTCACCAGGACGCCGCGGCGGAACAGGCCGGCCGAGGCGTTGACCTGGACCGCGGGCACGGCCAGGCCGAGCGCGCAGGGGCAAGTGATGATCAGAACGGCGACCGCCCGCAGGAGGGCCTCGCGCGGGCCGAGGCCCAGGCCCCAGCCCAGGACGAAGGTCAGGGCGGCGGCGGTGTGGACCACCGGCACATAGACGGCGGCGGCCTTGTCGGCGAGCCGCACATAGAGCGACCGCGACTGGGTTCCGGCCTCGATCAGCCGGGCGATGGCGGCGACCGCCGAATCCTCGGACCGCACCGTGGCGCGCAGGGTGAGCGCGCCGGACAGGTTCAGCGCGCCGGCCTGGACGGCGCTGCCGGCGACCACCGGCACGGGCCGGGTCTCGCCGGTCAGCATAGCGTTGTCGAGCTCCGCGGACCCGCCCTCGACGACGGCGTCAACCGGAATGCGCTCGCCCGGCCGGACGACCAGCAGATCGCCGACCACCACCTCGGCCAGGGGCTTGCGATGCTCGCGCCCCAGGTCGTCGAGGGTGATCGCATAGGGCGCCTGCAGCGCCAGCAGGTCCTCGGCCGCGCTGCGCGCCTTGGCCCGCAGCTGGTGGTCCAGCCAGCGGCCGATCAGCAGGAGGAAGATCAGGGAGACGGCGGCGTCGAAATAGGCGTCGCGGCCGTGCAGGATGGTCTCGACGAAGCTGATGAACAGGGTCAGCAGCACGCCGATGGAGATCGGCACGTCCATATTGGCCCGACCCACCCGCAGCGACCGCCAGGCCGACTGGAAGAACGGCATGCCGGCATAGAGCACGCAGGGCGTGGCGATGAGGCCGCTCCACCACTGCATCATCACCCGCGTGGCCGGCCCCAGCTCCTGACCGAACAGGCCGGCCCACAGGGGCACGGAAAACATCATGGCGTTGCCGGCGCCGAAGGCCGCGACCCCGAGCGAAAGCGCCAGGCGGCGGCCTTCGCGGTCATAGGCCTCGCTGGCCTGGCCCGGATCGAAGGGGGCGGCCTTGTAGCCCAGGCTCTCGACGGTGGTCAGCACCGCGCCGGCGTCGGCCGCCTCGCCCGGCCGGAACCGGACGGCCAGCTTGCCGGTGGTCAGGTTCAGCCGGGCCGACTGGACCCCTGGCAGGGCGGCGACGCCCTTTTCGATGGTCGCCATGCAGGCGGCGCAATGGGCGCCGGCGACCAGCACGTCGAAATCCTGGGCCCCGCCGTCGCGGGGCTTCAGATAGGCGCTGAAGTCCGGACCGGCGACGGGATCATAGGTCAGGGCCATGTGACGCGCCGCTCCGCCACGAACAGGTCGCCCTTGGCGTTGCGGGCGTGGATCGTCACGTCCCATGCGCCGGACACGGGCTTCAGGTCGGCCTGGTAATAGCCCGGGCCGATCGCCTTGAACTTCGGGGTCAGCCGGCCGGTCTCGGTGGCCGGGCGCTCCATCTTGCCGGTCAGGGTCAGGCCGTCGAGCGGCTTGCCGTCACGGTCGCGGAACTCGACCTCGAGCGCCCGGCTCTGCTCGGGGGCGATGCCCACCTTCCAGCCCAGCTTCTCCTGGGCCGCCAGCTGGGCCAGCGTCTTGTTATAGGCCACGCCGTCCTCATAGGGCGTCACCGAGACCTCGCCGGGGAAGGTCTTGTAGGCGTAGACCGCCATGGCGACATCGACGGCGATGACCACGCTGAAGAAGGTCACGACAATGGCCAGCACGTGCCAGCCGGTCAGGCGGAAGCCGGGGCGGGGATCAATCACGTGAGTCATGGTTCGCGGCTCCGGAGAGGAAGGTGGACTTGGCCTGCACCGTCAGATCGCCGGACTTCAGGGTGAAGAGGGCGGCCAGGTTGTCGGCGTTGTCGTCGTCGGCCCGGGCGGTCACGAACAGGCGCACCGCGCGGGTCTCGTTGGGCTCGACGGTCACCGTGATGTCGCCATGGGTGGCGTCCGCGCCCGGAGTCTTGAGCTGGGCGTGCGGCACGCCCGCGACGTCGACCGTGAAGGTCTTGGTCTCGAACCCGCGGTTGGAGATCTTCAGGGTGTAGCCGTTGCGGATCGCCCCGTCGTGCAGGCGCACGAAGGTCGGGTTGCGGTCGCGCAGCACGTGCAGGTCGATGACTTGGCGCTGGCTGAAGCCCCAGATCATCACGCCGCTGACAATGGCCAGCGCCACGCCGTAATAGATCGTGCGGCTGCGGATCGGCTTGTAGACGGCCTTCTCGCCGCGGCCGCGGGCGGCCACCGCGAAGTCGGTGTCATAGGCGATCAGCCCGGGGCCGGTCCACCCGCTGCATGATCTCGTCGCAGGCGTCGATGCACAGGCCGCAATTGATGCATTCCAGCTGGGAGCCGTCGCGGATGTCGATGCCCATCGGGCAGGCGACCACGCAGGCGTTGCAGTCGATGCAGTCGCCGCGACCGGTCCAGGGCTCGTTCTTCTTGTGCGGGCCCCGCGGCTCGCCGCGGTCCTTGCGATAGGTGACCTGCAGGGAGTTGAAGTCGAGCATGGCGCCCTGGATGCGGGGCCAGGGGCACATATAGGTGCAGACCTGTTCGCGCATCCAGCCGGCGAACACATAGGTCGTGCCGGTCAGCACCGCGCAGGACACATAGGCCGTCATCTCGGCCTTCCCGACCCAGAAGGTGCGGATCAGGGTCGGCGCGTCATGGAAATAGAAGATCCAGGCCCCGCCGGTGCCGAAGGCGATGCCCAACCAGACGGCGTGCTTGCCGATCTTCCGCCAGGCCTTGTTGAAGGACATGGGCGAGGCGTCAAGCTTCATCCGGGCGTTGCGATCGCCTTCGAACAGCCGCTCGACATAGATGTAGAGGTCGGTCCAGACCGTCTGGGGGCAGGCGTAGCCGCACCACAGCCGGCCGAACAGGGCGGTGACCAGGAACAGGGCGAGCGCCGCCATGACCAGCAGGCCGGTGAGGAAATAGACCTCCTGCGGCCACAGCTGGATGAAGAAGAAATAGAAGCGGCGGCCGGTGAAATCCACCAGGACAGCCTGGTCGGGCAGATGGCCCGGGCGGTCCCAGCGGATCCACGGCGTGATGTAGTAGATCCCGAGCGTCAGGATCAGCAGGGCCCACTTGATGTTGCGCCACCGCCCATGCACCAGCTTGGGATAGATGGGCGTGCGGGCCTTGTAGAGACCCCCGCCCGGGTCGGCCTTTTTGCGGGCCCGGGCGGCGGCTGAAACCGGACCTGAACCCTCGGGTTCAGGCGTCCTTGTCCGGTCGATTACGGTCGTCATGACGCACTACTGACCCGCCGCATTGGCATGGATGTAGACGGCCAGCGCCTTGATCGTTTCGGGATCGAAGCGCTTCTGCCAGCTGGGCATGACCCCGCCGCGGCCGTTCCAGATCTGGCCGTGGATGTCCGCCCGGTCCGCGCCGTAGAGCCAGTCCTTGTCGGTCAGGTTCGGCGCGCCCTTGGTCGGATCGCCCTTGCCTTCCGGGCCATGGCAGATGGCGCAGTTGGCCTGGAAGATCGGGGCGGCGCGGCCCACGGCGCCGGCGTTGGCCGGACGATGGGAGAGCGCCACCACATATTCCGTCAGATCATTGATCTGTTCGGCCGGCAGCAGCTGGTCCTTGCCGAAGGCGGGCATCTGCGAGAAGCGCGCGTCCGGGTGGTCCGAGCGGACCCCCACCGTGATGGTGTGCTGGATGTCCTCGGGCGTGCCGCCCCACAGCCAGACGTCGTCGCGCAGGTTGGGATAGCCCTTCCCGCCGGTGCCGCCCGTGCCGTGGCAGGTCGCGCAGTTGTCCCCGAAGATCGACTGGCCGACGGCCAGGGCATAGGCCTGCAGCTTGGGATCGGCCTCGATCTGTTCGAGCGAGGCGTTCCTCAGCTGCGCGCCCTCGGCGCTGCGTTGGGTCTTGAGCGCGTCGAGGTCGCGGACGACCTGGGCGCGGTCGGACATCTTCAGCGTGCCGTGGGTGTAGCCGTGCAGACCCGGCCAGGCCGGCATCAGCACCCAGTAGACGATGGCCACCACGATGCAGGCATAGAAGGTCCACAGCCACCAGCGGGGCAGAGGATTGTCCAGCTCACGGATGCCATCCCATTCGTGGCCGGTGGTTTCGACGCCGGAGACGTCGTCGGTTTCACGCGGGGACATCATCGTCCTCCTGTTCGAGCGGGACGTGGGCGAGGCGGTTGAACGCCTCGCGATTACGGGGCCAAAGGGCGTAGACGAGGCCGCCCAGGAAGAGGATCGCGAAGTAGACGGTCCCCCCCTGCTGGGCGGCGCGCGCTACGGTTTCGTAGGTGAGCGCGCTCATCTCAGGTTCTCCGGGGCGTCGGCCTTGTAGGTCTTGAAGTCGACCAGGGTGCCGAGCATCTGGAGATAGGCGATCAGGGCGTCCATCTCGCTGATCTTGTCCGGATTGCCGTCGAAGTCGCGTTGGGCGACCTTGTCGCCATAGCGCTTCTTCAGAGCGGTGCCGCCGGCGTCGAAGGGATCGGCCTGGGCTTCCAGGTCGGCCTTGGCGTTGTTGATCTCGGACTGGGTGTAGGGCACCCCGACCTTGGTCATGGTGGCGACCTTGGCCTGGATGTCGCTGTAGTCGAGGTCCTTCTTCGCCAGGAAGGCGTAGGGCGGCATGACCGATTCCGGCACGACGGAGCGCGGGTTGATCAGGTGATCCTTGTGCCAGGCGTCGGAGTACTTGCCCCCGACCCGGGCCAGGTCAGGCCCGGTCCGCTTCGACCCCCACTGGAAGGGGTGGTCGTACATGCTCTCCGCGGCGAGGCTGTAGTGGCCGTAGCGTTCGACCTCGTCGCGCAGGGGACGGATCATCTGCGAGTGGCAGAGATAGCAGCCCTCGCGGATGTAGATGTCCCGGCCGGCCAGCTCCAGCGGCGTATAGGGCCGCATGCCGTCGACCTTCTCGATCGTGCTCTCCAGATAGAAGAGCGGGGTGATCTCGACCAGGCCGCCAATGGCGACCACGATCAGGATCCCGATGATGAGCAGCAGGGAGTGCCGCTCAAGTTTGGCGTGATGCTTCCACATGATGGAGTTCCCTCAGCTCGCGACGGCCATGGCGGGGAGGGCCGCGGCGGAGTCCTCTTTCGAGGTGCTCGGCATGCGGATCGTGCGCCAGAGGTTGTAGGACATGATCAGGGCGCCGGTGAGGTACATTAGGCCGCCGATGGTGCGGACGATGTTCTCGACATGCTTGGCCGAGACGGTCTCGACGAAGCTGTTGGCGAGGAAGCCCTGCGGCGTGTATTCGCGCCACATCAGGCCTTCCATGATCCCGGAGACCCACATCGCGGTGATGTAGAGCAGGATGCCGGTGGTCGCGATCCAGAAGTGCCACTCGACCAGGCGGTCGGAATAGAGGCGGTCCTTCTTCCACAGCCAGGGCACCAGGCAGTACATCGCCCCGAAGGTCACGAAGCCGACCCAGCCCAGGGCGCCGGAGTGCACGTGGCCGATGGTCCAGTCGGTGTAGTGGCTGAGCGCATTGACCTCGCGGATCGACATCATCGGACCTTCGAAGGTCGACATGCCGTAGAAGGCGATGGAGACCACCAGCATCCGCATGACCGGGTCGGTCCGCAGCTTGTCCCAGGCGCCCGAGAGCGTCATGAGGCCGTTGATCATCCCGCCCCAGCTGGGCATCCACAGCATGATCGAGAAGGTGGCCCCGAGCGTCTGGGTCCACATCGGCAGGGCCGTGTAGTGCAGGTGGTGGGGGCCGGCCCAGATGTAGATGAAGATCAGGGCCCAGAAGTGGACGATGGACAGGCGGTACGAATAGACCGGCCGCTCCGCGCGCTTGGGCACGAAGTAGTACATGATCGCCAGGAAGCCGGCGGTCAGGAAGAAGCCCACCGCATTGTGCCCGTACCACCACTGGGTCAGGGCGTTCTGGACCCCGGCGAACAGCGAATAGCTGCGGTGGTTCAACAGCCCGACCGGCAGGGCCAGGTTGTTGACGATGTGCAGCATCGCGATGGTGACGATGAAGGCCAGGTAGAACCAGTTGGCCACATAGATGTGGGGTTCCTTGCGCTTCCAGATCGTGCCCAGGAAGACCAGCAGATAGGCCACCCAGACGACCGTCAGCCACAGGTCGATGTACCATTCGGGCTCAGCATATTCCTGGCCCTGGGTGACGCCGAGCAGATAGCCGGTGGCGGCCAGCACGATGAACAGCTGGTAGCCCCAGAACACGAACCAGCCCGCCAGCCCCCCGGCGAGACGGGCCCGGCAGGTGCGCTGGACGACATAGAAGGAGGTGGCGATCAGCGCGTTGCCGCCGAAGGCGAAGATCACGCCCGACGTATGCAAGGGCCGCAGCCGCCCGAAGTTCAGCCAGCCGAACTCCGGGAAATAGAAGATCCTCGGAAACGAGAGCTGGGCGGCGATGACGACGCCCACCAGCATGCCGACAACGCCCCAGAACATGGTGGCGATGACGCCCGCGCGGATGACCCCGTCCTCGTAGGACTTGGGATCGCCGCGGAACCGCCCGGAGCTGATGCCCACGGTCAGGACGCCGGCGGCGACGATAAAGGCGATCAGGAACACGTAGCCGTGGAACCTGAACAGGGGGTCGGCCGAGAAGGCCGTGGCGAGGAGGGCGCCGAGCGCGCCCAAGCATGTGAAGGCGAGGAGAATGACCGCGTCGAGCGGCGCTCCGCCTTCTTTGACCAAGGATTGTTGCATGAGCCCCAACGTCTTTTTCTAGAGACAGCCGGCTCTTGCGCCTGACGTGGGGGAGCAGCCTTGATTCAGGTCAAGGCAGGCCCATGGGTCGCAGCGGCTAATGACGTCGAGGCGGCGTTCGCCTTGTTCGTTCGCAGAGGGGCCGCGCATGCCCGCATATGGTCAATTTGGAGCCCCCGCCCTGGGCGAGCTGGCCCTGACCCATGGAACCGGTTTTCCGACCCTCCTCGGGGGCGGGCCCTCGGCGTCGATCGCTCTGGCCATCGGCCTGGGCGGCGCCCTGTCCTTGATCCTGAAGGCCCTGCGAAGCCGGCCCCATCTGGCGCCCGTCCCGGTGCGGGCGGTCAGGGCAGGTAGGCGGGCCTGAACAGCACCTGGTCGGTGTAGGTCTCCTGCACCAGGCTGAAGGCCACCCCGTCCGGGGTCGAGAGCACCGCCCGGTGACGCAGGATTTCCGGCGGGATGACCAGGGTCGCCCCGACCGGCTCGGGCGCCCGCGGCAGGGTCTCCCAATCCCGCGGCAAGGGCTGGAACAGGAGTTCGGACGACAGGGTCCGGCGGTGATAGCCGAGCGCCCGCACCACCACCCCGAACGGGGTCTGGGTCGTCTCCAGGGCCGCATTCATCTCAGGGGTCAGCCGGCCCGGCCGATACCAGTTGTCGGCCCGCGACAGCACACGGTCGCCGCAGGCCAGTTCGACCCGGCGGTAACGCAGCGGCTCCTCGGGCCCCACCCCCAGGTCCGCTCGCTCGGCGGGCCCCGCCAGCTTGTCGAGGTCGATCCGCCGCGCCACGATCTTCAGGCCGGGCGCCGCGCCATGCGCCTCGCACCAGTGCTGCAGGGTCTGGGTGGCGCTGTCGTGGCTCAAGAGCTCGGCGTTGAAGGCCTGGACCTGGGCCAGGGCCTCCAGCCGGGCCCCGAAGCTGTCGGGCCAGGCGCCGGTCAGGGGCGCAATCAGCGCGGCCGCGGCCGCCAGGGCGGGGGGAAAGCTCATGGCCTCCGTCTCGCATTCCGGCTCGCGCCCGTCGAGCGTCGCCGCGCATTTTTTGCTAGGAAGCCGCCATGGCCAAGACCACTCCCGCGACCCTGGCGCTCGACAAGGCGGGCGTCGCCTATGCGCTTCACACCTATGACTATGACCCCGACGCCCCCCGGGTCGCTGCAGGCCGCCGAGAGCCTGGGCGTGGCGCCCGAGCGGGTGCTGAAGACCCTGATGGCCGAGGTCGACGGCAAGCCGGTCTGCGCGGTCCTGGCCTCGGACCAGGAGGTCGCGATGAAGCGGCTGGCGGCGGTGTTCGGCGGCAAGAGCGCCCAGATGATGCGCCCTGCCGACGCCGAGCGGATCACCGGCTTCAAGGTCGGCGGGGTCAGCCCCTTCGGACAAAAGCGCCGCGCCCCCACCGTGGTCGATGAGGCCGCCCTGCTGCACGACAAGGTGTTCGTCAACGCCGGCCAGCGCGGGCTTCAGGCGGAGCTCTCCCCCGACGATCTGGTCGCGGCCCTGGGCGCCAAGCTCGCCGCGATCACCTAGGTCTCGGCGTCCGCCGCCGTGGGTTTGCGAAGCGGTCGGGCGGCCAGGAAGATAACGGGGATCAACAGCCAGCAGAGTTGGCCCAGGTCCAGTTGCCCCAGGGATGTGGCCGTCAGCCCCACGCCGAAGGCGAGGCCCGGCGCGGCGGCCCGCACCAGACGGTAGGCGTGCTCGCGCCCGGAGATTCCGCCGCAGAGACGGCCGCCGCCCCGCAGGATGACCGTCACCAGGGCCATCATACAGGCGCTGGTGAGGATCATCACCAGACAGTAGGCGCTCCACTCGTTGCGGCCGAATCCCCGCTCCCCCACCAGGCTGGACGCGAACGGCATCAGGCTGACAGGCGCCAGGAAGACCAGGTTCGCCCAGGCTGTCGACCAGTCGAAATGCTTCAGGATCCGCAGGGTGTTCATGTGCGCGGCCCAGAAGACGCCGACCAGGGCGAAGCTCATGAAGAAGGCGACGAAATGGCCCGACATCGCCGCCAGCCCCGCCATCAGCGGCGCCCCGCGCTCAGGCGGTCGCAATTCCAGGACCAGCAGGGTGAGCACGATGGCGAACACCGCGTCGCTGAAAAACAGCATCCGGTCGAGCAGCGCGCGATCCGCCGCGTTCATGGCGTTCCCCCCATCCATCCTGCGTCCAGCTTGCCCACCCAACGCCACGCGGTCTACCCAACGGATGGCTGTGAGCAAAGCTTCGCCGTCCTCGGCGCGACGGCCCTCGCCATCGGCGACGGCATGGTTAGAATAACGGCTTCATCAGTCTGACGGATCGAGATGATCGTACGCGCTTTCACCGGCGGTCTGGTCGCCGGCCCCATCGCCGCTCTGTGTCTGTTCAGCGCCGCCGCCGCGCAGGCGCCCGCCGCGGCCTCAGCCCTGCCTGTCTCGGCGTCGCCCCCCGCCGTCCTCTCGCCGCCTGCCGCCGAGGGGGTCCAGACGCCGGCCCCCCAGGCGCCGCCGCCCCTGCCGTTCGCCGCCGAGATCGCCCACTTCGCCGAACTCGACGCCGCCGCCCCGCCCCAGGCCTGTTCCTTCCTGTTCGTGGGCTCCTCGACCATCCGGTTCTGGCGCAGCCTGGATCAGGACATGGCCCCCTATCCGGTGATCAACCGGGGCTTCGGCGGATCCAAGATCGAGGATGTGGACCTCTATTTCGACAAGGTGGTCGCGCCCTACAAGCCCCGCGCGATCTTCTTCTACGCCGGCGAGAACGACCTTTCGGCGGGCGAGACGGTCGAGACCGTGGTCGCCAATTTCGAGCGGTTCATGACCATGAAGACCGCCGAACTCGGCGACGCTCCGGTCTATTTCATCTCACTCAAGCCCTCGAAGCTCCGGCTCGCCCAGATGCCGCTGCAGGCCGAGGTCAACGCCCGCATCAAGGCGCTGGCCGAGACCCGCGCCGACCTGCGCTATGTCGATGTGATCCCCGCCATGCTGGATCAGGGCGCGCCGAAGGACATCTATATCGCCGACGGCCTGCACATGAACCCGGACGGCTACGCCCTGTGGACCGGTATCGTCCGCCCGGTGCTGGAGCGCGAGGCCCAGGACGGCCGCGCCTGCGGCGACACCGCCATCGCGACGCGCTGAGGCTCTAGCCGCCCGCCGGCAGCTCGCCCATGGCGCTCTGCAGATAATTGGCCTCGCCCAGCGAGCCCATCAGGGAGATCTGGGTCTCCAGGAAGTCGATGTGCTCCTCGGTGTCGGTGAGGATCTCGCGGACGATCTGGCGGCTCACATAATCGGCCGAGGCCTCGCAGAGCCGGATGGCCTCGATCTGGTCGACGCGGCCGGCGACCTCGACAGCCAGGTCGGCGGCCAGGCACTCGGCCACGGTCTCGCCGATCTTCAGCTTATGCAGGTCCTGCAGATTGGGCAGGCCGTCGAGGAACAGGATGCGCTTGATGAGCTTGTCGGCGTGCTTCATCTCGCCGATCGATTCCTCGTAGGTGATCGCGCCGAGCCTGTTGAAGCCCCAGTTCTGGTACATCCGCGCGTGCAGGAAGTACTGGTTCACTGCGGTCAGCTCATTGGTCAGGATGGCGTTGAGCAGCCGGATGATCGCCTTGTCGCCTTGCATCTTGGCCTCCTGGAATCGTGGGGGTCAGCCTCCCGTCCGGGGCGGCCCGTGTCAAAGCAATCTTGGGCGGAGCTATTCGGCCGCGTAGCGCAGGCGCTCGGCCTGATCGTCGATCATCTGCTTCATCTCGCAGACGCAGCGGGCGCATTGCGGACGGGCCCCGCAGGCGCGGAAGATCTCGACGGGGCGCTCGGCGCCAGCCTCGATGGCGGCGCGGACCTCGCGCTCGCGGATGCCGTTGCAGTTGCAGATGAACATGGACGACCAGGGTTCAGGAACCTGTCCTCTCTAGCAGATGCGAACGACGTTGCAACTCATTTGCAACTAGAGCCATCCGCGGGCGCGACGGTTTGTCGCGACCTACGGTCTTGGCCGAACACGTTCTGCGGGTGGACAGTGCCCGGCGCGTAAGACGCCCGGCCCGTGGCCGGATGAGTTAGGGGCCGTGTCTGACATGGACGTTTACGCGCTGCTCCTCTCCCGGCTGCAATTCGCCTTCACCATCGCCTTCCACATCATTTTTCCGAGTTTCACCATCGGCTTGGCCAGCTACCTGGCGGTGCTCGAGGGCCTATGGCTGGCCAGCCGCAACCCGGTCTTCAAGACGCTCTACCTGTTCTGGCTGAAGATCTTCGCGATCTCCTTCGGCATGGGCGTGGTCACCGGGGTGGTGATGAGCTACGAACTCGGAAACAACTGGAGCGTGTTTTCTGCGACAGCGTCACCTGTGATTGGCCCCCTGCTCGCCTTCGAGGTGCTGACCGCCTTCTTCCTGGAGGCCAGCTTCCTGGGGATCATGCTGTTCGGCTGGCGCAAGGTGGGCCCCGGCCTTCACTTCACGGCCACCCTGCTGGTGGCGATCGGGACCCTGATCTCGGCCTTCTGGATCATCTCGGCCAACAGCTGGATGCAGGTCCCGGCCGGCTTCGCCCGCACCGCCGGCGGCGGCCTGATCGCCACGGACTGGTGGGCGGTGATCGTCTCGCCCAGCTTTCCCACGCGCCTCGCCCACATGACGCTTGCCGCCTATCTGACCACCGCCCTGGTGGTCGGCGCCGCCTCGGCCTGGCGCCTGCTCAAGGAGCCGGACGATGACGCCTCGACCACGGCCCTGCGCATGGCGGTCGGCATGCTGGCCATTGTCGCCCCCCTGCAGCTGATCGCCGGGGACGTGTCGGGCAAGGAGGTGCGCCGTATGCAGCCCGCCAAGCTGGCCGCCGTCGAGGCGTTCTGGGAGACCCGCACGGCCCAGCCCTTCCACATCCTCGCCTGGCCGGACATGGCCGCCGAGACCAATCGCTGGGAGCTTTCCATCCCCGGCCTGGGCAGCTGGATCACCGCCGGCGACGCCCGGGCCGAGGTCACCGGCCTGAAGGCCTTCGCCGCCAAGGACCGCCCGCCGGTCGCCATCGTCTTCTACGCCTTCCGGCTGATGGTCGGCATGGGCGTCGCCATGATCGGCCTGGGCGCCTGGGGCGCGTGGCTCTCCCTGCGCGAGGGGGTGGAGCGGTCCCGCCCCTTCCTGAGGGCCATGGTCGCCATGGGGCCGACCGGATTCGTCGCGGTGATCGCCGGCTGGATCGTCGCCGAGGTCGGCCGCCAGCCCTATGTGATCTATGGCGTGCTGCGCACCGCCGACGCCGTGTCGCCGGTCGGCGCCGGCCAGGTCTCCGCCTCGCTAATCGGCTTCCTCATCGTCTATGCGGTCATCTTCAGCGTGGGCGCGCTCTATATCCTGCGCCTGATCGGCGAGGGCCCGGTCGAGGGCGCCGAGGCCCCGCCCCCGCCCCTGCCACGGGCGCCAGGCTCGGCCCTGGCCGCCGCCCAGCAGGATCCGGGGGGCGCGCCATGAGCCTCGACCTGCCGCTGATCTGGGCGGGGATCATCGCCGTCGCCGTGCTGCTCTATGTGGTGCTGGACGGCTTCGATCTGGGCGTCGGCATCCTGTTTCCCTTCGCGCCCGATCCCAGGGCCCGCGACGCCATGGTCCAGTCCGTCGCCCCGGTCTGGGACGGCAACGAGACCTGGCTGGTGCTGGGCGGCGGCGGGTTGTTCGCCGCCTTTCCCCGGGCCTATGCGGTCATCCTGCCGGCCCTCTACCTGCCGATCATGGCCATGCTGCTCGCCCTGGTCCTGCGCGGCGTGGCCTTCGAGTTCCGGGCCCGCGGCCGGGCGCGGGGCAAGGCGTTCTGGACGGCGGCCTTCGCCGGCGGCTCGCTCTGCGCGGCCCTCTCCCAGGGCCTGGTGCTCGGCGGCTTCATCCAGGGCCTGACGCTCACGGACGGCGCCTTCGCCGGAGGGCCCTTCGACTGGCTGACCCCTTATTCGGTGATGGTGGCCGTGGGCCTCGTCGCCGGCTACGCCCTGCTGGGCGCCGGGTGGCTGATCTGGCGCACCGAGGGCGAACTGCACGATCTGGCCCGCCGCTGGGCCGGAACCGCCGCCGGCGCCGTGGCCATGCTGCTGGCCGGGGTCAGCGTCGCCACCCTGTTCCTGCACCCACAGGTCGCCGCCCGCTGGGGGTTCGACGGCCACGGCTTCGTGGGCGCGAACCTCGCTCGCCTGGCCCCCATACCGCTGCTCGGCGCCGCGGGTCTGGCGACCATCGGCCTGGGGCTCGCCCGGCGCAGCCATGTCGCGCCCTTCGCCGGCGGCCTGATCGTGTTCCTGTCGGGCTATCTCGGCCTGGCGGTCGGGTTCTTTCCCTATATCGCCCCCTACGCCATGACCTTCCGCGAGGCGGCCAATCCGGACAATGCGCTGGCCCTGATGCTGGTCGGGGTCGCGGTGCTGCTGCCGGTGATCCTGGGCTACACCGTGTTCGTCTACTGGCTGTTCCGCGGCAAGGTGACCGGCGATGCGGGCTATCATTGAGCCGCCGCCCGAGCCGGGAACCCCACCCCGGCCGCTCTGGAAGCGCCTGGCCTGGTTCGCCGCCCTGGCCATCGGCGGGAGCCTGGCCGCCGCGACCTTGGCCTGGATGATGAAGGCCCTGCTTCCGGCGACCTGATCGGCGGGCTATGGAAGCGCCCATGTCGGACCCCGCCTGCCGCCTCTATCTCATCACCCCGCCCCGGATCGACGATCTGGCCGGCTTCGGCCACCTGCTCGCCCAGACCCTCGACGCCGGCGATGTCGCCGCCCTTCAGATCCGCCTGAAGGATGTTCCGGACGAGATCCTCGCCGCCGCCGTCGACGTCATCTCGCCGATCGCCAAGGCCCGCGGCGTGGCGGTGATCCTCAATGACCGGCCAGACCTCGCCGCCCGCTACGACTGCGACGGCGTCCATATCGGCCAGAGCGACGGCACGCTCGCCCAGGCCCGCAAGCTGGTGGGGCCTGAGCGCATGGTCGGGGTCACCTGCCACGACAGCCGGCATCTCGCCATGGAGGCCAGCGAGGGCGGGGCCGACTATGTCGCCTTCGGCGCCTTCTTCCCGACCACCACCAAGGACGCCGCCACCCGGGCCGAGCCCGAGATCCTGACCATCTGGCAGGAGACCATGGAGACGCCCTGCGTCGCCATCGGCGGGATCACGGCGGAGAACGCCGCCGGCCTGGCCGCCGCCGGCGCCGACTTCATCGCCGTCTCGGCCGGGGTCTGGAGCCATCCGGACGGCCCGGCCGCAGGGGTCAAGGCGCTCAACGCCGCCATCGCCGAGGGGCTTCGCCAGCGGGGATAGCGCCCCTGCGCGGCCTTTGCGGGATGACAACACTTTGGCTGTAGGACCGCCCCTCAAAGCCTCGCCTTGCCTTAAGGCCTTGGCGCCACTAGGTTCCGCGCCCTCATGTCGACCCAATCAGCCCTTCTCAAAGTCATGTCCGACGCCGCCCGCAAGGCGGCCCGGGGCCTCAATCGCGACTTCGGCGAACTGGCCGAACTGCAGGTCTCCAAGAAGGGGGCCGCCGACTATGTCTCGGCCGCCGACCTCAAGGCCGAGCAGACCCTGTTCGAGGCGCTCGCCAAGGCGCGGCCCGGCTACAGCTTCCTCGGCGAGGAACGCGGCCTGATCGAGGGCACCGACAAGACCCATACCTGGATCGTCGACCCGCTCGACGGCACCACCAACTTCCTGCACGCCATTCCGCACTTCGCGATCAATATCGCCCTGCAGCGCGAGGGCGTGATCGTGGCCGCGGTCACCTACAACCCGATCACCAACGAGCTCTACTGGGCCGAGAAGGGCAAGGGCTGCTTCGTCAATGACAAGCGCCTGCGCGTCGCCGCCCGCAAGCACCTCGACGAGGCGGTGCTGGCGACCGGCATCCCCTTCCTGGGTCACGGCCAGCACGCCAAGTTCCTGAAGGAGCTGCACCAGATGAGCCAGCGGGTCGCCGGCGTGCGCCGCTTCGGCTCCGCCGCCCTCGACCTGGCCTTCGTGGCCGCGGGCCGTTTCGACGGCTTCTGGGAACGCGACCTCAAGCCCTGGGACCTGGCGGCCGGCCTGCTTCTGGTCTCGGAAGCCGGCGGCAAGATCACGAACGCCGACGGCGACGAGGACGTGCTGGGCACGGGCAGCATCCTGGCCTCGAACCTTGAACTGCATCCGCTGATCCTCGAGAAGCTGAAGCTGGCCAACTAGCCTGCGGGCTTGACGAGACCGTCACACGCGGCGGCTAGATCGGGGTCATGATCCTGACCCGTCGCGCCTTCGCCGCCGCCTCCGCCGCGAGCCTCGCCATGCCCGCCCTCGCCCATGCCGCCGGCAAGCCTGCCAAGCGCCCCATCGTCATCGCCCACCGCGGCGCGAGCGGCCTGCGTCCGGAGCACACCCGCACCGGCTATCTGCTGGCGATCGCCCAGGGCGCCGACTTCATCGAGCCTGACCTGGTCCTGACCAAGGACGGCCATATGGTGGTCCGCCACGAGAACGAGATCGGCGGCACGACCAATGTCGCCAGCCACCCCGAATTCGCCGCCCGCAAGGCCCGCAAGGTGATCGACGGCGAGAGCATCGAGGGCTGGTTCACCGAGGACTTCACCCTGGCGGAGCTGAAGACCCTGCGCGCCCGCGAGCGCCTGGGCCAGCTGCGCCCCGTCAGCGCCGCCTTCGACGGGACCGACGAGATCCCGACCTTCGACGAGGTCTGGGAGATCGCGAAGTCGGAGAGCCAGCGGCTGGGCCGCACCATCGGCGTCTATCCGGAAATGAAGCACCCGAGCTATTTCGCCAGCCTCGGCATGCCCTTCGAGGCCCGGCTCGCCGCCTCCCTGAAGGCCAAGGGCCTGGACCGTCGCGACGCCCCAGTCTTCGTCCAGTGCTTCGAGGTCGGGCCGCTCAAGACCTTCGCGACGCTCTCCAAGGCGCCGCGCATCCAGCTGGTCTCGCTGGACGGCGGACCGGCCGACGACGCCAAGGCGACCTATCGCGACATGACCAGCGCCGCGGGCATGAAGGCCATCGCCGCCTATGCCGACGGGGTCGGGCCGGAATGGCGCATGGTGGTGCCGGTGGTCGAGGGCGGGCTGGGCCCCGCCACCCCCTTCGTCGCCGACGCCCATGCCGCAGGCCTGGCGGTGCACCCCTGGACGGTGCGGGCGGAGAACCAGTTTCTGCCCCCGGCGCTGAAGCGCGGCGCCGACCCCGCGGCGCATGGGGATGTCGACGCCCTCTACGCCGCCCTGTTCGCCGCCGGCATCGACGGCCTGTTCAGTGACTTCCCCGGCCTGGAGTTCGAGGCCCGCGCGAAGTTCATGGCGGGGAAGTAGGCCCGCCTCCGCTGCGTCACAGCTTCCGCTTCCTGCTGCGCTGCGATAAGCCCTGCCCCATTCTTTAGACGATCATTCTGGGAAGGGGATTCATGAGCATCAAGGGCAAGGCCTATATCATGGGCGCCTACGAGCATCCGCTCCGCGACGCGCCCAACAAGTCCACGCCGCAGCTCCACGCCGAATGCGCCAAGGGCGCGCTCGAGGACGCGGGGCTGACCAAGGACGACATCGACGGCTATTTCTGCGCCGGCGACGCGCCGGGCTTCGGCGCGCTCTCCATGGTCGACTACATGGGCCTGCGGAACGTCCGCCACACCGACTCCACCGAGACCGGCGGCTCCTCCTACATCGTCCATGTCGGCCACGCGGCCCAGGCGATCGCCGAGGGCAAGTGCAAGGTGGCCCTGATCACCCTCGCCGGCCGGCCCCGCCAGAACAAGTTCGGCTTCGGCGGCGGCGCCAAGCCCGGCCAGCTGTCCGACGGCCCGCCGGAAGCCGGCTTCGAGAACATCTACGGCGGCTCGACCCACAACACCTACGGCATGTGCGCCATGCGCCACATGTACGAGTACGGCACCACCTCCGAGCAGCTGGCCTGGATCAAGGTCGCCGCCAGCCATCACGCCCAGTGGAACGAGAACGCCTTCCTGAAGGACGTGGTGACCGTCGAGCAGGTGGTCAATTCGCGCCTGATCGCCGACCCGCTGCACCTCCTGGACTGCTGCGTCGTCACCGACGGCGGCGGCGCCCTGATCGTCACCAGCCCCGAGATCGCGAAAAGCCTGAACCGTCCGAAGGTCAAGGTGATCGGCGCCGGCGAGAGCCCCAAGGGCCCTCAGGGCGGCCGCAGCCTCGACCTGACCCACTCGGCTGCGGTCTGGTCCGGCCCGCCGGCCTTCGCCGAGGCCGGCGTGACCCCCGCCGACATCAAGTACGCCTCGATCTATGACAGCTTCACCATCACGGTTCTGATGCAGCTGGAGGACCTGGGCTTCTGCGAGAAGGGCCAGGGCGGCAAGTTCGTCGCCGACGGCAACCTGATCTCCGGCGTCGGCAAGCTGCCCTTCAACACCGACGGCGGCGGGCTGTGCAACAACCACCCCACCAACCGGGGCGGCATCACCAAGGTGATCGAGGCCGTGCGCCAGCTGCGCGGCGAAGCCCATCCCAAGGTCCAGGTTCCGAACTGCGACCTGGCCATCGCCCATGGCACGGGCGGCTCCCTCGGCGTCCGTCACGGCGCCGGCACCGTCATCCTGGAACGGGAATAGTCTGATGAGCGAGACCCAAACCCCGCCGGCCGCCGAAGGCCGCAAGATCCCCGCCCCGGCCGTGACCATCGAGTCCAAGCCGTTCTGGGACGCCGCCTCTGAAGGCAAGTTCCTGATCAAGCGCTGCAACGCCTGCGGCGAGGCCCACTGGTATCCCCGCGCGCTCTGCCCCTTCTGCTTCTCCGACGACACCGTCTGGGAAGAGAGCCCCGGCGAGGGCGTGATCTATACCTATTCGGTCATGCACCGCTCGCCGACCGGCCCCTACGCCATCGGCTATGTGACCCTGAACGAGGGCCCGGCCATGATGACCAACTTCGTCGACTGCGACCTGTCGAAGCTGGAGATCGGCCAGAAGGTGAAGCTGAAGTTCCAGCCCACCGAAGGCGGCCCGCCCGTGCCGGTGTTCTCGCCGGTCTAGACCCGCCTGTTCCCTCTCCCGCTTTGCGGGAGAGGGTTAGGGTGAGGGCTCTTCCTTTTGGACTCGCGATGGCGCGGCGACGGTGGAACCCCTCACCCAACCCTCTCCCCGCAAACGGGGCGAGGGCTCAATGAGCGCCTTTCCCCTCCGCCGCCAGCTTGCGCACCAGTCCGTCCGCCTCGCGCGGATGGCGCAGGCGGTGGATGCGCAGGTGCGCCCAGGTCCCGTCTGTCGACGCCAGCTCGTAGCGCGCCTTGGTGCGGGCATAGGTGTCCCAGCTCCAGCGGATCGGATGCTCCTTGTCCAGCCACCGGGCGAAGGTCTCGGTGTTGCCGGTCCCGGGCCACAACTCCTCGCCGCCGAGGGCGCGGCTGAAGGAGCGGCGGATCACGCGGCTCATGATCAGGGCCTTGGGATAGTCCAGCCAGACCAGGTCGGTCGCCCGCGCGCGGTCGCCTCGGCGACCCTCGAATAGTTGCCGTCCGTCACCCAGCTCGGCCCCGAGAGCGCCGCATAGGTGCGCCTCAGGAATTCCTCGGGATCATGGGTGTTGAGATCGACCCAGCCCGCCTGCCAGTTGATCGCGTCCAGCTCCACATGTGGGGCGTCGATCGCCGCGGCCAGCCGCCTGGCCAGTGTGGATTTGCCCGCGCCCGAATTGCCGACAATGCAGACGCGCATCAGTCCTCCGGGGCGAACCCCATCTCGGCCCGGACCTCGGCGGTGTTCTCGCCGAGCCGCGGCGCATGGCGGCGGATATTGGACGGCGAGCCTGTGAACTTCACCGGCGGCTTCATCAGATTATAGGCGCCGGCGTGCGGATGGTCATGCCGCTCGAAGAAGCCGACCGCCTTCAGGTGCGGATCCTCCGGCAGGTCGTCCAGCCGGGCGGTCTTCACCACCGGGATCGACAGCGGCTTCAGGAGGTCCAGCCATTCCTGGGTGGTCTTGGACTTCGTCGTCTCGCCTACCAGGGCGTAGAGCTCGCCGATATGCTTGGCGCGGGTGGCGTAATCGGAGAACCGCGGGTCCTTGCCGAAGGTCTCGCCCATGCCGGCGGCGGCGAAGAACTGGTCCCACTGCTTGTCGGTATAGGGCAGGAGGCCGATGTAGCCGTCCTTGGTCTGGTAGGGCTTGCGGTTGGGATTGGCGACCCGCTGATAGGCCCACTGGCCGGTCGGCGGCTCGAAGGTGTGGTCATAGAGGTGCTCGACCAGATTGAAGCTGGTCACGCATTCCAGCATCGGCACCTCGATGAACTGGCCCTCGCCGGTGCGCTCCCTGTGCAGCAGCCCCGCCGTGATCGCCTGGCACATGAAGAGCCCCGAGACCTTGTCGGCTACCAGGGTCGGCAGGATGCGCGGGGTGGGGTTGCCGTCGGTGCGCGGCAGCAGATCGGCCAGGCCCGAGGCCGACTGGATCAGGTCGTCATAGGCCGGCTCCCCCGCATAGGGGCCGTCCGAGCCGTAGCCGGCGGCGTGGACATAGACCACGTCGGGCCGCAGGGCCTTCACGTCCTCATAAGCCAGGCCCAGGCGCTTCAGGCCGTCATAGCGGATGGAGGTGGCGAACACCTCGCAGCTCTTGATCAGGGCCTCCAGCAGCGGGCGCGAGGCCGGGTCCTTCATGTCCATGACCACGGAGCGCTTGTTGCGGTTGATGGTCAGGAAGATGGGGCCGAGGTCGCGGGGACAGTCCTGGGGCACATGGCCGGCCCAGCGCATGATGTCGCCGCCGTCGCCGCGCCCCGAGCCGGGATCCTCCAGCTTGATGACCTCCGCGCCCTGGTCGCCCAGCATCTGGGTCGCATAGGCGCCGAACACCACGCTGGTCAGGTCGAGGATGCGGATCCCCTTGAGCGGGCCGGTGGCCTCCTGGGCCAGGTGATTGGCTTCCGACATGCGCCCTCCCGTCGACGTCTTGATCTGGCGATGGCGTAGCAGAGCGGCGGGGCTTGGCAATTCCTTCCCCTGGGTGAGGCGCGCTTTCCACATCCATGGAAATGCGAATCGACTTTGACCACCCCGGCGGCAGGCGTCCAAAGTCGCGGCAAGAGATCGGGAAAAGACCGGGAGGGACGGATGGATTTCGCATTGTCCGACGAGCATCGGATGCTCAAGGAGCTGACCCAGCGGTTCGTGAAGGACGAACTCATGCCGCTGGAGGCCAAGGTCCTGGCCCGCGAGGCCGACGGCAAGGGCATCCACATTACCAAGGAGGAGAAGGCCCGCGTCGACGAAGTCTCCCAGAAGCTCGGCCTCTGGGGCCTGGACGCGCCCGAGGAGATGGGCGGCTTCGACCTGCCGCAGGTGGCCCTGATCGGGGTCAATGAGGCCATGGGCTCGACCATCACCCCCTACACCCTGCCGCCGGACAGTCCGAACCTGCGGATGCTGATGGCCACGGTGAACGAGCCCCAGCGCGAGGCCTATCTGGCTCCCTACGCCGCAGGCAAGACGGTCAGCGCGATCGGCATTTCCGAGCCGGGCGCCGGCGCCGACCCGGCGGGCATGATCACCCGGGCGGTCCGCGACGGCGACGACTGGGTCATAACCGGCCGGAAGATTTGGACCAGCCGCGCGGCGGAGGCCGACTTCACCATCGTCATGGCGGTGACCGACAAGGAGAAGGGCGCCCGCGGCGGCATGAGCGCTTTCCTGGTCGACAAGGGCACGCCGGGCTTCAACGTCCTGCGGCGCATCCCGATGATCGGCGGGGCCTTCACCTATGAGGTGGCGCTCGACGACTGCCGGGTGCCGGGCTGGAAGCTGCTTGGCGTCGAGGGCCAGGGCTTCGCGCCCATGCAGGTACGGCTGTCGACCCGACGCATGGAGATGGCGGCCTGGTGCATCGGCCTGGCCCAGCGGGCGCTGGACATGATGTGCGAATACGCCCCGCAGCGGGTGACCTTCGGCGAGCCCCTGTCGCATCGCCAGGCGGTGCAGTGGTGGGCGGCGGACGCGGCGATGAAGATCCACGCCGCCCGCCTGATGGCCTATGACTGCGCCTGGAAGCTGGACCAGGGTCGCGATGTCCGTCAGGAGATCTCGATGATCAAGGTCTTCGCGACCGAGATGGCCTGGGAGGTGATCGACCAGGCGATGCAGTGCTTCGGCGCCATGGGCATGACCAAGGAAATGCCCCTGCAGCTGATGGCGTCCAGCGTGCGCAACATGCGCATCTATGACGGGCCGTCCGAAGTCCACCGGATGGTGGTGGCCCGCAACCTGATGGGAACGAAACGATGACGAAGGATATCAAGGTCGCGCACGAGGGCCATGTCGCCACGGTGACCTTCAGCCGGCCGCCGAACAACCACGTCTCGGTCGACCTGATGCGCGACCTGGCCGACACGCTCGAGGCCCTGGACAAGGACGGCGTCACCCGCGCCGTGGTCCTGGCCTCGGACGGCAAGCCCTTCTGCGCCGGCGCCGACCTCGTCGCCCCCGACGGCATCGGCGGCTCGGGCATGGGCGGAATCGCGCCGCTCTATGACCAGGCCGTGCGGCTGTTTTCGATTGAGACCCCGATCGTCGCCGCCGTTCAGGGCGCCGCCGTGGGCGCGGGCCTGGGCCTGGCGCTGGTCGCCGACTTCCGCGTCGCGGCGCCGGAAGCCCGCTTCTCGGCCAATTTCGTCAAGCTGGGCTTCCATCCGGGCTTCGGCCTGACCCACACCCTGCCGCGCCTGATCGGCCAGCAGCGGGCCAATCTGATGTTCCTGACCGGGCGTCGGGTGAAGGCCGAGGACGGCCTGGCCTGGGGCCTGGTGGACGAGGTCGTGCCGCTCGACCAGCTGCTGCCGGCCGCCAAGGCGCTCGCGCTGGAAATCGCCGAGAACGCCCCGCTCGCCGTCGTCGCCACCCGCAAGACCCTGCGGGGCGACCTCGCCAAGGCGGTTCGCGAACAGACCAACCACGAGCACGGCGAGCAGTCGATCCTGCGCGCCACCGAGGACTTCGCCGAAGGCGTTCGCGCGGTGCAGGAACGCCGGCCGGGGAACTTCAAGGGGAGGTAGGGACTGCTGCTCCCCCTCTGGGGGAGCTGTCAGCGCAGCTGACTGAGGGGGCTGTCCCGCAGGGGCGGTTGCAGTCTTTCGGTCGCATCCGCCCCCGTCGGGGGCGGCCCCCTCCACCGCTTCGCGGTCCCCCTCCCCCAGCGGGGGAGGAGCTTACCGCCCCAGCCCCGCGGCTTCCCGCGCCAGCTCGGTGATGCGGCCCCAGTCGCCGGCGCGGACGGCGTCCGTGGGCGCGACCCAGGAGCCGCCAACGCAGATCACATTGGGCAGGGCCAGATAGTCCGGCGCATTCTGCAGGCTCACCCCGCCGGTCGGGCAGAAGGTCGCTTGCGGGAACGGGCTGGCGAACGCCTTCAGGGCCCCGACCCCGCCGACGATATTGGCCGGGAACAGCTTGAAATAGCTGTAGCCCATGGACAGGCCGGCCATCAGCTCGGTGGCCGTGGCGATCCCGGGCAGCAGCGGCAGGGGGCCGTCGTCGAATTCCTCGCCGTCGATCAGGCCGGGGCTGACCCCGAACCGCGCGCCGGCGTCATAGGCCTCCTGGCGCATGGCGGCGTTCAGGATCGTGCCCGCGCCGACCACCCCGCCCTCGACCTCGCCGGCGATGCGGCGGATGCAATTGATGGCGGCGGGCGTGCGCAGGGTGACCTCCAGCGCCTTCAGCCCGCCGGCCACCAGGGCCTTGGCCAGCGGCACGGCCTGGGCCTCGTCCTCGATGATCAGGACGGGCACCACCGGCGCGAGCTTGAGGATGTCGGGAAGCGTCAAATCGGTGATCCTTCCAGGGTGTCGAGAGCGCGGGCGGCGCCCACCAGGGCCGCGTAGGGGTGGATGATCAGGGCGGTGGGGATGTCGGCCATGTATTCGGCGAGCCGACCCTTGTCCTCGAAGCGGCGACGGAAGCCGCCCATCATCAGCCGGTCGATCAGCCGGGGCGCTATGCCGCCGGAGACGAAGACCCCGCCGCGGGCGCCATAGGTGAGCGCGATGTCGCCGGCCACCGAGCCGAGGATCTCGCAGAAGCGGTCGAGGGTCTCGAGCGCCAGCGGGTCCTTGCCGGCCAGGCCGGCGGCGGCGACGGCTTTCTCGTCACCATGGACGACGGCCTGGCCGCGGATGTCGGCAAGCGCCTTGTAGAGCGAATACATGCCCGGCCCCGAGAGCACCCGCTCGATCGAGACCCGGCCATGGACCTTGCGCAGGCGGGCGAGGATCTGGTCCTCAAGTTCGTCGCCGGGGGCGAAGCTGGCGTGGCCGCCCTCGGCCGGGATCGGCACGTCGCCGCGGTCGGAGCGGGCCAGGCCCGCGACCCCGAAACCGGTGCCGGCGCCCAGCACCACATTGGGCGCCCCGGCCACGCCCTTGAGCGCCGGGCCGATCACCCGCAGGTCGTCAGCCTCCATCAGCGGGCAGGCCATGGCCTGGGCCCCGAAGTCGTTGAGCAGCTTGGCCGCCTCGAACTCGAAGGTCCCGACCAGCTCGCCCTCGGAGATGCGCCAGGCCAGGTTGGTGAACTCGATCTCGCCATCGACCACCGGGCCGGCGACGGCGATCACCGCCTTGGTCGGAACCTTGCGTCCCGCCGTGGTCTCCAGATAGGCGCCGATGACCTCGCTCAAGGAGCCATAGTCCTTGGCCGGATAGGTCTTGGGATGACGGATGCGGCCGGCCTCATCGACCAGGGCCATGCGCGCATTGGTGCCGCCGACATCGCCGACCAGCCCGATGAAATGGGTCTTCACGCCGCCCCCTCGAAAAGCACGGACGCGCCGGCCTCGGCCGCGCCCACCGAACGGCGCATCCAGCCGAACAGCTCGCGCCCATAGCCGAAGCCTGAGCCTTTCGCCACCGCCCGCGGCCGGGCGGCGAGTTCCGAGGGGTCGACCTTGATCTCCAGCACGCCCGCATGGGCGTCGAGCCGGATCACGTCGCCGTCGCGGACCTGGGCCAGCAGGCCGCCGCAGGCGGCCTCCGGCGTCACGTGGATGGCGGCGGGCACCTTGCCCGAGGCGCCGGACATCCGTCCGTCGGTGACCAGGGCCACCTTGAAGCCCTTGTCCTGCAGCACGCCCAGCACCGGGGTCAGGCTGTGCAGCTCGGGCATGCCATTGGCCTGGGGCCCCTGGAACCGGACCACGGCGATGAAGTCGCGGTTGAGCTCGCCGCGCTTGTGGGCGGCCAGCAGCTCGTCCTGGTCGTCGAACACCAGGGCGGGCGCCTCGATCTTCAGGTGCTCGTCCTTGACCGCCGAGGTCTTGATCACCGCGCGGCCGAGACCGCCGGCCAGGAGGCGGATGCCGCCCTCCCGCTGGAAGGGATTGTCGGCGGGCCGCAGGATGTCGGTGTTGAGCGAGGTCGCCGTCCCCTCGCGCCAGGTCAGCACTCCGTCCTGCAGGAAGGGCTCGGTCTGATAGTGGCGCAGGCCCAGGCCGGCCACGGTGACCACGTCATCATGGGCGAGGCCGGCGTCCAGCAGCTGGCGGACCACGAAGGCCATGCCGCCGGCGGCGTGGAAGGCGTTCACGTCCTCCGACCCGTTCGGATAGACCCGGGCCAGCAGGGGCGTGACCTTGGAGAGCGCATCGAAGTCGCTCCAGTCGATCAGCACGCCGGCGGCGCGGGCCATGGCGACCAGGTGCAGGGTGTGGTTGGTCGAGCCGCCGGTGGCCAGCAGGCCCACCACCGCATTGACGATCGACTTGGCGTCGACCACCGCCGACATCGGCGCATAGGCGTTGCCGCCGTCGGCGATCTCTATGGCGCGACGGGGCGTCGCGGCCGTGAGCGCGTCGCGCAGGGGCGTGTTGGGATGGACGAAGGCCGCGCCCGGCAGGTGCAGGCCCATCATCTCCATCATCATCTGGTTGGAGTTGGCGGTGCCGTAGAAGGTGCAGGTGCCCGGCCCGTGATAGGACTTCATCTCGGAGTCCAGCAGCTCGTCGCGGGTGGCCAACCCTTGAGCGTAGAGGCCGCGCACCCGGGCCTTTTCCGCATTGGGCAGGCCCGAGGTCATGGGCCCGGCCGGCACGAAGATCACCGGCAGGTGGCCGAAGGCCAGCGCCCCCATCACCAGGCCCGGCACGATCTTGTCGCAGACCCCCAGGAGCAGGGCGGCGTCGAAGGCGTCGTGGGTCAGGGCCACCGCCGTCGACATGGCGATCACGTCGCGGGAGAACAGCGACAGCTCCATGCCCGGCCGGCCCTGGGTCACCCCATCGCACATGGCCGGCACCCCGCCGGCCACCTGGGCCGTCGCGCCCGCGGCCTCGGCCGCGGCCTTGATCAGCTCGGGGAAGCGCTCGAACGGCTGATGGGCCGAGAGCATGTCGTTGTAGGAGGTGACGATCGCCACGTTGGGGGCGGTCGGATTGCGCATCCGCTGCTTGTCGCCCTCGGGGCTGGCCGCAAAGGCGTGGGCCCAGTTGGCGCAGGAGAGCTTGGCGCGGCCGACGCCGGCGCTGCGGGCCGCCTCCATCCGGTCCAGATAGTCGGCGCGGGCCTCGCGGCTGCGGTCGATGATGCGGGCGGTGACTTCGGCCGTGACGGGATTCATGGGCGCCTCGAAGAGGGTCAGGAGCGGTCCAAGTTATGGATCTGGAAAACGGCGATCAGGGCGTCCAGAGCACCCGGACCGGGGATTTAGCCTGTTCCAGCAGGACATGCACGGGCAGACCGCCACCGGTTTCCACGATCGCGCGCTTCGTCGCCCCGGAGATCAGGATCAGGGTCCTGCGCGCCATCAACAGGGCATGCAGGGTCAGCGTGATCCGGGCCACGGGCGGCGAGCCCACCCCGGCCGGCACGCCGATCGCCCAGCGCGGGCCGTGCGGATCCATGCCCGCCGCCAGCACCGGACTGCCCGGGATCAGCGAGGCGACATGGCCGTCCTCGCCCATGCCCAGCAGCAGCATGTCGAAGCCGCCCAGGGCCCTGAGCTTCGGGTCCGCGATCGCGGCGCTGGCCTCGGGGTCGGGGGCGTCGTGGCGCAGGGGCAGGAAGTCGGCGACGTCCGCCTGGTCGACCAGCAGCCGCTCGCGCACCAGCCGCTCATTGGAGTCCTGCGAGGTCACGGGGACGAACCGGTCGTCCGACAGGGTCACCGTGACATGGCGCCAGTCGAACACCGCGCGGGCGAGGCGGTCATAGACGGGGGCGGGCGAGCGGCCGCCAGTCGCCGCCAGGGTCGCCCAGCCGCGCTCGGTGATCCCCCAGCCCAGGGCGTCCAGGGTCGCATCCACGGCGGCGTCGGCCAGCGCGTCTGAATCGGGGAAGGTTTCAATCATCATCCGCCCATAACGCGGCGGCCGCCAAAAGGCCGCTCGATTTCCCGTGATCGCCCCGTCCACGGAACCCAAACGCGGTTCGAGAGCTTCAGCCTGACGGGACGCGTGCGCCGGCGTCTCCTCGCCATGTCAGGACCACGCCCATGCGAATCGCCCAGGTTCCGCCCCTGTATGAAGCCGTGCCGCCCCGCTTCTATGGCGGGACCGAGCGGGTGGTGGCGCACCTGACCGACGCCCTGGTCGATCTGGGCCATGACGTCACCCTGTTCGCCAGCGCCGACGCCCGCACCCGGGCGAAGCTTGTGCCCGTGCGCGACGAGGCGATCCGCCTGGACCCCGCGCCCCTGAAGTCGGATCTGGCCGCCCACATGGTCCTGCTGCACGAGGTGCGCCGCCGCGCCGACCAGTTCGACGTGATCCATTTCCACACCGACATGATCCATTTCCCGTTCTTCGAGGACCTGGCCGACAAGACCGTCACCACCCTGCACGGTCGCCTGGACCTGAAGGACCTGCCGGGCGTCTACGCCCGCTGGCCGCAATTCCCCCTGGTCTCGATCAGCGACGACCAGCGCCGGCCCCTGCCGGACGCCAACTGGGCCGGGACCGTGCATCACGGCATGGCCGCCGACCTCTATGAATTCTATCCGCGGAGCCAGGGCTATCTGGCCTTCCTGGGCCGCATCTCGCCGGAGAAGCGCCCGGACCGGGCGATCGAGATCGCGCGCCGGCTGGGCAAGCCGCTGAAGATCGCCGCCAAGGTGGACGCCGCCGACCTGCGCTATTTCACCGACATGATCGAGCCGCAGATCCGCGCCGCCGGCCCGCAGGTCGAGTTCATCGGCGAGATCGGCGACGGCGAGAAGTCCGCCTTCTTGGGCGGGGCCGAGGCCCTGTTGTTCCCCATCGACTGGCCGGAGCCCTTCGGCCTGGTGATGATCGAGGCCATGGCCTGCGGCACGCCCGTGGTGGCCTATGCCTGCGGCTCGGTGCCCGAGGTGATCGAGGACGGGGTGACCGGCTTCATCGTGCGCACCGACGACGAGGCCTGCGCCGCCGCGGCGCGCGTCGGCCAGATCGACCGCCGCCGGGTGCGCCAGCGCTTCGAGGCGCGCTATTCGGCGACCGCCATGGCGCGGCGCTATCTGCAGCTCTATGATCGGCTGGGCGAAGCGGCCTACCCCATCGCCGCGACGGCCTGAGGCTCAGCCATGGACGATATGGCGCCCGCGCCCGGATCCGCCGTCGATCCGGGTCAGACGGAAGAACCCCGCACGCCGGGGCGCCTGCACGCCCTGAAGGACAAGGACACCTTCATCGTCGCCGATTCGCGCGGGGATATCCTGGGCGCGGCCGACGGCCTGTTCCACAACGACACCCGCCTGTTGTCGCGCTTCCGCCTGCTGCTGGGGCGTGAGCCGCCGTCCCTGCTGTCCGGCGCGGTGTCGGCGGACAATGTGTTCTTCACCTTCAACGGCGCGAACCAGGCCCTGCCCCTGCCCGGCGGCCCGATCGGCCCGCCCGGGGTGCTGCACGTGGAGCGCAAGCGCTTCCTGTGGCGCGAACGGCTGTTCGAGCGGATCACCTGCGTGAACTACAGCCGCGACGAGGTGCTCACCCCCTTGTCGGTGGAGTTCGGCGCGGACTTCCGCGACATGTTCGAGGTGCGCGGCGTCAAGCGCGAGCGGCGCGGCGACCTGTCTGCGCCGGAGATCAACGGCCGCAGCGTCGCCTTCCGCTATGTGGGGCTGGACGCCGTCGAGCGCTCCAGCGTCATCAGCTTTTCCGACCCGCCCGTGCGGCTGTCGGGATCGCGCGCCGACTACCTCTATCCCTGCGCCCCGAGGGGCGGCTGGAGCTCTATCTGGAGATCGGCGCCGCCGCCGAGGAGCCGCCCAGCCGCGAGCGGTTCCGCGCCAATGCGGCGGCCGCCCGCTGGGACATGCGCAGCCGCATCCGCCACGGGGCGCGGCTGAAAAGTTCGGGGCGGCTGTTCAACCAGTGGCTGGACAAGTCCCGCGCCGACCTGGCCCTGCTCACCACCCGCATGGAGACCGGCCCCTACCCCTATGCGGGCATCCCCTGGTTCTCGACCGCCTTCGGCCGCGACGCCATCATCACCGCCTGGCAGATCCTGTGGTTCGAACCCAGCCTGGCCAAGGGGGTCTTGACCTATCTGGCCGCCCACCAGGCCGAGGAGGTCTCGGCCTTCCGCGACTCGGCGCCCGGCAAGATCATGCACGAGACCCGCAAGGGCGAGATGCCGGCCTTGGGCGAGGTGCCGTTCGGCCGCTATTACGGCGGGGTCGACACCACGCCCCTGTTCGTGGCGCTCGCCGGCGCCTATGCCGAGCGGACCGGCGACCTGCAGCTGATCGACGACCTGTGGCCGGCGCTCACCGCCGCCACCGCCTGGATCGAGCATTTCGGCGACACCGACGGCGACGGCCTGATCGACTACGCCCGCGGCGCCGAGAGCGGCCTGGCCAACCAGGGCTGGAAGGACAGCCAGGACAGCGTGTTCCACGCCGACGGCCGGTTCCCCAAGGGACCGATCGCGCTCGTCGAGGTGCAGGGCTACGCCTTCGCCGCCTATCGGGCCATGAGCCGCTTCGCCCGCCACCGGCAGGATATCGAGTCCGCCACGCGCTGGGCCGAACGCGCCGAGCATATCCGCGCCACGGTCGAGGCCCGGTTCTGGATGGAGGACCAGGGCGGCTATGGCATCGCCATAGACGGGGCCGGAGAGCTCTGCCGGGTGCACAGCTCCAATCCCGGCCACCTGCTGTTCTGCGGCCTGCCCAGTCCCGAGCGGGCGGCCCTGACAGCCGAGCGTCTGTTGTCGGCCCGGTTCGATTCCGGCTGGGGCGTCAGGACGCTCGCCTCCGGCGAGGCCCGCTTCAATCCGATGAGCTATCACAACGGCTCGATCTGGCCGCACGACACGGCGATCTGCGCCGCCGGCCTTTCGCGCTATGGCGAGCGCGACGGGGTGGTGGATCTGATGTCGGGCCTGTTCGAGACCGCCTCCAGCTTCGAGATGCGACTGCCCGAGCTGTTCTGCGGCTTTCCCCGCGCCGCTGGCGAGCCGCCGGTGGCCTATCCGGTCGCCTGCCTGCCCCAGGCCTGGGCGGCGGGCTCGGTGTTCATGCTGCTGCAGGCCTGCCTGGGCCTGAAGGTCGACGGCTGGACTGGCGAGGTGGAGATCCGCGATCCGCGCCTGCCGATCGGCATCGACCAGCTGCGCGTCGAGGGGTTGAGGGTCGGCGATCAGAAGCTGGACCTGTGCTTCGAGCGCCTGCAAGGCCGCATCGCCGTCCACGCCGACGGCGGCTCGGTGGTGCCGGTGACCATCCGCCAGGGGGGCCGCGCCTAGCGTCTCAGCGGGGTGTGCGCCAGGCGCAGGATATTGGCGGCGCCGGGGGAGCCCATCGGCAGGCCGGCCAGGATCAGGATGCGGTGGCCGGGCGGGGCGAGGCCGAACTCCACGACCTTGTCCACGGCGACCTTGGTCATGTCCTCCAGATCGGTGACCTCGGGCACGACGCGGGGCTCGACGCCCCAGGCCAGCGCCAGGCGGCGCGCGGTGGTGAGGCGCGTGGTGAGCGCCAAGGTGGGCTGCAGGGGGCGCTCCCGCGACAGGCGCAGGGCTGTCTGGCCGGTGGTGGTGAAGGCCACCAGGCAGGCGGTGGAGGCGGCCTCGGCCGCGCGCCGGGCGGCGGCGACCAGGGCGTCGGCGTCCTCATCATCGACCGGATGCTCGGCGGCCATCAACTCGGGCCAGCGCGGGTCCTGCTCCACGCGGGTGAGGATGCGGTCCATGATCGAGACCGCTTCCAGCGGGAATTCCCCGGCCGCCGTCTCGGCCGAGAGCATCACCGCATCGGCGCCCTCATAGACCGCATTGGCGACGTCGGAGGCCTCGGCCCGTGTGGGCGTCGGGGCATGGATCATGCTCTCCAGCATCTGGGTCGCGACGATCACCGGAATGCCGCGATTGCGGGCGGCGCGGACCAGCATCTTCTGCACCACCGGCACGTCCTCGGGCGCCAGTTCGACCCCCAGATCGCCGCGGGCCACCATCACCGCCTCGCAGAGGTCGAGGATCTCATCCAGGGCATCCAGCGCCGCGGGCTTCTCGATCTTGGCCAGGACGCCGGCCCGGCCCTGGACGATCTGGCGCAGCTCGGCCATGTCGGCGGCCCGCTGGACGAAGGATAGGGCCACCCAGTCGACGCCCTGGGACAGGGCGAAGTTCAGGTCCTCGCGGTCCTTGGGCGTCAGCGCCGGGATCGGGATGGCCAGGCCCGGCAGGTTGAGGCCCTTGTGGTCGGACAGGGCCTCGCCGCCCATCACCACGCAGTCGGCGAAGTCCGGGCCGCATTGGCGCACCTTGAGCCGCACCTTGCCATCGTCGAGCAGGATGTCGGCCTCGGGCTTGAGCGCCTGGAAGATCTCCACATGCGGCACGCAGATCCGCGAGGCGTCGCCGGGCTTGGGGTCGCGGTCGAGGCGGAAGTCCTGGCCGGTCTTCAGCCGCACCCGGCTGTCGGCGAATTCGCCCAGCCTGAGCTTGGGGCCCTGCAGGTCGGCGAGCACCGCCAGGTGGCGGCCGACCAGGGCCTCGGCCTCGCGGACATTGGCGATGGTCTTGGCGTGGTCGGGATGGCCGCCATGGCTAAAATTCACCCGGAAGACGTCGGCGCCGGCCTCGGCGAGCGCCCGGATCTTGGCGAGGTCACGGCTGGCGGGACCCAGGGTGGCGACGATGCGGGCGCGACGGGCGCGGATCATGGTCAAACTCCGGCCGCAGGCGACGGCGACGTTGCGTGGGCGGGATCGAAGCTTATCAAGAGGCGTTCCCTGCGCGCCCACAATCTGAGAGCCCATACATGGACCGATCCGCGCAGCCGGGGAATCCCCTCGCCTCGCCCCAGAGCCTGGACCTGTTCCCGATCGGCAATTGCGCGGCCAGCGCCCTGATCGACCGGGCCGGGCGCTTCGTCTGGGCCTGTTTCCCGAGGGTCGACGGCGACCCCGCCTTCTCGGCCCTGCTGGGCGGCGAGACCGGCGAGGCCCGCGGCTTCTGGTCGGTGGAGGCCGAGACCCCGGCGGGCGTCCGCCAGAGCTATCTGCGCAACACCCCGATCCTGACGACCGAGATCACCGACGCCTCCGGGGCGGTGTTCCAGGTGATCGACTTCGCCCCGCGCTATCGGCAGTTCGGCCGGGTCTATCGGCCCATGGCCTTCGTGCGGATCATCCGACCCGTCTCCGGCACGCCGCACATCCGCATCCGCATGCGGCCCACCGCCCACTGGGGCGCGGCCGACGCCCAGGTGACCCGCGGCTCCAACCACCTGCGCTACGTGGGCGGCGAGATGACACTGCGGCTGACCACCGACACCGCCGTCTCGCACATCGCCGACGAGCGGCTGTTTCGCCTGGAGGAGCCGATCGCCATGTTCCTGGGCCCCGACGAGGGGATCGAGGCCGACATCCAGGCCACCGCCGAGCGGATGCTGCACGAGACCACCAGCTATTGGCGCGGCTGGGTCAGGACGCTCTCCATTCCGCTGGAATGGCAGGAGGCGGTGATCCGGGCGGCCATCACGCTGAAGCTCTGCGCCCACGAGGAGACCGGCGCCATCGTCGCGGCCCTGACCACCTCGATCCCCGAACACGACGGGTCGCAGCGCAACTGGGACTATCGCTACTGCTGGCTGCGCGACGCCTATTACGTGGTCCAGGCCCTGAACCGGCTGGGGGCGGCGGACATGCTGGAGAACTATCTCGGCTATCTGCGCAACCTGATCGACCGGGCCAAGGGCGGCCATATCCAGCCGCTCTATGGCGTGGGGCTGGAGAGCGACCTGACCGAGCGCTTCGCCCCCGACCTGCCCGGCTATCGCGGCATGGGGCCGGTGCGGGTCGGCAACCAGGCCTATGAACACCTGCAGCACGACGTGTACGGCCAGATCGTGCTGTCGACGGTCCAGGCCTTCTTCGACGAGCGCCTGCTGCGCCCCGCCACGGTGGAGGACTTCCACGCCCTGGAGGCGGTGGGGGAGCGCGCCTTCGCCCTGCACGACCAGCCGGACGCCAGCCTGTGGGAGTTCCGCGGGCGGGAAGCGGTGCACACCTATTCGGCCATGATGTGCTGGGCGGCCTGCGACCGGCTGGGCAATGCGGCGGCCAAGCTGGGCCTGCTGCAGCGGGCCGACCACTGGAACGGCCGCGCCGCCCAGGTGCGGGCGACCATCGAGGCCAAGGCCTTCAATCCGGAGCTCGGACGGTTCGCGGCCACCTTCGGCGGCGACCAGCTGGACGCCTCCCTGTTGCAGCTGGTCGATGTGCGCTTCGCCGCCCCGGACGACCCGCGCATGGCCGCGACCCTGAAGGCGGTGGAGGAGGGCCTCAGGCGCGGGCCCTACATGCTGCGCTACGCCATTCCCGACGATTTCGGCGAGCCGAAGACCGCCTTCAACATCTGCACCTTCTGGCTGATCGAGGTGCTGCACCTGTCGGGCCGCACCGAGGAGGCGCGGACCCTGTTCGAGGAGATGCTGGGCCGGCGCACCGCCGCCGGCCTGTTGTCGGAGGACATCACGCTGGACGGCGCGGAGCTGTGGGGCAACTACCCCCAGACCTATTCCCTGGTCGGGCTGATCAACTGCGCCAACATGCTGAGCCGGCCCTGGACCAGCGTCCGCTGAGCCAGGCCCCGCCGGGCGCGCGAGGGCCGCCCCGTCAATCGTGCCAGGCGCGCTCGGAGCGTTCGATCAGGGCGAAGGCGCCGGCCGGGCCCCAGCTGCCGGCGGCGTAGGGTTTCGGCGTCATGCCGCTCTCGGCCCAGGCGGCGGCGACGCCGTCGACCCAGGTCCAGGCCTGCTCCACCTCGTCGCGGCGAACGAACAGGGTGGAATTGCCGTGGATGACGTCGAGGATCAGCCGCTCATAGGCGATGCGCCGGCGCGCATTGGGACCGGAATAGGCCTTCAGCAGGGACAGGGACAGCGGCAGGGACTGCAGGCGCATGCCGTCCTGGGAGATGCCCGGCGCCTTGTTCATCAGGACGAGTTCGATGTCCTCGTCCGGCTGCAGGTCGATGATCAGCTGGTTGGCGACCAGGTCGGCCTTGGCCGCGCCGCCGAAGATCGAGTGGGGCACGCCCTTGAACTGGATGGCGATCTGGGTGCGCCGCTCGGGCAGCCGCTTGCCGGTGCGCAGGAAGAAGGGCACGCCCGCCCAGCGCCAGTTGTCGATGTCGGCCCGCAGCGCCACGAAGGTCTCGGTGTCGGATTTCTGGCCGCGCTCGGCCTCGTAGCCCGCCACCTGCTGGCCGCCGACCACGCCCGGCGTGTACTGGCCGCGCACGCTGTTGGCCTGGACGTCGGCGCGGGTGAAGGGGCGGAGCGAGCGCAACACCTTGACCTTCTCGTTGCGCACGGAGTCCGGCTCCATGTCGGCCGGCGGCTCCATGGCGACGAAGCAGAGCAGCTGCAGCATGTGGTTCTGCAGCATGTCGCGCAGGGCGCCGTACTCGTCGTAATAGGGCCAGCGATCGCCGACCCCTTCCGTCTCGGCCACGGTGATCTGCACGTGGTCGATGGTCAGGTTGTTCCAGAGCGGCTCGAAGAAGGTGTTGGCGAAGCGCAGCGCGATCAGGTTCTGGACCGTCTCCTTGCCCAGATAGTGGTCGATGCGGAACACCCGGTCCTCGCTGAACACCTCCGCCACCTGGGCGTTGATGGCCTTCGACGAATGCAGGTCGCGGCCGATCGGCTTCTCCAGCACGATGCGGCTGTCGGGGACGGCCAGGCCGGATCCGCCCAGCGCCTTGCACACCCGGCCGAACAGGCTGGGCGAGATGGCCAGGAAGAACATCGGGGCCTTGAAGGCGCCCATGGCCGCCTTGATCGCCTCGACCCCCGCCGCGGTGGTGGCGTCGGCCCCCACATAGTCGAGCCGGGCGGAGAACCGGGCCCAGGCCGCCTTGTCCAGCCCGCCCTCGGCGCGCTTCTGGATGGTCTCGCGCACCTGCTCGACGAAGGCGTCGCGCGCCATGTCCGCCCGCGCGGTGGCGACGATCCGGAACTCGGGGGCCAGGAAGCCGTCGGCGTCGAGGAAATAGAGCGATGGGAACAGCATCCGCTGGGCCAGATCGCCGGTCCCCCCGAACAGCACGATCACATCGGAAAGCGGCGCATCGGCCATCGGGGTCACCTTGGGTGAGGAGGTTGGCGTCCGAGCCTCGCATAGCGGGGTTCGGCGGGGTCCCGTCAACCCCCCGTCTGCGTTCACCGCATCGTGCGCGGTCAGGTTGGATCGAAGCGGGCGCCCTGACGTTGTGCTTGGTCGATCCCGAAGGCCGGCCTTGGACGGGGAGCCTATGACCACTGACACCATGACCATGATCGCCGAAGCGCCGCAGGTGAAGGCCGCGGAGACGGCGCTGTTCCTCGATCTGGACGGCACGCTCGCGCCCATCGTCGCCCGGCCGGAGGCCGTAGGACCCGATCCGCGCCGCACCCGGCTGCTGGAGGCCCTGGCCCAGCGCCTGGACGGCCGGCTGGCGGTGGTCAGCGGCCGGACCCTGGCCGACCTGGACCGCATCCTGGAGGGCCGCACCCCGGTGCTGGCCGGGGTTCACGGCCTGGTCCGCCGTGACGCCCAGGGCCGGGTGACCTCCACCCCGCCCCATCCCGGCCTGGCCGCGGCCGTCCGCGTGCTGCGGGACTTCGCCGCCACCCATGCCGGCCTGATCGTCGAGGACAAGGGGCTGAGCGTCGCCCTGCACTACCGCCAGGCGCCGGAGCTCGCGCCGCGCGTCCGCATCCAGACCGAATGGCTGGCCGCCGAGACCGGCCTGGTCCTGCAGCCCGGCGACCAGGTCATGGAGCTGCGCACGCCCGGCCCGCGCAAGGGCGAGGCGATCACCGCCTTCATGGCCCAGCCGCCCTTCGCCGGGCGCAGGCCGGTGTTCCTGGGCGACGACCTGACCGACGAGGACGCCTTCCAGGCCGCCGAGCGCCTGGGCGGCTTCGGGGTGCTGGTGGGTCCCGCCCGGCCCACCGCCGCCCGCTATCGCCTGGCCGATGTCGGCGCGGCGCTGGACTGGCTGGAGGCCCTGGCATGACCCGTCTGATCGTCGTCTCCAACCGCGTCACCCCGCCCACCGGCTCCGGCGACGGCAGCGTCGGCGGCTTGGCCATGGCTCTGGCCGCCGCGCTGCGGGAATATTCCGGCCTGTGGTTCGGCTGGAGCGGCCGGACCACCGCGGAGTTCACCGGCCATCTGAACCTGCAGCGCGCCGACGGGGTGACCGTGGCCACCGTCGACCTCGAGGAGGCCGACCTGCAGGAATATTACAACGGCTACGCCAACAAGACGCTCTGGCCGCTGTTCCATTATCGCCAGGACCTGACCGCCTATGACCGGGCGTTCGACGCCGGCTATGCGCGGGTCAACCGTCGCTTCGCCGAGACCCTGGCCCCGCTGATCGAGCCGGACGACCTGGTCTGGATCCACGACTACCACCTGATCCCGCTGGCCCGCGAGCTGCGGGCGCTGGGGGTGAAGAACCGCATCGGCTTCTTCCTGCACATCCCCTGGCCGGCGCATCAGCTGATGGTGACCCTGCCGGGGCACAGACTGCTGGTGGAGTCCCTGTTCGACTACGACCTTGTCGGCTTCCAGACCCCCGAGCACGTCCAGGCCTTCGAGGAATATGTGCTGACCGAGGCCAAGGGCGCCCGGGTCGGCCGCGAAGGCTTGCGGGCCTATGGCAAGACCACGCGGGTCGGCGCCTTCCCGATCGGCATAGACGCCGCCGATTTCGCCCGGCTGGTGGAGAGCGAGGCCGCGCGCCGGACCTTCGACGTGATGAAGGCCCACACCGCCTTCCGCAAACTGATCGTCGGCGTCGACCGGCTGGACTATTCCAAGGGGCTTGAGGAGCGGTTCGCCGGTCTCGAGCGGTTCCTGGCCGACAATCCGGACCTGCGCCGCGAGGCCCTGATGCTGCAGATCGCACCCCTGTCGCGGGACTCGGTCGAGGCCTATCAGGAGATCCGCGCCCGGCTGGATTCGCTCTCGGGGCGGATCAACGGCGAATATGCCGACATTGACTGGAACCCGATCCGCTATGTGAACAAGACCTATCGCCGCGACGAGCTGGCCGGGGTCTATCGCGCGGCCCAGGTCGGGCTGGTCACGCCGATGCGCGACGGCATGAACCTGGTGGCCAAGGAGTTCGTCGCCGCCCAGGATCCCGAGGATCCCGGGGTGCTCATCCTGTCGCGGTTCGCCGGCGCCGCCGACCAGATGCGCCAGGCCCTGATCGTCAATCCGAACAGCCCCGAGGAGATCGCCGAGGCGATCAAGCGGGCGCTGTCCATGGACCGCGAGGAACGGATCGCCCGCTGGCGCGTGCTGTACGACAACATCGTCACCGAGGACGTGACGGCCTGGCGCGACGCCTTCGTGCGGGCGCTGAAATCCGCGCGCGAGGCCCTGCCGTCGAGACCCGAAGGGATCACCGCCTATGGCGAACAAGCTCGCCCGCTATCGGTCGATGAGGGACTTCTCCCGGACCGCGGAACCGCAAGGTCGGGCGAAGACCCGGGCGTCGAAGCGTCTGCGCTTCGTCATCCAGAAGCATGCGGCGACCCGCCTGCACTACGACTTTCGGCTGGAGCTGGACGGGGTTTTCAAGTCGTGGGCGGTGACGCGGGGCCCTTCTCTGGACCCCGCCGAGCGTAGGCTGGCGGTCGAGGTCGAGGACCATCCCCTCGACTATGGCGACTTCGAGGGCGTGATCCCGGCCGGTGAATATGGCGGCGGCTCGGTCCTCTTGTGGGACCGCGGCTATTGGACGCCGGAGCCGGGGACCGACCCGCACGAAGGCCTGACCAAGGGCGACCTGAAGATCGTGCTGGAGGGCGAGCGGCTGCGCGGCGGCTTCGTCCTGGTGCGCATGAAGCCGGACAAGCCGGGCGCGAAACGCAACAACTGGCTGCTGATCAAGCATCGCGACGACTGGGCGAGGCCCGGCGACGGCGAGGCGGTCATCGCCGACAACACCGCCTCCGTGGCCTCGGGCCGGAAGATGGCGGCCATCGCCGCGGGCGAGGGCGCGCCGCCGAAGCCCTTCATGACCGCCCGCACGGCCGCCGCCGACGCGGTCTGGTCGACCAAGGCGCGGCCGGCGGCGGGCCGGAAGACGCCCCCCAAAGGCGCCCGAGCGAGCCTGGGCTTCGTCGAACCCCAGCTTTGCAAGCTGGTCGATCGCCCGCCCGCCGGCCCCGGCTGGGCGCACGAGGTGAAGTTCGACGGCTATCGGCTGCAGGCCGTGGTCCGGGACGGCGCGGCGCGGCTGCTCACCCGCAAGGGGCTGGACTGGAGCGCGCGCTTTCCGGAGATCGCCAAGGCGGCCGCCCGCCTACCCGACGTGGTGCTGGACGGCGAGGCGGTGGCGCTGGACGCCGACGGGTCGCCCGACTTCGCGGCCCTGCAGGCCGCCCTGTCGGAAGAGAAGACCGCCGACCTGGTGCTGTTCGCCTTCGACCTGCTCAGCCTGAAGGGCGAGGACCTGAGGGCCAAGCCCTTGAGCGAGCGCAAGGCGGCGCTGAAGATCCTGCTTCAGAATCTGGACGATCCCCGGCTGCGCTATGTGGAGCACTTCGAGACCTCCGCCCAGGCGCTGCTGGAATCGGCCTGTCGCCTGTCCCTGGAGGGCATCGTGTCCAAGCGCCTCGACGCGCCCTATCGCTCCGGCCGGGCGACACCTGGACCAAGGCCAAGTGCCGCGCGGGCCATGAGGTGGTGATCGGCGGCTGGAGCGGCGACGAGACCACCCTGCGCTCCCTGCTGGTCGGGGTGCATCGGGACGGCAAGCTGATCTATCTGGGCCGGGTCGGAACCGGTTTCGGGCGCGACGCCGCCGCGCGCCTGCTGCCCAGGCTGAGGGCGGCCACGGCCAAGGCGAGCCCCTTCTCCGGGACGGGGCCCCGGCCCGAGGCGCCGACGTCACCTGGATCCGCCCCGAGCTGGTGGCCGAGATCGAATATCGCGGCTTCACCGGATCGGGCCTGCTGCGCCAGGCGGCCTTCAAGGGGCTCAGGGCCGACAAGCCCGCCACGGAGGTGGAAGCCGAGGCGCGGCGCCGGCCGCCTCCACGCCGCTCGCCGAGCCGCGGCCGGGCGCAGGGTCGAAGGCCGATCCCGTGGTCATGGGCGTGCGCCTCTCCCATCCGGACAAGGCCCTGTGGCCCAACTCGGCGGACGATCCCGCCCCGGTGACCAAGCTGGACCTGGCGCGCTATTTCGAGGCCGTGGGCGCCTGGATGCTGCCCCATATCCAGGGCCGGCCCTGTTCGATCCTGCGGGTCCCCGACGGGATCGAGGGCGAGCGGTTTTTCCAGCGGCACGCCGGCCCCGGCGCCTCGGTGCTGTTCGAACAGGTCAAGATCGAGGGCGACGCCAAGCCCTATCTGCAGATCGACCGGATCGAGGCCCTGGCCGCCCTGGCCCAGATCGGCGGGATCGAGCTGCACCCCTGGAACTGCCGCCCCGGCCAGCCCGAGATCCCTGGCCGGCTGGTGTTCGACCTCGACCCCGGGCCGGGGGTGGCGTTCGACGCTGTGGTCGCCGGCGCGCGGGAGGTTCGCGACCGCCTGGAGGCCCATGGCCTTGTCGCCTTCTGCAAGACCACCGGCGGCAAGGGCCTGCATGTGGTGACCCCGCTGGCGGCCGGGCGGCTGGACTGGGACACGGCCAAGGCCTTCGCCCGCCGGCTCTGCGAGGAGATGGCCGCCGACCATCCCGAGCTCTACTTGACCAAGATGGCCAAGAAGCTGCGCGAGGGGCGCATCTTCCTGGACTATCTGCGCAATGACCGGCTGGCGACCGCGGTCGCGCCCCTGTCGCCCCGGGCCAGGCCCGGGGCCGGCGTCTCCATGCCGCTGACCTGGGGCCAGGTGAAGGCGGGGCTGGATCCGGCCCGGTTCACGTGCGCACCGTGCCGGCCCTGCTGGCCCGGACCGAGGCCTGGGCCGACTATGGCGACGGGGAGCGGCCGCTCAGTTCGACGGCGAGGCGGCCGGGTTCGGCTCGTTCGAAAGCCTGCGGATGACGTGCAGGGTGTGGGCGACGGCCGAGACGAAGCCGACCAGGCCCGCAAAGCCCTGCATGAAGTTCCAGGCCGCATCGACCAGGGGGCTGCCGAACACCTGCTCGGTCAGGGCGTAGAGCAGCCGGCCGACCAGGATGCGGAAGCCGGCATAGACCTCGGAATATTCGATCGAGACCTGGGTCGCCCAGGCGCCGCCGACCACCGCCAGCACCGGCGACCACAGGAGCGGCAGGGCCAGCAGCAGGGCCAGCACGCAGAGCACGGTCTTGGTGAGCCAGCTCTCCCGGGCCGTGAGCGTCAGGATCACGAAGCCCCCGAGCCCGAGGCCGAGGATCGGGAAGGCGATCGCCAGCAGCAGATCGGCGGCCTTCACGAAGGCGACATGGAAACCGAAGGCGGCGATCAGCCCGGCTGCCAGCACCGCCATGAAGGCGGTCAGCCAGACCACGCCATACTGGCCCAGGCGACGGCTGATCAGCTCCAGGTTCAACATGCGCAGCGGCTCCAGCGGGAGCTTCAGCATGCGGCGCCGCCGGCGAGCCGTCGAGCCGGAATCAGGCCCGCTTGCGCCGGGCCGTCGACTTTGCGGCCGGCGCGGATTTCGCCTTGCCGCCCAGGCTGCGCTTCAGGGCCTCCATCAGGTCGACCACCTCGGCCTGGCGCGGCTCGGGCGCCGTGACCTTGCGGCCGTGGCCCTTCTCCTTCTCGGCGATCAGGGCCCGCAGGGCGTCCTCGTATCGGTCGGTGAACTGGGCGGGATCGAAGGGGCCGGCCTTCTGGTCGATGATCTGGGCGGCGATGCGCACCATGTCGGCGGGCGGCCGGGTCTTGGGAATGGCGGCGAACACCTCGGCGTCATCGCGCACCTCGTCGTGGCTGCGCAGGGTGTAGGCCAGGATGCCGCGGTCGCGCGGCTCCAGCGCCATGAGCCGCTCGCGCTGGTGCATGACCAGCCGGGCGAGCGCCACCTTGCCGGCCGTGGCCATGGCCTCGCGGATCACCGTGAAGGCCTCCGCGGCCAGGTCACCGTCGGGCGCCAGATAATAGGGCTGGTCCCAATAGATGCGGTCGATCTCGGCCTCGTCGACGAAACGCTCGATGTCGATGGTGCGGGTGGTCTCCAGCCGCACATTGTCGATCTCGTCGTCGGTGACGACGACGTAGCGGTCCTTCTCGATCTCGTAGCCCTTGACGATGTCGGCGCGGTCGACGGGCCCCTTGTCCGGATCGGTGGGGACCATCCGGATGCGGTTGTGGGTCTCCTTGTGCAGCATGTTGAAGCGCACCTCCCCGCCGTGGGAGGTCGCCGTGCTGAGGGTGACGGGACAACTGACCAGCGAGAGGCGCAGCTGACCTTGCCAGGTGGGGCGACTGACCATGACGGACTCCGGGACGTTGCCAGTCCGGAACGCGCCGCGCGACCGGGGGTTCGGCCCTATTGTCCGGGCAGACCCATGTCGCGCAGGCCCACGGCATCCTGGATGTCCAGACGCGGCTTCAGGAAGTGAGTCCGTACGCCGTTGCCGTTGCCGAACTCCATGAGCTGGTCGGTCTTGGGGTCATAGGCGGGCCAGGCCGGGCCCGAGGCGCAGGTCGGCTGGCCGGTCTTGGCGAAGGCCACCCAGCAGGAATGCATCAGGGTCGCCATGGCCTTGTCCTCGTCGGAGACCAGGCTCATCGGGGTGCGCCGGCCCCAGTATTCGAACACGTACTGGATCTCGGCGGCGTGGAAGGCGCGGGTCACCGCCGGCCGGTAGCGCGAGCCGACATAGGAGAAGTGGTAGAGCCAGGCCGGCTGGCCGCCCGCGGCCCTGGCCGCCACCCAGCGGGCGGGCGCGCCCATATAGCGGTCGGTGAACATGGCGCGCAGCTTGGCCTCGTCCCCGGGCTGGTCGGCATAGGGCGCCTGGACGAAGGCCGGAATGCGGGCGAGCGCGGCGGCGGGATCCGGCAGGGGCTTGAAGCCCAGCAGCGAGTCCTCGCCGGAATTGGAGCCGATGATCAGGGGCACGTCATTGGCCTGCCCCCCGGCGAAGGCCTGGGTGGCGGTGCGGGTCATCAGCACCCCGTCCGTGAAGGGGCCGTAGTCCGAGCCGGGCAGCTTGGCGACCAGGTCCTCGGCGGGGATGGCGCGCAGGGCCTGGGCGGTCACGTCCTCGGGCAGGCCCATGGCGCGGGTGGCCGCCGCCCCCGCATCGGCCTGGGCGGTCAGCCCGCCCGGTGGGAACCAGCCGCCGCCGGATTCCACGATGGCGCGCGTATAGAGGCCGTTGGCCGATGGCGTCGCCAGCAGGGCCAGAGTGCTCATGCCCCCGGCGCTCTCGCCGAACAGGGTGACATTGGCCGGGTCGCCCCCGAAGGCGGCGATGTTGCGCTTCACCCATTGCAGGGCGGCGATCTGGTCCATCAGCCCGTAATTGCCGACCGGCTCGCCGGGCTTGGCGGCCTTGATCAGGGCCGGATGGGCGAAATAGCCGAGCGGCCCCAGGCGGTAATTGATCGCCACCAGCACCACCCCGTCGCGGGCGAAGTTGGAGCCGTCATAGACCCAGCCGGCGCCCACCCGGTGCGAGCCGCCGTGGATCCACACCATGACCGGGGCCTTCTTGGCGCGGCCGGCGCGAAGACATTCAGCTGCAGGCAGTCCTCGCTCATCGGGCCATTGGCCCCGCCGCCATTGGGGCTGCCGTCGGGGTTCATCGGCTGGACGCAGGAGGGGCCGGCCTTGTCCGCGGGCCGCACGCCGCTCCAGGCGAGCGGCCGGGCGGGCGGCGCCCAGCGCAGGGGACCGACCGGCGGAGCGGCGAAGGGGATGGCGCGGAAGGCCGCGACGCCATTGGCCTGGACGCCTTCCAGCGTTCCGCTCTCGACCTTGACCCGGACCGGGTCGGCCAGGGCCGGGGCGGCGGCCAGCGCCAGGACGGCGAGGACGGAAGCGGCGAGCCTGCGGATCATCGGGTCCTCCCGGAACGTGTTGGCGAAGACTTGGCGCGGCGGCCGGCGGGGTCAAGCCTCAGTGGAAATCGCGGCTGGCCTGCAACCGTCCGGCGCGGCCGGTGCGGGTGGGGGCGCCCGGCGCCTCGGCCTTCAGGCCGGCGGTCAGGTGGGAGAGATCGGTGAAGCTCTTGGCCACCAGGTGGATCACCTCGCCCTCCCGCTGCAGCTGGCCGTGCACCGCCAGCACCGAGGCGCTCATCACCAGCCGGCGGTGGGCCTCGAACACGTCGCGCCAGACCACGATATTGGCGACCCCTGTCTCGTCCTCCAGGGTCATGAACACCACCCCCTTGGCGGTGCCGGGCCTTTGCCGCACCAGCACCAGCCCGCCGACCGAGGTGCGCCGGCCGTCGCGCAGGGTCCTGAAGGCCGCGGCCGGCACGCAGGCCAGCGCCTCCAGTTCGGCGCGGAAGAAGCTGCAGGGGTGGGCCTTCAGGGACAGCCGGGTGGTGCGGTAGTCCTCGGTCACCTGCAGGGGCAGGCTCATCTGGGGCAGCTCGACCTGGGCCTCGCGGCGGCCCATGGCGGCCAGCAGGGGCGCCTCGGTCTCCACCCGCGTCTCACCAACGAGGCCCTTCACCGCCCACAGGGCCTGGCGACGATCCAGTCCGATCCCGGCGAAGGCGTCGGCTTCGGCCAGCAGCTCCAGGGCCCGGCGCGGCAGGTGGCGGGCCAGGTCCTCGACGGTCAGCACCCCCTCCTCGCGCAGGCGGACCAAGAGCTCGGCGTCCTCGCGCTTCAGCCCCTTGATCTGGCCGAGCCCCAGGCGGACGGCCCGCAGGCGTTTGCCCTCCACCGGCTCCAGGCCGCAGTCCCAGCCGGAGGCCGCGACATCGGGGGGGCGCACCTCGACCCCGTGCTCGCGGGCGTCGCGGACCAGCTGGGCCGGCTGGTAGAAGCCCATGGGCTGGCTGTTGAGCAGGGCCGCGCAGAAGGCGTCGGGCCAGCGCCACTTCACCCAGGCTGAGGCATAGACCAGCAGAGCGAAGCTGATCGCGTGGCTCTCGGGAAAGCCGTAGGAGCCGAAGCCCTTGATCTGGTTGAAGCAGGCCTGGGCGAAGCCGAGGTCATAGCCCTTTCGGGTCATGCCGCTGACGAACAGCTCCTCATAGTCCTCCAGGTGGCCATAGTTGCGGAAGGTGGCCATGGCGCGGCGCAGGCCGTCGGCCTGGTCGGGGGTGAACTCGGCGCCCTCGATGGCGATGCGCATGGCCTGTTCCTGGAACAGGGGCACGCCCATGGTCTTTTCCAGGATGGCGCGCAGCTCGTCCGCCGGCCAGGGCGGGGCGGGCGAAGGGTAGCTGACCGGCTCGGTCCCGTCGCGGCGCTTCAGATAGGGATGGACCATGTCGCCCTGGATCGGGCCCGGGCGGACGATCGCCACCTCGATCACCAGGTCGTAGAACTTGCGCGGCTTGAGCCTGGGCAGCATCGACATCTGGGCCCGGCTCTCGACCTGGAACACGCCCACCGAGTCGGCCTTGCACAGCATGTCATAGACGCCGGGGACCTCCTGGGGGATGTCGGCGATGTCCTTCAGCCGCCGCCCGTCGGGCCGGGGCGGGACCATCTCGAAGGCGCGCTTCAGGGCCGTCAGCATGCCCAGCGCCAGGATGTCGACCTTCATCAGGCCGAGCGCGTCGATGTCGTCCTTGTCCCACTCGATGAAGGTGCGGTCGGCCATGGCGGCGTTGCCGATCGGCACGGTCTCGTCCAGCCGGCGCTTGGTCAGCACATAGCCGCCGACGTGCTGGGAGAGATGCCGCGGGAAGCCCAGCAGCTCCGTGGCCAGGGTCACGGCCCGGCGGATCTCCGGATTGGTGGGATCGATGCCGGTCTGGCGGATGTGCTCGTCGGGCACGCCGTCGCCCCAGCTGCCCCAGACCGTGCCCGAGAGCGCCGCGGTGACATCCTCGGTCAGGCCGAGCGCCTGGCCCACCTGGCGGATCGCCATGCGCGGCCGGTAGTGGATGACCGTGGCGACGATGGCCGCCTTGTGCCGGCCATAGCGGCGATAGACGTACTGCATCACCTCCTCGCGCCGCTCGTGCTCGAAATCGACGTCGATGTCCGGCGGCTCGCCCCGGTTCTCTGAGATGAAGCGCGAGAACAGCAGGTCCTGGTCCTTCTTGGTGGGATCGACCGAGGTGATGCCCAGGCAGAAGCAGACGCAGGAATTGGCCGCCGAGCCCCGGCCCTGGCAGAGGATCTCCTGGTCCCGCGCCCAGCGGACGATGTCGTGGACGGTGAGGAAATAGTTCGGGAAATCCAGCTTCTCGATCAGGGCGAGCTCGTGTTCGAGGGTCTTGCGCTCCTTGTCCCGCACCCCGTCCGGATAGCGCCAGGCGGCCCCGGCCCAGGTCAGGTCGCGCAGGTGCTGCATGGCGCTCTTGCCCGGCGGCACCGGCTCGTCGGGATATTCGTATTTCAGCTGCGAGAGGTCGAAGCCGATGCGCTCGGCGATCTCGACGCTGCGCTCGACCGCGCCGGGGAACCGGTGGAACAGCCGGGCCATTTCCTCCGGCGTCTTGAGATGGCGCTCGGCGTTGGCCTCCAGCCTCAGGCCGGCGTCGGGGATGGCGCAGCCCTCGCGGATGCAGGTCAGCACGTCCTGCAGGAGCCGCCGCTCGGGGCCGTGGTAGAGCACATCATTGGTGGCGACCATGGGCGCCCCCGCCCGCTGGGCGATCGCCGCCAGCCGAGACAGCCTCTGCAGGTCGCGGGCGCCGTAGCCGCGCGCGGCGGCCAGCCAGAGATCGCCGCCCAGCGCCCCGGCCATCCGCCCAAGCCGGGTCTCGAAGGCCTCGTCCAGGCGGTCCGGCGCCACGGCGAGGGTGAGCTGCCCCTCCGACCACTGCAGATAGTCCTCCCAGAAGAGCTCGCATTCGCCCTTCTCGGCCCGCAATTGGCCGGCGCTGAGCAGCCGGGTCAGGCGGCCATAGGCCTCCCGGTCGGTAGGGTAGCACAGCAGGCTCGGCGTCCCGTCGGCGAAGTCCAGCCGGCAGCCGGTCAGCGCCCGGATCCTGGCCCCGCCCTCCCGCTGCTTGTTCATTTCGCTCCAGGCCCGCACCACCCCGGCCAGCGAATTGCGGTCGCAGATCCCCACCGCCTCCAGGCCCAGCGCCTGGGCGGTCATGACCAGCTCCCAGGGATGGGAGGCGCCGCGCAGGAAAGAGAAATTGCTGGCGGCCTGGAGCTCGGCGTAGCGGGTCACCTAGGTCAGGTCCGTGAAGGGGTTCCAGCAGACTTCCCAGAGATGCCCGTCCGGGTCGGCGAAATAACCGGAATAGCCGCCCCAGAAGGCGTCCTGCATCGGCTTGACGGGCGTAGCCCCCGCGGCCACGGCCTGGGCGAACACCGCATCGGCGTCGGCCTTGGAGGCCACATTGTGCGCCAGGGCGACCCCGGAGAACCCGACAGGACCGTCCGGCACGCCGGCGTCCTTGGCCAGCTCCGCGCGCGGAAAGAGACCCAGCCAGGAGCCCTCCAGCTGGAGCATCACCATGTCCTCGCCCGGCGTATAGTTGTGGGTCGGGAAGCCCAGGCCGTCGCGATAGAAGGCCACCGCGCGGGGGATATCGGCCACGCCCAGGGTGATCAGGCTGATCTTCGGCTTCATGCTTTGCGTCTCCTTGATGTCAAAGGGCTATCCGAACAGCCCGTGCAGCCACCACCGGGCCGGAACGCCGGTTTCGTAGAGGCCGGCGCGGAACAGCCAGAAGCGGGTCCCGGCCTCGTCCTCGACCCGGTAATAGTCGCGCACATGGCTGCTGGCGGCCGCCTCGATCGGGCCGGTCCACCATTCCTCGGCGATGCGCTCGGGCCCCTCGGCGCGGCGGACGCGGATCAGGCGGTTGCGCCAGCGGAACTGCACCGGCGGGTCGTCTGGCACCGGGGCCATGACCGAGTCCACCGGCTCGGGGCGGCGGAACAGGCGCAAGGGCCTGGGCCGCTCGGGGTCCCAGGCGCGGGGCGCCACGGCCTTGAGCGGCGGGCCGGAAACAGCCGACTGTTCCGGCACATGGCTTTCGCGGGGGCCGCTCTTCCAGACCCGCCCCTCGCCCAGGCGATTGATCAGCCGGTCGACCAGGGGGGCCAGGCCGTCCTCCACCGCGGCGTCGGCCAGGCTGTCGAGCCGGACCTGGCGGGCCGTGGTGGTCTCCACCCGATCGGCGACCAGGGTCACCACCTCGATCCCGAAGCCGGGGTCCAGGGTCTCGAGCCGGGGTTGGAACAGCTTGGCGATACGGGCCGGGTCGCGGCCGGCGAGCGACAGGCCGATGGCGAGCGTCAGGGCCTTGCCGTCCAGGCGGTGGAAGGCGATCTCGAAGCGCCGGGCCCCCTTGCCCTCCCGCTCCAGCCGCGCGCAGAGCCGGACGGCGACGTCCTGGCTGACCCGGGCCATGTCGTCCGGGGTGCTGATCGGCTCGGCGAAGGCCAGGCGCGCGATCCAGGGGGATGGCGGGCGGCGGAAGGTCAGGGCCTCGCGACCGCGGCCGAGCGCCTGGTCCAGGCGCTCCAGGGTCTGGGCCCCGAACCGCTTGGCGAGCGGGGCGCGGGGGAGCTCCATCAATTGGCCGATCCGGGTCAGACCCAGGCGGGCGATCTGGGCGGCGGTCTCCGGCTCCAGCCGCAGGGCGGCCGGCGGCAGGGGCGCGATCAGCTCCCCCTGGCCGCCCAGCGGGGCGATGACGCCGTCCACGCCGTAATGGGCCAGAGCCCAGGCCGCGCCGGGGGTGTCGGCCAGGGCCAGGCGGAAGGGCAGGCCATTGGCCGCGAGGCGGGCGCGGAAATCGGCCATCAGCTCAGCCTCCCCGCCCCACAGGTGCGAGACGCCCGCGATGTCCAGCATCAGTCCGTCCGGCGGATCGGCGGCCACGGCGGGGGAGAAGCGCACGCACCAGTCGACCAGGGCCGACAGGGCCTGGGCGTCGGCCTCCGGCTCGGCCTCGGCGGGGACCAGTTCCGGGACCAGGGCCATGGCGTCGGTCGCCTTCTGGCCCACCCGCAGCCCCAGGCCGTGGGCGACCGCGTCCACCGCCGCCAGCCGCCGTGCGCCGCGGGCTTTCTCGATCAGGGCGAGGGGGGCCTCACCCGGCGCGGCGGAGGGGTGTCGACGGCGCCAGTTGGCGATCGCCCAGTTCGGCGACCAGGCGCAGAGGATGCGTCCCATCATGTCCCTCGTAAGCATAGGCGGCGCTCGCCTCGAACAGCCAGGCGCCGGGGCGCCCGCCCCGGCAGCGTTCCAGGGTCGCGGTCCAGCGGGGCGGCCCAAGGCCGAATTCGCCGGGGCCGGGCTGGCTGGCGGCGCCCGAGACCCGCCAGCGGGTGGCGGCGGCCGAGCCCGTGGCGGCCTTCGTCCCGGCCCCGCCGAAGGGTCGCCGGCGGATGACGAAGCCGGTCGCCCCGCGCTTCTCGCAGGCCAGCTGCAGCCGCCGGCCGGCCGTCAGGTCCACCGCCTCGGCCTCGACGAAGACGGCGGAGACCCCGATGGTCGCGAGCGCGTCCTCGGCCACGGCCAGCGCATCGGCCTCGTCGCGGGCGCAGACCTGGATCAGCCGCTCGGCGGGAAAGCCCAGCCCCACAAGGCCCGGGGCGAACAGGTCGTCGCGGCGCAGGATCCACACCGCCTCGCCACGGGCGGCCAAGGGCGCGGCCAGCAGGGCGGCGAAGGCGGCCGGGGCGGCGGCGGTCTCGACCTCCATCCCCTCCCCGCCGATCTCGTGCCACTGGCCGAGCGGCAGGCCGGCGGCGTGGGGAAAACAGGCGTCCAGCCCGGGATCGCCCAGGGACAGGGCGGCAGAGTCCCCCCGTCCGCCCGCCTCCAGGGCGGCGATCTTCGCCTTGAGCGCGGTGAGCGCGCCATCGCGAAAACCGGACATGTCTTCGAGCTCCGTTGTTCCACTTTTGTTCTAGTCGCGGGCGCGAAAGAGTCAACGGGTCGGGGGTGCGGCGGATTGAGGGAACACGGGGACAACAAAAAGGGCGGCGCCGAGCGCCGCCCTCATGTCGGTCAGGCCATGGGCCTCAGCTGTACTTGAATTCCCCGCCGTCGAGATTGATCAGCGGGAACTCGTCCTTTTCGCGCCAGTAGTCCTGGGTGTGCTGCCACTCCCACTTGGGCAGGCGCTTGGGCATCAGGTGCATGCCGCGGGCGAGATAGCCGGGGTTGAAGTTGTCCGGGTCGATCCAGGGCAGGCGCTCGAGCTTCTCCTCCTCGGGGCCCATGACCACCTCGATCTTATGGGCACCCTTCTCGTCCATGTGCTTGAGCAGGCGGCAGACGAAGTCGCCGATCAGGTCGGCGCGCAGGGTCCAGCTCGCCCGGAAATAGCCCATCACCCAGATCATGTTGGGGATGCCGGTGAACATCATGCCGCGATAGGTCACCGTGTCCGAGGCCGCGACCGGCTTGCCGTCGACCACGAAATCGATGTCGCCGAAGGCGTTCAGATTGAAGCCGGTGGCGGTGAGGATGATGTCGGCCTCGATCTCCTCGCCCGACTTCATCTTCAGGCCCTTCTCGGTGAAGCGCTCGATCTCGCCGGTGACCACCGAGGCCTTGCCGGCGATGACGCCCTGAAACAGGTCGCCGTCCGGCACGAAGGCGATGCGCTGCTGCCAGGGGCGGTACTTGGGCATGAAGTGCTTCTGGACCACGTCCTCCGGCAGGAAGGCGCGGACCCCGGCCAGCAGCTCCTCCTTGACCACGTCCGGCTCCGCGACGGCCCGGCGGGTGAACAGGTCCTGGTCGTAGAGACGCTTGCGCCGCACGATCTCATGGATCCAGGTCTCGTCGATCTGCAGCAGGCGCAGGGTGTCGGCCAGTTCGTCGGCGTTGCGGCCGGGCACGAAGAAGGTCGGCGAACGCTGGACCAGGGTGACGTGGGCCACGTCGTGGGCGATGGCCGGCACCACCGTCGCCGCCGTGGCGCCGGAGCCGATGCACACGACCTTCTTGCCCTTGTAGTCCAGGTCTTCCGGCCATTCCTGCGGGTGGACGATCTTGCCCTTGTAGTCGGACATGCCCGGCCATTCCGGGGTGTAGCCCTGGTTCTGGCGGTAATAGCCCTGGCACATCCACAGGAAGTTGCAGGTGAAGCGCAGGGTCTCGCCGGTGTCCTTGCGGACCGCCTCGATGGTCCAGAGGTTGTCCTTGGACGACCATTCGGCGTGGGTGATGGTGTGGTTGTAGCGGATGTGGCGCTTCAGATCGTTCTCTTCGATCACCTCGCCCATGTACTTCAGGATCTCCTCGGCCGAGGCGATCGGGGCGCTGGTCCAGGGCTTGAAGCGGTAGCCGAAGGTGTAGAGGTCCGAGTCCGACCGGATGCCGGGATAGCGGTGCGACCACCAGGTGCCGCCGAAGCCGTCCAGCTGCTCCAGGATCACGAAGCTCTTGTCCGGGCACTGGGTCTGCAGGTGATAGGCGCCGCCCACCCCGGAAATGCCCGCCCCCACGATCAGGACGTCGAAGTGCTCGGTCTTGGCGGACGAGCTCTTGGGCTCGCGAACTTGGGTCTCGGTGCTCATGGCGGCTTCCTGGTTTTTTCCTCGTCGCGAAGTTTTGAGGCCCCGCGTTCGGCCTTCCTTGATCGAAATCAAGATAAGTAAACATTGATCACTTATCGGCGAAACGCAAGCCGCCGCGTACGCCGCCCGCGCAAACGAAAACCCCGCCGCTCCGGGAGGAGCGACGGGGCTGACAGCGCCGGAGAGGCGGGTTCGATCAGAAGCGCAGGGTGCGCGCTTCCTTGACGTGCGGCAGGGCGCGGATCTTGGCGACCAGGGCGTCGGACGGGTCCTGGTCGACGCCGACCAGGGCGATGGCGTCCTCGCCGGCCGAGACGCGGCCCAGGTTGAAGGTGGCGATATTGACCTGGGCGTCGGCCAGCAGAGCGCCGAGCGAGCCGATGAAGCCGGGCTTATCGAGGTTGTTCACATAGAGCATGACCGTCCCGAACGGGGCGTCCAGGTCCATGCCCTTGACCTCGATGATGCGCGGGGTGCCGGCCATGACCGAGCCGGCGAAGCTGCGCTTGCCCATGGCGGTGGTGACAGTGATCCGCACCAGGCTTTCATAGATCGGGCTGTCGTCCTGCTTGGACTCGGAGACGGTGATGCCGCGCTCCTTGGCCACGGCCGGGGCCGAGACCATGTTGATCTCCGCCAGCATGGGCCGCATGACGCCGGCGAGCGCCGCGGCGGTGAGCGGGCGGGTGTTCAGCTTGGCGACCTCGCCCTCATAGGCGATGTCGATGGCCTTGACCTCGACGTCGACCATCTGGCCGGCGAAGGCGCCGAGGCGCTCGGCGAGCGCCACGAAGGGCTTCAGCTTGGGCGCCTCGTCGGCGGTGACCGAGGGGCTGTTCAGCGCATTGGTGACCGCGCCGGTGAGCAGATAGTCGCTCATCTGCTCGGCGACCTGCAGGGCCACGTTCTCCTGGGCCTCGACGGTGGAGGCGCCGAGGTGCGGCGTGGCGATGAAGTTCTCGGCCCCGAACAGCACGTTCGCCTTGGCCGGCTCTTCCACGAACACGTCGAAGGCCGCGCCGCCGATGTGACCGTCGTCCAGGCCCTTGCGCAGGGCGGCTTCGTCCACCAGCCCGCCGCGAGCGCAGTTGATGATCAGCACGCCCTTCTTGGTCTTGGCCAGGTTCTCGGCCGACAGGATGTTGCGGGTCTTGTCGGTCAGCGGGGTGTGCAGGGTGATGATGTCGGCGCGGGCCAGAAGGTCCTCCAGCTCGACCTTCTCGACCCCGATCTCCACGGCGCGCTCGGCCGACAGGAAGGGGTCATAGGCCACGACCTTCATCTTCAGGCCGTTGGCGCGGTCGGCGACGATGGAGCCGATATTGCCAGCGCCGATCAGGCCCAGCGTCTTGGCGTAGAGCTCCACGCCCATGAAGCGGTTCTTCTCCCACTTGCCGGCCTGGGTGGAGACGTCCGCCGCGGGCAGCTGGCGGGCGAGCGCGAACATCATGGCGATGGCGTGCTCGGCGGTGGTGATCGAATTGCCGAACGGGGTGTTCATCACCACGATCCCCTTGGAGGTCGCGGCGGGGATGTCGACATTGTCCACGCCGATGCCGGCGCGGCCGATGACCTTGAGGTTGGTGGCGGCGGCGAGCACGTCCTTGTCGGCCTTGGTGGCCGAGCGGACGGCCAGGCCGTCATAGTCGCCGATGATCTTGAGCAGCTCGTCCTTGGACAGGCCGGTCTTCACGTCGGCGTCGACGCCGCGCTGCTTGAAGATGTCGATGGCGGCGGGGGACAGTTTGTCAGCGATGAGTACGCGGGGCATGGGTGAGTTCCGCTCATAAGCCCCTCCCCCTTGCGGGGAGGGGTTGGGGTGGGGGTGCAAGCGGGGAGAGGCGGTGTTTCACCCCCCTCCCAACCCTCCCCCGCAAGGGGGGAGGGCCAAGGGCGTCAGGCCGCCTGAAGCGACGCGGCGGTGGTGGCGAAGGCCCAGTCGAGCCAGGGGGTCAGGGCCTCGAGGTCCGAGGTCTCGACCGTGGCGCCGCACCAGATCCGCAGGCCGGGAGGGGCGTCGCGATAGCCGCCGACGTCGAGGGCCACGCCCTCCTTCTCCAGCGCCGCGGCCAGCTTCTTGGCGAAGTCGGCCTGGGCGTCGTCGGAGAGGCCGGTGACGCGGGCGTCGACCACCTTCAGGCACACCGAGGTGTTGGAGCGGCAGGCCGGATCGGCGGCCAGGAACTCGACCCAGGGGGTCTTTTCGACCCACTCGGCCAGCACCGCCAGATTGGCGTCGGCGCGGCGCTGCATCTCGGCCAGACCGCCGATGCCGGCGGCCCACTTCAGGGCGTCCACCGCGTCTTCCACGCAGAGCATGGAGGGGGTGTTGATGGTGGCGCCCTCGAAGATATCGAGGCTGACCTTGCCGGACTTGGTCATGCGGAACAGCTTCGGCATCGGCCAGGCCGGGGTGTAGCTCTCCAGCCGGGCGACGGCGCGGGGCGACAGGATCAGCACGCCGTGCGCGGCCTCGCCGCCGAGCGCCTTCTGCCAGGAGAAGGTCACCACATCGAGCTTGGCCCAGTCGAGATCCTGGGCGAAGGCCGCCGAGGTGGCGTCGCAGATCACGATCCCCTCGCGGTCGGCGGAGATGAAATCGGCGTTGGGGACGCGGACGCCGGAGGTGGTGCCGTTCCAGGTGAAGATCAGGTCGGCGTCGGGGCGGACCTTGGTCAGGTCGGGCAGCTGGCCGTAGGGCGCGTCGAGCACTTCCGCCGGAAGCTTCAGCTGCTTCACCACGTCGGTGACCCAGTCCTTGCCGAAGCTCTCGAAGGCCAGCATCTGGATCGGCTTGGGGCCGAGCATCGACCACAGGGCCATCTCCACGGCGCCGGTGTCGGAGCCGGGGGTGATGCCGATCAGGAAGTCGTCCGGCACCTCCAGCACCTCGCGGGTGCGGGTGATCGCTTCCTGGATGCGCGCCTTGCCCAGCTTGGAGCGGTGCGAGCGGCCGAGGACGGCGTTCTGGAGAACCTGGGGGTTCCATCCGGGGCGCTTGGCGCAGGGGCCGGAGGAAAATTCGGGGCGCGCCGGGCGCATGGCCGGCGTCGGCAAGGTCGTCATAGCGATGTCTCCCATCCTTACAGATGAGCAGCGCCCCGTTGGGGGGGCGTGGCCCGCCGGCGAAAAACGCCGGATTCGCCCCGGACGCAAGTGAAACTTTTCGACGGGCGATTTGATCGCAGGCGCACCTCATGCGGGGTTGGCGGCGCGGGCGCGGCGTGGTTCTGCCTTTGGAGCCCGCCCATTCCTGGACCGCCATGACCCGCCCCCGCCCGACAGACTGGCTCGTCCTCGCCGCCCTGGTGGTCACCTGGGGCTCGGCCTTCGCGCTCTTGAAAATCGCCGTGGCCCACATCGCGCCCGTGTGGAGCACGGCGATCCGGCTGTGGGTCGCGGTGGCCGTTCTCGGCCTGGTGCTGGTGATCCGGCGCGAGGCCCTGCCGCACCACAGCCATGGGGCCTGGCGCTTCTATCTGGTCAATGGCCTGGTCGGCATGGCGGCGCCCTTCGCCCTCTTCGCCCTGGCCGCGGAACGGATCCCCTCGGCGCTCAACTCCATGTGCAACGGCGCGACCCCGATCTTCACGGCGGTCATGGCCCACCTGCTGGTCCCGGGCGAACAGATGAACGCCCGCAAGAGCGTAGGTGTCGGACTGGGGTTCGCCGGCCTGCTGGTGCTGGTGGGTCCCAAGCTCGCCGGCGGCCTGAGCCTGGAGGCCTCGGGCCTCTTGATGGCCCTGGCGGCGGCGGCGCTCTATGCGGTCTCAAACATCCTGACCAAGCAGACACCGGCCCTGTCGCCGGCCGTGGGGGCCTGGATGATGTGCCTGGCGGGCGCCGTGTTCGCGACGATCATCGCGGTTGCCGCCCGCGCGCCCCTGAGCTGGCCGCCGTTCGGCGCGGCGCTCGCCGTGGTGCTGCACGGGACCTTCCCGACCGCCCTGGCCACCATCGGCTGGGTCTATCTGATCCAGCGGCGCGGGACCCTGTTCACCTCGATGGCGGTCTATGTGGCGCCCCTGTGGGCCACCGGGGTGGGGATGCTGTTCCTGGACGAGCGGCCCAGCTGGACCGCCTTCCTGGCGCTCGCCCTGATCCTTGGCGGGGTGGGGCTGGCGACCCTGCAGCCGCGGGCGAAGTCCCCGGCCTAGATCTCGCGGCCTAGATTTCGCGGCGGCCGATGCCGCGCCAGGTCGCGACCGTCCCGGCCAGGATGACCGCCAGCACGCCCCAGCTGACCAGGTTGTTGACGACCTTGAACAGCAGGTCGAACTCCCGGCCGGTCACGTAATAGAAGGCGTGAAGGGAGAACTGGACGCCCTGCAGCAGCATGGCGCCGCCCAGCCACAGGCTGGTGAAGCGGATCGCCAGGCCCAGGAAGATCAGGCCGAGCAGGCCATCAAGCGCCAATAGGACCGGCGCGAGGCCGTCGGCCACCACACTTCGTTGGAGGACGAAAACCACCAAGGCCAAGGCCAAATTGCTGGTCGCCCCGAAACGTTCAGCCCACCCCCCTTTCAGCCACGCGAAGATAGCTGCGCCCGCGATGCACAGGAGGAGGAAATGATGAAGATACCAGCCGGTCATGGAAAGCGCCCCTAACTCGCATTAGGGGCGCCAAACCAGTTAAACTATTGCAACCCAATTCGGGCTTTGGCGATCCGGCTTCAGCCGACGTCGCGCATCGTGGTGGTCTGCGGCGCCTTCAGCAGGAACTTTTCCAGTTCGCCGACCATCTTGGTGCGGATGCCGAGGCGGAGCTTGGCTTCGCCGAGTTGGCCGTGCACGCCGACCATGGCCGAGCGGGCTTCGCTGAGGGCGCGGATGGCGTCCATCAGCTTCACTTGAACGTCGTCGGCGAACACCATCGGGGCGTTCACATCCTTACGGGCCTTCAGAAGATCGGCCATCAGCTCGGTCGCCTCGACCATCGCCTGATCCACCGCCGCTTCGGTCGCGAACAGCTTGGTCGCCACGCGTTGCGCAACAAACGCCTTTTCCATCGGGAAAACCCCTCCACCTGTGAATGAACTCACGGGTGAAAAGGTAAACCAGAGGTTAAGACCGGTCTAGCCTCTTAAGCTTTCATTAACCGCGACATCTGCGCCCACAAGTTGCGTGTGGCGCGCATGACGCAGCTTCGCCTTGGAGGCGAGTCATGTTCCCCTGACACGCGATCCGTGGAAGCGAAGCGTTAGGAGTATTGGGCTAAATCCCCTCATCGTCTGGAATTTGAGCGCCATGACCCAACAGCTCAGAACGACCGCCGCGCCGCATACGGCCTCGTTTCATGCTCGCGTGGCGGGCGCCGCCCTGATCACCGCGCTGGTCGTGCTCGCGGCCGCCTGCGCGACCTTCATGCTGCAGCAGTGGGCCGTCGCGCGCGAGCAGAGCCATTCCGCCCAGGTGGCGCTGGCCGAGATCACCGCCGCCGCCGTCGCCGGCGATCTGGCCGCCCATGACGCCCAGGCCGCCGCCCCGGCGCTGGCCGCCCTCGCCAAGGCCCACCGGGTCACGGACGCGCGGCTGATCGACGCCAACGGCCGGGTGCTGACCGCCTATCGCCGCCCGGGCGATCCGCCCCGCGAGCTCGACGTCATCCATACGGAAGTGACCCTCAAGGGCATCCGGGTGGGGGAACTGGTGCTCAGCGCCCAGGCGCCCAGCTTCAACGCCATGCTGCCCCAGTTCATCGCGCTCACCGGCGCCCTGTTCTTCGCGGGCGTCGGCGTGGCCCTGTTCCTGGGACGCGGCCTGGCGCATCGGATCATCTCGCCGGTTCAGCGCTTGTCGGAGGCCATGCACGAGGTGGCCGCCGGCGGCGAGTTCCAGCCGGTCACCGTCCAGGCCCAGGACGCCCTGTTCCGCAGCCTGACCGACAGCTTCAATCACCTGCTCTGCCGGCTGGGCGAGCGCGACCGCGCCCTGAAGGCCAGCCTGGTCGACCTGACCGAGGCCCGCGACGCGGCCAACGCCGCCAATGTGCTGAAGTCCCAGTTCCTGGCCAATATGAGCCACGAGATCCGCACCCCGCTCAACGGGGTGCTGGCCATGGCCGAGGTCATGTCCATGGGCGAGCTGGCCCCGGTGCAGCGTGACCGCCTGGACGTCATCCGCCAGTCCGGCAGCCTGCTGCTGGCCGTGCTCAATGACGTGCTCGACCTGTCCAAGATCGAGGCCGGCAAGCTGACCCTGCTGGTCGACGACTTCGACCTCCAGTCCGCGCTCGGTCCGACCGCCGACAGCTTCCGCATCCTGGCCGAACAGAAGGGCCTCGACTTCCAGGTCCAGTTCACCGACGCCGCCCTGGGCGCCTGGCGCGGCGACGCCGACCGCCTGCGCCAGGTGGTGGGCAACCTGTTGTCCAACGCCGTGAAGTTCACTCAGGTCGGCGCGGTCAGCGCCGTGTTCGACGCCGCGCCCGAGACCGACGGCCTGCGCCTGACGGTGCGCGACACCGGGGTGGGCATCCCGGCCGAGAAGCAGCTGCACCTGTTCGAGAAGTTCGTGCAGGCCGACAATTCCGCCACCCGCCGCTTTGGCGGCACCGGGCTTGGCCTGGCCATCTGCCGCGAGCTCACCCAGATGATGGGCGGGACGATCCAGGTCGAGAGCCAGGAGGGCCACGGCTCGACCTTCCGGATCGAGCTGCCCCTGGAACGCGGCGAGATCGCCGCCGTCGCCGCCCCGGCCGCGGTGGAAGAGGACGAGGCGCCGGAGGGCGCCCTGCGTCTCCTGGCGGCCGAGGACAACCCGACCAACCAGCAGGTGCTGGCCGCCGTCATGGGCTCTCTGGGCCTGGAGGTCGACATCGTGCCCGACGGGCGGGCGGCCCTGGAGGCCTGGCGCGACGGCGCCTATGACCTGATCCTGATGGACATCCAGATGCCGGTGATGGACGGCATCGATTCCGCCCGCGCCATCCGCGCCGCCGAGCGCGAGACCGGCCGCCGGCGCACGCCCATCGTGGCGCTCACCGCCAACGCCCTGTCCCATCAGGTGCAGGAATATCTGGCCGCCGGCATGGACGGCCACGTCGCCAAGCCCATCGAGATCGCCAAGCTCTATGAGGCCATCAGCCGGGCCCTGACCGAGGCGGCCCAGGCGCCGGCCGCCACCGCCGCGGCCTGACCGCGGAAACCTGAACCTTAGACAACGAACGCCTCAGGTCAGCTTCAGGCGGCCGGCCGCAATCTCCGCTCAACGTCGTCCACCCGGACGGCTCAGAGATCCAAGGAGATCGAGATGAAAAAGGTTCTGCTCTCGCTCGTTGCGGCCACCGCTCTGGCCGCCGCCGTGTCCCCCGCCGCCGCCCAGTCCTGGGATCGCGGCCCGGCCCCCGCCTATAACGGCGGCTATGGACACGACATGGGCGGCCCGCGTCCGATCATGCGCGGCGACAATCTGGAAGCCCGCATCGACGCCGGCGTGCGCAGCGGCCAGCTGAGCTGGCGCGAGGCCCGGTCCCTGCGCGATCAGCTCCGCTTCGCCGAGCGCATGGCCTATCGCTACCGCGCCGACGGCGTGGTCACCCGATGGGAGCAGGCCGACCTCGACCGTCGTTTCGACGCCGTGTCGGCGCGCCTTCGCTTCGAGCGCCACGACAATGAATACGGCTATGGCTACGGCGACCGCGGCGGCTGGCGCCACTAGGCCCTAGACGGCCACAGACGCCCCCGCGCCCCGGCGCGGGGGCGTTTTTCATGGAGCTCGCCAGAACCCAAGCCCGGTCAGATCGTTTTGAAGGGCATGGGACGCCAAGGAGTAATGACCATGAAGACCCTGACCCTCATCGCCGCCACCGCCGCCCTGGCCCTGTCCGCGGGCGCCGCCAGCGCCCAGGGCTGGGCCCGCCCGGACGAGCGCCAGGCGATGCTCGACGCCCGGATCGAAGACGGCGTGCGGAGCGGCCGCCTGACCTGGCGCGAGGCCCGCGAGCTGCGCGCCGAGCAGCGCCAGATCCAGCGGCTGGCCTGGCGCTATCGCCAGGACGGCATGTCCGGCTGGGAGCGCGCCGACCTGGACCGCCGCTTCGACCATCTGTCGATGCGCATCCGGGCCGAAAGCCACGACTATGACCGCTACGGCGACGGCTACGGCTACCGCCGCTAGTCCGCCGGCCAGGGGCGAGGCGGGGGCGCGGTCCTGAGCGCTCCCGCCATCGCCTTTTCAGCCCCGGGTCAGGCCTCCAGGATGGTGAGCTCGGGCCATCTGGCCTGGGCCGCCTGGGCGGTGCGCAGAAAGCCCGTGGTCTTGCGCAACGGATTGGGCCTCAGCTTCAGCTCGAAAATGTCCTCCAGGCCGAAGGGCGCGACGATGGTCATGCGCCCGTCCGCCTCCAGCCGCGCGCCGACCCCGAAGGTCGGGCTGGTGAACCGCGTCAGGGCCTCGGCGCTGGAGGCGAGGGGCGCATAGGCCTCGCCGAACTTGCCCTCGAACCACACATGCACCCGGGCCTGGTTGCGCACCTCGACCATGTCGCGCAGCGGCGGATCGAAGGCGGCCGCGACCCGGCGGATGACCTCATCCTCGGCCTCGTAGGAAATGTCGGCGGCGTCGTGATAGCCGAGGTCGTAGTCCTTGATCCCATAGTCGGGATCGCGACCGGTCAGGTGGTTCAGGGCCCGCTGATAGATCGCCCCGGAAAAGATCAGCCAGTCGGGCAGGTCCAGGTCGCGCGCGGTCTCCATCACCTGCATCAGGCTGGGCGCGGCGCGCAGAATGTCTTCGAGACGACGCTCCAGGGTCATGCCCGGCCCCTCAGCGGCCAGCCATGGTCGAGCGGACCATGGCCCGCCCCGAAACCGGGCGCCTGGCGCATGGCCTCACCCACATAGGCCCAGGCGCGGGCGACGGCGGCCTCCAGGCCGAGCCCCTGGGCCAGGCCGGCGGCGCAGGCCGACGCCAGCGTGCAGCCCGTGCCGTGGGTGTGGCGGGTGTCGATCCGCTCGCCCTCGAAACTGGTCTCGCCCTCGGCCGTCATCAGCACATCGACCACCGTCTCGCCGCACGTGGCCGCCCTTCATCAGCACCGCCCGCGCGCCCAGCCGCAGCAGGGCCTCGCCGGCCCGGCGCAGGTCGTCCGTGGTCTCGACCACAAGCCCGGTCAGGGCGGCGGCCTCCGGCGCGTTGGGGGTGAGCAGGGCCGCGCGGGGGATCATCAGGTCCCGGACCGCGCCGATCGCGCCTGCATCGAGCAGTGAGGCGCCGCCCTTGGCCACCATGACCGGGTCGATCACCGCTGGCGCCGCGGTCGTGTCCAGGATGCGGGCCACGGCCTCGACCATGGCGACATCGCCCAGCATGCCGGTCTTGACCGCGTCGGCGCCGATGTCGTCGAGCACGGCGCGGGCCTGGGCCTCGACGATCTCGACCGGGATCGGATGGACGCCGGTGACCCCCAGCGTGTTCTGCACCGTCACCGCCGTGATCGCGGTGGCCGCATAGCCACCGAGCGCGGTGACCGTCTTGATGTCGGCCTGGATCCCCGCCCCGCCGCCGGAATCCGAACCGGCGAGGATCAGGACCCGCCCGAGATAGGAGGCTGGGAAAGCGGTCATGACCGCCGATAGCCCGCCCGCGGGCGAAATGCATCGGGATTTACGAAGCTTTCCACCGCCTTCAGCATGGCGGCCATGGACACTGACGCCTTCGCCCGCCGGTTCGAGCTGGCCTATCGCGACCTCTATCTGCGCGCCGTGCGCCGGGTGCGGGACAAGCGCGACCGGATGACCGCCGAGACCACCGCCTTCCTGCTGCATCTGGCGGAGGCCGGGCCGATGAGCCTGACCGAGCTCGCCCGCCACATGGGCCGGGCGCAATCGACCACCAGCGAGATGGTCGAGCATCTGGTCGCCAAGGCCCTGCTGGCCCGCGAACCCGATCCGGCCGACGCGCGCCGCGCCCTGATCTGGCTGACGCCCGGCGGTCGGGAGGATCTCGCCGAGGCCCTGCAGGTGCTCGACGAACCTCGCCTGGCCCGCGCCGCCGAGGGCCTGACCGCAGACGAACGCGCCGACCTCACCCGCCTGATGGACCGCCTCAACACCCTTTTGAAGGAACAGACCCCATGACCCACTCTTGCGAAAGCTGCGGCATGCCGATCGAGACCGGGCGCTATTGCGCCTATTGCGTCGACGAGACCGGCGCCCTGCAGGACTTCGACACCCGCTTTGGCCGCATGGTCGACTGGCAGCTGCGCGAGCGCGGCGGCGAGCGGGCCGCCGCCGAGGCCGCGACGCTCGCCTATATGGCCACCCTGCCGGCCTGGAAGGACCATCCGAGGGTCAAGGCCGGGCTGGCCTGAATCCCCCGGCCTGCTAGGTTCCGCCCATGAGCGGAACAGACAAGATCGCCCTCGTCACCGGCGCGGGCTCCGGCATCGGACGGGCCAGCGCCCAGGCGCTCGCCCGGGCCGGCTGGCATGTGGCCCTGGTCGGTCGGCGCGCCGACGCGCTCGCCGCCACCGCCGAGCTCGACCCCGGCCGGATGATCCCGATCCCGGCCGATGTCGCCGATCCCGCCCAGGTGGCCCAGGCCTTCGAGACCGTGAAGGCGCGGTTCGGCCGGCTGGACATGGTGTTCAACAACGCCGGGACCGGCGCCCCGCCCGTCCCGTTCGAGGACCTGGACATCGCCGCCTGGCGCCGGGTCGTGGACGTCAACCTGACCGGCGCCTTTCTCTGCGCCCAGGCCGCGTTCCGCATCATGAAAGCCCAGGATCCCAAGGGCGGGCGGATCATCAACAATGGCTCGATTTCGGCGCACGCGCCCCGGCCCCGATCGGCCGCCTACACCGCGACCAAGCATGCGATCACCGGCCTGACCCGCTCGCTGTCCCTCGACGGTCGCGTCCACGACATCGCCTGCGGCCAGATCGACATCGGCAACGCCGCGACCGAAATGACCCAGCGCATGAGCCAGGGCGTGCCCCAGGCGGACGGGACCCTGGCCGCCGAGCCGGTGATGGACGTCCAGGCCGTCGCCGACGCGGTGGTGTTCATGGCCGGACTGCCCCTGGAGGCCAATGTCCAGTTCATGACCGTGATGGCCACCAAGATGCCGTTCATCGGCCGCGGCTGAGCCGGAGGAAGCTCGACCAATCGCCCTGTTTCGGCCCCTGCGGGGTCGCGCCCGGGCCCCAAACACCCCGGACTATCGAACGCTTCGGGGGAGGCCTCATGCGCAAACAGGAGACCTCATGCGTTCTAAACTCTTCCTTGGTGCGGCGCTCGCCGGCCTGATCGCGGCGCCGGCCCTGGCCCAGACCGCAACCGCCCCGCCGGCGACCCCGCCCGCGGCC
>NZ_JALDPT010000031.1 GCF_022695515.1 Phenylobacterium aquaticum
CAGGGCCGCGAGGCCCGCGGCGAGCGCCAGCACGCCCCAGCCGACGACGGCCAGGGGCTCCCGCGGCAGGGCGAAATAGCCGGCCGCGCCGCAGCCGACGGCGACCGGCGCCCAGAGCGCCAGGCGGTCGCCCTGGGCCTGCGCCTGGGCCGCCAGCCAGACGCGAACGGCCGACAGGCTAGGAGGGCGGCGAATCCACGTGCTAAGAGGCCGGCCAACGGCGACGCCCGCGGCGTCGCGCCCCTCACCTTCAGTCGAAACCTCTATGTCCGACCGCCCCGTCGTCACCCGTATCGCCCCCTCGCCCACCGGCTACATGCACATTGGCACGGCCCGGACGGCGCTTTTCAACTGGCTTTACGCCAAGCATGTCGGCGGCAAGTTCCTGCTGCGCATCGAAGACACCGACCGCGAGCGCTCGACCGAGCCGGCGGTGCAGGCGATTTTCGACGGCCTCAACTGGCTGGGCCTGACGCCGGACGAGGAGCCGGTGTTCCAGTTCTCGCGCGCCGACCGCCATCGCGCGGTGGTGCAGGAGATGCTGGCGCGGGGCTCGGCCTATCGCTGCTACATGACCCCGGACGAGCTGGCGCACGAGCGCGAGACCGCCCGCGCCGAGGGCCGGGTGATCCGCTCGCCCTGGCGCGACCGCGGCGAAGGCAATTATGACGCCGACCAGCCCTATGTGGTGCGGCTGCGCGCGGCGACCGAGGGCGAGACCCTGATCGCCGACCAGGTGAAGGGCGACGTCACCTTCCAGAACAAGGATCTGGACGACCTGATCCTGCTGCGCACGGACGGCTCGCCGACCTATAACCTGGCCGTGGTGGTCGACGACCACGACATGGGCGTGACCCACGTGATCCGCGGCGACGACCACCTGAACAACGCCGCCCGCCAGACCCAGATCTATCAGGGCATGGGCTGGGACGTTCCGGTCTGGGCCCACCTGCCGATGATCAACGGCCCGGACGGCAAGAAGCTGTCCAAGCGCCATGGCGCGCAAGCCGTCAGCGAATTCGACGACATGGGCTATCTGCCCGAGGCGATGCGCAACTACCTGGCCAAGCTGGGCTGGGGCCATGGCGACGACGAGATCTTCGGCGACGAGCAGGCCCAGGCCTGGTTCGACATCAAGGATGTGGTCGGCGCGCCGGCCCGGCTAGACTGGGCCAAGCTCGCCCATGTGAACAACCACTATATCCGCGAGGCGGAGATCGACCGGCTGGTCGGGCTGGTGACCCGAATCCTGAAAAGCCGCGACTGGCCGCTGCATGATGGCGACGAGGCCATTCTGCAACGCACCATTCCCTTGGTACGGGACGGGGCCAAGACCACCCTGGAACTGGCCGACAATGTGGTGTTCGCCCTGAAGCGCCGGCCGCTGGAGCTGCCGGAAAAGGCGATCGGCATGCTCAATGACGAGACCCGCGGCCGATTGGCGCGGCTGGCCGCTGTTTACGCGAACGTCACCGACTGGAGCGTACCGGTTCTGGAAGAGACGAACCGGAAGTTCGCGGAATCTGAAGGTGTTGGCCTTGGCAAGATCGGCCCGGCCCTGCGCGCTGTCCTTTCAGGCGGCTCGCCGGCCCCCGACCTCGCCGGCGCCTTGGTAAGCCTCGGAAAACCGGAAAGTCTCGCGAGGATCGACGACGCCCTTTCGCGCGCTGCGTAAGGCGCTATAAGGCTCGCGAACAGGCGTTTCAATTCCAGCATAAAAAGGGGATGGCATGGCCGACACGGCGAAAATGAGCATCGGCGCCAAGACCGTCGAACTCCCGGTTTTGACGGGGACGGATGGGCCCCCTGTCGTCGACATCCGCAAGCTCTACGCCGAGGCCGACGTCTTCACCTACGACCCGGGCTTCACCTCGACGGCGAGCTGCGAGAGCAAGATCACCTTCATCGACGGTGACGCGGGTATTTTGCTGCACCGCGGTTATCCGATCTCCCAGCTGGCCGAAGACTCCAGCTTCCTGGAGGTCTGCTACCTGCTGCTGAACGGCGAACTGCCGACCGCGGCCGAGTTCGAAACCTTCGAACACACCATCACCCACCACACGATGCTGCACGAGCAGTTCGACCGGTTCTTCCAGGGGTTCCGGCGCGACGCCCACCCGATGGCGATCATGGTCGGCGCCGTCGGCGCCCTGTCGGCCTTCTATCACGACAGCACGAACGTCGATGATCCGGTCCAGCGGATGATCTCGTCGCACCGGCTGATCGCCAAGATGCCGACGATCGCGGCGCGGGCCTTCAAGTACTTCCGCGGCCAGCCCTTCGTGCATCCGCGCAACGATCTCTCCTATGCGGAGAACTTCCTGCGCATGTGCTTCTCGGTCCCCGCAGAGGACTGGAAGCCGAACCCGGTGCTGACGCGGGCCATGGACCGGATCTTCATCCTCCATGCCGACCACGAGCAGAACGCCTCGACCTCGACCGTCCGCCTGGCCGGTTCGTCGGGCGCCAATCCGTTCGCCTGCATCGCCGCCGGCATCGCCTGCCTCTGGGGCCCCAGCCATGGCGGGCCAACGAAGAGGCCCTGAACATGCTGATGGAGATCGGCACGGTCGACCGCATCCCGGAATACGTCCAGGGCGTGAAGGATCGTCGCTATCGCCTGATGGGCTTCGGCCACCGGGTCTATAAGAACTACGACCCGCGCGCGACCGTGATGCAGAAGACCTGCCACGAAGTGCTGGCGGAAGTCGGCCACTCCGACGACCCGCTGCTGAAGGTGGCGATGGAGCTGGAAAAGATCGCGCTTTCCGATCCCTACTTCATTGAGCGCAAGCTCTATCCGAACGTCGACTTCTATTCCGGCATCACCCTGCGCGCCCTGGGCTTCCCGCCCGAGATGTTCACGGTGCTGTTCGCCCTGGCCCGCACCGTGGGCTGGATCTCGCAATGGAAGGAAATGATCGAGGATCCGTCGCAGAAGATCGGCCGTCCGCGCCAGATCTATACCGGCGCTCCGGCCCGCGACTACGTCCCCGTCGACAAGCGCGGCTAAGGTGAGGGGCTAGCGCCCCTCCCCGACGATTTTCAGGACTGCCGTCGCGGCGGCCTCCGAGGGATCGGGGCCGCCGCGACCCATTTTATCGAGCGCCTCGTACTGCTCGGCGACCTGACGGGCGCGCAGCTCGGGATCGTCCAGGCGCGCCGCCACCGCTCGGGCCAGGTCCGGACCATTGCAGTCGTCCTGCACGAACTCCGGCGCGATGAAGCGCTGGGCGGCGATATTGAACAGCACGATATAGGGCGTCCGGATCAGCCGCTTGAGGATGGTGTGGGTGAGCTTGGCCAGGCGGTAGCCGACCACCATGGGCGCGCCGGCGAGCGCCAGCTCCAGGGTCACCGTGCCCGAACAGGCGAGCGCCACCGTCGCGGCCTTCATGGCGTCGAACTTGGCCTCGTCGCCCTCGATGACATGGGCCCGGCGCGACCAGCCGGCCACCTTGGCCTTGACCGCCTCGGCCACCGTGGGCGCGGCCGGAATGACCACCTCCAGGTCGGGATGGTCGGCCTTGAGCAGCCTCACCGCATCCTCGAAGGCCGGCAGCACCCGCTCGATCTCGCTGGGCCGGCTGCCCGGCATCACCACCAGGATCTGGGCCTCGGGCGCTATGCCGAGCTGGCGGCGCAGGCGGTCGGGGTCGGACCGGGAGAAGTCGATGTTCAGGGCGCCATTGCCCACGAAGGTGACCGGCAGCCCCTCCTTCTCGAAGAACGGGGCGTCGAAGGCGTGGATGGTCAGGAGGTGGTCGACCTTGTCGGCCAGGACTTTGGCGCGACCCGGCCGGTCGCCCAGACCTGGGGCCCGACATACTTGATCAGGGGCAGCTTCGGGTCGAGCTTCCGCAGGCGATCGGCGACCCTAAGCGTGAAGCCCCAGGAATCGATCAGCACCGCCACGTCCGGCTTTTCCCGCGCCGCCAGGGCGGCGGTGTCGGCCACCCGCTTCATGATCCGCGGATAGGCCATCAGGCCTTCCAGCAGACCGAGGATCGAGATCTCGGAGATGTCGAAGGGGCTTTGCACCCCGGCCGCGGCCATGTGCGCCCCGCCGACGCCCACAAAGCGGACGCCGTCGCCCAGCCGTCGTTTCAGGGCCAGCGCCAGGGCCGCGCCGCGGTCGTCGCCGGACGCTTCAGCGGCGACCAGCATGACGCACAGAGGCCGGCTCATGCCGCCTCCGGCGCCACGCCCAGGATGAACAGGCCGAGATCGTCGGCGAGCGCGATGACCTCCTCGCGGTCCAGCACCAGGAGGTGGCCCACCTCGCCCACGATGCCGGCCAAGCCGGCGGCCGCGGCGCGCTGGACCGTGGCGACGCCGATGGTCGGCATGTCGACCTTGGTCTCCTGGATCGGCTTGGGGGCCTTGGCGAGCACGCCCTTATAGGCGCCGGGCTGACCGCGGATGGCGGTCGGAATCTCGTGGGCGACCCGGCGCAGCATGGCGTCGGTGCCTTCCTGGGCCTCGACGGCGAGGACCAGGCCGTCGCAGACCACGGCGCCCTGCCCCACATCGAGGCGGCCGATCTCGCGAGCGACGTGCAGGGCCCGGGCGATGTCGGCGGCGTGTTCCGGACCGGGCGCGACCTTGCCCAGCGGCCCGGCGCCCAGGGTCAGGTCGGTATTGGCCTCATGCGCGCCTTCGATGGCGAAACCCTCCTTGGCGAACTCGTCCAGCACGACGCGCAGCAGGGCGTCGTCGCCGCTGCGGGCGGCCTTGATCACGGCGGGGATGATCGACATGCCGCGGAGGTCGAGCTTGAGGGCCTTGAAGTCCGGGCGGCTGACATTGCCGACCAGGCACACCGACTGGCAGCCGGCCTGCTTCAGCGCCTTGATGCACTTGCCAACCTCGCCCAGGCCGATATCGGCGCCGGGATAGTCGGCGAGCTCGGGCCCCGCGAAGCCCTTCAGCCGGACGATGAAGAAGGGCCGGCCCGCCTGTTCGCAGTGGGCGGCGATCTCGACCGGGAGGGCGCCGCCGCCGGCGATGAGGCCAAGCTTGCGCATGGGCCCCGCCTAGATCTCGCGCTCGGGCAGGCAGAGCGGCCGGGCGCCGTCGGCGCGGATGAAGTCGATGATCTCGACCACTTCCGGACAGGCGGCATAGGTCTCCACCGTGTCGTCGAGGCGCTCCTGGAAGGTGCCCTCGTCGGCGAACAGCATGCGATAGGCCGCGCGCATGGTGTTGATGGTCTCGCGGCTGAAGCCCCGGCGCTTGAGGCCGACCAGGTTCAGGCCCTCGAGGTGGGCGTGGTTGCCCCAGACCGAGCCGTAGGGAATGACGTCCTTCACCACGGCAGCGAGGCCGCCGATCATGGCGTGACGGCCGACCCGGGTGAACTGGTGCACCGCCGCCAGGCCCCCGACGATCACATAATCGCCGAGGTCGCAGTGACCGCCGAGGGTCGCCTGCTTGGTCAGGATGCAGTGATTGCCGACCTTGCAGTCGTGGCCCACATGGCTCTCGATCATGTAGAGGCCGTCGGAGCCCACCTGGGTGACCCCGCCGCCATTGACCGTGCCGATGTTCATTGTCGCGTGCTCGCGGATGACATTGCGGTCGCCGATGCGCAACTGGGTCGGCTCGCCCTTATAGGCCGTGTGCTGGGGTGGTCCGCCCAGCATGGCGAAGGGATAGACGGTGTTGTCGGCGCGAGCTCGGTGTGGCCGTCGACCACGATGTGCGAGACCAGCCGGGTGTTTGCGCCCAGGCGGACATTGGGTCCGATGGTGCAGAACGGGCCGATGGAGACGCCGTCGGCGAGCTCCGCGCCGGCCGCGACGATGGAGGTGGGATGAACTTCGATGGTCACGACGTGGGGGTCTCCACCAGCATGGCGGCGAACTCCGCCTCGGCGGCGATCTTGTCGCCGACCATGGCCTGACCGCCGAACTTGAACAGCCCGCCCCGGGATTTCAGCACCCGCACATTCATGCGCAGGACGTCGCCGGGCCGCACCGGCGCGCGGAAGCGGCAGTTGTCGACCGAGGCGAACAGGATGGTCTTGCCGGCCGGATCGACATCCATGGTCTTGGACATCAGGACGGCGCCGGTCTGGGCCATGGCCTCGACGATCAGCACGCCGGGCATGACCGGATAGTCCGGGAAGTGGCCCTGGAAGAAGGGCTCATTGATCGTCACGCACTTGATCCCAACGATCGATTCATTGGCCACATAGTCCTCGGCCCGGTCCACCAGCAGGAACGGAAAGCGATGTGGGATGCGGGCGATGATCTCCGCGATGTCTATGGACACGCCTGCGCCCGCCGTCGTCCCGCTCATTTATCAGCTCCCTCACGGCCCCGCGTCGCCGCCCGGGCGACCCACGTGACCTCGCGTATCCATTGACGGATGGGCTGGGCCGGGAATCCCCCCCAGGTCTCCCCCGCCGGCACATCTTTCAGCACCCCGGCGCCGGCGGCGATCTGAGCGCCCTCGCCGATCACCAGGTGATCCTTCAGCCCCGCCCGGCCGCCGAACGCGGCGCCGTCGCCGATCGTCACGCTGCCGGAAATGCCCGTATGGGCGGCCATGACGCAATTGCGCCCGACCCGGACGTTGTGGGCGATCTGGACCAGGTTGTCGATCTTGGTGTTCTCGCCCACCACGGTGTCGTCATAGGCGCCGCGGTCGACGCAGCTGTTGGCCCCGATGGTCACCCCGTCCTGCAGGATGACGCGGCCCAGCTGGGGCACGTCGATCACCCCGGTCGCCGCGCCCGTGGCGCCGAAGCCGTGTTCGCCGATCACGGCGTTGGCCAGGATCTTCACCCGGTCGCCGATCAGGGAGAAGGCGATGCTGGCGTTGGAGCCGACATAGCCGTCCCGGCCGATGGTCACGCCCGGCCCGATCACCGCATTGGCGCAGATCACCGTGCCCGCGCCGATCCGCGCGCCGGGGCCGACCACGACGCCCGGGCCGAGCCGAGCGCCCGGCTCGATCACCGCATCGGCCGCGATCGCCTCCGCGCCCGTATGCAGGCGCGGCTGGTGCAGGCGGTTGGCGGACATGGCGTAGGCCGCCTGGGGCGTACGGGTGACCAGGGCCACGCAGCCCTCGGGGACCTGGGCGGCGAACTGGGGCGGCACGAAGCAGGCGGCGGCCGGGGTCTCGGCCAGGTCCGCCAGGTACTTCTTGTCGGTGATGAAGGTGATGCTGTCGCGATCGGCCCGGGCCAGGGTGGCGACGCGGGTGACGCGTACGCCCCCGGCCTCGGGAGAGATCTCGGCGCCCGTCAGCTGGGCGAGTTCGGACAGGGCCACGGGGCCCAGGTCCTGGAAGAAGCGCGGGTCAGGCATAGAAACCGATCTTTGGCGCGACCCGCGCTGTCGCGAGTCGTCTTACTTGCCACTCTGGGCGGCGGGAGCCGGCTGGTCCAGATGTTCACGGTCGAAGGCGAACTGGGTGATCTTGGCGTTCAGGCCGGTGACCACGGCGCCGGTGATGTCCATCGCCGGGTTGGCGATGACCAGGGCGTCGCGTTGCAGCAGCAGCGAGCACTTCGATTGCTGGTAGGCGGTGCGGATCACGGGGTCGAGTTCCTGACCGACGCGGCCCAGGGCCTTCTGCTGGGTGGCCTGCATTTCGCGGTCACGCAGCTGGCCCTTGCGCTGATAGGCGTTGGCCCGCAGCTGCAGATCGGCGGCCTGCTTGTCGAAGCTGGCCTGGTCCAGGGTGCCCTTCTGGGCGTCGAGCGCCTTGGCGGCGTTGTTGATCGCGGTCTGCTCGGCGGTCAGCTCGGCCTGAACCTGGGTGCCGATCTGGCCCAGACGGGTCTGGACGTACTTGCCGACGGTCGACGCGCCGATGGCGCCTTCCAGGGACACAACGCAGACGCCGGGGATCGCCGGGCCATGGCTGATCGGGGCCTGGGCCGCGGCGGCCGGCGCAGCCTGGGCCAGGGCCGACTGGGCGGTCACGAGCGAAGCGGCGGCGACGCAGGTGGCCGCGAAAAGAGACGTCATTTTCATGGGATCAGAACTTTGTTGCTGTGGAGAACCGGAAGGTCTCGGTCTTGTCGTAGGTTTCTTTGGCCAGAACTTGGCTGAAGTCGAAGCGGATCGGACCCATCGGCGACTTCCACGAGATCGACAGACCGGCCGAGGCCCGGAGCGCCAGATTGTCATAGATGTCGGGGTCGCGCTGGCCCGCCGCGCAGGCGTGGGTGTTGGTCGTGGTGTCGGCCGTGCGCGTGACGATGCAGATCTTGTCCTTGTCGTCGAGCATGCCGACGGTGCCGAAGTCGGTGAACAGCCCGGCCTTGATCCCGTATTGTTCGGGCAGGAAGGTCGGGATGGTCAGGTCGAGCGAGCCGATGGCGTAGGCCCGGCCACCCAGCGCGTCGCTGCGGCTGTAGCTGGTGTCCCGCGGACCGATGCCGGCGGTCTCGAAGCCGCGGAAGCTGTTGCCGCCCTTGTAGAAGCGGTCGTTGATCCGGATGGTGTCGCCGTTCCAGCCGCTGACATAGCCCGCCGAGCCGGTGACCGACAGGACGAAGTCCTTGTTGAAGCCGTGGAACCAGGCGGCGTCCGCCTCGGTCTTCAGATAGTTCACGTCGCCGCCGAGACCGGCCAGGTCCTGGTTGAGGTCGGCGTAGAAGCCGCGGGTCGGGCGGATCGGGTCGTTCCGGCGGTCGAGCCGCAGGCCGTAGCCGACCAGCGAGGTGACATAGCTGCCGCGCTGGGCGCAGAGCGAGAGCGAGACGAGCGGCGCGGCCGGATCGCAGTAGCTGGAGTCGATATCGACCTCGTCGCTGCGCAGGACGTAGCGGGTGGACATCGAGGAGTTCAGCGTCAGCGGGAAGCCGAGGCGCAGGTTCATCCCCAGGCTCTTGGACTGATAGGCCGAGTACTGGGAGAAGTCGTACTTGTAGGAATAGACATCGACCCCGGCGCGCAGGTTGCGCCCCAGGAACCGCGGCTCGGTGAAGGACAGGTCGACCTGCTGGCGCAGCGAACCGACCGACACCCGGGCGCGGACGTCCTGGCCGCGGCCGCGGAAGTTGCGCTGGGTGACGCCCAGATCGAGGACCAGCTGGTCCACCGAGGAGTAGCCGGCGCTGAACGAGAGCTCGCCGGTGGGCTGCTCCTCGACCTTCACCTGCAGATCCGTGCGGTCGGGCACCGCGGTCGGGATCTCCTTGATGTCGACGTCCTTGAAGAAGCCGAGCGACTTGATGTTGTTTTTCGAGCGATCGACCAGGGCGCGGTTATAGGCGTCGCCCTCCACCAGGTTCAGCTCGCGACGGATCACGTAGTCGAGGGTCTGGGTGTTGCCGACGATGTCGATGCGGTTGACGTAGACGCGCGGGCCTTCGTTGACCTCGAAGGTCACGTCGACGGTCTTGGTCTCGCGATTGGGGGTGTAGCGAGGCCGCACGTCCACCGAGGCGAAGCCGGCCGCGCCGGCGGCGAAGGTCAGAGAGTCGGTCGAGCTCTCGATCTTCTCGTCTTCGTAGAGGTCGCCGGTGTGGATCGGCACCAGCTGCAGCAGCAGGTCCTTATCGAGCTTCTTCAGCGTCGTCTCGACGCTGATCTTGCCGAACTTGTACTGCGGCCCCTCGTCGAGGGTGTAGGTGACCACGAAGCCGTTCTTGTCCGGCGCCAGCTCGGCGACGGCGGAGATGACCCGGAAGTCGTAGAAGCCGCGGTTGCGATAGTGCTTGCGCAGCTGCTCCTTGTCGTACTCCAGGCGGTCAGGGTCGTAATTGGCGTTGCTGGAGAAGAACTTCAGCAGGCTGGTCTGCTCGGTGACCACGACATCGCGCAGGTCGTTGTCCGAGAATTCCTTGTTGCCCAGGAAGTTGACCCGCAGGACGCCGCTCTTGGGCCCTTCATTGATCTCGAAGATCAGGTCGACGCGCTTTTGCGGCAGCTCGACGATCTTCGGTGTCACGGTCGCCGAGATGCGGCCCGAGCGGCGATAGAGCTCGATGATGCGCTGGACGTCGGTCTGCACCTTGGCCTTGGTGAAGATGCCGCGCGGACGGACCGAGACCTCGTCGCGCAGCTTGTCTTCCTTGAGGCCCGAATTGCCTTCGAAGACCACCTTGTTGATGATCGGGTTCTCGACGACGTTGATCGTCAGATCGCCGTTCACCAGCCCGACCTTCACGTCCGAGAACAGGTCGGTGCGGAACAGCGCCTTCAGCGCCAAGTCGATCTTGGCCGGGCCGACGCTGTCGCCAGGCTGGATCGGGAGATAGGAGAGGATCGTCGATTGCTCGATCCGCTCGTTGCCGGTCACCAGAATGCGCTGCACGACGCCTTCCTGCGGGGCGGCCTGGGCCAGGGCGATCGCCGGCGTGACAAGGGCTGTCGCCCCCATCAAGAGGGCGATGCCGGAGGCGAGCGCGGCGCTATGGGCGCGGGTTCTTTGCATCGTTTCTGCCGTCAACGGAAATGGGCGGGTCAGGAAGGGAGACCGCCGAGGATTTTGAACACACGCAGCTGCTGCAGATCGTTCCAGGTCGCGAACAACATCAATCCGAGCACCAGCGCAAGGCCCACACGATAGCCTGCGGCCTGAACCTTGGCAGCAAGAGGGCGCCGGGCGAGCGCCTCATAGGCGTAGAAGAGCAGATGGCCGCCGTCGAGGACGGGCACCGGCAGGAGGTTCATGAAACCGACGCCGACCGAGATCGCCGCGGCGAGTTGCAGAAGCGCCACGCCGCCGCCCAGCAGGAACGCGCCGAGATTGGGCGCATCAGCCGTGGCGTTGTGGGCGATCTTGCCGGACACCCGGGCGATGCCGAGCGGGCCGCTGAGCTGGTCGGCGGCCACCTGGCCGGTGATCATCCGGCCCAGATAGAAGACGGTGGTCCCGATCATGTCGGCCGTGCGGTCCACCCCGCCGGCCAGGGCCTGCACCGGGCCATAGGTCAGGTGCTCATAGGCGCCCTGGGCGGTGAGGCCCAGCGTGCCCTGCTTGCGCATGCCGCCCATCTGGGCGTCGGGGCGGTTGATCAGGGCCGGGGTGGCGACCAGATCGACGGTCGTTTCGCCGCGGCGGACAGTGAACTGGGTGGGCAGATTGACCCGGATCTGGGCGGTCTCGGCGATCTCGTCGAAGCTGCGGATCGGCTTGCCCTGGACCTTCAGCACGAAGTCGCCGGGCTGGAAGCCGGCGAGCGCGGCGGGGCTGTTCGGGTTGACCGCGGCGACCCGCGGCGGCGACACATACTGGCCGAAGATCAGCAGCAGGCTCGCGAACAGGGTGATCGCCAGGGCGAAATTGGCCATGGGCCCGGCGGCGGCGACGAAGGCGCGCTGCCACAGGGGCTTGAAATGATAGTAGCGGGCGACGGCGGCGCGCCCTTCCCGGCTCTCGATCTCGGCGCGCAGGGAGTCCAGATCGTCGCGATCAGGCACGCTGGCGGCGTTGTCGTCGCCGGAGAAGCGGACATAGCCGCCCAAAGGGATCCAGCCGACGCGCCATTCGACGCCGGACTTGTCGGTCCAGGAAAGGATGGGGCGGCCGAAGCCGATGGAGAAGCGGTCGATGGCCACGCCGCAGGCCTTGGCGGCCAGGAAGTGTCCGAGCTCGTGGATGGTCACCACCAGGGTCAGCACCAGCACGAAGCAGACCGCGGAATTCAGGGCGCCCTGTAAGAAGCCGATCATGGCGCTACCCCTTAATGCCGCGCCGCGCCGAGATCGGCCACGACCTCGCCCGCCACACGCCGGGCCGTCGCATCGTTTTGCCGCGCCGTTTCAAGAGCATCGCCCGTCGACTCCTCAGCGAGGCCCCTCGCCTCCACCCGCTCCAGGGTGTCGGCCACGATTGCGGCAATATCGAGAAAGCCTATCCGTCGGTCAAGAAAAGCGGCGACTCCGACCTCATTGGCGGCGTTCAGCACCGCCGGGGCGGCCCCGCCGGCGGCGAGCGCGGCCTTGGCGACCTTGAGCGCCGGGAACCGGTCATAGTCCGGCTCCTCGAAGGTGAGCGCCCCGGCCTTGGCCAGGTCGAGCTTGGGCGCGGGCCAGGGCAGCCGGTCGGGCCAGGCGAAGGCGCAGGCGATCGGGGTGCGCATGTCCGGCGGGCCCAGCTGGGCGAGCGTGGAGCCATCCGCATATTCCACCAGGCTGTGGACGATGGACTGGGGATGGATCAAGGCGTCGACACGCTCCGCGGGCATGGAGAACAGGTAGGCGGCCTCGATCATCTCGAGCCCCTTGTTCATCATGGTCGCGGAATCGACCGAAATCTTGACGCCCATGTTCCAGTTTGGATGCGCAACGGCCTGTTCCGGGGTGGCGTGCGCCATCTGCTCGCGGGTCCAGCTGCGGAACGGCCCGCCCGAGGCGGTCAGAATCAGGCGTGAGACATGCTGGGCGTTGGCCGGGTCGAGCACCTGGAAGATGGCCGAGTGCTCGGAATCGACGGGAATCACCGCCCCGCCCGCCAGCCGAGAGAGCCTCAGAAGGCTGGGCCCCGCGCAGACCAGGCTTTCCTTATTGGCGAGCGCCACGACGGCGCCGCCCTTCACGGCCCGCAGGGTGGGCGCCAGACCCGCGAAGCCGACGATGGAGGACATCACCCACTGGGCCGGCTCGGCCGCGGCGTCGGCCACGGCGGCGGCGCCGGCGGCGGCCTCGATCCCCGAGCCCTTCAGACGGTCGCGCAGTTCGCCCAGGCAGGACTCGTCCTCGATGACCGCCAGCCCAGGCCGCCAGCGCAGGGCCTGTTCGGCAAGGCGTTCGACATTGCGGCCGGCCGTAAGCGCGACGACCTCGACCTCGGCGTCGGCCTTGTCGAGCAGGTCGAGGGTGGAGACCCCGACCGAGCCCGTGGATCCCAGAATGCTGACGCGGCGTGGCAGGCTCAATGACCCCATCCCAGGTGGTTCACCAGCCGGGCGCCGGCGATGACCACCACTGCAAACAGGAGGCCGTCGACCCGGTCAAGCAGACCCCCGTGTCCGGGGATAAGGTCCCCGGAATCCTTCACGCCGAACCGGCGCTTCAACATCGATTCCCACAGGTCGCCGGCCATGGTGGCGAGGCCGCCGAGCAGGCCGACCACGGCGGCCGCCGCCAGGTTCAGGGTGAACATCGGCAGGGAGGCCATCATGGCGCCGGTGGCCATGGAGGCGGCCAGACCGCCGACGAACCCGGACCAGGTCTTGTTGGGCGAGAACCGGGGCCACAGCTTGGGGCCCTTCAGCACATTGCCGACCGCATAGGCGGCGATGTCCGCCGACCAGGTGATGGCGAAGAGCATGATGGTCCAGTAGCGCCCCTGGGGCATGGCGCGCAGCCAGATCAGGCAGACGCAGGCGATCCCCAGATAGACGACGCCGAAGGCGGCGTTGGCGGGGCGCTCGGCGACGCCGCGCGCCACCAGGGCCGCGGCCAGGCCGCCCAGCAGCATGCCGCCCCAGGCCAGCCACATGTGATCGCGGTGCGCGAGGAACAGCCCGGCCAGGACCGCGAAGCAGACCGCCGCAGAGACCCGCACCGGCGCGTTTGGCGCGGTCATGGTTCCCCATTCGATCGCCAGCACGGCGACGGCGACGGAAATGAGGGTCAGATAGGCCCAGCCCCCCAGCCAGACGGCCAGCAGGACCGAGGGGATCAGAATCGTCGCCGAGAGGACGCGGATTCCGAGGTTGGACCAGTCGAAGCGCTTAGCCTGCGGCAAGGACATCGTCCGCCGCCGCGCCGCCATAACGCCGGTCGCGCCGCCGGTACTCCTCGATCGCCGCCTTCAGGTGCTCGGCGTTGAAGTCCGGCCACAGGACGTCCTGGAAGATGAACTCCGCATAGGCGGCTTCCCAGAGCAGGAAGTTCGACAGGCGCTGTTCGCCCGAGGGCCGGATGATCATGTCCGGGGGCGGCGCCGCGCCGGTCGACAGATGTTGGGTGAAGACCGCTTCGTTGAGGTCGGCGGGATCGGCGCGGCCGGCCGCGACCTCCTCGGCGAAGCGCCGGGCGGCGTCGACGATGTCGGCCTGGCCGCCATAGTTGAAGGCGATGTTGAGGTTGAAGACCTCGTTATGGGCCGTGCGCGCCTCGGCGTCGGTCAGCATCTTGACCAGATCGGCCGACAGCCCCTGGCGGCGGCCCCAGCAGCGCACCCGGACGCCCTCGCGCTCCAGCCGGGCCAGGTCGCTCTCGAAATAGCGCTTGGGCAGGGCCATCAGCTCGGAGACCTCGGCGGCCGGACGGCTCCAGTTCTCGGTGGAAAACCCGAACACCGTCAGCCACTTAATGCCGAGCTCCGGCGCCACGGCGACCGTGCGCTTCAGCGCTTCGACACCCGCCCGGTGACCCAGCGACCGGGGCAGGCCCCGGCGCTTGGCCCAACGGCCATTGCCATCCATGACGATCGCCACGTGCAAGGGCGCGTCCGTTTTGGGCGGCTCGGAAGGGGCGGCGGCCATGGTGATCCTGTGCGTCCGTCGGTGTGCCGGACGATTATACCTGCATGATCTCTTGTTCTTTGGTTTTCAAGGCGTCGTCCACGCGCTTAATCGCCTCGTCCGTCATCTTCTGGACGTCGGCCTCCATGCGCTTCTGCTCGTCCTGAGTAATGACCGCGTCCTTCTCGGCCTTCTTCAGGTCGTCATTGGCGTCGCGGCGGACGTTGCGGACAGCGATCTTCTGTTGCTCAGCGTATTTGGCGGCCAGCTTGACCAGGTCCTTGCGGCGCTCCTCTGTGAGCGGCGGCACGGGAATGCGGAGCGTCATGCCCTCGGTCACCGGGTTGAGGCCCAGTCCGGCGTTGCGGATCGCCTTCTCCACCGAGATCACCAGGGCCTTGTCCCAGATGCTGACCGTGATCGAGCGGGGCTCGGGGACGCTGACCGCGCCCACCTGGTTGATCGGCACGCTGGAGCCGTAGGCGTCGACCATCACCTGGTCGAGCAGGCTGGCCGAGGCGCGGCCGGTGCGCAGGCTCGAGAATTCTTCCTTCAGGGCGAGAACCGCCTTGTCCATGCGGTCGCGGTACTTCGCAAGCACCGGCTTTTCGGCTGCGGCCATCTGCGCTCTCCTCAAAGTTCCGGGCGGTCGCGACGCATGCGAGTCGGCGCGCGCCCACGGGTCTCTATAGCTTGGCCGAGGCGCGCGCCCAACAGAGGCGCCCCTGCGGCCGGGTTCAGACGATGGTCGTGAAGACGCCCTGGCCCTTCAGGACCTTCATGAAATTCCCCCGCTCGCGGATCGAGAACACCACGATCGGGATCTGGTTGTCGCGCATCAGGGCGATGGCCGAGGCGTCCATCACCCGCAGGTCCTTGGACAGGACCTCGTGATAGCTGAGCTCCTCATAGCGCTTGGCCGAGGGGTCCTTCTTGGGGTCGGCGGTATAGACGCCGTCGACGCTGGTGCCCTTGAACAGGGCCTCGCAGCCCATCTCGGCGGTGCGCAGGGCCGCAGGCGTGTCGGTGGTGAAATAGGGCGCGCCGAGGCCGGCGGCGAAGATCACCACCCTGCCCTTTTCCAGGTGCCGGATCGCGCGGCGGCGGATGTAGGGCTCGCAGACCGCGTCCATCGGGATGGCCGACTGGACCCGGGTCTGGACGCCCGCCTTTTCCAGCGCGCCCTGCAGGGCGAGCGCGTTCATGACGGTGGCCAGCATGCCCATATAGTCGGCGCTGGCCCGTTCCATGCCGCGGCCGGCCAATGACACGCCGCGGAAGATGTTGCCGCCGCCGACCACCAGGCACAGCTCCACGCCGGCGTCGACGACCTCCTTGATGTCCTCGGCCACCGCCTCGATGGTCTTGGTGTCGATGCCGAAGAGGGCGTCGCCCATCAGGACCTCGCCCGACATCTTCAAGAGGATCTTCTTGTAGCGCGGCTGGGCGTCGGACATGGGCGGGCTTCCGAGAATCTGGGGTGTCTTACATAAACCAAGGGCGCGGCTCGCGTCGAACGCGGGCCACGCCCTCAAGTCTTCTTTTTTCGCTCAGACCTGGATCAGGCCTTGGCGGTCATCTGGGCCACTTCGGTCGCGAAGTCGGGGCCTTCCGGACCCTTGTCCACGCCTTCGCCAAGGGCGAAGCGCACGAAGCCCTTCACGGCCACCGGCGCGCGACGGCCTTGGCGGTCTCGGCGATCAGCTGCTCGATGGTCTGGTCCGGGTTCATGACGAAGGGTTGCTTCAGGAGCACCACTTCTTCCTGCCACTTGCGGATCCGGCCTTCGATCATCTTCTCGACGACGCCGATCGGCTTGCCCGATTCCAGCGCCTGGTCGGTCAGGAACTTCTTTTCCTTCTCGACGGCGGCCGGGTCGAGGTCGGCTTCGCTGAGCGCCAGCGGCGGGGTCGGCGTACCGGCCACGTGCAGGGCGATCTTGCGGCCCACGTCCTTCAGCACGGCCTGGTCGCCGGTGCTTTCCAGCGCCACGAGCACGCCGAGACGGCCGACGCCTTCGCCCTGCGCATTGTGCAGGTAGAGGGCCACGGCGCCGGCGTCCACCGCGAGGCGGGCCGAGCGGCGCAGACGCATGTTCTCGCCGATGGTGGCGATCAGGTTGGTCACCAGGTCCGAGACGACCTCGCCCTTGGCCGTCTTGGCCGCGGAGATGGCCTCGACGCCTTCCACGGTCAGCGCCACGTCGGCGATGTCGCGGGCGGCGGTCTGGAAGGTCTCGTTCTTGGAGACGAAGTCGGTCTCGGCGTTCAGCTCGATCAGCACGCCGGTCTTGCCGTCGGCGCTGAGCTTGCCGGCCACCAGGCCTTCAGCGGCGGCGCGATCGGACTTCTTGGCGGCCTTGGAGAGGCCCTTGGTCCGCAGCCAGTCCATGGAGGCGTCGATGTCGCCGCCGTTTTCCTGGAGGGCCTTCTTGCAGTCCATCATGCCCGCGCCGGACTTTTCGCGCAGGTCCTTAACCAACGCTGCGGTGATCTCCGCCATGGTCAGCTCCTTCCGTATGAATAAGACGACGGGCCCGGAGGGGCCCGTCGCCGGTTGTCTAGATCGCCAAGACTACGCCGTGATGGCGCAGGCCCGGTGTTACTCGCTCGCGGCCTCGGCCACCGGCGCAGGCGCCGATTCCATGGTCGCTTCCGGCAGGACTTCGGCCGGGGCGGCTTCCGCCGCCGGGGCCGGGGTCAGTTCACGGGCCAGGGTCGGCTCGATCGGAGCCACCGAGGCGCCGAGGTCGACGCCCGAGGCAGATTGGCCGGCGGCCAGGCCGTCGAGGACGGAATCGGCCATCAAGTCGCAATAGAGCTGGATGGCGCGCGCGGCGTCGTCATTGCCCGGGATCGGATAGGTGATGCCGTCCGGATCGCAGTTGGTGTCGAGGATGGCGATCACCGGGATGCCGAGCTTCTTGGCTTCCTGGATGGCGATGGCTTCCTTGTTGGTGTCGATCACGAACATCAGGTCGGGGATGCCGCCCATGTCCTTGATCCCGCCCAGGGACAGTTCCAGCTTGTCGCGCTCGCGGGTCAGCTGCAGCAGTTCCTTCTTGGTGCGGCTGGTGTCGCTCTCGATGACGCCTTCCAGCTCGCGCAGACGGGCGATCGAGCCCGAAACGGTGCGCCAGTTGGTAAGCGTGCCGCCCAGCCAACGGTGGTTCACATAGTACTGGGCGCAGCGCTTGGCGGCGATGGCGACCGGCTCGGAGGCCTGGCGCTTGGTGCCGACGAACAGCACGCGGCCGCCCGAAGCGGCGACCTCGCGCACCTTCACCAGGGCCTGGTGCAGGAGCGGGATCGACTGCGACAGGTCGATGATGTGGATGTTGGAGCGGCTACCGAAGATGTAGCGGTCCATCTTCGGGTTCCAGCGGTGGGTCTGGTGGCCGAAGTGGGCGCCAGCTTCCAGGAGCTGACGCATAGAGAAGTCGGGAAGCGCCATAGGCTTGCTCGTCCTTTTTCCGGTTAACCTCCGCAGGCAAACCCTCCTGATGGAGGACCGGAGTGGATACGTCGGGATGTCTCCCCGAACGCAACCAAACGCCTACGTGTGGAATGGGCGCGGATTTAGGGGTTTCGCCGGCGAAAAGCAAGCGTCGCCACGGGCTTGCAGCCCCTGCGGGAGCCTGACACACTCATAGGTGTCAGGAGAAGCCCATGAAGACCACAGCGATATTGAGCCTGGCCGCCCTGGCCGCCGCCCTCGCCGCCCCGGCCCATGCCGGCCAGAGCAGCTATTCCAGTTCGTCCTTCGCGAGCTACGCCCGCCCGCTCGCGGCGCCGGAACCGCCCAAGCCGATCGGGTCGATGGCCTCGCCGCCCGCCTTCAAGCCGTTCAAGGGCTCGAGTGTCTATTCGCCGCGCGGCGGGCTCAACCCCGATCCGAAACCGGCCAAGCCCAAGGGCTATATCGACCTCTATCACCCGAAGACGAAGAGCACGTTCTAGGGGCCACACCCACCGCTCGTCCCCGCGCAGGCGGGGATCGAAGCGGCCGTTGACCGCCCCACAATCAGGGATGGCCTTCGATTCAGCTTGGATCCCCGCCTTCGCGGGATGAGCGGGGTGGTCAGAGGTCCTCGACGAACACCACGCCGGGGGCGGTCTTGAGCGCGCCGCGGACGGCGCCGTCCAGGGTGAAGCGGCCGGGCAGCTTCATCTCGACCTCGCGGCCGCCCTCGACCGCCGAGACCAGGATGATCTCCCCGCCGCGGGTGTTACTGACCCCTTCAAGACGGCGCTTGAGCGCATCGATCTCGGCGCTTCGCGGGGCGAGGTGGACCCTCAGTCCCGCCACCGCATTGGCGACGGCCTTGTCGACCGGCTCGCAGTCGTCGCCGAAGAAGCGCACCTCCCCGTCGCGGGCCTTGGCCCGGACCTTGAGCGCCACGGCCTTGCCGGGTTCCAGCAGGTCGCGGCACTTGCGCAGGGCCTCGGGCGGGAACAGCACCTCATATTCCCCGGTCGGGTCGGAGAAGGTGACGAAGGCGAACTTCTCGCCGCTGGACTGTGACGCCCGCTCCTGCTTGCGGCGCACGACGCCCGCCATGCGGAACGCCTCGGCGCCGGCCTCGGCCTTGGGGATCACGTCGGCCAGGAGGTCGGTGCGCTTGCGGCGCAGGGCCTCGACCATGTCGTCCAGGGGGTGGCCCGAGAGATAGAAGCCGACCGCCGCCAGCTCCTCGTCCAGCCGCTCGGTCGGCGTCCAGGCCTCGGTGCGCGGCATCTTCTTGCGCAGGGCCTCGTTGTCGTGGCTGGTCCCGGCGAACAGGCCCATCTGGTCGGAGGCCCGGCCGCTGGCCACGGTCTGGCCGTAGCTGACCAGCATGTCGGCGGCGGCCACCAGCTGGGCGCGATTGGGGTGGATGGAATCGAAGGCGCCGGCCCGGGCCAGGGTCTCGAAGGCCCGCTTGTTCACCTGGCGCGGATCGACCCTCTCCACGAAATCGAAGATGTCGCGGAAGGCCCCGCCCTCGCGGCGGACCTCGACCACATGCTCCATGGCCTGCAAGCCGACGTTGCGGATGCCGCCCAGGGCGTAGAGGACCTCGCCCTCCTCCACATCGAAATCGGCGCCGGAACGGTTCACGTCCGGGGCGCGGATCTTCACCCCGAAGCGCTTGGCGTCCTGGTAGAACACCGACAGCTTGTCGGTGTTGGCGATATCCAGGCTCATCGAGGCGGCGAAGAACTCAACCGGCGCATTGGCCTTGAGCCAGGCGGTCTGGTAGCTGACCACGGCATAGGCGGCCGCGTGGCTCTTGTTGAAGCCATAGCCCGCGAACTTGTCCACCAGGTCGAAGATCGCCCCGGACTGGGCGGCCGGAACCCCCTTGGCCTCGGCGCCGGAGATGAAGCGCGCGCGCTGCTGCTCCATCTCCTCCTTCTTCTTCTTGCCCATGGCCCGGCGCAGCAGGTCGGCTTCGCCCAGGCTGTAGCCCGCCAGGATCTGGGCGATCTGCATCACCTGTTCCTGATAGACGATGATGCCGTAGGTCTCGTTCAGCACCGGGGCCAGGGTCGGGTGCAGGGTGTCGATGGGCTTGCGCCCGAACTTGCAGTCGATGAAGGCCGGGATGTTGTCCATCGGGCCCGGGCGATAGAGGGCGCCGACGGCGGTGACGTCCTCGATCGAACCGGGGCGCAGCTGGCGCAGGGTGTCGCGCATGCCCTGGCCTTCCAGCTGGAAGACCCCGACCGTCTGGGCGTTGCTCATCAGCTCATAGGTCTTGGGGTCGTCGAGCGGCACCGCGGCCATGTCGACGCCGGCCCCGCGCTTGTCGAGCAGCTTCAGGGCGCGGTCGATGACCGTCAGGGTCTTTAGGCCCAGGAAGTCGAACTTCACCAGGCCGGCGCTTTCCACCCACTTCATGTTGAACTGGGTGGCGGGCAGCTCGGAGCGCGGATCGCGATAGAGCGGGGTCAGCTCGGTGAGCGGGCGGTCGCTGATCACCACCCCGGCGGCGTGGGTCGAGGCGTTGCGATAGAGCCCCTCCAGCTGCAGGGAGGTGTCGAGCAGCCGGGCCACGGCCTCGTCGGAATCGCGCTGCTCGCGCAGGCGCGGCTCGATCTCGATGGCCTTGGACAGGGTCACCGGATTGGCGGGATTGGCCGGGACCATCTTGGCCAGGCGGTCGACCTGGCCCAACGGCATCTGCAGCACCCGGCCGACGTCGCGCAGCACGGCGCGGGCCTGAAGGGTGCCGAAGGTGATGATCTGGGCCACGCGATCGCGGCCATAGCGCTGCTGCACGTAGGAGATCACCTCTTCCCGCCGCTCCTGGCAGAAGTCGATGTCGAAGTCGGGCATGGAGACCCGCTCAGGGTTCAGGAACCGCTCGAACAGCAGGCCGTAGCGAAGGGGATCGAGGTCAGTGATGGTCAGCGAATAGGCGACGAGCGAACCGGCCCCGGAGCCCCGGCCCGGTCCGACCGGAATGCCGTGCGCCTTGGCCCACTTGATGAAGTCCGACACGATCAGGAAGTAGCCGGGGAAGCCCATCTGGGTGATGACCCCGATCTCCCGTTCCAGCCTGGCCTCATAGTCGGCGACCGGCGCCGTATTGGCCTGGCCCCGCGCCATCCGCGCCTTCAGACCCTCGCGGGCCTGGTGCGCCAGTTCGTCGGCTTCCGAGCGGCCGCCCTCGGTGGGGAAGCGCGGCAGGATGGGGTCGCGCTTCTTGACCATGAAGGCGCAGCGCCGGGCGATGTCGAGGGTGTTGTCGCAGGCCTCGGGAAGGTCGGCGAACAGGGCGCGCATCTCGGCGGCCGGCTTGAACCAGTGCTCCGGCGTGACCCGTCGGCGCTCCTCCTGGCTGATATAGGCGCCGTCGGCGATGCACAGCAGCGCCTCGTGGGCGGCGTACATCTCCTTGGCGGCGAAATAGACGTCGTTGGTGGCGACCAGGGGCACGTCGTGCTCATAGGCGAAGGCCACCAGCTCGGGCTCGGCCACCGCCTCGGTCGGCAGGCCGTGGCGCTGCAGCTCGATATAGAACCGGTCCCCGAAGGCCTCGGCCATGGCCGCCAGGGCCGCATTGCCCTCGACCGTCTTGCCGGCGACGAACAGCGGATCGACCGGACCGTCCGAGGCGCCGGACAAGAGGATCAGGCCCTCATTGTGCTCGACCACCTTGGTCCAGGGGACCGACGGCTCCTCGGTCGCCTCGGCCTCAAGAAAGGCCAGGGACGACAGCACCGAGAGGTTCAGATAACCCCGCTCGGTCTGGGCCAGCAGCACGATGGTCGGCGTCTTGGCGTAGCGCTCGGGCGGCGCGCCGCCGATGCCGGTGACCGGCAGGGCCACGCCCACGATCGGCTGGACCCCCGCCTCCTTGTTGCTGACCGAGAACTCCAGGGCGCCGAACAGATTGGCCCGGTCGGTCAGGGCCACGGCGGGCATGTCGTACTTGGCGGCCAGAGCCCCCAACTTGTCGGCCTTGATCGCGCCTTCCAGCAACGAATAGGCCGATCGGACCCGCAGATGGACGAAACCCTCGCTCTGCGTCTCGCTCACCGACCGCCTCCAAAATTCCCGCCGCTCAGGCGGCCAGCTGGGCCACCTGGCACATCATCCAGACAAAGCCCGCGACCGACATAAAGGCCAGCGATTCCCGCGCCAGACGAACCATGTTCCGTACCCCCGTTGTGTATGTTCTGCGTATGTTCCTATTCTGGTTTTGTTCTCATGACAAGGGGGTGTTGAGAACAATGTGGACAGAACGCCGCAGCGGTCGGTTCAGCCGCGGAACCAGCGGCGGCAGGCGCGGCTGAAGCTGGTGGGATCGGTGTAGCCCAGGGCCTCGGCGATCTGGGCGTGGGTCATAGCGCCCCCGCTCAGCAGGCGCTCGGCGCGGCGGCGCAGCTCGGCGTCCAGCAGCTGGCGATAGCCGACCCCGCCCTCGGCCAGCCGGCGCACCAGGGTGCGGCGCGACACGCCCAGCAGCCTCGCCACCGCATCCGCGCCCAACCTTCCGGACGGCAGGCTCGCCAGCAGGCGCTCCACCCGGCCACGCAGCCCCGCGGGCGCCGTGACCTTCTGGCGGGCGACCTGGAGCTCATGCAGGGCGGCGGCGTAGAGGGTGGGATCGGCGAACGGGGATTCCAGGGACAGCCAGGCCTTGGGCAGGCGCACGGCGTTGCGCGCCGCCCCATAGGTCGCCGCCCCGCCCAGGGCGCGTCGGACATCCTCGGCATGGGCCGGCTCGGCGCAGGCGAAGGTGAAGGCCATGCCCTCCGGCGGCTTGCCCAGGACTGCGGCGAACAGGGCGCGGGTGCCGATGAAGGCGATCTCGATCATCGGCCGCCAGCGCCGCTCATCCAGCGGGACGGTGAGGTCATAGTCGAGCCGGATCGCCTCGGCCTCGCGCCTCAGGGTGAGTTCATAGAACGGGGCCCGGACATGGGCGAAGGCGACCAGCACCTGGACCATGGCGGCGAGGTCCGGCGCGGCCAGGGCCGCCACGCCCAGCGGGCCATGGGCGGAGGGCGTCCACAGCTCGGGCGCCAGGACCGCCCAGCCCTCCCCCACCAAGGCGCTGACGTTCTCCACCTGGCGGGCCTGCTGGAACAGGCTGATGTCGGCGCGGGGATCGCGCACCATCTCCTCGGTGACCCCGGTGCCGTCGAGGATCGCGGCGCGCCGGTCGGCCGTATCGCCGAAGCTGCGCAGGATCAGCCGGAAGTATCCGGGCGACATGGGCAGACGGTCGAGGGCGGGGCTCGCGGTCATCTGGCGCAAAATGCCATGAAACAGGCGCGGTCGGCTATCCTCTTGCGGCGCCGCTCGGCCTAGGGTCTCGGCTCACACCTGCCGCAGAGCAGGCGCCAGGGAGGCACGACTATGGCCGACGGTTCCGTTCCCCAGTCCGCGCGCGATTACGCCAGCACCATTCCCCTCGATCAGATCGATGTCAGCCACCCCGAGCTGTGGCTGAACAACAGCCATTGGCCGCTGTTCGAGCGGCTGCGGCGCGAAGCGCCGGTGCACTACTGCGCCAACAGTCTGTTCGGCCCTTATTGGTCGATCACCCGGTTCAACGACATCATGGCGATCGACACCAATCACCAGGTGTTCTCTTCGGAGGCGGCGCTCGGCGGGATCACCATCCTCGACCAGGGCGAGGAGCTGCGCCTGCCGATGTTCATCGCCATGGACCCGCCCAAGCACGACGTGCAACGCAAGACGGTCAGCCCCGTGGTCTCGCCGGCCAATCTGCAGCTGCTCGAGCCCCTGATCCGCGAGCGGGCCGCCAAGATCCTGGACGAGCTGCCCCGCGGCGAGACCTTCGACTGGGTCGACCGGGTCTCCATCGAGCTGACCACCCAGATGCTGGCCACCCTGTTCGACTTCCCGTTCGAGCAGCGCCGCAAGCTGACCTACTGGTCGGACATCGCCACGACGATCCCCGGTCCCGGCATGATGGTCGAGACAGAGGCGGAAAAGCTGACCATCCTGATGGAGTGCCTGGGCGCCTTCACCGAGCTGTGGAATGAGCGGATCAACGCCCCGCCCAAGGGCGACCTGATCTCGATGCTGGCCCATGGCGAGGCGACCCGGAACATGAGCCCCGAGGAATATCTGGGGAACCTGATTCTGCTGATCGTCGGCGGCAACGACACCACCCGCAACACCATCACCGGCTCCATCGTCGCCCTGAACGAGAACCCGGACCAGTACGCCAAGCTGCGGGCGAACCCCGAGCTGATCCCGTCCATGGTCTCCGAGACCATCCGCTGGCAGACCCCGCTCGCCCACATGCGCCGCACCGCGCTGGAGGACTTCGAGCTGCATGGCCAGACCATCAAGAAGGGCGACAAGGTGGTCATGTGGTACGTCTCGGGCAACCGGGACGAAGAGGTGATCGAGAACCCCAACGCCTACATCATCGACCGGGAGCGCCCCCGCCAACACATGTCCTTCGGCTTCGGCATCCACCGCTGCGTGGGCAACCGCCTGGCCGAGCTGCAGCTGCGGATCGTCTGGGAGGAGATCCTGAAGCGCTTCCCGGTGGTCGAGATCATGGCGCCGCCGGAACGGGTGCCCTCCCCCTTCGTGAAGGGCTATCTGAACCTGCCGGTCCGCATCCCCGCCTGAGGCCGCCCCAAGGTCGCCACGATCGCTTCGTAGGGCGGGCCCAAAGCGGAGCTTGAAGATGGAAGTCGAGATCTCGACCGAAGCGAAGGACAAGCGCTTCAACCGGATGGTCGCCATCACCGTGGTGGTGCTGTCGATCTTCATGGGCCTGTCGCAAGTGAAGGACGGCAACATCGTCCAGGCTATGCAGCAGGCCCAGTCCTCGGCGGTGGATCGCTGGGGCGAGTACCAGGCCACCAAGACCAAGCAGCATATCGACGAGACGGCTCTGGCCCAGATCGAGGCGCTGAGCCTGATCGGCGGCGGCAAGGCGGCCCAGGCCTCGGCCCCGGAGATCGCCCGGCTGAAGGCCGAGATCGCCAAGTACAAGGCCGAAATCCCGCAACTGCGCGACCAGGCCAAGGGCTTCGAAGACCAGTACAACGCCCTGAATGTCCACGACGATCAGTTCGACGCCTCAGACGCCCTGATCTCCATCGCGGTGTCGATGGCCGCCGTCGCCGCCCTGGTCGAGGTGGCCGGCGCCCTCTATGGCGCGTGGGTGTTCGGGGCCGGCGGGATCATCATGGGCCTGGCCGGCTTCCTGGGCTGGAGCCTGCACTCGGACTTCATGGCGAAGCTGCTGTCCTAGAAAACTGTCTGGGTTTCCAGCTTGCCGCCCTTCAGCGCCAGGACGCGGTCCATGTGGCGGGCCAGTTCGAGATTGTGGGTGGCGACCAGGGCGGCGACGCCCTCGCTGCGGGCCAGCTCATAGAGGTTCTCGAACACCGCCGCCGAGGTGGTGGGATCGAGGTTGCCGGTCGGCTCGTCGGCCAGCAGCAGGCGCGGCTTGTTGGCCAGGGCGCGGGCGACGGCGACCCGTTGCTGTTCGCCGCCGGACATCTGGGCCGGCTGGTGATGGATGCGCTCGGCCAGGCCCAGGCGGGACAGCAGCTCCTCGGCGCGGGCGCGGGCGGCCTTGCGGCTGCGCCCGGCGATCATCTGCGGCAGAGCGACGTTGTCGAGCGCGGAGAACTCCGGCAGCAGGTGGTGGGCCTGATAGACGAAGCCGATGGTCGACAGGCGGATGCGGGTGCGGACCCGATCGCTAAGCGCCGAGCAGTCGCGGCCCTCGATGAAGATCTGACCGGCGGTGGGCCGCTCCAAGAGGCCGGCGGCGTGCAGCAGGGAGGACTTGCCCGAGCCGGACGGCCCGATCAGGCCGACGATCTCGCCGCGCGCCACGTCGAGGTCGGCGCCGTTCAGCACCTGAAGGGTGCGGTCGCCGGAGACATAGGCCCGCTCGAGGCCGCGGATGGCGAGGACCAGATCACTCATAGCGAAGGGCCTCGACCGGATCGAGGCGCGAGGCGCGCCAGGCCGGCGGCAGGGTCGCCACGAAGGCCATGGCGAGCGACCAGCCGGTGATGCCCGCGACCTCCTGCCAATCGATCTTGGCCGGCACGCGGGTCAGGAAATAGACGTCGGAATTGAACACCTGGGTCCCGGTCGCCCATTCCACGAACTGTTGGATCGGGCCGATGAAGGTGCAGAACAGGATGCCGATGGCGAGGCCGGCGATGGTGCCCAGGAGGCCGACAGACGCGCCGGCCATGAAGAAAATCCGCAGGATGGAGCCCTGCCCCGCCCCCATGGTGCGCAGGATGGCGATGTCGCGGCTCTTGTTCTTCACCAGCATGACCAGGCCGGAGATGATGTTCATGGCGGCGATGGCGACCAGCATCATCAGGATCAGCCGCATGACGCTGCGCTCGACCTGCAGGGCGCCCCAGTAGGAGGCGTTCTTCTGGGTCCAGTCGGTGACGACGGCGGTGGGGCCGGCGATGCGCGCGACCTCGGACTTCAGGGCCATGGCCTCGTCCGGGTCCTTGAGCTTCATCTCCACGAAGTCGACGGCCGTGTCGCGGCCGAAGAACAGCTGGGCCTGGCTGAGCGGCATGTAGATGAAGGTCTGGTCGTACTCGCTCATGCCGACGCTGAAGGTGCCGGCGATGGTGTAGGTCTTACGCTGCGGCGTCGCGCCGAAGGCCGTGGCCCCGCCGGTGGGCGAGATCAGGGTGAGCGCGTCGCCGGGCTGGACGCCGAGGTTCTGGGCGAGCTTGTCGCCGACCACGATCAGGTCGCCGCCGAAGTCGCCGTCGCCGAAGCCTTCCAGCGAGCCGCGCACCATGTTGCCGGAGACGATCTTGGTGTCGCGCAGGTCGTGCGGGGTGATGCCGCGCACGATGGCGCCGCTGATCTGGCCTTGTCCGAGCGCCATGGCCTGGGCCTCGATGATCGGAGCCGCCTGGGTGACGCCGGGAATGGCCTTGAGCCGGGCGATCATCGGCTCGCGCGCCGGGGTCATCATCACCCCGCCGGTGACATAGACGTGGCCGTTGAAGCCCAGGATCCGGCTGAGCAGCTCGGAGCGGAAGCCGTTCATGACGCTCATGACGATGATCAGCACCGCCACGGCCAGCATGATGCCGATGAAGGAGATCAGCGAGATCAGGGCGACCCCGCCCTCGCTGCGCTTGGCGCGGAGGTAGCGGGCGGCGACGGATCGCTCCCACAGACCGAAGGGCGGCGCGCGGCCGGTCAGGCTCTCAGCTTCGCTCACCCGTCTAGGCCTCGCGACCGAAGAGGAGACCTGGGTGCGGGTGCGGGAAGAGCGGAAGGCGCATGCGGATCCTGACGACGTCTTCTAGGCGACCCGTGATAGCCGCAGCCCCTCGCTCTTGGCAATGAAAGCGCACCAAAAGAAGGCCGACCCGCGCGCGGACGACCTTCGGGAGAGCGCATGAAAAGAAGGCCGCCCAGGGAGGTGGGCGGCCTTCAGGTCGTCGGGGAAAAACGCCACGGGCGGGCCAACTGGGCCAGCCGTGATGACGAGATGTAACTTGAGTTACGCCCTGTCCGCCGCCCCTTATTCCGTTGCGGGAACCGGTTTGCGCGCCGCGCTCAATCTTTGGGCGGGTCGTGCCGCGCCCGCGCAAATATGCGGCGAAACCGCCCGCCTAGCCCCAGTTATGGGGCAGAGCCGGCAGGCTCACGAGGTGGAAGGTGATCGTCAGCCACAGGGCGGCGAACAGGATCGCCGAGATCCAGGTGGTGGTGATGAACTTCTTCTTGAGCTTGGGCTCCACCGGCGCGCCCGGATCGCCGCCATCTCCGAGATCGATTCCCGCCTCGGCGTGGCTGGTCACGCCCAGGGGCAGGACGGCGAAGAGCACCGTCCACCAGATGGTCATGTAGATCGCAAGCGCGGTGAAGATGCTCATCAGTGGGGGTCCTTAGGCGTTTCCATCAGTTCGACCAGCACGCCGCCCATGTTCTTGGGATGGACGAAGATCACCGGGGTTCCGTGCGCGCCGATGCGCGGCTCGCCGGTCCCGAGCACGGTCGCGCCCTTGGCGCGCATGTCGTCGCGGGCGGCGATGATGTCGGCGACCTCGAAGCAGATGTGATGCTGGCCGCCGGCCGGGTTCTTAGCCAGGAAGCCGTGGATCGGCGAGGCCTCTCCATAGGGCTCGATCAGCTCGATCTGGCTGTTGGGCAGATTGACAAAACAGACCCAGACGCCCTGCTCGGGCATGGAAAACTTCTCGCCGATCGAGGTGGCGCCCAGGACGTCGCGATAGAGCTTCACCGACTCGTCGATGGAGGGGGTCGCGACCCCGACATGGTTCAGTTTGCCGATCATGACGCCTCTATACTCCCTATGGGCGGTGGAGGCCAAAGCCCTAGGCGATCTGCCGCAGCGGAACGCCAGGGGGCTGAAGACTAGACCCGCAGCACCGTGGTCTCGACGACCGGGCGGCGGCCCCAGATGCGCTGGCTGGCCTTCTTGACCACCCGCGACAGGGTCTGCTCGATCACGTCGTCAAGCTCGCGGTCGTCGCCGGACAGGCGCTTGAGCCCGTTCTCGGCCTCGCCCGCCAGATCATCCAGCACCTCGTCCATCGGATAGTCGTCGTCGGCCGGCAGGCCGATGGCGCGAACCTGGGGTCCGGAGACGATCTTGCCGCGGCCATCCAGCACGACGGCGACGGTGAGAATGCCATTGAACGCCGCGTGACGGCGCTCGCGCAGGGCGTCGCCGTTCTCGGGCGTCACCACGCCGGCGTCGACATAGAGCCGGCCGGCGGGCACCTCGTCGATGATCTCGGCCCGACCGGGGGCCAGGCGGACCATGTCGCCGTTGCGCGGGGCGATGGTCTGGGGAACCTGCAGGTCCTTGGCGAAGGCGGCGTGCTCAAGCAGATGGCGACGCTCGCCATGGGTCGGCACGGCGATCTCGGGACGGGCCCAGCGGTACATGCGGGCCAGCTCATCGCGGCACGGGTGGCCGGAGACGTGGATGCCCGGATGGTCGCGTTCCGTGTAGAGCCGCACGCCGCGGTCGGCGAGGCGGTTCTGCAGGTTGCGGATCGGCACCTCGTTGCCGGGAATGACCCGGGAGGAGAACACGCAGGCGCCCCCTGCCCCCAGCTTCACATGCGGGTGGGTGCCGTCGGCGATCCGCGACAGGGCGGCGCGGGGCTCGCCCTGGCTGCCGGTGCACAGATAGAGGATCTTGTTCTCGGGGAACTGGTTGGCCTGGGACTCGGTGACGAACTCGCCGACATCGTCGAACAGGCCGACCGAGCGGGCCGCCGCGGCCATGCGGATCATGGAGCGGCCGACCAGGCAGACCTTGCGGCCCGCGGCTTCCGCCGCCTTGATGACCGAGTGCATGCGCGCCACGTTGGAGGCGAAGCAGGCCACCGCCACCTTGCCCGTCAGCCCGCCGATCAGGCCGCCCAGCGCCGTGCGCACGTCGGCTTCCGATCCCGCCTCGCCGTCGACGAAGACATTGGTGGAATCGCAGACCATGGCCAGCACGCCCTCGTCGCCGAGGCGTTCGATGGCGGCGATGTCGGTGACGCCGCCCAGGACCGGATCAGGATCGATCTTCCAGTCGCCGGTGTGCAGGATCGTGCCCAAGGGCGTGCGGATCGCCACGCCGTTGGGCTCGGGGATCGAGTGGGTGAGCGTGATCAGCTCCAGATCGAAGGGGCCGATCGAGAAGCGACCGCTGAGCGGCACCTCGGTGATCTCGGCCTCTTCGAGCAGGTCCTTTTCCCTGAGCTTCTCGCGTAGCAGGAAGGCGGTGAAAGGCGTGGCGTAGAGCGGCGCGCGCAGGCGCGGCCACAGCCAGGCCACGGCCCCGATATGGTCCTCGTGGGCGTGGGTCAGCACGATGCCCAGGATGTCATGGGCGTGCGCCTCGATGAATTCCGGGTCCGGCAGGATGATCTCCACGCCGGGCGTGGTCTGATCGCCGAAGGTCACCCCGAGGTCGACCACGATCCATTTGCGCGCATGCGGCGGACCGAAGCCGTACAGGTTGAAGTTCATGCCGATCTCGTTCGAGCCGCCGAGCGGCAGGAACACGAGTTCGTCGTCTTGTTTGGATTTCGCCATTACGCCTTGATTTGGTTGCGCCGCTGGATTTCCAGCAGACCGCGAATAGTAAGATCGGGGTCGAAGTGATCGATCGCCAGGGTCGCGCCGTGGAACAGCGAGGCCACCCCGCCGGTGGCGACGACGGTCATGGGGCCATCCCACTCCGCCTTGAGACGGGCGATCAGCCCTTCGATGAGGGCTATATACCCCCAAAACACGCCAGATTGCATGGCGCCTACCGTATCCTTGCCCAGAACCCGTTGCGGCTTCTGGATCGCCACCCTGGGAAGCTTGGCGGCGGCCGCGTGCAGGGCCTCCATGGACAGGTTGATGCCGGGCGCGATCACCCCGCCCTCGAACCCGCCGTCGGCGGCGATGACGTCGAAGGTGGTGGCCGTGCCGCTGTCGATGACGATCAGGGCGCCGGGATAGACCACATGGGCGCCGATGGCGTTGACCAGGCGGTCGGCGCCGGCTTCCGACGGCTTGTCGATGCGGACCGGGATGCCGAGCTCGCGTTCTCGCCGATCACCAGGGGCTCCACGTGCAGATAGCGCCGCGCCAGGTTGCGCAGGTTGAAGATCGACTGCGGCACGACGCTGGAGATGATGCAGGCGTCGAGCACCTCGAACTTCAGATTGGCCATGGCCAGCAGCTGGAACAGCCACACGGCGTATTCGTCGGCCGTGCGGCTGGAGTCCGTGGCGGCGCGCCACTGGGCGATCCAGGTCTCGCCGTCATGGACGGCGAAGAGGGTGTTGGTGTTGCCCTGTTCGATGGCGAGCAGCATGTCAGCCTTCCCCGAAAAACACGTCGCCGGCGGTTATCCGCAGAACCGCCCCGTCGTCCAGCCGCAGCCTGAGCGCCCCGTCGAGATCGAGCCCCTCGGCAATGCCCCGGTGGGTCTGGTTGGGCAGACGCGCGACGCAGGGCTCGCCCAGGCCATGGGCCCGCGCGGTCCAGGCCTTGGCGATGGGGGCGAAGCCCTCGCGCTCCCAGATCTGTTTCCAGCTCTCGAAGCTGCGGGCCAGGATTTCCAGGGCGTCGCGGGGCTTGGGCGGGGGCGCAGACATGTAGTCGGCGAATGAGGTCGCCGGGCGCTCCACGTCGGTGGGGGCGTGGGCCAGATTGACCCCGATGCCGACGGCCACCCACAGCTTGCCGTCCGGGCGCTGACCGGATTCCACTAGGATGCCCGAGGCCTTGCGACCATGGATCATCAGGTCGTTGGGCCATTTCAGCCGGGCCAGGTCCGGGCCCAAGCAGGCCTGCGCGAGGTCGGCGACCGCGAGCGCGGCGATGAACGAGACCTGGGCGGCGTCGCCCGGGCTCATCTCGGTCAAGAACAGCAGGGTCGCGGCGAGATTGCCGGTCTTTGTGTCCCAGGCCCGCCCCCGCCGGCCACGGCCGGCGGTCTGGGTGAGCGCGGTGATCCAGACCGGGCCGCCCTCCCCCGCCTCGGCGCGGCGGCGCGCCTCGGCGTTGGTGGAGTCGATCTCGTCATAGGCCTCTATGGCCGGGATCTGCACCTAGGCGAGGCCGAAGGCCGCGGCCGCCGCCTTGGCGAGCGGATCGATGAACACCAGGGCGACCAGCACGACGGGGAAGGTGAAGAGCGCCGCCGAGATGGCGATGGTCTTGGCTTCCATCGGGGTGGCGTCGGTTTTGCCGACGGCGGTGTCGAACCACATCACCTTGATCAGGCGCAGATAGTAGAAGGCGGCGACGACCGAGCCGACCAGGCCGGCGATGGCCGCGCCCTGGATCGCCACGTCCGGCGTATTGATGGCGGCCTTGAACACATAGAACTTGGCCCAGAAGCCGGAGAACGGCGGCAGGCCGAGCGCCGACAGCGAGAACGCGGTCATGGCGAGCGCAATGCCGGGACGTTCGCGGAACAGGCCGGCCATGTCGTCGATGGACTCCATCGACTTGCCGTCGCGGCTGAGCGCCGAGAGGCAGGCGAAGAAGCCGGTCACGTCGACCATGTAGAGCACCATGAACACCAGCATGGCCTGGACGCCCTCGGCGTTGCCGGCGGCGAGGCCGAGCACGGCGTAGCCGACATTGGCGATCGAGGAATAGGCCCACAGGCGCTTGAGGTTTTTCTGGGCCAGGCCGCCGAAGGCGCCGACCGCGATGGACAAGAGCGCCATGATCACCAGCACCTGGCGCCATTGGCCGGCGGCGCCGCCGAAGCCCTCGGTCAGGATACGGGCGAACAGCAGCATGGCGGCCAGCTTGGGCGCGCCGGCGAAGAAGCCGACGACCGGGGTGGGCGCGCCCTCATAGACGTCCGGGGTCCACATGTGGAACGGGGCCGCCGAGATCTTGAAGGCCAGGCCGCAGATCAGGAACACCAGGCCGAACAGCACACCCGTGCCCGCGCCGCCATGCACGGCGGTCGCGATGTCGGCGAACTTGGTGGAGCCCGCGAAGCCGTAGATCAGCGAGGCGCCATAGAGCAGCAGGCCCGAGGACAGGGCGCCCAGCACGAAGTACTTCAGGCCGGCTTCCGAGGCCTTGGCGTTGTCGCGGTGCATGGCCGCGAGCACGTAGAGCGCCAGCGACTGCAGCTCGACCCCGACATAGAGCGAGATGAGATCGGCCGCGCCGACCATCATGCCCATGCCCAGAGCGGCCAGCAGGATCAGCACCGGGAACTCGAAATTGTCGACGCCGCGACGGGCGAACCAGCGCTGGCCCAGCAGGATGGAGACGGCGCTGGCCGCGTAGATGGCCACCTGGGCGAAGCTCGAGGCGGCGTCGGAGACCAGGCCCCCGCCGAACGCCTTGCCCACCGGGCTGACGGCGGCGGCGGCCGCGGCGGCGGCCAGAGCCAGGACGGCGCCTGTGCCGACCACAAGGGTGCGCTTGGGCGCGAAGGCGCCGGCGACCAGCAGGAACAGGGCCGATCCGGCGAGGATCAGCTCAGGGACGGCCAGGGCGAGATCAGCGGAGAAGGTCATGTCGCTTTCGTCCCCTAGGCGCCGATCGCCGCGCGGTAAACCGCGACGAGGCTGTCGACCGAAGCCTGGGTCAGGTCGAAGATCGCGCCCGGATGGACGCCCAGATAGAGGGTGGAGAGGATCAGGGGCGTGAAGATCGCCACTTCCCGCCAATCCAGGTCGGTGATCGCGGCCAGGGCCGGATTGGTCATCTCGCCGAACACCACGCGCCGATAGAGCGACAGGGCATAGACCGCCGAGAAGATCACGCCCGAGGCGGCGACCAGGGCCGTCCAGGTCGAGGCCTTGTAGGCGCCGGTCATGGTCAGGATCTCGCCGACGAAGCCAGAGGTGCCCGGCAGGCCGACATTGCCCATGGTGAAGAGCATGAACACCGCTGCGTACCAGGGCATGCGGTTCACCAGGCCGCCATAGAAGGCGATCTCGCGGGTATGCATGCGGTCATAGACCACGCCGACGCAGAGGAAGAGCGCGCCGGAGATCACCCCGTGGCTCAGCATCTGGAAGATCGCCCCCTGCACGCCGACGGCGTTGCCGGAGAAGATGCCCATGGTCACGAAGCCCATGTGGGCGACGGAGGAATAGGCGATCAGCTTCTTGATGTCGGTCTGACGGAAGGCGACCAGCGAGGTGTAGACGATGGCGATCACGCTGAGCGCGAAGACCAGCGGCGCAAACATCTCGGACGCCTGCGGGAACATCGGCAGGGAGAAGCGCAGGAAGCCGTATCCGCCCATCTTCAAGAGGATCCCGGCCAGGATGACCGAACCGGCGGTCGGCGCCTCGACGTGGGCGTCAGGCAGCCAGGTGTGGACCGGCCACATCGGCATCTTCACCGCGAAGGAGGCGAAGAAGGCCAGCCACAGCCAGGTCTGGATCCAGGGCGCGAACTTGTAGTGCATCAGCTCGGGGATCGAGCTGGTGTGCGAAATCCCGATCATGGCCAGGATGGCGGCCAGCATCAGGACCGAGCCCAGCAGGGTGTAGAGGAAGAACTTGAAGGCCGCATAGACCCGGCGCTTCCCGCCCCAGATGCCGATGATCAGGAACATCGGCACCAGGCCGAATTCGAAGAAGGCGTAGAACAGGACCAGGTCCAGCGCGCAGAACACGCCGATCACCAGGGTCTCGAGGATCAGGAAGGCGATCAGATATTCGAGGACCCGTGTCTCGATCGATTTCCACGAGGCCACGATGCAGAAGGGCATCAGGAACGCGGTCAAGAGCACGAACAGGATCGAGATCCCGTCCACGCCCATGCGGTAGTGCAGGCCCGCGAACCAGTTGGCGTCTTCCACGAACTGGAAGCCCGCGTTGGACGGCACGAACTGGACCGTCAGCAGGGTCGACAGCGCCAGCGTGGCGAGCGTCGTGAACAGCGCGATCCACTTGGCCGCGTTGACCGTCTTGGCGTCGTCGGGCTTGCCCGCCAGGCGCAGGAGCAGGATCGCCGCCACGCCGAGGAGCGGCGAGAAGGTGGTGAGGGAGAGAATGCCGGTCATCGGGTCGCTCCCTTAAGCCTGCCAGGCCACGAGGGCGAAGGTCAGAAGACCCGCAACCCCGAGCAGCATGACGAACGCGTAGTGATAGAGGAGACCGGTCTGCAGCAGGCCGGTCCGCTTGCCGACGGCGGCGGAGACGGCGGCGACGCCGTCCGGGCCAAGGCCGTCGATGATCTTCTGGTCGCCGACCTTCCAGAACACATCGCCCAGGAAGCGGGTCAGGCGCACGAAGGTCGCCTCATACAGCTCGTCGAAGAACCACTTGTTGTAGAGGAAGGTCCAGAGCACGCCCTTGTTGGCGGCGATCCGCGCGCCCATGCCTTCCTTGATGATGTAGACATAGAAGGCGCCGGCGAGGCCCAGCATCGACACCACCAGCGGCGCCCACATCAGCCATTCCGGCGAATGGTGGGCGTGCTCCAGCACGTGGTTGGTCGAGGCGTTGAAGATCGCGCCCTTCCAGAACTCCGTCCGCTCGTCGCCGACGAACTTCTCGACGAAGACGAAACCGGCGAAGACCGCGCCGATCGCCAGCACGATGAGCGGAACCAGCATGACCAGCGGGCTCTCGTGCGGGGTGTGCGCATGACCGTGGCCATGGTCGTCATGGGCGTGATCGTCGCCATGGGCGTGATCGCCGTGCGCATGGGCGTCGGCATGGGCGCCGTGGGCGTCATGCGCGTCGTCATGGCCCCACTTGGCGTGGCCGTGGAAGGTCATGAAGGCCAGGCGCCAGGAATAGAAGGCGGTGAGGCCGGCGGCGAAGATGCCGACCACGAAGGCGAAATAGGCGACGCCGCCATGTTCGCGCCGGCCGCGAAGGCCGCCTCGATGATGGTGTCCTTGGAGTAGAAGCCGGCGAAGCCGAGTTCCACCCCGGGAATGCCGAAGCCGGTGATGGCCAGGGTGCCGATGGTCATGACCGCATAGGTCACCGGCAGATACTTCCACAGGCCGCCCATCTTCCGCATGTCCTGCTCGTGGTGCATGCCGTGGATCACCGAGCCCGCGCCCAGGAACAGCAGCGCCTTGAAGAAGGCGTGGGTGAAGAGGTGGAACATGGCCGCCTGATAGGCGCCCACGCCGGCGGCGAAGAACATGTAGCCGAGCTGCGAACAGGTCGAATAGGCGATGACCCGCTTGATGTCGTTCTGAGCCAGGCCGACGGTCGCCGCGAACAGGGCGGTGACCGCGCCGATCAGGGTGACGATCTGCTTGGCTACGGGTGCGTACTCGAACATCGGCGAGAGCAGGCAGACCATATAGACGCCGGCGGTCACCATGGTGGCCGCGTGGATCAGGGCCGAGACCGGGGTCGGGCCCTCCATGGCGTCCGGCAACCAGGTGTGCAGGAAGAACTGGGCCGACTTGCCCATGGCGCCGACGAACAGCAGCGCGCAGGCGAGGTCCACGGCCGGCCAGACGTGGCCCGCGAACAGCCAGCCCTTGCCGGCCATGCCTGCGATCTGCGGGAACAGCGGGGCGAACTGGATGGTGTGAAACTGCCAGAAGACCGTCATGATCCCCAGCGCGAAGCCGAAGTCGCCGACCCGGTTGACCACGAAGGCCTTGATCGAGGCGGCGTTGGCGCTGGGCTTATGGAACCAGAAGCCGATCAGCAGGTAGGAGGCGAGGCCCACCCCTTCCCAGCCGAAGAACAGCTGCATGAAGTCGGCGGCGGTCACCAGGGCCAGCATGGCGAAGGTGAACAGCGACAGATAGGCGAAGAACCGGGGCTTGGACGGGTCTTCCGCCATGTAGCCCCAGCTGTAGAGGTGGACGAGCGCCGAGACCGTGGTCACCACGATCAGCATGGTGGCCGAGAGCGCGTCGATCCGGATGACCAGTTCGAGATGAAGTCGCCCACATGGATGAAGGGGGCGAGCGTCAGGGTGAAGGGCTCGAGCACCCCAGGTCCACTGGCTGAACACCACCCACGAGAGGGCGCAGGACAGCATCAGGAGGCCGGTGGTGATCGCTTGAGAGACCGTATCGCCGAGCCGGCGGCCGAACAGGCCGGCGACCGCCGCGCCCAGCAGGGGCCCGAAGACGATGACGGGGACGAGTGACTGCGCGTTCATGGGTTCCCGTCAGCCCTTCATCATCGAGGCGTCGTCCACGGCGATGTCGCCGCGGTTACGGAAGAAGGTCACGAGGATCGCCAGGCCGACGGCGGCCTCGGCCGCGGCGACGGTCAGGACGAACATGGCGAAGATCTGCCCGACCACGTCGTGGAGGAAGGACGAGAAGGCCACGAGGTTGATGTTCACGGCGAGCAGGATCAGCTCGATCGACATCAGGATGACGATGATGTTCTTGCGGTTCACGAAGATCCCGAACACCCCGATGGTGAACAGGATCGCGGCGACCGCGAGATAGTGGGCGAGCCCGATGCTCATTCCGAAATCCCCTCGCCCGGCTTGATCTGGACAATACGCATGCCGGTCTTGGGCCCGCGCGCGACCTGGTCGGCGATGACCTGGCGGCGAACCCCCGGCTTGTGGCGGAGCGTCAGCACGATGGCGCCGATCATGGCCACCAGCAGCACCAGGCCCGCCGCCTGGAAGAAGTAGATGTAGTCGGTGTAGAGCACCCGGCCGATGCTCTCGACATTGCTGAACCCGGCCGTCGCGGCCTGGGGCGCGTCATTGGCCTTGGCCGCGCCGTGAGTGGCCACCGCGCTCGACACCAGGATCATCTCGAAGGCCAGGAAGCCGCCGATAATCGCCCCCAGCGGCGCATACTGGGCGAAGCCCTGTCGCAAGGCCGCGAAGTCGACGTCGAGCATCATGACGACGAAGAGGAAGAGCACCGCCACCGCGCCGACATAGACGACGACGAGCAGCATCGCCAAAAACTCTGCGCCCAGCAGGACGAACAGCCCCGCGGCGGAGAAGAAGGCCAGGATCAGGAACAGCACCGAGTGCACCGGGTTGCGGGATGACACCACGCATAGCCCGGCCACGACGGTGACCGTCGCCAGCAGATAGAAAGCGATCGCCTGCAAGGCCATGACGGCTCTTCTCAGCCCCTCTTCTCGCGCCGAGCCGGCCCCTTAGGGTCCGGCGATGCGACGCTGTTCAGCACCCTAGGAATCGCGCGCCGGTCTTACCGGTAGGCCGCGTCGAGTTCCAGATTCTTCGCGATTTCCCGCTCCCAACGGTCCCCGTTATCGAGCAGGCGTTCCTTGTCGTAATAGAGCTCTTCCCGCGTCTCGACGGCGAACTCGGTGTTCGGCCCCTCGACGATGGCGTCCACCGGGCAGGCCTCCTGGCACAGGCCGCAATAGATGCACTTGACCATGTCGATGTCGTAGCGGGTCGTCCGGCGGCTGCCGTCCTCCCGCGGTTCGGCCTCGATGGTGATGGCCTGGGCCGGGCAGATGGCTTCGCAGAGCTTGCAGGCGATGCAGCGCTCTTCCCCGTTGGGATAGCGGCGCAGGGCATGCTCGCCCCGGAAGCGCGGCGACTGCGGGCCGCGCTCATAGGGATAGAGCACGGTCGCCTTGGGGCGGACCATGTACTTCATCGCCAGGCCGAACGCGCCGACGAAGTCCGCCAGGGCGGCGCCTTTGATCGCTTGATTGATGCGCGACATCATCGGCTCAGGTCCTCTTGCACTCATAGGCGGCCATCCGCGTGGGATCGCCTTCCGTCTTCAGCACCAGCTTTTCGCCCTTGGCCTCGCAGTCGGACCGCGCGGCCTTGAGGGCGTCATAGGTCGCCACCCCGCCCAGGGACTCGCCGCCGGGCGCGCTGGCGCACGCCGCGAGGGCCAGGACCGAGGAGATGGCGAGGATCGTTCTCATGCGTGTCCGCCGAACACGCGCCAAGCGGCGACCAGCACCACGGCGATCCCGGAGGTCGGCAGGAACACCTTCCAGCCCAGGCGCATCAGCTGGTCGTAGCGATAGCGGGGCACGATGGCCTTCACCATGGCGATCAGGAAGAAGAAGAAGCAGATCTTCAGCGAGAACCACATCAGGCCGTAGAAGCTCTGGGCGGTCGGGCTCCAGCTGTGGACGAAGGCGAAATCGACCGGCGCCTGCCAGCCGCCGAAAAACAGCAGCGAGATCAGGGCGCACATCAGGACGATGTTCACCAGCTCGCCGATCATGAACAGCAGGAAAGGCGAGGAGGAATATTCCACCTGATAGCCGGCCACGAGTTCGGACTCGGCTTCCGGCAGGTCGAAGGGCGGGCGGTTGGTTTCGGCGAGCGCCGAGATGAAGAACACGACGCTCATGCCGATCATGACCGGGGCGATCCAGATGTTCTTCAGCCCGCCGCCGAAGACGTTCCAGTTCCAGAAGCCGCCGGCCTGCTTTTCCACGATGGTCTGCAGGTTCATCGAGCCGGCCAGCAGGATCACGGTGATGATCACGAAGCCGATCGAGACTTCATAGGAGACCATCTGGGCCGCTGACCGCAGCGAACCGAGGAAGGGATACTTCGAGTTCGAAGCCCAGCCGCCCATGATGATGCCGTAGACGCCGAGCGACGAGATGGCGAACAGGTAGAGCACGCCGACATTGATGTTCCCCACGACCCAGCCGGGCGCGAAGGGGATCACCGCCCAGCCCACCAGGGCGAGCGCAAAGGTCAGCAGGGGCGCCAGCAGGAAGACGAACTTGTCGGCGCCGTCGGGAATAACGATTTCCTTCAGTACGAACTTCATCAGGTCGGCGAAGGACTGCAGCAGGCCGAAGGGGCCGACCACATTGGGGCCTTTGCGCATCTGCACGCCCGCCCAGATCTTCCGGTCGGCGAGCATGAAGAAGGCCAGAGCCACCAGCAGCGGCAGGATCACCAGCATGATCTGGCCGACCGTGATCAGCGTCCAGCCGCCGGGGGTGGCCCAGAAGGAGGTGGCAGCCATGTCTACTCCGCCGCGATCTTGGCGGCGCCCGAAGCCTGGGCGGCGCACTCGGCCATCGTCACGCTGGCGCGGGCGATGGGGTTGGTCAGGTGGAAGGCCTTGATCGGGCTTTCGAAGGCCTGGTCGGAGACCGCGCCCTCCCCGCCCACGGCGGAAAGATCGAAGTCGACCGGGCCGGCCACATAGTCGATCTGGCCGAAGGTCGGATGATCGGCGAACAGCTTGGCCCGCAGCTGGGCCAGGGTGTCATAGGGCAAGGTCTTGCCGAGCTTGTCGGACAGGGCCCGCAGGATCGACCAGTCCTCACGGCCCTCGCCCTTCGGGAACACCGCGCGCTGGCCCAGCTGGACCCGGCCCTCGGTGTTCACATAGAGGCCGTCCTTCTCGGTATAGGCCGCGCCCGGCAGGATGACGTCGGCGCGGTGCGCGCCAGCGTCCCCGTGGGTGCCCAGATAGACCGTGAAGGCGTCGGAGCCGGTGAGACCGATCTCGTCGGCGCCCAGCAGGAAGAGAACGTCCAGCGCGCCCGGCTTGACCATCTCGGCCGCCGTCTTGCCGCCCTCACCCGGAATGAACCCGAGATCCAGGCCGCCGACCCGGGCCGCAGCGCTGTGCAGCACGTTCCAGGTCATCTTGTAGGTCTTGGCGACCGCAGCGGCCGCCTTGGCCACCGCCGCGCCGTCGGCGCGGGCCAGAGCGCCGGAGCCCAGGATGATCGCCGGAGCCTTGGCGTCCTTCAGGGCCTTGAGGAAGTCGCCCTTGGACTTGGAAAGCCCCGTCAGGCTGGCCGGACCGGCGCCCAGATATTCGTAGCCATAGGTCAGGTCCGGCTGTTCGCCGATCACGCCGACCTTCAGGGCGCCCGCCATCCAGCGCTTGCGCAGGCGGGCGTTGAGCACCGGGGCCTCGAGGCGCGGATTGGTTCCGACCAGCAGGATCACGTCGGCGTTTTCGATGCCGGCGATGGTCGAATTGAACAGCCAGCTTTCGCGGGGACCGGCGCCGAGCGCCATGCCGTCCTGGCGGCAGTCGAGATTGGTCACGCCCAGCGACCCGAACAGGTCCTTGGCGGCCTTCATGGATTCGACGTCCTGCTGATCGCCGGCGATGACGCCGATGCGGTCGGCGGGGGCGGCCTTCAGCTTGTCGGCGACGAGCGAGAGCGCCTCGGCCCAGGTGGCGGGACGCAGCTTGCCGTTCTCACGGACGTAGGGGCGATCCAGACGCTGGCGGGAGAGACCGTCGACCGCATAGCGGGTCTTGTCGCTGATCCACTCCTCGTTGATCTCCTCGTTCAGCCGGGGCAGCACGCGGAGCACCGCGGGACCGCGGCTGTCGACGCGGATCGCCGAGCCCAGCGCGTCCATGACATCGACGCTCTCGGTCTTCTTCAGCTCCCAGGGGCGGGCGTTGAAGGCGTAGGGCTTCGAGGTGAGCGCGCCGACCGGGCACAGGTCGATCACATTGGCCGACAGCTCGGAGGCGACCGCCTTGCCGAGATAGGTCGTGATTTCAACGTCTTCGCCGCGGGAGATGAGACCGATGTCCGGCACGCCGGCCACTTCGGTGATGAAGCGGACGCAGCGCGTGCACTGGATGCAGCGGGTCATGACCGTCTTGATCAACGGCCCCATCGACTTCTCTTCGACCGCGCGCTTGTTGTCGGCGTAGCGGCTGTCGTCGCGGCCATAGCCCATGGCCTGGTCCTGCAGATCGCACTCGCCGCCCTGGTCGCAGATCGGGCAATCCAGCGGGTGGTTGATGAGCAGGAACTCCATCACCCCTTCGCGGGCCTTCTTCACCATCGGCGTGTTGGTGAAGATCTCCTGGTTGTCGGCGGCCGGCAGGGCGCACGAAGCCTGGGGCTTCGGCGGACCGGGCTTCACCTCGACCAGGCACATGCGGCAGTTGCCGGCGATGGACAGGCGCTCGTGGTAGCAGAAGCGCGGGATCTCTTCCCCGGCCAGTTCCGCCACCTGCAGAACCGTCATGCCGGGTTCGAACTCGACCTCGACGCCATTGACCTTGGCTTTGGGCATCTCTTACTCCGCCGCCTGAAGGGTGCGCCCTGAACGAAGGGTTTGCCGGCGCGATAGTTGGTGATCCGCTCTTCGACTTCGTGGCGGAAGTGGCGGAACAGGCCCTGGATCGGCCAGGCCGCCGCGTCGCCGAGGCCGCAGATGGTGTGGCCTTCGACCTGGCTGGCCACGTCGAGCAGCATGTCGATCTCGCGCATCTCGGCCTCGCCGGTCGCCATGCGCTCCATGACCCGCCACATCCAGCCGGTGCCTTCGCGGCACGGCGTGCACTGGCCGCAGCTCTCATGCTTGTAGAAGTAGGAGAGCCGGGCGACCGCCTTCACGATGTCGGTGGACTGGTCCATGACGATGACCGCGGCGGTGCCGAGGCCGGACTTCAGCGCCGAGAGGCTGTCGAAGTCCATCAGGGCCGTCTCGGCCTCATGGGCCGGGATCATGCGGACGGACGAACCGCCGGGGATCACCGCCTTGAGGTTGCCCCAGCCGCCGCGAATGCCGCCGCAATGGTCTTCCAAGAGCTGCTTCAGCGGGATCGACATCGCCTCTTCGACGACGCAGGGCTTCATCACATGGCCCGAGATGGCCATCAGCTTGGTGCCAGTGTTGTTCGGCCGGCCGAAGCCCGCGAACCACTCCGCGCCCCGGCGCAGGATCGTGCCGACCACGGAGATCGACTCGACGTTGTTGATGGTGGTCGGGCAGCCATAGATGCCGGCGCGGCCGGGAACGGGGGCTTCAGGCGCGGCTGGCCCTTCTTGCCTTCCAGGCTTTCCATCAGGGCGGTTTCGTCGCCGCAGATATAGGCCCCGCCGCCATGGGTGACGTGCAGGTCGAAGTCCCAGCCGTGGACATTGCCCTTGCCGATCAGCTTGGCCGCATAGGCCTGCTTGATCGCCGCCTCCAGGCGCTCGCGCTCGAAGACGTATTCGCCGCGGATATAGACATAGGCCGTGTGCGCCCGGATCGCGTAGGCGGCGATCAGGCAGCCTTCGATCAACAGGTGCGGGTCATTGCGCAGGATCTCGCGGTCCTTGCAGGTGCCCGGCTCGGATTCGTCGGCGTTGACCACCAGATAGTGGGGCCGCTCGCTCTCCTGCTTGGGCATGAAGGTCCACTTCAGGCCGGTGGAGAAGCCGGCGCCGCCGCGGCCGCGCAGGCCCGAATTCTTGATCTGGTCGCAGAGCCATTCCGGCGTCTGCTGCAGCATCTCGCGGGTCGCGTTCCAGCACCCACGCGCCTTCGCGCCCTCCAGGCCCCAGTCATGGAGGCCATAGACGTTCGTGAAGATGCGGTCCTTGTCTTCCAGGATTCCGACCACGATCCCCTACTCTCCCCTGTTCGCGCGGGCGGACCCGGCGATGGACATGTCTTGCGCGGAATAGATCATTACGCGGCGGGCTCCTTGGCGGCCTTGCCCTTGGGCGGCGCGTTGGGGAGCGACTTGATCGGCTTGGCGGCGGAGCCGTCGTAGAGCTTGGGATCGGTCAGCACCAGCGGGCCGCCCTCGGGGGCCGCGCCCTGGCGCTTGATCGCCGATCCCGGCGCAGGCGACTTGCCGGCCGCGAAGTCGTCGAGGATCGCCTCGAAGCTCTCGGCGGTCAGGTCCTCGTAATAATAGTCATTGATCGCGGCCATGGGCGCGTTCGAGCAGGCGCCCAGGCACTCGACTTCCTGCCAGTAGAACTGGCCGTCAGCCGACAGGTGGTCGCGGTTGCCGAACTTCCGCTGGCAGACGCTGATCAGGTCGCCGGCGCCGCGCAGCATGCAGGGCGTGGTGCCGCAGACCTGCACGAGCGCCTTGGAGCCGACCGGCTCCAGCATGAACATCGTATAGAAGGTGGCGACCTCATAGACCCGGATCACCGGCATGCCGAGCTTTTCGGCCACGACCCGCAGGGCGGGCTCGGACACCCAGCCCTGCTGCTTCTGGACCAGCCAGAGCAGCGGCAGCACCGCCGATTGCTGGCGGCCCGCCGGGAACTTGGCGATCCACCACTGGGCCAGGGCTTCCTGCTCCGGCGTGAAGGCGAAGCTGTCGGGCTGGTTCGGGGAGAGGCGACGAACGCTCAAGAGGGCCTCACTTCACGAAGTCGACGCGGGCGATCTTGCCGTCCGCGATGGTGTAGATGGGCGCGACCTCGAAGCTGTCGCCGCCGGGGGCGCGCGAGACCTTCTCGTGGTCGATGACGTTGGCGCCGACGACGATGCGGTTCACCAGGGTGGCGGTGTTCTGCGGGAACTCGGCGAACAGCTTGGCGTGGCGCTCGCGGATCGAGGCGAGGCCCGTATTGGTGATCTCGCCATTATAACCGGCCAGCACCGCGTCGTCCGCATAGCAGGCGCAGAAGGCGTCGAGGTCCTGGGCGTTATAGGCCGCGAGCTGGGCCGCGACGATCTCGGCGGGGCCGCTCAACGGTCGACCTCCCCGAACACGATGTCCAGCGAGCCCAGGATCGCGGAGACGTCGGCCAGCATGTGGCCGCGGTTCATCCAGTCCATGGCCGACAGGTGCGGGAAGCCCGGGGCGCGCAGCTTCACGCGGTAGGGCTTGTTGGTGCCGTTGGAGACCAGGAACACCCCGAACTCGCCCTTGGGCGCTTCCACGGCCGCATAGACCTCGCCTTCCGGCGTGTGGAAGCCCTCGGTGTAGAGCTTGAAGTGGTGGATCAGGGCTTCCATGGACTTCTTCATCTCGCCGCGACGGGGCGGCGAGACCTTGTTGTCCTCGGTGAGCACGGGGCCGGGCGTCTTCTTCAGCTGGGCGATCGCCTGGCGGATGATCTTCACCGACTCCCGCATCTCCTGCATCCGGCAGAGATAGCGGTCGTAGCAGTCGCCGTTCAGGCCGAGCGGAATGTCGAACTCGAACTCGTCATAGCACTCATAGGGCTGCGAACGGCGCAGGTCCCAGGCGATGCCGGAGCCGCGCACCATCACGCCCGAGAAGCCCCAGGCCAGGGCCTGCTCCTTGGTCACCACGCCGATGTCGACGTTGCGCTGCTTGAAGATGCGGTTGCCGGTGATCAGCTTGTCGATGTCGTTGATCGGCCGCTCGAAGGCCTTGGCCCAGGCGTCGATGTCGTCGATCAGGCTTTCGGTCAGGTCCTGGTGGACGCCGCCGGGCCGGAAGAAGTTGGCGTGCAGGCGCGCACCGGACGCGCGCTCATAGAACACCATCAGCTTCTCACGCTCCTCAAAGCCCCAGAGCGGCGGGGTGAGCGCGCCGACGTCCATGGCCTGGGTCGTGACGTTGAGGAGGTGGTTCAGCACCCGGCCGATCTCGCAGAAGATCACCCGGATCAGGCTGCCGCGCTTGGGCACTTCCAGGCCCAGCAGCTTCTCGATGGCCAGGCAGAACGCATGTTCCTGGTTCATCGGCGCCACATAGTCGAGGCGGTCGAGATAGGGGATGTTCTGGAGGTAGGTCCGGTACTCCATCAGCTTCTCGGTGCCGCGATGCAGCAGGCCGATGTGCGGATCGACGCGTTCGACGATCTCGCCGTCCAGCTCCAGGACCAGGCGCAGAACGCCGTGGGCCGCCGGGTGCTGGGGACCGAAATTGATGTTGAACTTGCGGACCGGGGTTTCCGGGACGAGCGACGTCTCGACGACGGCTTCGGTCACGGACGGGATGGGGGTGGCGTCGTCAGCCATCACTTCGGTCCTCCGGCTTGCGGGGCCTTTTCGTCGCCGGGCAGAACATAGTCGGCCCCTTCCCAGGGCGACATGAAGTCCCAGTTGCGGTATTCGACGGACTTCACCGGCTCATAGACGACGCGCTTGAGCTCATCGTCGTAGCGCAGCTCGACATAGCCGGTCATAGGGAAGTCCTTGCGGAGCGGATGCCCGTGGAACCCATAATCGGTGAGGATGCGGCGCAGGTCCGGGTGGCCGGAGAAGAACACGCCGTACATGTCGAAGGTCTCGCGCTCGTACCAGTCGGCGCAGGGGAAGACCCCCGTGGCGGTGGGCACGGCGGTGTCCTCGTCGGTCTGGACCTTGAAGCGCAGGCGCGCGTTCCGGGTCATCGACAGCAGGTGATAGACCACGTCGAAGCGCAACGGACGGTCGGGATAGTCGACGCCGCTGAGGTCGATCAGCTGGTGAAAGCCGAACTTGTCGCGCAGCAGGGTCAGGGCCTCGACCGCCTTGTCGGCCGGGCCGGTCAAGGTCAGCTCGCCAAAGGCCACGGTGGCGTCGGTGAAGGCGCCCGCGCCGTCGGCCAGGATCTGTTGGCCGAGGGTTTCGAAGGTTTCGTCGGTGACCGGCCAGCTCATCGCTCGATGGTCCCCGTGCGACGGATCTTTTTCTGCAGCTGCAGCACGCCATAGACCAGGGCCTCGGCGGTGGGCGGGCAGCCGGGCACATAGATGTCGACCGGAACGATCCGGTCGCAGCCGCGCACGACGGAATAGCTGAAATAGTAGTAGCCGCCGCCGTTGGCGCAGGAGCCCATCGAGATGACGTAGCGGGGCTCGGGCATCTGGTCGTAGACCTTGCGCAGAGCCGGAGCCATCTTGTTGCACAGGGTGCCGGCCACGATCATCACGTCCGACTGGCGCGGTGACGCGCGGGGCGCGAAGCCGTAGCGCTCCAGGTCATAGCGCGGCATCGAGGCGTGCATCATCTCGACGGCGCAGCAGGCCAGGCCGAAGGTCATCCACATCAGCGAACCCGTGCGGGCCCAGGTGATGAGGTCATCCGCCGCGGCGGTGATGAAGCCCTTGTCGGCCAATTGCTGAGAGACCCCGTCGAAGAAGGGGTCGTGCAGCTTCGGATCATAGCCCTCGACGGTCGAGCGACCGGCGGAGCCCGCGGGAACGATCACTCCCATTCGAGCGCGCCCTTCTTCCATTCATAGATGAAGCCGACGGTCAGGACGCCCAGGAAGGTCATCATCGACCAGAACGAAAACTGCGCGACGGCGGTCGGCAGTTTCATGAGCGAGACCGCCCAGGGGAACAGGAACGCCACCTCGAGGTCGAAGATGATGAAGAGGATCGAGACCAGATAGAATCTGACGTCGAACTTCATCCGCGCATCGTCGAAGGCGTTGAAGCCGCACTCGTAGGACGAGAGCTTTTCCGGGTCCGGCGCGGTCGGGGCGAGCAGCGCCGAGGCCAGGATGAATACGACCCCCAGGACGCTCGAGATCCCCAGGAAGATCACGATCGGGAGGTACTGCAGGAGAAAGGCGTTCATGGAATCCTCGAAGGAGTCGCGGCCCTTCTAGACCAGCATTGCGCAGGGTTCAAACGGCGGTGTCACACTGTCGCGCCCTAAATGCGAAACCTCGTTATCGGACACCTCAGACCGGGTATGGCGGGGCCCCACGCACAAGAAACACGCCGTGATCGTCACTTCTCGCAACTCGGGCGTTGACACGATTCCGGTCGGGACATATCAGACGCCCCTCGCGGCGACGCGAAGCATAGATGCGGATGTAGCTCAGTTGGTTAGAGCGCCGGCCTGTCACGCCGGAGGTCGCGGGTTCGAGCCCCGTCATTCGCGCCACTTCTCCCTGAAAATCTGAAGTTTGGCGCCGCGAGCGATCGCGGGGACGCGCCTGCGCGGCTATTTGTTCACAAACATGCCGCCGCCGATCGGATCTTGCCCCTCTCCCCTTGCGGGAGAGGGTGGCCCCTCGAAGAGGGGTCGGGTGAGGGGTCGCTCAGAGTTTCGAGACAAGGCGCCGCCAAGCCTAAGCGGATATCGGAGCAAAACCCCTCATCCGTCGGCTTCGCCGCCACCTTCTCCCGCAAGGGGAGAAGGACGCTTGGCCCCCTACCCCACCGGCTCGGCCGCCCACTTCAGCGCGAAGTCCGCGGGGTCGGGCGCCAGGGTCGCGCGCCAGTAGTCGACCAGGGCGAAGGGCCAGTTCTGGCTGACCCGGCCGTTTTCGGTCTTGTACCAGCTGGTCACGTGGGGCGAGCCCCAGGCCATAAGCGCATTGCCGGCGTCGACCCGGGCGTTGAAGGCCTCGGTCACGTCGCGCTTGACCTCCAGCGCCGAGATCCCCCGCTCGGCCATCAGCCTCAGGCAGCCCACGATGTAGCGGACGCTGCATTCGGAGAAGAACACGATCGAGCCGTTGACCACGATGTTGGTGTTGGGCCCGTAGATCATGAACAGGTTCGGGAAGCCGGGCGTGGTCATGCCCAGATAGGCCTTGGGATCGCCCGCCCAGGTCTCGTGCAGGTCGGCCCCGCCCCGGCCCTTGATCTTCATCGGCCACAGGAACTTCGAGGCGTGGAAGCCGGTGCCGTAGATGATGACGTCGACCTCGTGGGCCTTGCCGTCGGCGGTGACGATTCCCGTGGGCGTGATCTCGGTGATGGCGTCGTCGATCAGCTGGGCGTTCGGGCGCTTCAGCGCCGCCAGCCAGACGCCGTTGTCCAAGAGGGCGCGCTTGCCGCCGAACGGGTATTTGGGAATCACCTTCTCGGCCAGGTCGGGGCGGTCCGCGACCTGGGCCTGGATGGCCATGGCCAGCATGTCCTTGAAGAGCGCGTTATCGAGGCTGACCGTATCCTTGGGCCCGTTCCACTTGGGATCGGCCCGCACCCCGGCCAGGAAGCCGTCGGTGGCCATCCAGAACAGGAAGAAGCGGTACCACTTGTCGTAATTGGGCAGGTGCTCCAGCAGCCAGTTCATCCCGGCCGGGACATCCTCGTGATAGTGCAGGGCCGGCAGGCTCCAGGGCGGGGTGCGCTGGAAGACGGTCAGGCTGGCGACCTGGTCGACGATCTCGGGCACGAACTGGAAGGCGCTGGCCCCCGTGCCGATCACCGCCACCCGCTTGCCGGTCAGGTCCACGTCGTGGCGCCACTGGGCGGAGTGGAAGGCCTCGCCCTTGAAGCTGTCGCGGCCCTTGATGTCGGGGAAGCGCGGGCGGTTGAGCTGGCCCACGGCGGTGATGACGGCGGTCGCCTCCACCGTCTCGACGCCGGTCGGGGTCTTGAGCGTCACCTTCCAGACCGACCGCGCCTCATCCCAGACCATCTCCTCGACGCTGGTCTGGAAGCGGATGTGTGTCTTCAGGTCGTAGCGGTCGGCGACGCCGCGGAAATAGTCGAGCAGCACCGGCTGGGTCGAGAAGTGCTGGGGCCAGAAGTGGTTCGGCTCGAAGGAATAGGAATACATGTGGTTGGAGCTGTCGACCCGGCACCCCGGATAGGTGTTCTCCAGCCAAGTGCCGCCGACGTCGGCGTTCTTCTCGACGATCTGGAAGGGCACGCCGGCCTGGCTGAGCCGGATGCCGGTCAAGAGGCCCGACATGCCCGCGCCCACCACCAGCACCTTCAGCTTGCGGGCGGCGGCCTGGCGGATCGGCGCCTCCCACTGCGGGTCCTTGGAGCTGGTCCCGGCGATGGCCAGTTCATCGGCCAGGAACTCGCCATAGCCCTCGGGGATCTCGGCGCCGGCCACGAAACTGATCATGCGTTCGATGGTGGCGGGGCTGGGGGCCGGGCCCATGGGCGCCTGGCCGGTCAGATAGGCGGTGATGGCGGCCTTGGCGGCGGCGCGCAGCTTGGCCTGCTCCGCCTCGGTCACGCCGATCTGGGTGCGGTCCAGGGGGTCGTAGGCGGGCGTCCATTCGGGCTTCAGCCAATGGGTCTCCCCGGTCAGGTGCACCAGGGCCGCGCAGAGCGCCGGCAGATGGGCGCTCTCCAGCGCAGCATCCAGCTGCGACAGGTCCAAAGACGTGTCCGTCATGTCGTTTCCGCCCTGATGTCTCGTTCTTATGAGGCGACCTTACGCCTCCCCGGAGGGAGAGGAAGGGCGCCGTGGGGTCACCCCTCTCCGCTCGTCCCGGCGAATGCCGGGATCCAGATGGAAGCGTGCAGAGGTGGGCTCCAGGGGCGCGGAAGACATCCAGCCCGCCACCCAGCTTTGGGATCTGGATCCCGGCATTCGCCGGGATGAGCGGATCGGGGGAGCCCCCTACTCCACGATCCTCACCGGCAGGGACTCATAGCCCTTCACGAAGCTGGAGCGGACCATCTTGGGCTCGCCGACGACCTCGATCTGGGTCCAGCGCTTGAGGATCTCCTCCCAGACGATGCGCAGCTGCAGCTCAGCCAGGCGGTTGCCGACGCAGCGGTGGATGCCGAAGCCGAAGGACAGATGCTGGCGGGGGCGCTCGCGGTCGATGATGAAGCGGTCCGGGGCCTCGATGACGCTGTCGTCTCGGTTGCCCGAGACGTACCACATGACCACCTTGTCGCCCTTCCGGATGGTCTGGCCGGCGAGCTCGTAGTCCTCGGTGGCCGTGCGGCGCATGTGGGCCAGCGGGGTCTGCCAGCGGATGATCTCCGAGACCATCGACGGCACGAGGTCATGGTTGGCTCGCAGCTTCTCGTACTGGTCGGGGTTCTGGTTCAGGGCCAGAAGGCCGCCGGAGATCGAGTTGCGGGTGGTGTCGTTGCCGCCGACGATCAAGAGGATGACGTTCCCCAGATATTCGTCCGGGGTCATGTTCCGGGTGGCCTCGCCATGGGCCAGCATGGAGATCAGGTCGCCGCGGGGCGGCTGATTGACCCGCTCGTTCCACAGCCTCGTGAACCAGGCCAGGCAGTCCATCAGCTCGGCCTGACGGGCCTCCTCCGTCTCCACCAGCCCGCCGGGGATGGGGATCGAGGTGGCGATGTCCGACCAGCGGGTCAGTCGGCGGCGCTCCTCGAAGGGGAAGTCGAACAGGGTCGCCAGCATCTGGGTGGTGAGCTCGATCGACACCCGGTCGACCCAGTCGAAGGTCTCGCCGATCGGCAGGGCGTCGAGGATCTTCGCCGCCCGCTCGCGGATGATCGGCTCCATCATGTGCAGATTGGTCGGCGAGACGATCGGGCTGACCGTCTTCCTCTGCACGTCATGCTTGGGCGGATCCATGGCGATGAAGCTGGGACGGCGCAGGTCCGGCCGGGCGTCGCGGATGGTGATGCCGCCGAGCGCGGCCTCGGACGAGAACACCTGGTGATTGGTGTCGACGGCCATGATGTCGTTGTAGCGGGTGACCGACCAATAGGGGCCGAACTCGCTGTCGCGGCACCAGTGGACCGGGGCCTCTTTGCGCAGGCGTTCGAAATAGGGCCAGTGGGTGTTGGTGCGAAACAGCTCCGGATCGCCCGGATGCATCTCTTCGAGCGGCATGGAATAGGCGCGCAGACGCGCCTCGTCGGCCAGCTTCATGGCGCCATCGGCCATAGGCCCGTCCTCCCAAATGCGCGGGCGTCGCTCGCCCATTCTCTGGTGGCGATCAAATCCCAAACCGCCGGGAGCGGCAATGGCGCCGAACTTAGTTTGGATGGGCGTCCTGGGCCGTGCGGATGGCATCGGCGAGGTCGGGCAGCAAGGCCAGCCCGGAGGCCGCGAGGTTGTCCGTCAGATGGCTCATGCGCGTGACGCCGACCACGGCGGCGGCGACATCCCGGTTGGCCAGCACATAGGCGAGCGCGGCCTGGGCCCCGGTCATGTCCGCGCGGCGATGCAGAAACCCGAAGCGCGCGCCGGCGGCGATCTCGGCGCGATGGTTCTTGAGCGCGCGTGCCGCATACCAGAGGTCGCGCAGGGACCGGATCTTCAGCACCTGGCCGCCCGTGTGGCCCATGGCCAGAGGCATGCCGGCCAGGACCCCCTTCCCCGCGGCCGCAGCCCGGGCGATCAGCGGCCCGCGCTCGGGGCGCAGCACATTATAGTCGATCATCACGACGTCGATCTGGGGCTGGTCGATTGCACGGTCGATGACGGCGGGGTCGAAGCTGGTGACCCCGATCGCGGTGACCAGACCCTGGCGCTTGAGGTCGGCGAGCGGCTCCAGGAGCTCAGGGACCAGTTCGGCGGCCGAGGGGCCGTGCAGCTGCAGCACCTGGATCTTGGAGAGCCCCAGGCGCTCCAGACTTCGCGAAACGCTGACCCTTATGGCCTGAGGCGACATGTCGCGGACGATCCGGCCGTTCTCGAACCGGGTTCCAGCCTTGGTGGAGATCACCAGGCCCGAAACGTCCCGCCCTTTGAGCACGCGGCCGAGTCGCGGCTCGGCCTCGCCGCCCGAATAGCCGGGGGCGGTGTCGAACAGGGTGACCCCGCCGGCGAGCGCCGCCTCGACCAGGGCCTGGGCGTCGCGCTCGGAAAACGCCCGTTGCCCCCACCAGCTGGCGCAGCCGAATCCGATCTCCGAGACAGAGAGACCGGTGCGGCCGAGGGGGCGGTAGAGCATGGGCGCTCGTCGGATTGGGCGGGACCTGTCCTGCGAAGCGCGCAGCGCGAAGCAGGATGGTGGGCGGCGAGGGGTTCGAACCCCCGACCCCCTGGGTGTAAACCAGGTGCTCTGACCAGCTGAGCTAGCCGCCCGTGGGCCCCGTCTTAGCGGGGCGTCGGCCAAACGAAAAGGGCGGCCGCCAGCCCGGCGACCGCCCTTTCCTGTAGGTCGACTAAGCGTCGAACGCCTAGTTCAAGGCGCCCTTCAGGCCCTCACCGACGCGGAAACGCGCGGTGTTGGACGCCGGACGGCTGACGGTTTCGCCGGTGCGCGGATTGCGGGCGGTGCCCGCGGCGCGCTTCACCGGAACGAAGCTGCCAAAGCCGACGAGACGAACTTCGTCTCCCGCCTTGAGCGACGCCGTGACAGAATCGATGAACGCTTCAAGAGCGTCTTTCGCCTGCGCCTTGTTGAGGCCCGCCTTATCGGCGATCGCCGTGACGAGTTCGGCCTTGGTCATTTTTTGTCTCTCCCAGCCCATTATATCTCCGCGAACCGCTCGCGGCATTCGCGAGGCTGCTTCGCGTGTCGCGATTATGGCGACCTTGCGTCAGGCGTCAAACGAAGGCGGCGCAGGAATCCCCTGCGCCGCCAAGAAAAATGCCGATTTTTCACGTTTTCAGTGGGTGATCACGGCCTCGTGGTCTCCATCCTCGGTCGCAACCGCAACCGCGGGTTCCTCGGACGGCTTCCAATCGATCGGCGCGAGCGGCTCGGTCAGGGCCCGGGCCAGCACTTCATCGATGGAGGACACCGGGATGATTTCCAGGCCGGTCTTCACCGACTCGGGGATGTCCTCCAGGTCCTTCACGTTCTCCTCGGGGATCAGCACGGTCTTGACCCCTGAGCGCAGGGCCGCGAGCAGCTTTTCCTTGAGGCCGCCGATGGCCGTCACCCGGCCGCGCAGGGTGACCTCGCCGGTCATGGCGATGTCCTTGCGGATCGGGATCCCGGTCAGCACCGAGACGATCGCCGTGGCCATGGCGGCCCCCGCGGAGGGACCGTCCTTGGGGGTGGCGCCGTCCGGCACGTGGATGTGGACATCGGTCTTCTCGAAGACCGGCGGTTCGATGCCGAAGTGGGTCGCCCGGCTGCGGACATAGGAGTTCGCCGCCGAGATCGATTCCTTCATCACATCCTTCAGGTTGCCCGTGATGGACATGCGGCCCTTGCCCGGCATCTTGACCGCCTCGATGGTCAGGATGTCGCCGCCGAACTCGGTATAGGCCAGGCCGGTGATGATCCCGACCTGATCCTCGGCGTCGGTTTCGCCATAGCGGTACTTCTTGACCCCGGCGTACTTGGCCAGCCGGGCGTCGTCGATGGTGATCGACAGCACCTTCTCACGGCCGAGATCCCGCACGGTCTTGCGCGCCAGATTGCCCAGCTCCCGCTCCAGCGACCGCACGCCGGCTTCGCGGGTGTAGTAGCGGATCAGGTCGCGGATGGCGGCGTCCGGCACCACGAACTCGGCGGCCGTCAGGCCGTGGTCCTTGGTGAGCTTCGGCAGCACGTGGCGCTTGGCGATCTCGATCTTCTCATCCTCGGTGTAGCCGGGGATGCGGATGATCTCCATGCGGTCCAGCAGGGGCTGGGGCATGTTGAGGCTGTTGGCCGTGGTGACGAACATCACCGGCGACAGGTCGTAGTCCACCTCCAGATAGTGGTCGGCGAAGGTGGAGTTCTGCGCCGGGTCCAGCACTTCCAGCAGGGCCGAGGACGGGTCGCCGCGATAGTCGGAGCCCATCTTGTCGATCTCATCCAGCAGGAAGAAGGCGTTGGTCGACTTGGCCTTCTTCATGGACTGGATGATCTTGCCCGGCATGGAGCCGATATAGGTCCGGCGGTGACCGCGGATCTCGGCCTCGTCGCGCACCCCGCCCAGCGACACGCGAACGAATTCGCGGCCCGTGGCTTCGGCGATCGACTTGCCCAGCGAGGTCTTGCCGACGCCGGGAGGACCGACCAGGCAGAGGATCGGGCCCTTGAGTGCCCCGGTCCGGGCCTGGACGGCCAGGTACTCCAGGATCCGCTCCTTGACCTTCTCCAGACCATAGTGGTCGCGGTCGAGGGTCTCCTCGGCCTTCACCAGATCGATGGCCTTGGTCTTGGCCTTGCCCCACGGGATCGACAGGAGCCAGTCCAGATAGTTCCGGACAACCGTCGATTCCGCCGACATCGGGCTCATGTTGCGCAGCTTCTTCAGCTCGGCGTCCGCCTTCGTGCGGGCCTCCTTGGAGAGCTTGGTCTTCTTGATGCGCTTCTCGAGGTCAATCAGCTCGTCGCGCTGGTCGTCCTGCTCGCCCAGCTCGCGCTGGATCGCCTTCATCTGTTCGTTCAGATAGTACTCGCGCTGCGTCTTCTCCATCTGACGCTTCACGCGATTGCGGATCTTCTTCTCGGTCTGCATCACCGAGATCTCGCCCTCCATCAGGGCGTAGACCTTCTCCAGACGCTTCACGACATTGAAGATCTCAAGCAGGTTCTGCTTCTCGCCGATCTTCACCGACAGGTGGCTGGCGATGCGGTCGGCCAGCTCCCCGGGGCTGTCGACCTGAGGCATGGAGGCCAGCGCCTCCGGCGGGACCTTCTTGTTGAGCTTCACATAGTTTTCGAACTGCTCGACCACGGCGCGCGACAGCGCCTCGGCCTCGGCGGAGCCGGCCCCGTCCTCGGTGACGTAGGAGATCTCCGCCTCGTAGTACTCCTCCTGGTCGGTGAACTTGGCGATCCCGGCGCGGGCCTTGCCCTCGACCAGAACCTTCACCGTGCCATCGGGCAGCTTGAGCAGTTGCAGGACGGAGGCCACCACGCCGACGTCATAGATCGCGTCGGGCGACGGATCGTCGTCGTCCTTGTCCTTCTGGGTGGCCAGCAGGATCTGCTTGCCGGGGGTCTTCATCGCTTCTTCAAGCGCGCGCACAGACTTCTCGCGGCCCACGAAGAGCGGCACCGGCTGGTGCGGGAACACCACGATGTCCCGCAGCGGAAGAATGGGCAGGGTCTTAACTTCGGTCATGTCGTCATCAACTCCTGGCCGGGCCCCCTCACAAAGCGAAGCGCGGCCTTTAGCCGGACCGCGGTCACGTCAGACGATGCGTCTGAGTCGGACGGCCCGTCCGCCCTGCCGGGCGGTCTGTCAGGTCATTTATGTGGACGCTTTGGACGCCTATTCAAGTTGCCGCCAGCCTGCGGCGACATCCGTCTACAAACTATGAGGCCGATCCGCCCGCGTGGGTGTGTCACAGGGCGAATTTTCGCGAGGTCCGCGCCGACGAAAAAGCCCCGCGGATCGCGCCGCGGGGCTTTCGAGGGTTTGGAACCGGCTGGGGCCTAGGCCGCGCCGCCCTTGTCGCGACGCTCGGCGTAGATGATCAGCGGCTGAGCGCGGCCGTCGACCACCTCGGCGTTGACCACCACTTCCTCGACGCCGTCATAGGTCGGCAGCTCGTACATGGTGTCGAGCAGGATGGCCTCGAGGATCGAGCGCAGGCCGCGCGCACCGGTCTTGCGCTGGATGGCCTTGCGGGCCACGGCGTTCAGCGCGTCGTCGGTGAAGGTCAGGCCGATGTTCTCCATGTCGAACAGGCGCTGGTACTGCTTGACGAAGGCGTTCTTCGGCTCGGTCAGGATCTTGACCAGGGCGGCGACGTCCAGGTCGTCAAGGGTGGCGATCACCGGCAGACGGCCGATGAATTCCGGGATCAGGCCGAAGCGCTGCAGGTCGTCCGGCTCCACCTGGCGGAAGATCTCGCCGGTGCGGCGGTCGTCCGGGTCCGACACCTTGGCGCCGAAGCCGATCGAGGTCCCCTGCCCGCGGGCCGAGATGATCTTTTCCAGGCCGGCGAAGGCGCCGCCGCAGATGAACAGGATGTTGGTGGTGTCGACCTGCAGGAACTCCTGCTGGGGATGCTTGCGCCCGCCCTGCGGCGGCACGGAGGCGACGGTGCCTTCCATGATCTTCAAGAGCGCCTGCTGCACGCCCTCGCCCGACACGTCGCGGGTGATCGAGGGGTTGTCGGACTTGCGGCTGATCTTGTCGACTTCGTCGATGTAGACGATGCCGCGCTGCGCCCGCTCGACATTGTAGTCGGCGGCCTGGAGCAGCTTCAGGATGATATTTTCCACGTCCTCGCCGACATAACCGGCTTCGGTGAGCGTCGTGGCGTCGGCGACCGTGAACGGCACGTCGATGATTCGGGCGAGCGTCTGGGCCAGCAGGGTCTTACCCGTACCGGTCGGACCGATGAGCAGGATGTTGGCCTTGCCCAGCTCGACGTCGTTGTTCTTCGAGGCGTGGTTGAGGCGCTTGTAGTGGTTGTGGACGGCGACCGAGAGCACCTTCTTGGCGTGGTCCTGGCCGATGACATAGTCGTCGAGGACTTCGCGGATTTCCTTCGGCGTCGGCACGCCGTCCTTTGATTTCACAAAGGAAATCTTGTGCTCTTCACGGATGATATCCATGCACAGCTCAACGCATTCATCGCAGATGAACACGGTCGGGCCCGCAATCAGCTTGCGAACCTCGTGCTGGCTCTTGCCGCAGAAAGAGCAATAGAGGGTGCTCTTGGAATCTCCGCTCGCGGCCTTGGTCATGGTCGTTTCTCACTCTCTCGACGAGACCGGCGAAGGGCCAGACCGTCTTTCCCGGAGGCGTTTCCTGACGCCATCTATGCAGGATACGCGCCTTGGGTTGTCTAATCCTTGACATTCCCTGATCCGAGCCAGGATCACAAGCCTTTGGCCGGCGTCGGTGACAAATGGCGACAGGGCGCCCGATGGCGGGCATGTCCGAATCCCTAGATGGGTGTGCATCGAAACGGCACAAGACCAGGGCAGGATCAGCGCCCGCGACGCGACGCCTCATCCCCGGAGGCTGACGCGCCAGGGGCGAGTCCGGTTGACGCGCGCGCGGTCATCCGCGCGCAAAGGGGGAACATGAGACGCAAGAACAACCTCAGGGGCGCCGGAAGCGGAATGTCCGACTTCCTGGACGACCAGATCGAGGACGCCGGGGTCGTGGCCTTCGACTTCGACGGCACCATCACGGTGCGCGACAGCTTTACGACCTTCCTCAAGTGGCGCGCGGGTCCGCAGCGCTACGCCGCCGGCATGATGCGTCTGGCGCCGGCCGGCCTCGCCTATCTGGGTCACCGCAACCGCGGGCGGATCAAGGCCGCGGCGACGCGGGAGTTCCTGGCGGGCGTCAGCCGCGAACAGCTGGAGGACGAGGCCAAGACCTTCGCCGAGCACCAGGCCCCGCGCCTGCTGCGCGGCGACGCGCTTTCGACCTGGAAGCGCTGGCGGACCCGTCGCGCCAAGCTGGTGATCGTCACCGCCTCGCCGGACATCATCGTGGCCCCCTTCGCCCGCGGCCTGGGCGCCGACGCCCTGATCGCCACCGAACTCCAGTTCGACGCCAATGACCGGGCCACCGGCGGTTTCGCCACCCCCAACTGCCGCGGCCAGGAGAAGGTGCGCCGTCTGCGCGCCATGTTCGGCGACGACCTGCAGCTGAAGGCCGCCTATGGCGACACCAGCGGCGACAAGGACATGCTGAAGATCGCCGACCACCGCGGCTACCGCGTGTTCAAGGCGAGGCCCTGAGGCCATGGCGCGGATGCGGTTTCGGGTTGAGAAGCTGATCCGCGACAAATTGCCCGCGATCATGCGCGACCAGGGCCTGGCCGTGTTCGACCGCCGGCTCGATGACGCAGCCTTCGACCGCGCCCTGCGCGCCAAGCTCCTGGAGGAGGCCGCCGAGGCGGTCGAGGCGGTGGGGGCGGAGGACCTGGCCGGCGAGCTGGCCGACCTCAGCGAGGTGATCCTGGCGCTCGCCCAGCTGCACGGCCTGGGCGCGGCCGAGATCGAGGCCCGGCGGATCGCCAAGCGGGCCGAGCGCGGCGGCTTCGACGACCGGGTCTATAACGCCGCGGTCGAGGCGGAAGACGGACTGCCGGCCGCCGACTATTATCTGGCCCGCCCCGACCAATATCCTCGCGAGCCATGAAGCACGCCGGCGCCGCCACCCTGGACCAGCTGGAGCCCCTGATCGCGGCGCTGCGCGCCCTGCCCGGCCTGATCGAGAAATCCCGCGGCGTCTTCTATCGCAAGTCCAAGGCCTTCCTGCATTTCCACGAGGACCCGAAGGGGCTGTTCGCCGATCTGCGGACCGGCGACGACTTCGAACGCTTCGACGTCACCGAAGAGGCCGGACGCCAGGCGCTGATCGCGGCCACCCGGGCGGTGCTCGGCGGTTAGAAGCGCAAAAGGCGCCCGCCGTCGCCGGCGAGCGCCTTTCTGATCTCAGACCGTGGGCCCGAAGGCCCAAGGCGCCTAGTCCTCGGCGCGCTTCTCGATCACCTGGTCGACGAGGCCCCACTCTTTGGCTTCCTCGGCGGTCATGAAGGTGTCGCGGTCCAGCTTGTCCTCGACCTCCTCGAAGGTCCGGCCGGTGTGCTTGGCGTAGATCTCGTTCAGGCGGCGCTTGGTCTTGATGATGTCCTCGGCGTGGCGCTCGATGTCCGAGGCCTTGCCCGAATAGCCGCCCGACGGCTGGTGGACCATGATGCGGGCGTTGGGCAGGGCGATGCGCTGGCCGGCCTCGCCCGCCATCAGCAGGAACGAGCCCATGGAGGCCGCCATGCCCATGCACAGGGTCACGATCGGGCACTTCACGTACTGCATGGTGTCGTAGATCGCCAGACCGGACGTCACCACCCCGCCGGGGGAGTTGATGTACATCTGGATTTCCTTCTTCGGGTTCTCCGCTTCCAGGTACAGCAGCTGGGCGCAGATCAGCGCCGACATGCCGTCCTCGACGGGACCGTTCAGGAAGATCACGCGCTCCTTCAGGAGGCGGGAGAAAATATCAAAGGCGCGCTCGCCGCGGCTGGTCTGCTCGACCACCATGGGCACGAGATTCAGCGCGGTCGTTTGCGGGTCACGCATGGGGAGGAAGCCCTTCTCGATGGGGCGACCCGGAAAGGGAGTCGCTTTTGTCCCTTCCGATATCGCGTGCGGAGGGGTCGGTTGCAAGGTGACCCAGAGTTCTAAAGAAAATCCCTCCCCGCGAGGGGAGGGATTGATGGAATTCAGCGCCGGTCAGGGCGGTGAGGATCAGGCCGAGTAGCCTTCCGGCATGTCGTCTTCCTTGAGGAGCTCTTCCTTGGAGACCTTCTCGTCGGCGACGGTGGCCTGACCGAGGATCAGGTCGACCACCTTGTCCTCGAAGATCGGGGCGCGCAGCTGGGCCTGGGCCTGGGGGTTCTGGCGGAAGAAGTCGAAGATCTGCTGGGCCTGCGGGCCATAGCGCATGGCCTCGGCGCGCATGGCTTCGGCCAGCTCCTGGTCGGTGACCTGGACGTTGTTGGCGCGGCCGATTTCGGCCAGCACCAGGCCCAGGCGCACGCGGCGCTCGGCGATCTTGCGGTATTCGGACTGCAGGGTCTCGTCGGACTTGTCGGCGTCCTCGGGCGGCAGGCCGCCGCGTTCCTTGTCCTGCTGGACCTGGCTCCAGATCTGGCCGAACTCGGCCTCGACCATCTTGGGCGGCAGCGGGAACTCGTGCTTCTCGTCGAGCACGTCGAGCAGGGCGCGCTTCAGCTTGAAGCGCGAGGCGCCGGCGTACTGGCCTTCCAGATTGGTCTTCAGGAGTTCCTTGAGCTTGTCGAGGCTCTCAAGGCCCAGGCGTTCGGCCAGCGCATCGTCGATCTTGGATTCGACCGGCGCCTTCACTTCCTTGACGGTGACCGCGAATTCGGCGGCCTTACCGGCCAGCTCGGCGGCCTGGTACTGCTCGGGGAAGGTCACCTTCACCACGACTTCGTCGCCCGGCTTGGCGCCGACCAGCTGCTCTTCGAAGCCCGGAATGAATTGGCCCGAGCCCAGGGTCAGCTCGGCGTCGGTGGCCGCGCCGCCGTCGAAGGCCACGTCGTCGACGGTGCCGAGGAAGTCGATGACCAGGAGGTCGCCGTCCTTGGCCTTCAGAGACTTGCCCTTGCGGGGCTCATAGGTGCGGTTCTGCTTGGCCAGCTCGGTGACGGCCTCTTCGACTTCGGCGTCGGTGGGCTCATAGACCGGGCGGGTCAGGGAAATGGTGGTCAGATCGGCCGGTTCGAACTCCGGCATGATCTCGATGGCGATCTCATAGGAGAGGTCGGCCTTGCCGTCGACGACGGCCTGCATGTCGCCTTCCGGCTTCAGATCCGGGTCGCCGGCGGGACGGATCTTGTTGTCCTCGAGCACCTTCTGGGTGGTCTCGTTGATCGCCGCCTCGACGACTTCGCTCATCAGCGCCTTGCCGAACATGCGCTTCACATGCGCCGGAGGCACCTTGCCGGGACGGAATCCCTTGATGTTGAGGGTGGGCGTGATCTCGGCGATCCGCGCCTCCAGACGTTCGGTCAGGTCCGCGACGGGGACGGTCACGCCATAGACGCGGCTGAGGCCTTCGCCAGACTTTTCAACGATCTGCATCGACATTCTTGGATTTCTCGGACGCGGCGACAAAGCACCGTCTCGACGTCCGCCCTCGGCTTGAAAAGGTGAGCGCCGCCAGGGGCCTGGCGGCGAGCGGGCGCCCTTATGTCACGCGCCCCGCGCCGGGCCAAGCCCTAAGCGCGCCTCTGATCACAGCCGAGCGGAGGGGCCCGCGCGGGGGCCCCTTGTCGCCGGGACCTACCAGCGGCGCATTTCGGTGTGGCAGACCCGGACACGGTGGTGATGACGCCATTCGGTGCGGCACACGCGGACCGGATGGACCCGGCGCTCATGGCGACGCTCATAGCGGTCTTCATGGCGGTCGCGATGGTCGTCGTGGCCGTAGCCGGGGCCGCCATAGGGCTGGGCCGACGCGGGGACGGAGACGGCCAGGGAGCCGACAGCCAGGGCGCCGGCCAGGGCGAGGGTGATGATCTTCATGTGGAACACCTCTGAGTGGGAGGGCTCCCCCAGCCAGACCGCCTTTGCGGTCGAGCCGGCTGAACCCGTTCAACGAACGTGCTCAGATAAGCCCCTGCCACATGAACGGCGCCTGACGGAATTCGTTCAGTCCCGGTCAGGTTGGTGCGGGCGAGAGGACTCGAACCTCCACGCCTTGCGGCGCTGGAACCTAAATCCAGTGCGTCTACCAATTCCGCCACGCCCGCACTCTGGGACTGCGCTTAAGGGGCCGTGACCCGAAGCGCAACTCTCCTCTCCCCGGCCCTCACCGCCCCACGAGCTCGAACACCAGCGGGGTCAGAGACAGCACCAGCAGGGCGGCCATCGAGATGTTGAAGGCCCGCAGGATCGCCGGCCGGTCGAGGAACCTGCGCAGGCCGACGCCGAAGCCGGTCCAGATGGCGATGCAGGGCGCATTGATGGCGAAGAACACCAGCGAGACCAGGATCACATTGGCCCGGTAGTGATCGGCCGGGGCGTAGGTGGTCACCGCGCCCACCGCCATGGCCCAGGCCTTGGGATTGACCAGCTGGAAGCTGGCGGCCTGGGCGAAGGTCTGGGGGCGGCTGGCCCCCTGCCCCACCCCCACGCCCTTGGCGTTGGCGATCTTCCAGGCGAGCCACAGCATGTAGCCGCCGCCGGCCAGGGCCAGCACCTTGTGCAGGGCCGGAAACGCCCGGAACACCCCGCCCAGCCCCAGGCCCACGGCGGCGATCATGGCGCAGAAGCCCACGGCCACCCCGGCCATGTGGGCGGCGCTGGCCCGGAAGCCGAAATTGGCCCCCGAGGCGATCAGCATGGTGTTGTTCGGGCCCGGCGTGATCGAGGACACGAAGGCGAACAACGAAAGCGCCATAAGCAGATCTGGCGTGAGCGACGGCATGGCGGAGGTCCTTTTACAGGGTCCGGCGATCATCAGGAGCCGCGTGGCGAAAACGCGAAAACCCCTTCCGTCGCCGGAAGGGGTTTTTGGCGAAGACCGATTGGTCCGTCTCGAACCTTAAGTCGCCGATCCCTTCCGCGCAGCCGCGATTGCCCGCCAGGCGATTACCTGGCGGCACATAGCTTGAGCGGCGGCGGCGAAAGAGATCACGTATCGAGGTCCTTTGACGGATCAGCGCCTAGCATGGGTGGTCCGGCTTGACCACAGGCCGGCCGGGCGGCGGCGGTCAGCCGTGCCGAGCTGCATAAAGACGACGCAGAATCGTCGGCGCCAGGCCCGGAAGATCCTCAGCGATCAGGCCCGGGCCGTGCAGGTCGGCGGCTTCCGAATGGATCCAGGTCGCCGCACAGGCGGCCTCGAAGCTTTCCATGCCCTGGGCGATCAGGGCGGCGACGAAGCCCGCCAGCACGTCGCCCGATCCGGCCGTGGCCAGCCAGGGCGATCCGTTGGAGCAGACCGCGGCGCGGCCGTCAGGGTGGGCGACCACGGTGTCGGCGCCCTTCAAGAGGACCACGGCGTCAGCCTTCTGGGCTGCGCGGCGGGCGGCGGTCAGGCGCTCGGGCGAGGCCTTGAGCAGGCCTGGGAACAGCCGTTCGAATTCGCCCGGATGGGGGGTGAGCACGTCATCCACGTCCAGCACCGAGAACAGCTCCTCGGGATCGTCGCGGAAGACGGTGATGGCGTCGGCGTCGATGACCAGGGCCGCGCCGGTGCGGGCCAGAGCCAGAACGTTCAGCAGGGTCGATTCGCTCACGCCCGCGGCCGGACCGATCACCGCGGCGTCGACTTCGGCGGCCAGCTGCTCCAGCTCCATCTCGGTCTCGAAGGGCTTCAGCATCACCGCCTCGAGGTGGGCGGCATTTACGGCCAGGGCCTCGGGCGGCGACAGCAGGGTGACGAGCCCCGCCCCCATCCGCAGGCCCGCCCGCGCCGACAGACGCGCCGCCCCGGTGTTCCAGGCCTCGCCGCTGATCACCACCATGCGGCCGCGCGCATGCTTGTGCGACTGGGCTGAGGGCCAGGGGAAATGATCCAGCCAGGCGTCCGGCGTGTTCTCGATCAGGCCGCTTCCCGTGGCGGTGAGGCCGATATCGGCGACCACCACCTCGCCGCAGCGGGACTGTCCCGGCTCCAGTACATGGGCCGGCTTCTTGGCGTGGAAGGTGACGGTCAGGCCGGCCCAGAAGGCCGCGTCGCCCAGCGGACGTCCGGTGTCACCGGCCAGGCCGCTGGGGATGTCGATGGCGATGATCTGGTCGGCGCGGGCCTCCGAGACGCGGGCCAGGCGCGCCGCCTCCCCGTCCAGCGGCCGGCTCAGCCCCACCCCGAACAGGGCGTCGACGAACAGTTCCGCGTGCCGCGGCCCTTGCCCCAGATCATGGGTCTCGCCGGTCCACTCGGCCGCCGCGGCCCTGGCGTCAGCGGTGGCGGGGGGATCGGTGCGCTCGACCCAGACCGGCCAGCCGCGCTCGGCCAGCCAGCGGGCGCAAACATAGCCGTCGCCGCCATTATTGCCGGGACCGCAGAGCACGGCGATCGGCCGGGGCGTGAACCGGTCGCAGATCGCGTCGGCCACCGCCAGGCCGGCGCGGGCCATCAGCTCCACACCCGGCGCGCCCGCCGCGATGGCGGCTTGGTCGGCGGCGGTCATTTCAGAGACGGTCAGGATGGGCCGGGCGGACACGAAAGCTCCAAGCGCAGGAGAAAGACGGGGCGGACCTAGAGAACGCTCGTCTGAGCTTCCGGACCGCGGGCCACCAGGGTCAGGGCGGACCCGTCGCTGTCGAGCACGCTGATCGAGGTGTGGTCCGGCCGGAACACCAGGACGCGCGGATCGTCCGCCAGCAGGGACATGACCGCATTGATGGCCACATAGTGACTGAAGACGGCGGTCCCGGCCCGCGCGGTCAGGGCCTGGACGACCGCGCGACGCCAGGCGTCATAGTCGAGATCACCCTTCACATTGCGCCACTCGCCCTGGAACACCTCGCGCAGCCAGGCCGGCCGTTCCTCGGCCGAGAGACCGGCCGGCGTCGGGATCTCGCCCACGGACGGGTCGATCTCGATCTCGACGCCCAGGGCCTGGGCGGTCGGCATGGCGGTCTCGCGGCAGCGGCGCAGGGGCGAACTGACCACCCGGGTCGGCCGCTCGTCCTCGGGCAGGGAGAGCAGATGGTCGCGGGCGGCCTCCGCCTGGGCGCGGCCGGTTTCGTCCAGGCCCGGATCATCGTCGGCCTCGCCCCAGACGGCGGCGGGCTTGCCATGGCGGATCAGGTAAAGACGCGACATTGGAATGGTCCAGACAGCGGATTGAAAGCCTGCGGACCATTCCCCGATGCGCCCCTGAGGTCCACCCTCAAAACCGCCCGGGGCCGATGGCCGGGGTCGACCGTCACAATGCCGCCGTCGTTTGGACTTTCCATGACACCGGTCACATCGCCGCATGGACCGGTCCGCTGCAAACTTCAGCATCGGGACGTAACAGTGACACGCCGCGACTAAGGCCGGAAATGCGGTTTTAGCTCCGCGGAGGGGCCATCCGGGCCGTCCCGGCGATCACTTGCGACTCCTTCGCGATCAAACCCGGCTGCGAAAGCAACCCGGAACGGGCTTCGACGTCCATTTTCGTCGTGATTGTTTCTTGAGCAGCAGGCGCCCGCCGTTTAGACAAACGCAGATTCCCGCCCGCCGGCGCCGCAAGCTCCGCAGGCGCCCCCTTGTCCCCCCGCACGTGAGCGTGCTCGTAGCCTTCAAACGCGGGGGGCGACCTTCGTCGGCAGTAAGTTGGGCCATGAAAAAGATCGAAGCCATCATTAAGCCCTTCAAGCTCGACGAGGTGAAGGAAGCCCTCCAGGACCTGGGAGTCCAAGGGATGACCGTGATCGAGGCCAAGGGATACGGCCGTCAGAAGGGCCATACCGAACTCTACCGCGGCGCCGAGTACGTCGTGGACTTCCTGCCCAAGATCAAAATCGAAGTGGTGGTGGCCGATGACCAGCTGGAACCGGCCCTAGACTCCATTGTTGGCGCGGCGCGCACGGGGCGCATCGGCGACGGCAAGATCTTCGTGTCTGAAATCCTCGACGTGCTGCGTATCCGCACGGGCGAGACTGGGGCGGCGGCCGTCTAGGTCGCAGCTCATCGAGACTAGGGATTACCAAAGGGGATAAACCAATGGCCACCGCCAAGGACATTCTGAACGAAATCAAGGAAAAGGACGTCAAATACGTCGACGTCCGTTTCACCGACATGCGCGGCAAGATGCAGCATGTGACCTTCGACATCGACCTGGTCGATGACGACTTCCTGAACGACGGCACCATGTTCGACGGTTCGTCGATCGCCGGCTGGAAGGCGATCAACGAGTCGGACATGAAGCTGCGTCCCGACCTGAACAGCGCCTACATCGACCCCTTCTATCAGCAGACCACGCTGTGCCTGTTCTGCGACGTCGTGAACCCCGACACCGGCACCCCCTACAACCGCGACCCGCGGTCCATCGCCAAGGCGGCGCTGAACTTCGTGAAGTCGGCCGGCGTGGGCGACACCGTCTATTTCGGTCCGGAAGCCGAGTTCTTCATCTTCGACGACGTGCGCTGGTCCACTGATCCGCACAACACCGGCTATTCCTATGACTCGACCGAGCTGCCGGTGAACACCGGCAAGGAATATGCGGAAGGCAACATGGGTCACCGTCCGGGTCCGAAGGGCGGCTACTTCCCGATGAACCCGATCGACAGCGCCCAGGACCTGCGCGGCGAAATGCTGGCCGTCATGGGCGAGCTCGGCATGCAGCCGGAAAAGCACCACCACGAGGTGGCCCCGGCCCAGCACGAACTCGGCCTGAAGTTCGCCGACCTGCTGACCATGGCCGACCGGATGCAGCTCTATAAGTACGTCATCCACAACGTGGCGGCGGCTTACGGCAAGACCGCGACCTTCATGGCCAAGCCGATGTTCGCCGACAACGGCTCGGGCATGCACGTGCACCAGTCGATCTGGAAGGACGGCAAGCCCATGTTCGCCGGCGACAAGTACGCCGGTCTGAGCCAGGAGTGCCTGTGGTATATCGGCGGCATCATCAAGCACGCCAAGGCCATCAACGCCTTCTCGAACTCCACCACCAACAGCTACAAGCGTCTGGTGCCCGGCTACGAAGCCCCGGTGAAGCTGGCCTATTCGGCCCGCAACCGTTCGGCCTCGATCCGCATCCCGCACGTGGACAGCCCCAAGGCCAAGCGTCTGGAAGCCCGCTTCCCCGACCCGATGGGCAACCCCTATCTGACCTTCGTGGCCCTGCTGATGGCCGGCCTCGACGGGATCATCAACCAGATCGATCCCGGCGCGCCCCAGGACAAGAACCTCTATGACCTGCCGCCCCGCGAGCAGAAGAAGGTTCCGGAAGTCTGCGGCTCGCTGCGCGAAGCCCTGGAAAACCTGGACAAGGACCGCGGCTTCCTGAAGGCCGGCGGCGTCATGGACGACGACTTCATCGACGCCTACATCGAGCTGAAGATGGAAGAAGTGATGCGTCTGCAACTGCACCCGCACCCCGTCGAATTCGACATGTACTACAAGTGCTAAGCCTGACGGCTTAGTCGGACGTCAGAAGGGCCGCGGTTCACCCCGCGGCCCTTTTTGCTGGGCGCGGTCCGAGGCGATGACGTCCGAATCCGGCCAGACCCGCCCGGCCGGCTCGGCCAGGATCCGCCCATTCGCCGCGCCTCCGCGGCCAGTGGGACCAGCCATGGCGTCAATCCGCAAGACCTTCGAGGTGGCCGCCAGCGCCGAGGCGGTCTGGGACGCCTTGCGCGACTTCAACGCCGTGCATCAGCGGGTGGCCCCGGGCTTCGTCACCGATGTGGAAGCCCAGGACGGGACGAGGCGGGTGACCTTCGCCAACGGCGCTGTGGCGACAGAGGCCCTGGTGGACTGCGACGATGCGCGGCGGCGGCTGGTCTATGCGGTGGTGGGCGGACGTCCCCTCGCCCACTCCGCCTCGGTGGAGGTGGCCGCGCAGGGCGACGGGGCCTGCCAGGTGACCTGGATCACCGACGTGCTGCCGAATGATCTGAGCGACTATATCGACATGCAGATGAGCGCCGCCGTCCCGATCATGACGGCGACCCTCGGCCGCATCGGAAAGGCCTGAAGCGTCTAGAGCTTCTGGGCGACCCACCAGTAGACGACGAAGGCGATCGCCGCCGGCACGCCGTAGGAGGCCGCGAACAGCCACGGCGAATGGCTGTCGGGCAGGGCCGAGGAGATCAGCCCCCCGATCGCCACGACCGCGAACAGGGCGAACGCGGTGCCCAGGATGTTGATGAGCTCACGGGGCACGCTGCGCAGCAGGTTCGAAGGCGCCCGCGGATGAGTGATAGCCATTCCAGTTTCCTTCCCTTCGACGTCGCCGCGCCCTTGTCATCGATCCGGAACATCGCCCCGGGCCGAGCTGGCGCATTTCAAACGTCCTGATGCGGAGGTTGCCCCAATTGGCGCGACTTGCAAGCGTCCTGTCGCCGCAGAGGATCAGCGCCCTTCCCTATTCCGCCGGATTGTAGCGCGCGACGAAGGCCACGGCCGCCTCGAGCATGGCCTTGCGACTGGTGTCGCGTGACAGCCAGTGGTCCTCCCCCTTCAGCTGCACGAAGTCGACAGGCTTGCCCGCCTTCTGCAGGGCGCGCTGCATTTGCTGGCTCTGGGCGATCGGCACGATGGTGTCGTCGGCGCCGTGGATCAGCAGGACGGGTGCGTCGGCGCGATCAGCCAGGCGGGCCGGCGAGAGATCCTTGAGCGCCGGATCGTCATTGGTCTTGGCCCCGATGAATTTGCGCTCGTAACGCGCCCTGGCGGTGCGGTCGTCGCCGTCGGCAGGCGCCAGCCAGAACAGGAAGGCGTTGAGATCGGAGATCCCGCCATAGGAGACAGCGCAGCGGTAGAGACCCTGCTGGACGGTCACCCCGGCCTGGGCGGCGTAGCCCCCGTAGCTCCAGCCCACGATGCAGGCGCGCTTCGGATCGATCAGGCCCTGCCTGGCCAGATCCGCCACGCCGTCGGAGATATCAGTCTGCATCTTGCGGCCCCATTCCCCGAAGCCGGCGTCGCGGAATGCGACGCCCTGGTCGTCGGAGCCCCGGAAGTTCGGCTGGAAGACCGCATATCCACGGCCCGCGAAGGCCTGGGCCATCCAGTCGAAGCCCTGGCTGTCGTGTCCCTGCGGCCCGCCATGGGGCAGGACGACCAGGGGCAGGCCCTTGGGATCGCGCCCCGGCGGCAGGGTCAGCACGCCGTGGATCTCCAGCCCATCCGCGGCCTTGTAGGAAACCACCCGGGTGGCCCCCAGATTGAGGTCGGGAATGTCCGGATAGGGATAGGCGTAGGCCCGCACCGCCTTGCCATCGACCAGCCAATAGGTCCCGGCGTCGCCGTCGCCCTCGGTGAAGAGCACCATCCGCCGATAATCGGCGCTCCAGGAGATCAGCTTCGGCTCCCCGCCCAGGGCCTTGCGATAGGCGGCCTGACGCGCGGCGAGCCGGGGCTCGAAGAACCGCTGTTCCGGTCGATCCCCCATCAGCCAGACACCGACCAGGAGCCCGGTGGACGGGTCATGGATATAGCCCTCGATCAGACCGTCGGTGATCACCGGCGCATGCCCGCCGTCGGCGAGAGACCATTCCTCAGGGGTCTCCTTGTCCACCAGCACCGTGCCGGGCGCCCGTCCAAGGCCGCGAAGGCCAACCTCCCCCAAGGGCTGGGTCAGGCTGACCAGGGGGGCGCCGGTCCGCTCTCCGGCCTGCAAGGCCCAGACACCGCTGGCCTCGGTGTACTCGGCGTGAGCGACGATCAGGCCCGACGGGTCCAGCGCCCATTCATGGGGGCGCTGCGCCCCGGAGGCCGCAAGCTCGGCGACGCCGCTGTCGAGATCCACGCGGTAGAGATTGACGAAGTTGTTGGCCCCCAGACTGCCGCTGTCGAAGCCGCGGGTCTTGGTCAGGGGGATGCCTTCGAAATAGCCATACCAGCGTCCGGACTGCTGGACGGCGCCCAGATAGCCGAAGGTGGCGTGCAGAATGGCCGGGCTGGCGCCGAAGACCACCGTCACCGCGTTGGTGATCAGGTTCAGCGAAAGGGTCTGGCTGAATTCCTGGGTCCCCGAGAAGGACCCCAGGGCCTGGGTGGAGCTGGCCGTGATCAGCAGGTGGTCGTCGCCCGCCCAGTCCAGCTGGCGGACCTTGTTGTCGCCGACCGGCGCGGCGATCAGGACCTTGTCGGCCAGATCCTTGACCACCACCTGACGGCTGTCGCCGGTGGTCGCGACATAGGCCACCTTCTCCCCCGAGGGCGACAGCGACATCATGTCGATGCTGGGCAGCCGCCCATAGACCTCCGTCTTGAGCGGGGCCGGCGGCGCGCGACGCTGGGGAGGTCAGGACCATGGCGGCCGCCAGAACGAACAACCCGCGAAACATCGACACACTCCTGACG
>NZ_JALDPT010000032.1 GCF_022695515.1 Phenylobacterium aquaticum
CATCGTCTACGGCAACCTCGGCGACGACACGATCAGCGGTGGCGACGGCAATGACTGGGTGCGCGGCGGCCAGGGCAATGACAGCGTCTCCGGCGGGGCTGGCGACGACTTGATCTATGGCGACCGGGGCAATGACACGATCAGCGGCGGGGCCGGGGCCGATGTGTTCCGGTCGTTCTCAGGGGCCGGGATCGACCGGGTGATCGACTTCTCGGCCGCCGAGGGCGACCACGTCCTGCTCGATCCGGGGACCCATTATTCGCTGAGCCAGGTCGGGGCCGACACCGTGGTCGACATGGGCAATGGGGATCAGATGATCCTGGTCGGGGTGACGCTCTCGACCCTGCCGGCCGGCTGGATCGCGGTGGCCTAGACGAGGCGGCTCTAGGCGGCCTCGCGGGCCACGGCCACGACATTGAGCCGCTCAAGCGCCTCGATCAGCTGGCGCAGGTCGCGGATCAGGGTGTCGTAACTGTCGGGACCCAGGCCCGCGGTCAGGGCCCGGCGCGACGGGGTCACGCCCCGCACCCGGTCGCCCTCGATGAGGCCCGCGTTCACCAGGCGCTCGCACTTGCGCCGCACGGTCTCGCGCGGCAGGCCGCAGGATTCCGCCAGCGCCGTGCGCGACACCCAGCGCAGGGGCGCGTCGAGGTCGGTCTCGGCGGGGCCGCCATTGGGGGCCAGGGCGGCGACACAGAGCGTGCGGAAGATCAGGGCCGAGGTCGGGCCCAGCCCATGGGTCGCGGCTACGGCCTCGGATCGCCGGAGACAGAAGCTCTCGACAGCCACATGCGCGGCCATCAGGGCGCCGGGAGGCGCGCGGTCCAGTTCCACGAGGTCAATATGCATGCCTGTCCCTTTCAGGGTCCTCCGACCACAACGCCTCAAGGCGGCGATCTGCCCCGAATTGGGTGTCTTTGTAGGACCTGGCGCGGCCAACCGTCACGGGAACGAGGTGTAAACAATTGTAAAATCACCATTTAGAGCTGCACCGCCCCACCGGAACGGGCGTCTGGCCGCCCGGCCGCGAAACCTGCCGGAATCGGCCGCCGACGGTCGCGCTGGGACACAGGCTTGGCCTATAGTCTGGCTTTGCAACCCAAGGGTCTCCCTGCCCGATGAAGATCGCCGTGCTCGACGATGATCCGGCGCACAACGAGCTGATCGCCGAGGTGCTGACGCGCGCCGGACATGATCCGGTGCTGTTCGAGCGCGGCGAGGCGGCTCTGCGCGACCTGCGCCGCCAGACCTTCGACCTGTTGCTGCTGGACTGGAACATGCCGGGTCTCGACGGCATGGAGGTCCTGGCCCAACTCAAGCTGATCGCCTCGCCGCCGCCGGTGCTGCTGATCACCAGCCGCTCGGAAGAGGGCGACATCGTCCGCGGCCTGGAGGCCGGCGCCGACGACTATGTGGTCAAGCCGATCCAGCCGGCGGTCCTGCAGGCCCGGGTCGCGGCCCTGCTGCGGCGGGCCTTCCCGAGCGCGGGGCGCGAGACCGGTCCGGAGACCTTCGGCCGCTACGAATACCGGCCGGGCGGCACGGCGATCCTGCTGGACGGGACGCCCCGCGAGCTCACCGCCAAGGAGCTGCAGCTGGCTCTGGCCCTGTTCCGCAGCGGGGCGCGGGCCCTGTCGCGGGACTATCTCCTGGAGACCGTCTGGGGCCGCAATCCGGATCTCGAGACCCGCACGCTCGACGCCCACCTGTCGCGGCTGCGCAACAAGCTGGAACTTCGGCCGGAAAACGGATTTCGGCTCGTGACCATCTATGGTTTCGGTTATCGGCTTGAACCCAGCCTGGGGCCGGAGGGGGAATCCGCATGACGCGCTGGACTGACACTGGGGCGTGGCTCGTCGTCGCCCTCAGCCTGGCCGCGCCGGCCGCCGCCCAGACGCGCGCGCCCGCGAAGCCGCCCGAGGCCGACGCGCCGGTCGCCTATCTGGTCAAGCCGGGCGACACCCTGTTCGGCTTGTCCAGCCGCTATCTGGTCAAGCTTGGCGACTACCGGACCCTGCAGAGCCTGAACAAGGTGCCCAATCCGCGCCATCTGCGCCCCGGCTCGACCCTTTCGATCCCCTACGCCCTGCTCAAGACCGAGGTCATCGACGCCCGGCTGGGCGCCTTCAGCGGGGCGGTGACCGTGACCCGCGCAGGCCAGGCCGTGGCGGTGAGCCGCAACATGGCGCTTGTCGAGAACGACCGCATCGCCACGGGCGCCAACGCCTTCGCCACCCTGGATCTCCCGGACGAGTCGCGGGTCAGCCTGCCGTCCAACTCGACGCTGAAGATCGTGCGCCTGCGTCAGGTGCTGTTGACCGGCGGTCTGCGCCGCGCCTTCGACCTGGATCTCGGCAAGGGGACCGCCTCGGTCACCCCCATGACCACCAAGGATTCCCAGTTCCTGATCCGCACGCCGCTCTCGGTCGCCGCCGTGCGCGGCACCGAATACCGCGTCGCCTTCGATCCCGCCCGCGCCAGCAGCGCCGCGGAGGTGATCAAGGGCGTGGTCGGAGTCGGCGCGACCGCGCCCGCCGCGTCGGCGGCCGAGACCCCGGTCCCCGCCGGATTTGGCGCGCGGGCCAGCGCCGACGGCGTCAAGCCGCCCCAGCCCCTGCTGCCCGCCCCGGCCCTGGTGCGCGGCGGCCGCACCCAGGAGGACCCGGTCGTGGCCTTTGCGGTCGAGCCGGTGACGGGCGCCGCCGCCTATCACCTGCAGCTCGCCAATGACGCCGGCTTCGTCGACGTCTTCACCGAGACGGTGAGCCCGACGCCGCAGGCCCAGTTCGACAAGGTCCCGGACGGCACCTATTTCGTCCGCGCCACCGCCATCGACGCCGACGGCCTGGAGGGCCTGCCCCGCGACTACGGCTTCGAGCGCGACCTCAATACGCTCGACGCCGGCGGCGGGCCCGCCCAGGAGAAGACCGGCAAGATGCGCCGCTTCAAGTTCCGCTGGAGCGCGGCGGGGGCGGGCCAGAGGATCTTCGAGCTGCAGCTGTTTCGCGGCGCCGAGACCGTGCCCTTCGTCGATGCGCCAGGCCTGACCGAGCCCGAGCTGTCGGTGACCGACCTGCCTCCCGGCGCCTATCACTGGCGCGTCGTGGCGACCCGCTTCAAGCCGGGCCAGCCGCCCAGCGTGAAGGCCGGCGCGCTGCAGGATCTGCAGATCGGCGAATAGGTCCATGGCCGGGCGCGAACGCGGGGGACCACGATCGCGCCTGATGCGCGAATGGCTGGCGGTGGCGGCCGCCGCCTCGCTGGTCGTGGCCGGCGCGGCCCTGACCGGCCTGTTCGCCCGGGCCGACAACCTGGTCTATGACCGGCTGATGGCGCTTTCGCCTCTGCGGCCCGACCCGCAGGTGGTGATCGTGGCCATCGACGATCGCAGCCTCGACGAGATCGGGCGCTGGCCCTGGGACCGGGCGGTCCATGCCCGGCTGCTGGACCAGCTGGCCGCCGCGGGGCCCAAGGCGGTGATCTATGACGTGCTGTTCCTGGAGCCGTCGGCTGAGGACCCGGCCCTGGCCGCCGCGCTCGCCAAGGTTCCCACCGTCCTGCCGGTCCTGACCCAGGCGCCGGGGCCGGACGGCGCGGCCTTCGCCGTCGTTCCCCCCACCCCGCTGATCGCCCGGGCCGCCGCCGGCCTGGGCCAGGTCAATGTGCGCTATGACGCCGACGGCCTGCTGCGCCAGGTTCATCTGCGCGACGGCGGGCCGGGCCACTGGATCGATCACCTGGCGCTGAAGGGCTTCCGCCTGGCGGCGCCGCAGGCGCCGCCCTCGCCCGACGCCCTGCTGATCCCCTTCGCCGGACCGCCCGGATCCTTCCCCACCATCGCCTTCGCGAGCGTGCTTAAGGGCGAGGTCCCGGCCCAGGCGTTCAAGGACCGCATCGTCCTGGTCGGCGCCACAGCGGCGGGGCTGGGCGACCGTTTCCCCACCCCGGTCAGCGGGCATGGCGCCGATCTGTCGGGAGTGGAGGTCCAGGCCAATGTGGTCAGCGCCCTGCTGCAGGCGCGAGATCCGCCTGTCGCCCGCCTGGGCCCAGGCCCTGTTCGCGCTCGCCGCCCTGTGGGTGCTGTTGATCGCGGTGCTCCGCCTGTCGCCCCGCGCGGCCATGGCCGCCGGCGCCGTAATCGGTCTGGCGGTTCTGGCGATCAGCGCGGGCCTGTTGATGGGGCTGAAGGTCTGGGTCGCCCCCGTTCCCGCCCTCGCCGGTCTGGTGCTGGTCTATCCCCTGTGGGGCTGGCGACGGCTGGCGGCGGCCAGCGCCTTCCTCGGCCTGGAGATCGACCGCCTCGCCGCCGATCCGGCCATGGGGCCGATGCGCCCGGGCCCCGCGCCGGCCGCCGACCTGGTCGGCCGCCAGGCCTGGCTGCTGGAGCAGGCCATCGACCGGATGAGCCTGCTGCGCCGCTTCGCGGCCGACGCCCTGACCGCCCTGCCCGACGCCACCCTTGTGCTGGACGCGGACGACCGGGTGGAGATGGCCAACGCCGCCGCGGGGCGGCTGTTCGCCGTGGCCGACGACGGGCCGCTGGAGGGCCGGGCCTGGCCGGATCTCGCCGACCTGCTGCCGCTCGCCGAGCCCGAGCCGATCGCCCAGGCCCTGGCGGTCGACGGCCGGCAGCTGCGGCTGGCCGACGGTCGCACCCTGCAGGTGGGGATCGCCGCCCGTCAGTCGGCCCCGGGCCAGGCCGCCGGCCGCATCCTGCGCTTCGCCGATGTCAGCGCCCTGGAATCGGCCCACCGGCAGCGGGAACAGGCCCTGCAGCTGCTCACCCACGACATGCGCTCGCCGCAGAGCTCGATCCTGGCCCTGCTGGACAATCCTCGCCAGGCCGGCGAGCCCGAGGCGCTGGCGGCCCGGATCGCCGGCTATGCGCGCCGCACCCTGGCGCTCGCCGACGGCTTCGTGCAGCTGGCGCGGGCGGAGTCCTCGACCCTGCGGCCGGCCGAGTTCGACCTGGCCGACATCCTGATCCAGGCGGTCGACGACCTCTGGCCACAATGGCGGGCCAAGGGTCTCAGCGTCGAGACCAAGGCGCCGGACCAGGTGATCGTCCTGGGCGACGCGGCCCTGACCGCGCGGGCGGTGGGCAATCTGCTCGGCAATGCGGTGAAGTTCAGCCCGCAGGGCGGGCGGATCACCTGCACCCTGGCGCGCGGGCGCGGGGCCAGGGCCGGCTATTGGGTGCTGAAGATCGCCGATGAGGGGCCCGGCCTGAGCGCCGAGGACAAGGCCTCGCTGTTTGAGCCCTTCAAGCGGTTCGGGGACGGCAAGAGCGAGGGCGTCGGCCTGGGCCTGAGCTTCGTGCGGGTCGTGGCCCAGCGGCAGGGCGGTTTCGTCGACTGCGACAGCGCCCCCGGCCGCGGGGCGATCTTCGCCTTCGGGGTTAAGGCCTAGGGGGTGACCAGGCCTGCGCGCGCCAGGGCCGCGTCGACCAGCGCCGACAGGGGCTGGCGATCGCCCGGCCGGCCGTCGGCGGCGGTCACCTGGGTCAGGGTCTTGCCGGTCTGCGCGTCCAGCACGGTGAGCGAGACCGTGCGCACCGGCTTGTCCTTGGTCCAGAACCGCCAGCCGGCCTTGCGCGGGGCCTCGACCCAGGCCGGCGGAGCGCCCGCGGGACCAGGTCCCATGACCCCGACCTGGCCGGGCCGGGCCGACTGGGCGGCCATCACATAATAGGCCGGCGCCTGGCCGGCCTTGGGGCCGTGGGCCGCCAGCCGGGCGCTGACCAGATCGCGCACCGGCGAGGGCGCGTCCGATCCCGGCAGCACCGTCGCGGCGCCGGCGGCCAACCTCGTGTCCGGGGTCAGGCGGGTCAGAACGCGGGGTCCGGCGCATCCGCCCAGAACGACGCCGGCCGACAGGGCCAGGCCCAGGCGGACGAGGGAGGAACGCGGGATCATGACGGCTCCGGTACAGGCTGAGGTTGCTGCGGACCCTCGCCCTGACGGACGCCGATGACAAGCCTGGTTGCTCAGATCAACGCAGGCAGGCGCCCAGCACCACCCCGAAAGAGGCGGCCATGCAGGACAGGCCCGCCCAGACGCAGGCCCGGCTCATCAGGGTCAGGGGCATGGCCCGGCTGCGGGGCATCAGCACATCTCCCCGCGCGCCGTGATGAAGGCCATGGCCGCCGGCGCCAGGGCCCAGCGGTGCGACCCCTCGCCGAAGCGCAGGCGGAACAGGGCCCGCTCGCTCCCGGTCTCGCAATGGGCGTGGAAGGCCCGCAAGATCTCGTCCCTCAGGGCCTGGCTGGCGGCGCGGGCGCCGGGGTGGCGACCCTGGGCGATGCGGTCGATGACGATGTCGCGGTGGGCCTCGCCGCTCAGGGCCATCAGGGCCTCGACGATCTCGGCGACCAGGGGGTGGGCGTCAGGGGCGCGGCTCAGGCGCGCGTCGCGGCTGTCAGCCAGCTTCACCAGGTTCTCGGCCATGTCGCTCTCCAGGACCAGCGGTTGAGGATCGAGGGCGTCTTAACCGTCCCGTCTCCGCCGCGCCTGGGGAATTCCTATGGTTTTACTATTGTTTACATTCCAAGATAACAGCGGCCATGGTCCAGGTTCCGACCTCGCTTTCGCATCCCCAGCCCCTGAAGTGGCTGGCCTTCATCCGGCGTCAGATCCGGTCCAGCGAACTGTGGCTGATCGCCGTCGCCATCGTGGTCGGCGCCGCCGCCGGGGCGCTCGCCACCTTCCAGGCCAAGATCGCGCATGCCCTGCAGATCTTCCTGTTCGCCTTCGATCCCGAGCAGCGGCTGAGCGCCCAGGCGGCCATCGTCCCCTGGCGGGTGCTGGCCATTCCGGCCGGCGGGCTCGCCCTGGGGCTCGGGACCTGGCTGTGGCAGCGCTACAGCCCCGGCGGGGCGGTCGACCCGGTCGAGGCCAACGCCCTGCATGGCGGCCGGATGTCGGGCCGCGACAGCGCGTTCATCTGCGCCCAGACCCTGGTCTCCAACGGCTCCGGGGCCTCGGTGGGGCTGGAGGCGGCCTACGCCCAGGCCGGCGGCGCCGCCGGTTCGCTGATCGGCCGGGCCCTCGCCCTGCGCCGCGCCGACCTGCGCACCCTGGTGGGCGCCGGCGCGGGCGCCGCCATCGCCGCGGCGTTCGGCGCGCCGCTGACCGGCGCCTTCTACGCCTTCGAGATCGTCATCGGGGCCTATACGGTGGCCAATATCGCGCCCGTCGCCGCCGCGGCCCTGGCCGCCGTGCTGGTGGCCAAGAGCCTGGGCGCGCCCACCTATCTGCTGGGCACCTCGGTCACCGCCGTCCAGACCTGGCCGGTCTATGGGCTCTACGCCCTGCTGGGCCTGGTCACGGCGGGCGTGGGCGTGATGATGATGCGGCTGGTGGCGCTGGCCGACAAGTGGGCCGTCAAGATGCCCATTCCCCCGCTGCTGCGCCCCGCGGCCGGCGGGGTCCTGCTGGCGGGGATCGCCCTTCTCACGCCCCAGACCCTGTCGGCGGGCCACGGCGCCCTGGCCCTGGACCTTGAGGCCGACCTCGGCCTGAAGCTCCTGCTGACGCTCGCGGCCATGAAGGCGGCGGCCTCGATCATCTCGCTGAGCTTCGGCTTCCGGGGCGGGCTGTTCTTCGCGGCCCTGTTCCTGGGGACGTTGATCGGCCAGGCCTTCGCCCATCTCGCGGCCTTCGCGACCTTCCTGCCGGTGCTCGATCCCACGGTCGCGGCCCTGGTGGGCATGGGCGCGCTCGGCGTCGCCATCGTCGGCGGGCCGCTGACCATGTCCTTCCTGGTGCTGGAGACCACCGGCGACTTCACCGTCACCGCCGCCACCCTGGTCGCCTCGCTGATCGCCAGCGCCGTGGTCCGCGAGACCTTCGGCTATTCCTTCTCGACCTGGCGGCTGCATCTGCGCGGCGAGACGATCCGCTCGGCCCATGACGTGGGCTGGATCCGCACGCTGACCGCCGGGCGTATGATGCGGACCGGCGCGCCGACCATCGCCGCGGACGCCGACCTGGCCGAGTTCCGCCGCCGCTTCCCGCTCGGCGGGACCAAGCGCGTGGTGCTGACCGATCCGGCCGGCCGCTATGCCGGCCTGGTCCAGACCGCCGCGGCCTATGCCGACGATGCGGACGGCCAAAGTCTGACCACGCTCGCCATCAACCGCGACGCGGTGCTGACGCCGGAGCTGAGCATCAAGGAGATCATGACCGCCTTCGACCAGACCCAGAGCGACGAGCTGGTGGTGGTCGACGCCCAGGGCCAGGTTCTGGGGGTGCTGTCGGAGGCCTACGCCACCCGGCGCTACGCCGATGAACTGGAAAAGGCCCGCCGGGATCTCACCGGCGAGGCCTGATCCGGCCGCGCCCTATTTCGAGCTGGCGGCGCCGACCTTCTGCAGGTCCTGGACCGCTTCCTTGGAGGCCTGGGCCAGGGCGGCGGCTTCCTCGGGCGTGCGGCAGACCCGCACGGGCAGGCGCGAGCCGAGCTCGGTCGTGGTCGTGCAGATCTTCTTGGGCTTGGGCGCGGCCGCGGCCGGCGGGGTCGCGGAGTCACCCGCGGCAGGGGTCGTCTCGGCGCTCATCAGGAGGCCGGCGGAAAGCAACAGGGGGAGGATCATGGAACTCGCCAACTTGAAGTAGAGATTGCCGCCAAACTCGCACGTCATAGCGCCCGGGCCAAGGGCCCGACTGCCGCAGGGTCAGCGTTTGCGCATCATATGGCGCACGAAACCGAACACCGCCAGATGGGCGATGAGGACCACCCCCACCACCGCGCCCACGATCATCAGGTCGGGGCGCATGGGCGGGTCCTAGTTCCGGCGTTGCTTGCGGGCCGCGTAGCGGGCGTCGCGGGCGGCCTTCTGGGCGGCGCGCAGGGCGAGCTCGCGGGCCTCTTCGGTGATCGCCTCTTCCTCGCGGCGGATGGCCTCCGCGGCGGCGGCGGCGGCCCGGCGGGCCTCGCGCTCCTTGCGGCGCTCCTCGCGCAGGATCTCGAGCTCGAGCTCCTTCTCCGCCTTCCGCTGTTCGATCAGCGGGTCGGTGACCATGGGCTTGGGCTTGAACTTTTCGAGCAGGGCTTTCTTCGCCGCGGCCGAGGCCGCCTGACGATCGTTGAAGGTATGGTTCTTGGGATGGATCATGTCGCGGCCGATTAATGTCTTTGGGCGCGCTTGCGAACCCCCCCGGGCGTGTTTTTTCGCCCTTTACGGCACGATTTCACTCAAGACGGGGCCGATCTCGTCGCGGACCGCCAGATCGGCCATTCGGTCCAGCTCGGTCGGCTCGCGGTTGAGGATCGCCAGGACCGCGCCCGAGCGCTTGGCCAGCAGAGGGAATCCGGCCGCCGGAAACACGGTGAGCGACGAACCCAGCACCAGGAACAGATCGCAGGCCAGCGTCTCCTCCTCGGCCGCCCGCATGGGCCCGGCCGGCATGGCCTGGCCGAAGGAGATCACCGCCGTCTTCACCAGGCCGCCGCACCAGCGGCAGGTCGGAATCTCGCCGCGCGCCAGGAACGGCTCGCGGAGGTCGGCCAGCTCGTAGCGGGTCCCGCATTCAAGGCAGGTCGCATAGCTGGCGTTGCCATGCAGCTCGATGACCCGATCGGCCGGCGCCCCGGAGTCCTGGTGCAGGTTGTCGACGTTCTGGGTGATGATGCCGGACAGCCGGCCCTGGGCCGCCAGCCGCGCCAGGGCGTAGTGGCCGGCGTTGGGCTCGCGCCCCGTCCAGCCGGCCTTGCCGGCGAAGGCGCGGCTCCAGGCCTCGCGGCGCTTGTCCTCGTCGCCGACGAATTCCTGGAAGGTGATCGGCTTCATCCGGCTCCACACCCCGCCCGGCGAGCGGAAGTCGGGAATGCCGGACTCCGTCGAGATCCCCGCCCCGGTGAAGGCGACGATGCGGCGGGCCTGGCCGATCAGGCGGGCGAGCTGGGCGCGGTCGGACATGGCCGCATCCTGGGGCGCCCGGCGGAAAGACGCCAGACACCCGAGAAAACCGAGCGCTGTTAACGGCTTACAAAACCTGTCGATGCAGTATGTCCTCGGCCCGTCGCCCTCCCTGGCGTCGCGGGCCCCGTCCTGTCGAGAAGGTCTGAGCCCATGGGGGATTCCCGAATTCCGTCGCCCGGCGCCGAGCTGATCTCGGTGCGCATCGCCGACCAAGCCTACGCCATCGACATCATGGCCGTACGCGAGATCCGCGGCTGGACCGCCGCCACGCCCCTGCCCCACGCCCCGCCGCATGTGCTGGGGATGATGAACCTGCGCGGGGCGATCCTGCCGGTCATCGACCTCGGCGCGCGCCTGGGGCTCGGCCCCGCCACGCCCGGCCCCTCCTCCGTCGTCGTGGTCGCCCAGATCGGCGACGCCCAGGTCGGCCTGGTGGTCGACGCCGTCTCCGACATCCTGCAAGTCACCGAGGGTCTGATCCAGGCCGCGCCCGATGTGGGCAGCGCCGATTCCAACGCCTTCGTGGCCGGGGTCATGACCATCGACACCGGCATTGTCAGCCTGCTGGCGCTGGACAATGTCCTGCCCGCGAACATGCCGGCCATGGCCGCCTGACGCCGCGCATGCGTGGTTTTTTGGCGTCAGCGGGTCAAAAATTCCGCTGATGCGCTGAAAAAGCGGGCGCCCCTCGGCCTGCGCCTCTGGCAATAGAGCCCCCTTCCGGCGTCTCGCGTCCGCCGGACAACACGGGGGGAAGACGACGCCATGACCGCCAACTCGGGCGACACCGCCTGGATCCTCAGCGCCACGGCGCTGGTCCTGTTCATGACCCTGCCGGGCCTGGCCCTGTTCTACGCCGGTCTGGTCCGCGCCAAGAACGTCCTGTCGGTCATGGCCCATTGCGTGGCCATCGCCTGCCTCGCCTCGGTGCTCTGGCTCCTCGGCGGCTACAGCCTGTCCTTCTCCGGAGCCGGCCCGCTGATCGGCGACCTCGCCAAGTTCGGCCTGGTCGGCGTGCCCCGCGACGCCAAGGTGGGCAGCCTGCCCGAGAGCGTGTTCTTCGGCTTCCAGATGACCTTCGCCGTCATCACCCCGGCCCTGATCGTCGGGGCCTTCGTCGAGCGCATCAAGTTTTCCGCCGTGCTGGTGTTCTCCGGCCTGTGGCTGTTCCTGGTCTATGCCCCGGTCTGCCACTGGGTCTGGGGCGGCGGCTGGCTGGGGCGGCTGCACGTCATGGACTATGCCGGCGGGCTGGTGGTGCACGCCACCGCAGGGGTCTCGGCCCTGGTCATCGCCTGGGCGGTCGGGCCGCGGGACGGCTATCCGCACCATGTCTCTCCGCCGCACAATCCGGGCATGACCATGATCGGCGCCGGCATGCTTTGGGTCGGCTGGTACGGGTTCAACGCCGGCAGCGCGCTCGCCGCCAATGGCGACGCCGGCTCGGCCCTGATCGCCACCCATCTGTCCGCGGCCACGGCCGGCCTGACCTGGGCCCTGATTGAGCAGCGCCGCTTCGGCCGGGCCAGCATGGTCGGCCTGGTCACCGGCGTCGTGGCCGGCCTCGCCACCGTCACCCCGGCCTCCGGATTTGTCGGTCCCCTGGGCGGCGTGGCCCTCGGCGCCGCGGGCAGCCTGATCTGCTACCAGGCGGTCGAGCTGGTGAAGCACAAGGTGCGCATCGACGACAGCCTGGACGTCTTCGCCGTCCACGGTGTCGGCGGCATTCTGGGAACGCTGGTGGTCGCGGTGCTGGCCGCGCCGAAGCTCGGCGGGGCGGGCTATGCGGCCGGCATGGACATGGCCCGGCAGCTGGGCGTCCAGGCGATGGGCGTGGCGGCGGTCTGCGCCTGGTCGGCGATCGCCAGCCTGGCGCTGGTCCTGGCGCTCAAGGCCACGCTCGGCCTGCGCGCCCGCGAGGAAGCTATCGAGGAGGGCCTGGACATGGCCGCCCATGGCGAGCGGGCCTATAATCCCTGACGCGGAAAGAGAATTTATCCACGAACCACACGAACCACACGAACAGAAAGGGGGCGGTCACGCCCCGATACAGCGCCCAGATGTTCGTTAGGTCGGTCCAGGTCGGCGCCAACCTGTTCGTGGGGTTTGTGTGGTTCGTGGACAAATCTTCGCGGCGCCTGCGGCGCCCAGAACCCTGGTCAGTTCGCCGGCGGCGCGCCCAGCTTCGCGGCCAGGGCCTCGGCCTCCAGCCCCTCGATCTCGATCAACTTCACCCGCGCCGTGTCGCCCGAGACGATGCGCAGGGCCGATTTCGGCCGGCCCACGGCCTTGGCCAGCAGGGCGATGACCGCGGCGTTGGCCGCGCCGTCGGCCGCGGCGGCGCTGACCCTCAATTTCAGGAGCGGCCGGCCGGCGGGATCCAGGGCCCAGCCGTCGACGGCGTCGCGGCCGCCCTTGGGCGTCACCCGCACCGCCAGGCGCATGGCGATCTCAGCCCAGGACGGAAATGATGGGCCCGAAAATCAGCGGCAGCAGATAGCGGCGGGCGCCCTCGATGATCAGCAGCACGATGATCGGGCTGATATCCACCCCGCCCAGAGAGGGAATGATCCGACGGAAGGGCCGCAGGATCGGCTGGGTCACCGCGTCCAGGAAGCGCCAGATGTTGGCCACCATGGGATTGCGCAGGTTGATCACGTCGAAGGCCACCAGCCACGACAGGACCGCGCTGACCACGATCGCCAGCGACAGGAGCCCGAAAAGGTTGTCGACGATGAAGTAGATGAATTTGCCCATGGCCTGGGTTTACCGGCGCGCGCGGCCCCCTGGCAAGCGCCCGCCGGACCCCTGCGGCGGCAAGACGCCTTTCTTGTGCTTGACAGGGCGGGTCTGAAAACGCTTATTCCGCGCCTCCTGGGGCCGTAGCTCAGATGGTAGAGCGCCTCGTTCGCAATGAGGAGGTCAGGGGTTCGATTCCCCTCGGCTCCACCAGGAACCTTTCTTTCAAGCAAATTCGCCACATGGCCCCCCTTCCGGGGGCCCTTGCGCGTGGGGCCGCGAGCCGCTAGGGCTCTGACTTCCTTTGGGGAGTAGTCGCCCGCGCGTTCAGCGGGGCTCGCGTCAACAAACTTGCGTCGGGATTTCCGGGGCATGGCGCGCGCGGCCAGTCAGGCTTGGCGAGACCGAGGGCCGGCTTCCGCCTGTGGGTCAGGCGGGGGAGCTTGGCCTTTTGTCGCGCGCCGCCTGACCCGGGACCGAATCGACCACGCCCATGTCTCCCCTGATCCTCAATATCGCGCTCCTCCTGGGCGCCGCCGCCGTCATCTATTTCGCCTGCGAGTTCTTCGTGAACGGGGTGGAATGGGTGGGGCGCAAGCTCTCCGTCGGCGCCACGGCGACCGGCACCATCCTGGCGGCCTTCGGCACGGCCCTGCCGGAGAGCGTCATCACCTTCGTCGCCGTGGCCTTTGGCAAGAGCGACGCCCAGCGCGAGCTGGGGGTGGGCGCCGCGCTCGGCGGCCCCCTGGTGCTGTCCACCATCGCCTACGCCACGGTCGGCCTGACCCTGATCTTCGCCCACCAGCATCTGAAGCGCACCGCCGAGGTGAAGCGCGACTTCCAGCGCCTGGCCCGCGACCAGGGCTGGTTCCTGGCGATCTTCCTGGTCAAGCTCACGGTCGGCCTGGTCGCCTTCAGCTTCAAGCCCTGGCTGGGGATCGCCTTCCTCGCCGCCTACGCCCTCTATTTCTGGCAGGAGATGCGGCGCGACGAGAGCGGCGAGGAGGAGGAAGAGCTCGAGCCCCTGATCCTGGCCCGCAAGGCGCCCGGCGATCCGTCGCTCGTGCTCAGCCTGGTCCAGACGCTCTGCGCCCTGGTGGTGATCTTCTTCGCCTCACGGCTGTTCGTCGGCCAGCTGGATGCGCTGGGCCCGGCGCTCGGGATCAAGCCCCAGCTGCTGGCCCTGCTGCTCAGCCCCATCGCCACCGAACTGCCGGAGACCATGAACGCCATCATCTGGGTGCGACAGGGCAAGCACCGCCTGGCGCTCGCCAATATCAGCGGGGCCATGATGATCCAGGCCACGGTGCCCACGGCCTTCGGCATCTTCTTCACGCCCTGGCTGCTCGACCGGTCGCTGATCCTGGCCGGCGGTCTTACGGCGATCGCCGTGGCGGTGATGTTCGTCTCGTTCCGCCGCGGGGTGATCTCGCGCGGGTTCCTGGCCAGCATGGGCCTGTTCTATGCGGTGTTCGCTGGCCTGCTGATGGCGCTGCGGCTCTAGGCGGCCGGCGTTCCGGCCTGGGTCACGGCGACGCGATAGCCGGGGTCCAGGTCGGACAGGACCACCTCGGCGTCGAGCTGTTGAGCGAGGGCCTGGATCACGCTGGAGCCCAGCCCAACCCGCACCGGCGCCCCGGCCGCGGGTCGACCCACGCCGTCATCGGCGACCGACAGGGTCCAGCCGCCCTCGGCCCCCGCCTGGTAGCCGACCTCGATGCAGCCGCACCGGCCGTTGGGATAGGCGTGCTTCAGGGCGTTGATGACCAGTTCGGTGACGATCAGACCCAGGCTGACCGCCTCCTGCGAGCTGACGGTCGCCGGATCGGCGGTCACCCGCAGGGTGAGATCCCGCCCCTGGGTGATCATCGAGGCGCCCAGGCTGTCGCAGAGCTTGTCCAGATAGTCGCCGACCTCCACCGCGCCCAGCCTGGACTGCAGGTGTTGCTGCACGGCGGCGACCGACAGCACGCGGTCATGGGCGTCGCGCAGATGCTGGCGGCTTTCCTCGGAGGTCACCGACCGGGCCTTGAGCATCAGGATGCTGGCGATGATCTGCAGGCTGTTGGCGATGCGGTGCTGCATCTCCAGGAGCAGGATCTCGCGCTCCTTCAGGAGCTCGTCCTTCTCCAGCAGCAGGGTGATGTTGGCGGTCTCGATGCGCCGGGCGTCGGTCACGTCGTGGATGGTGAGCAGCACGCGGGCCTGGGGGCCGTCGCCGGGTATGACATTGCCGGCGTTCAGGGCCAGGCGTCGCGGGGCGAGGCCCTCGCGGACGAGATCGACCTCGCAGCCGGGGCTGGCCGCGACCGCACCGCGCGCCTCGGTCAGCAGGCGCCGCAGGTCGGGCAGGTTCCATTCCCCGGCGCCCAGGCTGGCCAGATTACAGCCGGCCACCGCGTCGGCGGTCATGCCGAAGGCCTCGCAGAAGGCCGGCGAGGCGCGCAGGATCCGCAGGTCGCCGTCGAACAGCAGCAGCGGCAGCAGGGCGGTGTCGATCAGGGCGCGGGCCAGGGTCTCGGCCGCTTCAGGTCGGCCGGCGATGACGTCCATGGCGGCGGTTCCGTCGACCAGGCGCGAACAGCGGGCCCAGGTCGCAGGCGCTCCGGCCGGTCAGGCCGGAAGGCCACGGGGTCTATAGCACGTCGTCGCCCCGAGGCGGCGCGGTTTCGACCGTCGCCCTGGACCCTAGAAGTCCTGCCAGTCCGAGGCGGGCTTCAGGGCCAGAGCGCCCTGGGTCTGGGGCCGGGCGGCGGCGCGGGCGGGCTTGCGGGCGGCGCCGATGGCGCGCGCCGGCGGGGTCCAGGCGCGGGCCGCGAGCTTGAAGCTGGCCACCAGCTCGGCCAAGCGGTCGGTCTCGGCGCGCAGAGAGTGGGTGGCGGCCGTCGCCTCCTCGACCATGGCCGCGTTCTGCTGGGTGACCTGGTCCATCTGGCTGATGGCGACATTGACCTCGCCGAGGCCGCCGGACTGTTCGCTGGCGGTGCGGGCGATGTCGGCGATCAGCTGGTCGATCTCGACCACGCTGGCGGTGATCCGCTGCAGGGCCTCGCCGGTCTGGCCCACCAGCTGGACGCCGGTATTGACCTGGGTCGTGGCCGAACTGATCAGGCCCTTGATGTCCTTGGCCGCGTCGGCCGAGCGCTGGGCCAGAGCCCGGACTTCCGAAGCGACGACCGCGAAGCCCTTTCCGGCCTCGCCGGCGCGGGCCGCCTCGACCCCGGCGTTGAGGGCCAGGAGGTTGGTCTGGAAGGCGATCTCGTCGATGACGCCGATGATGGAGCCGATCTGCTTGGAGTTCTCCTCGATGGCGCTCATCGCCACCACCGTCTCGCCGACCACCGTGTGGGACTGGTCGGCGTCCTGGCGGGCGCGGGTGGCCACAGTCGAGGCCTGCTTGGCGTCGCCGGCCATGCGCTTGACGCTGCCCGTCAGTTCGCTCAGGGCGGCGGTCGTCTCCTCCAGGCTGGCCGCCTGGTGTTCGGTGCGGTGCGACAGGTCGTCGGAGGCCTGGGAGATCTCATCGGCGCCGACCTGGATGCCGGCGGCGGCTTCCGCCACCCCGGTCATGGCCTCGGCCAGCCGGGCCACGGTGCGATTGAAATCGCTCTTCAGCTTGTCGAATTCCGGCGCGACGGGAGCGTCGAAGCTCACCGTCAGGTCGCCGGCGGCGAGCCGGTCGAGCGCGGCGGCCAGGGCGTCCATGGCCTCGTTCTGGTGGTCCTGGGCGATCTGGCGCTCGGCCTCGGCGGCCTGGCGCTTCTGCTCCAGCACGTCGAGATAGATGGTGATCGCCAGGTCCATGTCTAGCATGGCGGCCTTGACCATCACGCCCATGTCCTCGGCGGCGGCCTTCGCGCCGGACTTGCCGCCCATGATCGCTTTGGGCCAGCGATCCTCGATCAGGGCGTGGATGAACTGCTCGGTCACCCGGGCGTAGCCGCCGATGTACCAGCGGGGCTCCAGGCCCAGGCGGGCGTGGGTGGCGCCGATCGCGCGCACCCCCTTCACATAGTCGTCGCCATATTCGCCGCGGGTGATCACCTGCCAGTGTTCGGCCTGCTTGCTCTTGGCGTGGTCCATGTTCGCGTCGTCGCGGAACATCGCCCGCATCTGCGGAACCTGGCGAACCTTGGCGTAGAACACGTCGAGGGCCGGACCGACAGAGCGCTCAACCAGAGGCTTCAGCTTCCGCAGCCGGTCCTGCTCAGCGGGGCCCAGGCCGATGAAGTCGAGGCGTTGAGATAGCGACTGGTCCGTATCCATAGGTGTCCTCGAAAGTCGAAATCCGGCCCTTACGGGCTCTTAGCGTGCGCTTTCGGGATAGGATTTTGAAGTTAACGAGACTCTAATCGGCTGGGTTTGAGCCCGCCCGACCGGATAATCGGGCCCCCCTTGACTTGGATTTTTGACGCGGATCAATCGATAATAGGTCTATGGCGTCCGAATTCGCAAGTGATACATCTGGTATGTTAAGCTTAACGCGTGATCAAATCCGAGCCCCAGGTTCTAAGTCGACGATTATACTGCACTATCACAATGAGACGTTAGGTTTAAGCGGCTCAATCTGAACCGTTGTGCGTAATTCAACTTTTCGTCTCTCCGCCTTTCCCCCAGTTTGGGGGATAGTTCGCGCGAGGGTCTGCCCGGCGGGGCATGCGCCGGGGGTTTTGTCTTGAATGCACCGACGGGTTGTGACCGACTGTCGCAGACCGGGCCCTAGAAGGGCCACCAGCTGTGGAACCAGGCCAGAATCTTGAGCCATAGGGTCTCCAGAACGCCCCGCGCCTCGGCGACCGGCGACTTGGGCGGCTCGGGGACAAACCAGGACGGCGCGGCCGGCGGCGCACAGTTCATGCGCATGCCGACCCCCTTCAGATAGCCGCGGCGAATCTCCCCGGCGCGCACGGCGGCGGCGACCTTCTTGTCGTGGCGGTCGGCGCCGGTCAGCTTGCGGATCCAGCCGCGGAACGGCAGGACGCTGCGGGTCTCGCTGCGGACCTCCGAGACACCCGCGTCCTTGATCGCGCCGCCAGCCTTCTGGAGCTTGGTGCGATGGTCCGGCGGCGGCGCCTCGTCCAGATCCGGCCCCAGCGCCCCGTCGAGGCGCCCGATCTCCTCAGCCAGGCCCTCGCACCGCTTCAGCCCCTCCAGGTCGTAGGGATCGGCGCTGGCCCGGACCAGCACGTCTGGAATGCCCTTCTGCTTGAGGTTCAGGTCCTCGAGCGGCGCCAGGGCCGCGTCGCGGAAGCTGTCCTTCTGCTGCATCACCCCGCGGTCGGGCTGGCGGACCGGCGGGTCTTCGGCATGGGCGGGCGCCCCGGCGCAGAGCAGGCCGGCGGCGAGGAAGAGCAGGGCGGGGCGTGGCGATGTGCGGCGCATGTCCAAGCATAGCCGGACCGATCGGCGCAGGCTAACCTCCGCGGCGATGATCCCGCTTCCAGACCTGGGCGAAACCCCCTTCCTCGCCGCCATCGGGCCGCGCGACCGCTCCTGGTCGCGTGTCGCCGCCATGGTCAGCGGCGGACTGGCCCTGTCCTTCATCTTCGGCCTCATCGCGACTTTCGTGGTGATGGAGGGCCTGCTGAAGGTCGGGATCGACCTGAACTCCCAGTCCACGAGCTTTCACGAGCCGACCCTGATCCGCGCGGCGCTCTATGTCCTGGAGCTCAGCCTGGCGCTCGCCGCCGCGGCCCTGGGCGCCCTGGTCGCCGCCCGCTGGATCTTCGCCCGCCCGATCCGCAGCTGGATCACCGCCGCCGCGCGCTTTCGCTGGCTGCAGCTGGCCCAGGGGTTTGGCCTGGCCTTTGTCGGGGTCGCCCTGGTGTCCCAGGCGGTCGGGGTGTTCAAGGGCGGATCCCTGGTCGACGGGGCGCCGATCTTCGAGTCCGCCGAGCCGATCCTGCGCCGCCTGGTCTATGTGCTCGCCAACGCCGCGGGCTTCCTGCTCGCCGCCTGGGCGGAGGAGGCGGTGTTCCGCGGCTATGTCCTGCAGCAGGCGGCAGCCCTGACCCGGCGCCCCTATGCCGCCCTGTGGATCTCCGGGGTGCTGTTCGCCCTGATCCATCTGGAGTTCAGCCCCTGGGCGCTGGCGGCCCGCACCATCATCGGCGCCGCCTTCGCCTGGACGGCCCTGCGGCTGGGCGGGCTGGAGTTCGCCATCGGCGCGCACCTGGCCAACAATCTGATGATCGCCCTGTTCGGGGCGCCCATGCTGCCAGGGGCCAGCGCCGATCCGGGCGACGCCCTCGGCGTGGCGACCGAGACCCTGATGGCGGTCTATCTGGCGGTCTGCGCCGAGCTGATCCGCCGCCGCGCCGCCCGCCGCGCCCTGGCCGCCACCGCCTAGCCCCGCCGTTCGTCCCGCCCGGTCCGCCGCTCGTCCCAATCGGCTGTTCAGGACCGGAAAGGGCGGCTGTCCTGGGCCCATGACCCAGCGCCTCGCTCCCCTCGCCGCCGCCGCCCTGATCGCCGCCTCGCCCGCCGTCGCCACCGAGCCTCCGGGCTGGGCCCACTATGGCGGCGACACGGGCGGAACCCGCTATTCCCGGGCCGCCCAGATCAATGTCGCCAATGTCGCCCGGCTGAAGCCCGCCTGGAGCTTCTCCACCGGCGAGCTCGCCCTGCGCGGCAAGGCGATCAAGCGCGCCGCCTTCGAGGTCACCCCGATCCTGGCTGGGGGGCGGCTCTATCTCTGTTCGCCGTTCAACGCCGCCTTCGCCCTCGACCCGGGGACCGGTCGCCGGCTCTGGGGGTTCGATCCCAGGATCGATCCGACCCTCAACTATCCCAACAGCTACAATTGCCGCGGCCTGACCTGGTGGCGCGACCCGGCCAGGGCGCCGGACGCGCCCTGCGCCGAGCGGATCTTCATGGCGACCAATGACCGGCGCCTGTTCGCCCTGGACGCCGCGACCGGCAAGCCCTGCGCCGGCTTCGGCGCCCAGGGCTTTGTCGACGCCATGCCGGGCGTCAGCCTGTCGCGGCCCGGCAGCGCCCAGATCACCTCCCCGCCGGTGGTGGTCGGAGGCGTGGTGATCACCGGTTCCTCGATCGACGACAATCAGCGCCAGGTCGAGACCTCGGGCGCTGTCCACGCCTTCGACGCGGTGACCGGCGCGCCGCGCTGGAGCTTCGACCCCCTGGCCGGCGCCGGTCCCAAGGTCCATGCGGGCGCGGCAAATGTCTGGGCGCCGATGTCGGTGGACGAAGCCCGCGGCCTGGTCTTCCTGCCGACGTCGAGCCCCAGCCCCGACTTCTATGGCGCGGCCCGGCCGGGGAATGACGGCCACGCCAATTCGGTCGTCGCCCTGCGCGCCGCCACGGGTGAGCTCGCCTGGGCGTTCCAGACCACCCACCACGATGTCTGGGACTATGACGTCCCGGCCCAGCCGACGCTCGCGACCGTCACCTACAAGGGTCGCACGGCGCCGGCGGTGATCCAGACCACCAAGCAGGGCCTGATCTTCACCCTCGACCGCGAGACCGGCCGGCCGATCATTCCGGTGGAGGAACGGCCCGTGCCCCAGGGCGGCGCGATCGGCGAGCAGCTGTCGCCGACCCAGCCCTTCCCCATCGCGCCCGCGCCTCTCGCCCCCAACCGGATCAAGGCGGCCGACGCCTTCGGCGTCACGCCGTGGGAGCGCCAGGCCTGCGCCGATCAGATCAAGGGCGCCCGCAATGAGGGGCTCTACACCCCGCCGAGCGTCGAGGGCACGATCCTCTATCCCTTCACCGGCGGCGGCTCGAACTGGGGCGGGATCGCCTTCGATCCCGGCCTCGACCTGGTCTTCGTCAACACCTCCAGCGCGATCCACAAGGTGACCCTGATCCCCCGCGACCGCTTCGCCGCCGAGCGCGCCGCCCATCCCGACCTGGAGGTCAGCCCCAACGCGGGGGCGGCCTTCGGCATGAAGCGCGAACTCCTGCGCTCGCCCATCGGCCTGCCCTGCAACCCGCCGCCCTGGGGCGAGCTGTCGGCCGTCGACCTGCACGAGGGCAAGGTGCTGTGGCGGGTCCCGCTGGGGACCACCCGCGACCTGGCCCCCGGCTCCCAACTGCTGCTGAAGGGGTCGGGCACGCCCAATTTCGGCGGCCCCATCGTCACCGCCGGCGGGCTGGTGTTCATCGGGGCGGCCATGGACAATTACCTGCGCGCCTTCGAGGCCCGCACCGGCAAGGAGCTGTGGAAGGGCCGGCTGCCGGCCGGGGGCCAGGCGACGCCCATGACCTATGTCTGGAAGGGCCGGCAATATGTGGTCATCGCCGCCGGCGGCCACGCCAAGTCGCAGACCAAGCCGGGCGACCAGGTCGTGGCTTTCGCCCTGCCGCAATAGTCGCCATCGGCGTCGCGGGGCGCTGGGTCACAAAGTTACGCTGGTCAGGATCGATCTTGGCCCTAAGTCTAGGGCGCATGAATTCGCTCACGACCCGCATCCTGGCCGGCCTGCTGCTCGGCCTCGCCCTGGGGGGCGCCCTCGGCGCCGCCCATCCCGCCTTCCAGGCCCAGCTTGTCGGCTACGCCAGCGCTTTGGGCGGGGTCTGGCTCGACGCCCTGCGGATGACCATCATTCCGCTGGTCTTCTCCTTGCTGGTGGTGGGGGTGGCCCAGGCGGCGGGCACGGTCCAGACCGGGGGACTGGCGGCCCGCGCCCTGGTCACCTTCGCGATCGTGCTGCTCACCGCCACGACGCTCACCGCCTTCGTCGCCCCGGCCCTGCTCAATCTCTGGCCTGCTCCGTCCCAGGCGGCGGAGGGCCTGCGTCGCGCCGCCCAGGGCGCGGCCGCCGGCATCCCGCCGGTCCCGCCCCTCGCCGACTGGCTGAAGTCCTTCGTGCCGGCCAATCCGATCAAGGCCGCCGCGGACGGGGCCATCGCCTCGATCTGCGTCTTCGCCCTGACCTTCGGGCTCGCCGCCAGCCGGATCAGCGAACCCCGCCGGGCCCATCTCTTCGCCCTGTTCGACGCGGTCCAGGCGACCATGATGGTGATCGTCGACTGGGTGCTGTTCGCCGCCCCGGTCGGCGTCTTCTTCCTGGCCCTGGTGGTCGGCGCCCAGACCGGATTCGGCGCGGTGGGCGTGCTCGGCCACTATGTGGTGATCGTCAGCCTGATGTGCCTGATGGCCGGGGCTTTCGGCCTGGTCATGGCCGTGATCGGCGGGCGCGTGCCCTTCGGGCGGCTGATCTCGGCCCTGATCCCGGTGGAGGCCATGGCCATCTCGACCCAATCCTCGCTCGCCTGCCTGCCGGTGATGCTGGAGGCGACCGAGCAGATCGGCGTCACCCAGCGGGTGCGCGGCGTGGTCATGCCCATGGCCGTGGCGGTGTTCCGCCTGACCAGCCCGCCCGGCAACCTGGCCGTCGCCATCTATGTCGCCCACATCTACGGCATCCATCTCGATCCCGGCCGGCTGGCCATTGGGGTGGTGGTGGCCTGCCTGGTCAGCCTGGCGACCGTGGGGGTGGCCAGCTCGGTCACCTTCTTCACCACCCTGGTGCCGATCTCCATGGCCATGGGCCTGCCCATGGACCTGCTGCCCCTGCTGCTGGCGGTCGAGACCCTGCCGGACTTCTCGCGCACTGTGGGCAATGTGACCGCCCATGTCGGCGTCACCGCCTGGGCCAACCGCTGGGGCAAGGGCGGCGTGGCGGACACGGAGCCGGCCTGACTTCTCCTCTCCCCGCAAAGCGGGGCGGGGGATTAAGGGCGGGGGCGGCGCTTCAGCGCCACATAGAGCGCGCCGCCGCCGCCGTGGTGGCGGTGGGCCTCGGACACCCCGGCCACCATCTCGCGCAGGGCCGGCGCCGCCAGCCATTCGGGGGTGGCGCGCCGCAGGATCCCGTCGCCGCGCAGGCCCTTGCCAGTGATCACCAGCACGGCGCGATGGCCCTCGTCCCAGTTGCGGCGGATGAAGCCCTCCAGGGCGGCGCGGGCGCGGTCCTGGGTCAGGCCGTGCAGGTCGATGCGGGCGCCGATCTCCTCCCGCTCCTTGGCGATGCGGTGTTTGCGGCCGGGTTCGATGGGATCGAGCGGCGGGGTCCGGCCCTTGCGCGGGGCGGGGCGTTCCGGCGGCGGGATGCGCGCGGCCGGCGCCTGGGGATCGATGGGGGGCGCGGGCGGATCGGCGGCGTCGCGCGGCAGGGCCCGGCCAGGCAGGGGGTGAACGGTCTGGGCGACCATGGTCCAGAGCCTGAGCTCCTCGGCCCGGATCGGCCGTTTCACTTGGGCGCGCCCTGGCCCAGCACCGTCCCGATCGGGTCGTCGCCGGGCTTGGGGACCAGGCGGTGCATCCGCAGCACATGGCGCACGCGGCCGGCCTCGGTTCCCGCCACGGGGCCCTGGCCCAGATAGAGGTCGGCGCGGATATCGCCCTTGATCGCCCCGCCGACGTCGAGCGCCGTGACCAGCCGGCGATAGGTCGGGAAGGCGCCGGTCAGCATGGGGGCGGTGGCGTCGACATAGAAGAGCTCGCCCATGGCGTGTCGGCTGGCGTCGACCGCGATGGCGCGACCGGCCGGCAGGGGCACGCCCGCGGCGCCGATCGGCGGCTGGCCGTCGTCGGGCGCCAGGCGGAAGAAGGCGAAGCGCGGATTGAGCCGCATCACCGCATCGGCCTCTGGGCCGCGGTGCGCCGCCAGCCAGGACCGGATGGATTCGCCGGAGATATTGTCCGGGGCGAGCAGGCCCTTGTCACGCATCAGATTGGCGACGCCCACGAAGGGTCGGCCGTTGGTGGCGGAGAACAGGGCCTTGATCCGCGAGCCGTCCTCATAGGTCAGCACGCCCGAGCCCTGGATCTGCAGGAAGAACAGGTCCTCGGGCCGCATCCAGGCGAGCGCGTCCGGCGGACCCTCGGTCTCGATCCAGGCCCGGTCCGGATAGGGGCCGAGCGACCCGTCGGCCTGGCGCTGCATCGGGTCCTTGCCGGCGGGTCCGCCCAGCACCAGGTCGGCGGGCCGGGGCCGGAGCGGCGCCGAGAACTCGGCGTCGGGGGCTTTGCGGGCCGGATATTCCGGGGCGAAATAGGCGGTCATGACGCCTTCGCCGACGATGCGCTCGGGGCGGAAACTGTCCTCGAAGAAGGCGCGGGCCTCAGGTTCGGCCAAGCTCTCCACCGACCGGGCCCGGCGGCAGATCGCCTTGGCGATCGGATCCTTGGCCGCGCCGCAGACCGAGCGATAGGCCGTGAAGGCCGCGGCGTGGTCCTCCGCGTCCCACCCGGGCAGATCGGCGAAGGTCTCGGGCTGGACCTGCTCGACCGGGGCGGGCGCGGGGGTCGACCCCGGCGGCGGACCCGGCGTGACCTTGGGCGGCGGCGCGGTGGCGCAGGCGGCGAGGAACAGGGCCAGGCCCAGGGCGGCGGCGAACGACCTTCCCTTCCCCCGGGAGAGAGAGGGATTGAGCGACGGGATCACCGGCCTCACGCCTCGGCGGCGTCGACGCGGATCAGGATCCAGTTGGGGTCGCGGCTCTTCAGATTGCGTTCGAAGGTCCAGAGCTCAGCCGTGCGGCGATCCTCGACGCTTTCGCCTTCCGGGCCTTTGCCGCGGCTGCGGAACTCGGCCAGGAAGCGCACGGTGAGCTGGGCGAGGTCGCCGACCATGTCGGCCTTCTCCAGATCGGCCCGCGGGCTGTGGGTGAATTCGACGCTCTCGGTCCGCCCCTCGGTCTCGCGCTGGGCGATGGCGGCCTCGAAGGCGTCCATCACCACCGGCGCCAGCAGCGGCTTGAGCACGGCGCGGTCCCCGGCGGCGAAGCCGCGGACGATGGTCTCATAGGCCTGGCGCGAGCCCTGCAGGAAGTGCGGCAGGTCGAAGCCGGGATCGCGGCTCTTCACGGCGGCCAGGCCCGACAGGGTGACCCCGCCCTGGGCCGGATCCTCGGCGGGGCGATCGGGCACGCGGCCAGCCGGCGCCACGGCCTCGGCGGCGGCGTCCTCGGGCTGGCGGCCGACACGGCGCCCCAGCACGGAATAGAGCTGGAACAGCACCACAGCGGCGAGACCGGCGAAGATGATCAGTTGGAGGACTTGCAATCGACTATCGGGGCTCGCAGGGAGACGTGGGATTAATATAGAACGTCGGGGCTGTCGCGTAAGGTCGCGCGGACCGGAGGCGAGATTGCATAGACGGGGTCGCCATGATAGCAGCCCCGCCCACAAACAGGGCGTGAACAGACGCTCAGATCAGACGGATTTTCCTTTCAGATGAGCGATATCGACCCGGCGGCGGCCGCAAACGGTGGTGGGAACGGCCAGGCTCCGGCCGAGCCGGGCATTCGCGTCCTGGCCCAGTTCATCCGCGACCTCTCCTTTGAGAACCCGCGGGCGCCCGAAGCGTTGCGCGCCGGGGCCACCCAGCCTCAGATCGACATGGGCGTGGAGATGAACGCCCGCGGTCGCGAGGACGGATTCTTCGAAGTCGACCTGAAGCTGTCGGCCCGCGCCACCCGCGAGGACGGCCCGGTGTTCCACATCGAGCTGCTCTATGGCGGCGTGTTCCAGATCGAGGGCGTCAGCCCCGAGGATCTCGAGCCGGTGCTGCTGATCGAGTGCCCGCGCTTCCTGTTCCCCTTCGCCCGTCGGGTCATTTCCGACGTCACCTCGGACGGCGGCTTCCCGCCCTTCCTGCTCGACCCGATCGATTTCGCCGGCGTCTATGCGGCCCGCAAGGCCCAATCTGACGGCGTCGTGGTGCTCGGCAACGCCTGATCGCTCTTCTCCCTCGCCCGCTGCGCGGGCGAGGGCCTTAGAACCCGTGCTTCTTCCAGAGCGTGTCGTTCTTCATCACCTCGAGGATGAAGCTCACATGGCGCGCACGCTCCTCGTCGGTGGAGCGGGGAGCCAGCGGCCGGGGCCGGGCGGCGTAGGCGTTGTCGCGGCGGGCGCCGACATACTGGTTGCGGCTCTGCTCGGCGACCAGCTCCAGCCCGCGCTCGCGGCCGCCCTTCAGCTCCAGATAGACCGCCGCCAGCAGGCGGGCGTCGATCAAGGCGCCGTGCTTTTCCCGTTCCGACAGCGAGATCTTGTAGCGCTTGCAGAGCGCGTCCAGGGAGTTGTGCATCCCCGGGAACCGCTTCTTGGCCATGGCCAGGGTGTCGATCCAGCGCTCTTCCGGCAGGACCTGCAGGCCGATCTGGGCCAGTTCGTGATTAACGAAGGCGCGGTCGAAACTGGCGTTGTGGGCGATGATCGGGGCGTCGCCGACGAACTCCAGGAAGGCCTGGCTCACTTCCGGTGCGGCGAACTTGGGCTTGCCCCGCAGGAACTCCGCCGACAGGCCGTGGACCTTCTCGGCCTCGGGCGGCATGTCGCGCTCCGGGTCGATATAGACGTGGAAGCTCCGCCCAGTGGGCAGGAACTCCTCGATCTCCAGCGCGGCCAGTTCGACCAGGCGGTGGCCCAGGTGCGGCTCGAAGCCGGTGGTCTCGGTGTCGAGGACGATCTCTCGGGCCATGGGGTTTTCTTGGCGCGATCCGGGGCGGGGTTCAAGCCGCCCGCGACGATACGCACAGGCTAGATCACTTCGGCTCGACGACCCTCGCCGGCCGCCGAAGGGGGTCGCGCAGGACGGCGATGATCTCGCGGACCTGGGCGCGAGCGTGGTCCAGGCCCTGGCTCGTGTCGACGACGAACTGGGCGCGGGCGCGCTTCTCGGCGTCGGGGGTCTGGCGCTTGAGGATGTCGTCGAGCCGCGCCTCGGTCATGCCCTCGCGGGCCAGGACCCGTTCGCGCTGCATGTGGGCGGGGGCCGACGCCACAACCACGGCGTCGACATTGGCGTGGCCGCCGGTCTCGAACAGCAGGGGGATGTCGAGCACGACGATGTCGGCGTTCGCCGCCTTGGCGCGCTCGAAGAAGCCGATGCGGTCCTTGCCCACCAGGGGATGGACCACCGCATTGAGCTTGGCCATGGCCTCGTCGTTCCCCAGCACGCGCTGGCGCAGGGCCTCGCGGTCGACGGCGCCGTCGCGGGTCACGCCGGGAAAGGCCGCCTCCAGGGGTTCGACCGCGGCGCCGCCCTTCACATAGAGGTCGGCCACGGCGGCGTCGGCGTCATAGACCGGGATCCCCGCCTCGCGGAACATGGCCGCGGTGGTCGACTTGCCCATGCCGATGGAGCCGGTCAGGCCAATGATCATCATGTCTCAAAGTCCCAGGGTCTGGATCGCCAGGGCGCGCACGTCTACGTCCGCGGGCGGGCTCTGGCCGTAGAAGGCTTCGAAGGACGGGACCGCCTGGCCGATCAGCATGGCGAGGCCGTCGACGGTTCGCCGGCCCACCGCCTCGGCCGCCGCCAGGAACGGGGTCTTCAGTGGCTTATAGACCATGTCCATCACCACGCAGACCTGCGGCGTCGCGGCCAGCGGCACGTCCAGGGTCGCGCCGTCGGCGATGCCGGCCGAGGTGGCGTTGACCAGGGCCTGGATCCCGCGGAAAGCGGCCGAGACCTCATCGAGGCCCCAGGCCGAGATCGCGCCGCCAAGGCTGTCGGCGATCGCCTGGGCCTTGGCCTTTGTGCGGTTGACGATGCGGATGTCGGGGCAGCCGGCCTCGGCGAAGGCCGCCGCGGCGCCCCGTGCGCCGCCGCCGGCGCCCAGGATCGTCACCGCCCCGGCCTTGGGGTCGAACCCCGGGGCCTGTTCGGCGAAGGCCCGCAGCAGGCCGAGGCCGTCGGTGTTGTCGGCCAGGACCGAGCCGTCAGTGCGGAACACCAGGACATTGGCGGCCTGGGCGGCGGTCGCGCGGGCGGTCGCCTCATCCGCTGCGGCCAGGGCCTCGCCCTTGAACGGCAGGGTGACGTTCAGGCCCGCCACCGATCCGCCACGCAAGCCTTCGACAAAGGCCGCGAAGCGGCCGTTCGCGATGGCGAAAGGCACATAGACGGCGTCGAGCCCCGTCGCGGCGATCCAGGCGTTGTGCAGCACCGGGCTCATCGAGTGGGCGATCGGCTGGCCGACCACGCCGGCGACCCGGGTCTTTCCGCTGAGCGTCATCGGGCGACGATCCCGTGGTTTCGCAGCAGCTCGAGCAGACCCATCAGCGGCAGGCCGAGGATGGTGAAATAGTCGCCCTCGATCCTGGAGAACAGCTGGGCGCCGGGCCCTTCCAGCCGATAGCAGCCGACCGACCCCAGAGCCTGTTCGCCCTCATTCGCCAGATAGTCCTCCAGGAAGGCGTCGGAGAAGTCGCGCATGGTGAGCGTGGCCGACACCAGCTCGCGCCAGATGGGCGCGCCGTCCTTCGCCACCACCACCGCCGAATGCAGCTGGTGCGGCTTGGCGCGCAGCATCTTCAGCCGCCCGCGCGCCGCCTCCAGGGTCTCGGCCTTGTCATAGAGCCCGCCTTCGAACTCCAGAGTCTGGTCCGCCCCGATGACGAGGCCGGAACGGCCTCGCGAGATTTTCACGGCCTTGAGTTCGGCCAGGGCCTCGGCGATGGCCCGGGCGTCCTGGCCTTCGGCGAGCAAGGCGGTCTTGACGCTGTCTTCGTCGACGCCGGACACCGCGGTCTCGAACGGCACGCCGGCGCCCTTCAACACCGCGGTCCGCGCCGCGCTCTTCGACGCCAGGATCACGCTCACCCCATCACCTCCACAGACCCGTGTCCGCCATGCAGCAGGTTCAGCACCGAGGCGGCGGTCTCCTCGACGCTGCGGCGGGTCACGTCGATCACCGGCCAGCCCATCCGCTCATAGAGCCGGCGGGCCTGGACGATCTCGTCGCGCACCGCCTCGATGTCGATATAGGTCGACTCGCGGTTCTCTTTCAGACTGAGCAGCCGGTTCCTGCGAATCTGGATCAGCCGGTCGGGCGAGATCGACAGGCCGACGATCAGGGCGTGGCGCAGGGTGTAGAGCTTTTCCGGGATCGGCCGGCCCGGCACCAGGGGCACATTGGCCGCCCGGATGCCGCGGTGGGCCAGATAGATGCTGGTCGGGGTCTTGGAGGTCCGCGACACGCCCACCAGCACCACATCGGCCTGGTCGAGATCCTGCCCGCCCTGGCCGTCGTCATGGCCGATGGCGTAGTTCAGGGCGTCCATCCGGTTGAAATAGTCGTTGTCGAGCGCGTGCTGCACGCCCACCCGCCGGCTCAGCGAGGCGCCCAGATAGCGCGACAGGGACGAGACCAGCGGGTCGAGGGCGGCGATGCAGGCCATGTCGAGCTTGCGGCAGCCGTCCTCCAGCGCCGCGCGCAGGCCGTCGTCGACGATGGTGTGGATCACCACGCCGGGCGCCGCCTCGATATCGGTGAGCGCCCGCTCCAGCTGCCGGGGCGAACGGACCAGGGCGTAGATGTGCTCGATCGGCAGGACGTTCTCGAACCGGGCGCAGACCGCGCGGGCCATGGCGTTGAGGGTCTCGCCCGTGGAGTCGGAGACCAGGTGCACATGGAAGTAGGTGGCGAAGCGCGTGGGGTTAGTGGTCATGGGAGCTCGGAAGCGCGCCTTGTCTTGGAACCCTGGCGGGAACGGGCCCTGGGACAGGAGGCCGCACCGTCGGCGAGACATAAACTTGGGGACGAAACGGTCGACATCTTCTTAGCGAAGCCCGCGGCGATTGGGGATAGGCGCCGCGTTCGCCGACCGCCGCACAATGACGGGGATGAAAGCGGCCTTCGGCGCACGAGCCGTCCTCAGGTCCCGCAGGCTTCGGGGTGGGTGTGTAAAGGTTAAGAGAGGATTAACGAGCGTCGCCGTTCCGCCCCGCGGGCGCCCCCGGCGGGGTTAATGAAAGGTTAAGGCCTTCGAGGGGCTTGGGCGTCGTCCCCGTTTTCCACAGCCGGTGAATCACCAGGGCGGACAGGCGTGGGAAAGGCTGGGGACGGGACCGGCGCCGACCGATCCGCGCGAGCGTTTTCCCCCACGATTCCCAGGCCCTGTCGCTACCCCTCCTAAAAACCTAATCAAACCTTAAGACAGGTAGAGAGGCTTTCCGGGACGAGGGCGCATCCCGGATCAAGGGTCGCACTTGAGCCTGAGCGGCGAAGGCGATTTAAGGGGGCCATGACCGATCCCGTGAAACCCAAGCTTCTTCGCGCCCTGGCCGGCGAGACCCTGGCGCGTCCGCCGGTGTGGTTCATGCGGCAGGCGGGCCGATCCCTTCCGGAGTACTGGGCTTTGCGGGAGAAGGCCGGGGACTTCCTGACCCTGTGCTACAATCCCGAGATGGCGGCCGAGGTCACCCTCCAGCCCCTGCGCCGTTTCCCGTTGGACGCCGCGATCCTCTTCGCCGATATCCTGCTGATCCCCCAGGCCCTGGGCCAGAAGGTCTGGTTCGAGACCGGCGAGGGGCCGCGGCTGGAGCCCCTGCCGGAGATCGCCGCCCTGGCTGACCAGATCGAAGCCTCGACCGGTCGCCTGGCCAATATTGGCGAGACCGCCAGCCGGGTCCGGGCCGAGCTGGAGCCCGAGCGGGCCTTGATCGGGTTCGCCGGGGCGCCCTGGACCGTGGCGACCTACATGATCGAGGGTCGGGGCTCGAAGCGCGAGGAGGCCCGGCTCTGGGCTTATCAGAACCCCGAGAAGCTCGACGCCCTGCTGGAGGTGCTGGTGGAGGCCACCGCCCGATATCTGGTCATGCAGGCCAAGGCCGGCGCCCAGGCCCTGAAGCTGTTCGAGAGCTGGGCGGAAGGTCTGCCCGAGGACCTGTTCGAGCGGATCGTCATCGGCCCGCACACGGCGATCGTGGAGAAGGTTCGCGCCGCCGGGATCGATGTTCCGTTCATAGGCTTCCCGCGGGGCGCCGGCGCCCTGGTCGCCAACTATGCGGCCCGGGTTCCGGTTCAGGCCGTGGGGCTGGACACCCAGGCGCCGCTCGCGCTCGGGCGTCAGATCCAGGCGGGCGGCAAGACCATCCAGGGGGCGCTCGACAATCTGCTGCTGCTCGCGGGTGGGCCGGCGCTCGACGCGCGCATCGATGCGTTGATCGAGGCCTGGAACCAGGGCCCCTACATCTTCAATCTCGGCCACGGGGTCATGCCCCAGACGCCGATCGAGCATCTCGACCGGGCCATCCGCCGCGTGGTGGGGGCATGAGCCGGCTCGCGGTCGTCGTCTTCAACCTCGGCGGCCCGGACGGGCCCGACGCGGTTCGCCCTTTTCTCTACAACCTGTTCAAGGACCCGGCGATCATTTCGGTCCCGGCCCTGCTGCGCTATCCGCTCGCGGCCCTGATCTCCTCGCGTCGGGAAAAGCCGGCCCAGGCCAATTACGCGATCATGGGCGGCGGCTCGCCCCTGCTGCCGGAGACGAAGGCCCAGGCCCAGGCGCTGGAGACGGCGCTGAACCTGGCCGAACCTGGGCGCGAGGCCCGCGTGTTCATCGCCATGCGCTACTGGAAGCCGTTCGCCGATCAGACCGCGGCCGAGGTCGCCGACTTCGCGCCGGACGAGATCGTGCTTCTGCCGCTCTATCCCCAGTTCTCGACCACCACCTCGGCCTCGTCGCTGAAGGACTGGGCAGCGAACTATAAGGGGCCGGGCCGCACGCGCACCGTCTGCTGCTATCCGACCGCCGAGGGGCTGATCGCCGCTCATGTCGGCCAGATCGCCGCAACCTGGGCCAAGGCCGGCGAGCCCAAGAATGTCCGCCTGCTGTTCTCCGCCCACGGCCTGCCGGAAAAGGTGATCCAGGGCGGCGATCCCTACCAGGCCCAGATCGAGGCCACGGCCGCCGCCGTCGCCGCCCGCCTGCCCCAGCTGCCGGACTGGAAGGTTTGCTATCAGAGCCGGGTCGGGCCGATGAAGTGGCTGGGCCCGCCCACCGACGCCGAGATCCGCCGCGCCGGCGCCGAGGGCAAGGGGGTGCTGATCACCCCGATCGCCTTCGTGTCCGAGCATGTGGAAACCCTGGTCGAGCTCGACCACGAATACGCCGAGATCGCCCATCAGGTCGGCTGCGCCCCCTATCTGCGCGCGCCGGCCGTGGGGATCGACGAGGCCTTCATCGGCGCCCTGAAGCAGGCGGTCGATCACGCCCTGCCCCGCGCCGGCGGTTCTGCGCCTGAGGGCGCTTGGCTCTGTCCGGCCGGTCATGGCCAATGTGCGAAACGACGGGAAGGAACGCTCGCATGAACTGGTACGACCTGATCCGCGGCCTGCACATCATCGCGGTGATCGCCTGGATGTCGGGGATGATGTACCTGCCCCGGCTCTACGCCTACCACACCGAGACGGCGCCTCCCGGCAGCGAGTTCGACGCCCACTTCCAGGTGTGGGAGGCCAAGCTCCTGCGGATCATCATCAACCCGGCGATGATCATCACCTTCATTCTGGGCCTAGCGCTCATATATATCGATGCGACCCAGATCCGCGGCGGCTACGGCTTCCTGCTCAAGCCCTGGATGCTGACCAAGATCGCCGGGATCATCTTCCTGGTCAGTTGGCACGGGTTCCTGGCCGGCGCCCGCAAGAAGCTGGCGGCGGGGGAACGGCCCCGGTCGGCCAAGTTCTGGCGCGCCACCAACGAACTCCCCTTCCTCGCCGCGGCGATCATGGTCATCGCCGTGACGACGGAATTCGGGAACTAGAACCGCCCTGTTCCTCTCCCCGCATACGGGGAGAGGTTAGGTGAGGGGCGGCTCGCGGAGCGAGACGTCTTTGGCGCCAGGCCCCTCACCCCACCCTCTCCCGAGGGAGAGGGCATCGGGCTGAGAACCACCACCACCCTTGACCCACGCTCCCCAACGTGGTTCCGCTGATCCCACGTGGTTCGCTGGCGGTTCGCCGTGGCCCACGCCCCGCCTCTTTCCGGCGCCGCGCGCTCCCCCATGGACGCCGCCGCGGCCCGGCCCCAAAAGATCCATACGACGCGCCGCCCCCGGATTTTCACATCCGCCAGGCCGTCGACAGAGTTTCCAGCATGGCGTCGCGGCCCCGGGTCGCGCGCGCCTTATGACGAGTTGAATTGATGTCTGAAGACACCCCCCACACCCTCGGCGAAGACCTGGCCGCTGAAGCCCAGGCCGATCAGGCCGCCGAGGCCGAAAGCCAGACCACCCAGGACGCCGAGGGCGACGACGAGGACGGCCAGTCCTCCGAGGTCAAGGCCGCCATCGCGGCGCTTGGCCTGACCCGCATGTCGCTGCAGGAGCTGAAGGACAAGTCGCCCGCCGACCTGCTCTCCTTCGCCGAGACCCTGGAGATCGAGAACGCCAACTCCATGCGCAAGCAGGACATGATGTTCGCGATCCTCAAGACGCTGGCCGAGGAGGGGATCGAGATCTCCGGCTCCGGCACGCTCGAGGTCCTGCCCGACGGTTTCGGCTATCTGCGCTCGCCGGAAGCCAACTACCTGCCCGGCCCCGACGACATCTATGTCAGCCCCTCGCAGATCCGGAAGTTCGGCCTGCGCACCGGCGACACGGTCGACGGCGGCATCCGGGCGCCGCGGGAAGGCGAACGCTACTTCGCCCTCGTGAAGGTCGACCTGACCAATTTCGAGAACCCCGAGAACGTCCGCCACAAGGTCCTGTTCGACAACCTGACCCCGCTCTATCCGGACGAGCGGCTGAAGATGGAGCTCGACGATCCGACCATCAAGGATCGCTCCGGCCGGATCATCGACATCGTCGCCCCGCTCGGCAAAGGCCAGCGCTGCCTGATCACCGCCCCCCGCGGGTCGGCAAGACGGTGATGCTGCAGAACATCGCCAAGTCGATCGAGACCAACCACCCCGAGATCTATCTGATCGTGCTGCTCATCGACGAGCGGCCGGAAGAAGTGACCGACATGCGCCGCACCGTGCGCGGTGAAGTGGTCTCGTCGACCTTCGACGAACCGGCGACCCGCCACGTGCAGGTGGCCGAGATGGTCATCGAAAAGGCCAAGCGCCTGGTCGAGCACAAGCGCGACGTCGTCATCCTGCTGGACTCGGTCACCCGTCTGGGCCGTGCCTACAACACCGTCGTCCCGTCCTCGGGCAAGGTGCTGACCGGCGGTGTGGACGCCAACGCCCTGCAGCGCCCCAAGCGCTTCTTCGGCGCGGCGCGGAACATCGAGGAAGGCGGTTCGCTCACCATCATCGCCACCGCCCTGATCGACACCGGCAGCCGGATGGACGAAGTCATCTTCGAAGAGTTCAAGGGCACGGGTAACTCGGAAATCATCCTGGACCGCAAGGTCGCCGACAAGCGCATCTTCCCGGCCATCGACGTGCTCAAGTCCGGCACGCGGAAGGAAGAGCTCATCACCCCGAAGGACCAGCTGCAGAAGACCTACATCCTGCGCCGGATCCTCAACCCGATGGGCGCCCAGGACGCGATCGAGTTCCTGCTCGACAAGCTGCGCAACGCCAAGAACAACGACGACTTCTTCCAGTCGATGAACACCTGACGACCGGCCGGGGCGCGTCCCCGGCCTCGGCCAGACCCCGAACGGCAACACCCCCCGGCCTCCGCGCCGGGGGGTTTCTGTTTGGGAATTAGGGTGTTGAATCTATTGGTGTTTCACGTGAAACAGGGGCGGAGCCGAGGCGGCAGACGCCTAAGCCCCTGAAATTCCGAAGGTTTCCCGTGAAATCCCCCACTCCCTCCCCTTCATGGGGAGGGTGGCTGGCGCGAAGCGCCAGACGGGTGGGGCCCTAGCTGTCGCCGCAGTCCCCCACCCTGGCCGCTGACGCGGCCTGTCCCTCCCCACGAGGGGGAGGGAGTCCTCGACTACGGAATCAGCAAACTCGCGCCCACAGTCGCCCGGCTTTCCAGGGCTTCGTGCGCCTGGCGGGCCTGGTCCAGCGGGAAGGTCTGGCCGATCTCGACCTCGATCCGGCCTGCGGCGATGAGGCCGAACAGGGCGCCGGCGCTCTCATCGAGCTCGGCGGTGGTGGCCACATAGTCGAACAGGGTCGGGCGGGTCAGATAGAGCGAACCCATCCGCGACAGCCGCCCCGGCTCGATCGCCGGCGCCGGTCCCGAGGCATTGCCATAGGAGACCAGCATGCCGCGCCGGGCGAGGCTGCCGAGCGAGCCCTCAAAGGTCGCCGCGCCGACCGAGTCATAGACGACTGGCACGCCGGCCCCGCCGGTGAGCTTGCGCACCTCGGCGGCGACGTCCTGGTCGCGATAGAGGATCACGTGGTCGGCGCCCAGCGCCTTGGCCCGGGCGGCCTTGTCATCGGACCCGACGGTGGCGATCACGGTGGCGCCCAGGATCTTGGCCCACTGGACCAGGATCTGGCCGACCCCGCCGGCGGCGGCGTGGACCAGGATGGTCTGGCCGGCCTGGACCGGATAGCAGCGCCGGATCAGGAACTCGGCCGTCATGCCCTTGAGCAACACGGCGGCCCCGACCTCGGCGGTGACCCCGGCCGGCAGCTTCACGGCCCGCTCGGCGGCGACCACGTGAAACTCGGCATAGGCGCCGATCGGTCCCGAGGCGTAGGCGACCAGGTCGCCGGGAACGAAGCGGGTGACCCCCTCCCCCACGGCCTCGACCACGCCCGCGCCTTCCATGCCGATCCCGGAGGGCAGCTTCACCGGATAGAGGCCGGTGCGGTGATAGGTGTCGATGAAGTTGATGCCGACGGCCTGGTTCTTCACCAGGATCTCCCCGGCCTTCGGGGCCGACCGGGACCTCGGCCAGGGTCAGGACCTCGGGACCGCCCGTGCGGTCGAAACGGATGGCGCGCATGGTCCGGCTCATCCCAGGTTCGCTTGGAAGAAGGTCAGGGTGCGGCCGCCGGCCAGCTTGGCGTCGGCCTCGTCATAGTGCTCGCCGCCCGGCCGGCGAAGGCGTGGTCGCGGCCGGCATAGGTGTGGATGGTGATCTGCGGATGATTCTTCAGGTTCTGCAGGATGATCGCCTGGGCCGGCTTGGGGACGAACTGGTCCTCCTCGGCAATGTGCAGCATCAGGGGCCGGGTGATCTTGTCGGCCTCGCCGGTCAGGCCCTCGATGCCCACGCCGTAGTAGGACACGCTCGCGTCACAGTCGGTGCGGGCGGCGGTCAGGAAGGCGAGCTTGCCCCCCAGGCAGAAGCCGACCGCGCCGACCTTGCTGGTGCAGGAGGGTTCGGCGCGGATGTACTTGATCACCGCGGCGATGTCCTCGACCCCCTTGTCGGCGTCAAAGGCGTTCATCAGGGCGAAGGCCTTCTTCCATTCGGCCTCCGACTTGTCGGTGATGTCGACGCCCGGTTCGATCCGCCAGAACAGGTCCGGGCAGATGGCCAGATAGCCCTGGGCGGCCAGGCCGTCGGCGATCTCGCGCATGACGGCGTTGACCCCGAAGATCTCCTGGATGACCACGACGGCCGGGGCCTTGTCCTTGGCCGGCCGCGCCAGATAGGCGGAGAAGCTTCCGTCTGAGGTGGTGATGCTGATGGTCTCGCCCATGTGCGGCTCCCTGGGGTTCACGTGAAAGGTCTGGCGCCTTCCTAACGCGCCAGGGCGACAGGTGGGTATGGGAAAAGCGGTTGGGGAGAGCCCGTTGGGCGACTCCCCTTGCGGCGCCTCGCCGACGCCCCCCATAACAGGCGCCTCAACCGAAAGGTCCGTGCCATGAAGATGACCGTCGAGATCGACTGCACCCCGCTGGAAGCCCGGGCCTTTCTGGGCCTGCCCGACGTCACCGCCCTCAATGAGAAGCTGGTGGAGGAGATGCAGAGCCGGATGAGCGCCAACATCTCCATGCTGTCGCCCGAGGAGCTCCTGAAGAACTGGACCGCCTTCGGCGTCGGCGCCCAGGAGCAGTTCCGCAAACTGATGGACATGGGCATGGCCGCCGCCCGGCCGAAGTGAGCCGTTTCACGTGACCGATACGATCTTCGCCCCCGCCACGGCCCCGGGCCAGGCGGCGGTGGCGGTGGTCCGGCTGTCCGGACCGCAGACCCGTCGCGCCCTGGCCGCCCTGGCCGGCCGCCTGCCCCGCCGGCGCATGGCGGGCCTGAGAACCCTGAAGACCCCCGACGGCCAGGCCATCGATCAGGCCCTGACCCTCTGGTTCCCCGGACCCGCCAGCTATACGGGCGAGGACAGCGCCGAGTTTCACGTGCACGGCGGGGCCGCGGTGGTCGCCGCCCTGCTCCAGGCGCTCACGGACCTGGGTCTCCGCCTCGCCGAACCCGGCGAATTCACCCGCCGGGCCTTCGAGAACGGCAAGCTCGACCTGGCCCAGGCCGAGGGGGTCGCCGATCTCATCGCCGCGGAGACTGAGGCCCAGCGTCGCCAGGCCCTGGATCAGCTGCGCGGCGCGCTCGGCCGGGCCCAGGCCGGATGGCGCGACGCCCTGGTCGAGGCCCTCGCCATGTTCGAAGCCGCCGTGGACTTTCCCGACGAGGAGGTGCCGGCCGATGTCGCCGAGCGGGCCGGGCCGCACCTTGATCACCTGATCGCCGAGCTTCAGGCCGCCCTTGAGGGCGTCCAGAGGGCGGAGCGCGTGCGCGACGGCTACCGGATCGCCCTGGTTGGGGCGCCCAACGCCGGCAAGAGCACCCTGCTCAACGCCCTGGCGGGCCGCGAAGCCGCGATCGTGACCGCCACCCCGGGCACGACACGGGACGTGATCGAGGTCCATCTGCGCCTGGGCGGTTACAAGGTCGTGCTCGCCGACACCGCGGGCCAAAGGGACACCGCCGATGAGATCGAGGCCGAGGGTGTGCGGCGCGCCCGGGCCTGGTCCCGGGGCGCCGATCTGCGGATCTGGGTGGTGGACGGCGCGGGCCAGACCCCCGCCCCGCCGCCGCCGGGTCTGAAGGCCGGCGATCTCTGCGTGATCAGCAAGGCCGATCTGCCCCCCGGCGCCGAGACGGGTCGCGCCCAGCTGGAATGCCGCGCCCTGGAGCTGGAGCTGCACCGGATCAGCGCACGTGAAACGGCCGACCTCTCGGCCCTGGAAGCCGTTCTGACCGACCACGTGGTCGAGGCCCTGGCCGGTTCCGAACCCCCGGCCGCCACCCGCCTGCGCCATGCGGCCTTGCTCGGCGAGGCCCTGGAACGTCTGACCCGGGCCCGTGCGCATGAAGAGGAGTTGGAACTGGCCGCAGAGGACGTGCGCCTCGCCGGCCGAGCGCTGGACCGGATCACCGGCCGCATCCACCCCGAGGACGTGCTGGACCGGGTGTTTTCCAGCTTCTGCATTGGAAAATAAGCTGTTTCACGTGAAACACCCTCGGAGAGGCCGTGGATAGCCCCTCACCCCGCCCTCTCCCCGTAAACGGGGCGAGGGAGCAGGCCCAGGCCTGAAGCGCCAAACTGTCCCCTCTCCCCGCTTGCCGGGAGAGGGTCAGGGTGAGGGGTAATCCCCGCCACGACCCATACTCGTCCATTCCCCGCCTGAATCTCTCGGTTTCACGTGAAACCCCGCGCGCCTTCCGCTATAGGACCAGCCCGCCCATATGGGGTGGATGAGGGCGAGACCTTGAGCGTCTGGGACGTGATCATCATCGGCGGCGGCCATGCGGGCTGCGAGGCGGCGGCGGCGTCCGCCCGCTTCGGCGCGCGCACCCTGCTCCTGACCCACAAGCTCGAAACCATCGGCGAGATGAGCTGCAACCCGGCCATCGGCGGCCTGGGCAAGGGCCATCTGGTCCGCGAGATCGACGCCCTGGACGGGGTCATGGGCCGTCTGGCCGATGTCGCCGGCATCCAGTTCCGCATGCTGAACCGCTCCAAGGGCGCGGCAGTGCGGGGACCCCGCTCTCAGATCGACCGCAAGCTTTATCGCCAGGCCATGCAGGCGGAGCTTTCTGCCACGCCGAACCTCACCATTCGGGCCGAAGCGGTCGAGGACTTGGTGATCAAGGACGGCCAGGTGGCCGGCGTGGTCGGCGCGACCGGTGAAACCTATGCCGCCGGCCGTGTGGTGCTGACCACGGGCACCTTCCTGAAGGGGATCATTCACCTCGGCGACACCCGCACCCCGGCGGGGCGGGTCGGTGATGCGCCGGCCATCGGCCTGTCCGACCGGCTCTACAGCCTGGGCCTCAGCATGGGGCGGCTGAAGACCGGCACCCCGGCGCGCCTGGACGGGACCACCATCGCCTGGGACCGGCTGGAAACCCAGGAGGCGGACGCCGATCCGGTCCCCTTCTCCTTCCTGACCGACAGGATCACCACGCGCCAGATCGCCTGCGGCGTGACCTTCACGACGGAAGAGACCCACAAGATCATCGCTGAGCGGCTGTCGGAGTCGGCGGTCTATGGCGGCCGGATCAATGGCCGCGGCCCCCGCTACTGCCCGTCCATCGAGGACAAGGTGGTCCGGTTCGCCGACAAGACCAGCCATCAGATCTTCCTGGAGCCTGAGGGCCTGGACGACGACACGGTCTATCCCAACGGCATCTCGACCTCGGTGTCGCCGGAGACCCAGGATCTGTTCCTGCGGACCATTCCGGGCCTCGAGGCCGTGCACGTGAAACGCTACGGCTATGCGATCGAGTACGATTACGTCGATCCGCGCGAGCTTTCGCCGGCTCTGGAGGTCAAGCGCCTGCCCGGTCTCTATCTGGCCGGCCAGATCAACGGCACCACGGGCTATGAGGAGGCCGCCGCCCAGGGCCTGGTCGCCGGCCTGAACGCCGCCCGCGCCGCAGGCGGGTCCCAACCGGCCATCTTTGGCCGGGACGAGGCCTATATCGGGGTGATGATTGACGACCTGGTCACCCGGGGCGTCACCGAACCCTATCGGATGTTCACCAGCCGGGCGGAATTCCGCCTGTCCCTGCGTGCCGACAACGCCGACCAGCGCCTGACCGACCGTGGTCTGGCGCTCGGCCTGGTGGGCCACGCACGTGAAACCGCCTGGACCGCCAAGTCCCAGGCGCTGGCCGCCGCCCGCGCCCGCGCCGCCGCTCTGACCCTCACCCCGAATGAGGCCGACAAGGCCGGATTGCCGGTGAAGGCGGATGGCCAGCGCCGGGACGTGACCCAGCTGCTCGCCTATCCCACGATCGCCTTCGAGGATCTGGCCCGGATCTGGCCGGAGCTTTCCGACTGGGCGCCCCAGATTCGTGAGCAGATCGAGATCGACGCGGCCTATGCCGGCTATCTGGACCGCCAGGCGGCCGACGCCCAGGCCTTCCGTCGCGACGAGGACCTGCGCCTCGACCCGGAACTCGACTATCGCGCGGTCGGCGGCCTCTCCAACGAGGTCCGCGAGAAGCTGATCGCCGTCCGCCCCCTGACCCTTGGCCAGGCCGCCCGCATCGAGGGCGTGACCCCCGGCGCCCTCTCAGCCCTGTTGGCCCATGTCCGTCGCCGCACCGCAGCCTGATCCGGTCCTCCCCGTGGTGACCGACGCCGCGAGCTTCGCCGCGGTGACGGGGGCTGACGCCCAGGCCCTCGCCGACCTTGAGCAATACCGGTCATACCTGGTCGATTGGAACCAGCGGATGAACCTGGTGGGTCCCGCGACGCTAGATATCTTCTGGTCGCGGCACGCCTGGGACTCCGCTCAGATCCTGCCCCTGGCGCCCGAGGCGCTCACCTGGGCCGACCTCGGAACGGGCGCAGGATTGCCGGGCATCGTGCTGGCGATCCTCGGGAAAAGCCGTCCAGGCTTCCACGTCCATCTGGTGGAATCCATGGCCAAGCGCTGCCGCTTTCTGACCGAAGTGGTCGATGGATTGGCGCTTCCGGCGACCGTTCATAATTCTCGTGCGGAAGACTTGTCACTGGCTGTGGATATCGTCACGGCTCGGGCTTGCGCGCCCCTCTCGCGATTGCTTGGGTATAGCCGGCCCTACCTGCAGCGTGGCGCGGTGGCACTGTTCCTAAAGGGACAAGATGTTGCGGCCGAATTGGACGATGCAGCTAAATCTTGGGATTTCGAGGCCGAAGTATTGCCCAGCTTGAGTGATGTGAGAGGCCAGATCGTGCGCGTTAGGAGGCTGGGCCGTGGCCGTTAAGTCTGAACCGGGAAAACGCGCCCTACGCGTGCTGGTGATCGCCAATCAGAAGGGCGGGGTGGGCAAGACCACCACGGCCATCAATCTCGGCACGGCGCTCGCCGCCGTCGGGGAAAAGGTGCTGCTGATCGATTCCGATCCCCAGGGCAACGCCTCGACGGGGCTCGGCATCCGCCACGCCCAGCGCAAGACCACCCTCTATGACGTGCTGATGGGCGAGACCCCCATCACCCAGGCCGTGGTCAAGACCGAGCTGCCGGGTCTCGACCTGGTGCCGGCCGATCCGGACCTGTCCGGGGTGGAGTTGGAGCTGGGCCAGCAGGCCCGCCGCTCCTTCAAGCTGCGCGACGCGATCGATCCGATCCGCCAGTCGGGCGAATACACCTATGTGCTGATCGACTGCCCGCCGTCGCTCAACCTCCTGACGGTCAACGCCATGGCCGCCGCCGACGCCGTCCTGGTGCCGTTGCAGTGCGAGTTCTTCGCCCTCGAAGGCCTCAGCCAGCTGATGCGGACCATCGAGCTGGTGCGCGGCAGCCTCAATCCGAACCTGGAGATCCAGGGCGTGGTGCTGACCATGTACGACCGGCGCAACAGCCTGTCCGAACAGGTGGCCAGTGACGTGCGCAGCCACTTCGGCCAGACGGTTTATCAGACCGTCATCCCCCGCAATGTCCGGGTGTCGGAGGCGCCGAGCTACGGCAAGCCCGCCCTGGTCTATGATTTGAAATGCGCCGGCAGCCAGGCCTATCTGAAGCTCGCCCGCGAAGTGGTGGTGCGCGAGCGCGATCGCCGCGCCCAAGCCGCCTGAGGATCCTATGATGGCAGAGAAACGCGGACTGGGCCGGGGGCTCTCGGCCCTGCTGGGCGAGGTCGAAGAGACGCCGGTTACGGGCGGTGCCGCCGCGGCGGCCGGCCTGCGCGACATTCCGATCGAGCTGATCCACCGCAATGAGAAGCAGCCCCGCTGGGTCTTCGCGGAGGCTGAGATCGAGGAGCTCGCCGCCTCGATCCGCGAGAAGGGCGTGCTGCAGCCGATCCTGGTGCGCGCCGCCCCCGACATGGACGGCCACTTCGAAATCGTCGCCGGTGAACGCCGCTGGCGCGCCAGCCAGAAGGCCGGCCTGCATGAGCTGCCGGCCCTGGTTCGCGAGCTGGACGACGCCCAGGTCTTGGAGATCGCGGTCATCGAGAACGTCCAGCGCGCCGCGCTGAACCCGATCGAAGAGGCCAGCGCCTATCAGCAGCTGGTCGAGATCCACGGCCGCAGCCATGGCGAGGTCGCCGACGCCGTCGGCAAGAGCCGCGCCCATGTCGCCAATGCGGTCCGCCTGCTGAACCTGCCGCCCGAGGTTCGCGACTATGTGTTGAACGGCCAGATTAGCGCGGGCCACGCCCGGGCGATCCTCAGCGCGCCCGATCCGGTGGCGCTCGCCGAGCAGGTCATCGCCCGCGGCCTGTCGGTCCGCGAGACCGAGGCCCTGGCCCGCAAGGCGGCCGGCGGCCCGGCGCCCGCGCCGAAGTCGGCCAAGGCGCCGCTTGCCAAGGACACCGACACCCAGGCCCTGGAGGTCGACCTGTCGGAGGTGCTGGGTCTCAAGGTCGAGGTGCTCGACCGCGGTGGGGTCGGCGAACTTCGCATCCGCTACGCCACCCTCGAGCAGCTGGACGAGGTCTGCCGCCGGCTCACCAAGGCCTGAAAATCGGGCTTCTGAAATCGCCTCTGTGGCGCACAGAAGCCCGAGAACCGTAGCCGAGTGCGGCCGGTTCGCCAGAACAGCCTGTGGATAAGCGGGTTTTCGGCCCTAACCGGTTCTGGAATCGAGAGAAATCGGAACAGGTACGAGCGGCCGCAAACACCCGATTTTCGGCCCCTGGAGGCCCTAGCCCCACACGCCCCGCCGTGATTTGACAGGCGCGTACAAATACCGCCCTCCCCTCGCCCATCAGGCGGGCGAGAAGCGTTCTCAGTCTTCCTTGGCTGAGAAGGTGCGGTCGCGGACGGCCCGCCACTCATCGGCGTAGTCCGTGTCGCGATAGGCGGGGAAGTAGGGGCCGCCCAGGGTGTAGTGGGCGATCTTCGCCTTGTCCTCGTACGGGTACTCCCCGACCAGCCAGTTCCACTCCAGCGGCAGGCCGCCGATCAGGCTGTCGTCCTCCAGCCATTTGAACTGGTGCAGCTCCAGGCCGGTGGCGGTGTTCACATAGTCGGGCGTCAGCGCCCGGCAGCGGTCGTTGTTGAACAGCATGACGCTCGACCAGTTCTTCTTGGCGTAGCGCGTCTGGACGTTGCCGAGGAACTTCACGTCGCCGCTCGGCTCATAGAGGTGCTTGCAGACCATGACCGCATAGGCCGGATCGGCCAGGGCGAAGAGTTCGGCCAGGTCGGCCCGCACCAGCATGTCGCAGTCCATGAACAGCGACCAACCCTCGTAGTTCGACAGCCAGGGCGTCAGGAACCTGGACATCGAGAATTCGGTGGACTGCAGGGTGTTGCGGTCGCGGGTGAACACCTGGGTCAGGTTGCGCAGATTGATCGGCGTCATGCGGACGGGTTGCGACGCGGTCTCCAGAATGCTCTGGCAAAGGGCGTGGTAGGCGACGATCTCGTTCTTGTCGTAGCCGATATAGATATTGAGCATTCAGACAGACTCTCTTGCAGCGCGGACCGCGGCGGCGACGCGATCGAACGGACCGTTCCAGTCCCCGGGCGTCGTTTGGCGGCATAGTTCCACCGAGCTGTACCAGGGCATGGTCGCTCCCGTCGCGCCATATCGCCACTCCGGCGCGCTCGGGATCAGGGTTAGGCAGCGCTGGCCCAGGGCGCCGGTCAAATGGATCAAGGCGGTCTGGACCGACACCACCAGGTCGAGGCTCATGACCAGGCCGGCTAGGTCCTCGAAATCGTCGATCTCCGACGCCGGAAAGACGGTGACGGCGTCACCGCCTGCCTGCCGCGCCTCGACCGGCGCGGTGTCGCCATACTGCAGACTGACCCAGGTCACGCCCTTGATGGAGATCAAGGTCGCGAGCGCCTCGGGGGACAGGGAACGTCCCGCGGCCCCGGTCAGATCCGTGCCCCCGCGCCAGGACACCCCGATTTTCGGTCTCCCCGGCCCCAGGCGCGCGCGCCACCTGGCGACCACCTCCGGGCTCGGCGACAGATAGGGCGCGCCTGGAAAGGCCGAGCGCCCCTGCCGATAGGCGTAGGCCAGCCCTCCCAGGGGCAGGATTTCGTCAAAGCCGGCCGTCTCCACTGCGCCGAGGCGGTCGAGACCGACAAAGGCGATCTGCGGGAAGGAATGGCGAAACAGGCGCAGGAGCCGGGGATCGCAGACGCAGGTGATCTCCGCCGCGTCCCGCGCGAGATCGACCAGCAGGCTGGCGAACATCACCTGGTCGCCGATCCCCTGCTCCCCCACGACCAGCACCTTGCGGCCTGCGAGATCCGCGGGCGCGGCGCGGATGCGGAGTTGATCGCGCAGGGCCACGAGCCGGGCCGGCGCTGAGCGTCGAAGAAAGCCCTCCCGCCCCCAGCGGTGCTCATAATCGTCCCAGCCCCCGGCGAAATCGCCAGTCATCAGCCGCAGCAGGCCGCGGTGATAACGGCTGTCGGCGGAATCCGGGTCGAGACGGACCGCCTCATCGAGATCGGCCAGGGCTTCTGCGTGACGGCCCTGGGCCTGACGGGCGAGGCCGCGCCCGATCCAGGCCTCGGCGAGCCTCGGCGCGAGGGACAGGGCCTGGCAATAGGCCTGCTCGGCCTCGGCGCTGCGACCCAGACCGGTCAGGGCGTCGCCTCCGTGACGCAAGGCGCGGGGGGCGGCGGGACGGAGGGTGAGCGCCTGTTGCGCGGCGGCCAGGGCGTCGGCGTGTCGCCCCAGGGCGTTCAGGGCCTGGGCCCGGTTGGCGTGCGCCTCGGCCAGGGTGGGATCGAGGGCGACGGCCCGGTCCGCGGACTCGACCGCCTCCTCCGCCCGGTCCAGGGCGCAGAGGGTCTCGGCCCGATTGCACCAGGCGACCGCGTAGTCGGGTTTCAGGGTCAGCGCCCGGTCATAGGCCGCCAGGGCCTCCGCGGACCGGCCGAGCGCCCGCAGGGCCTGGGCCCGATTGCTCACCGTCGGCGCATGATCCGGCGCAAGGGCCAGGGCCTGGTCATAGGCGGCGAGCGCCTCCTCCGCGCGGCCGTCGGCCGCCAACCTCCCCAGCAGGCTGAACACCCCGGGGTGGCGCGGATTGTCCCGGGCGAAACGTCGCGCGGCCTGCTCGGCGGCGGCGAACTGACCCTCCTGCGCCAGCCGGCTCGCCGTCTGGAAGCCGTCCGGGGCCAAGTCAGAGCCCCAGTCGACGGGCCCGGCCGGCGATCTGCAGGGCCAGGCGTTCGGCGATCAGGCTGTCGGGTGATCCCGCGGTCTTGCAGGCCTTGTCGGCGGCGAGCACTTCGGGCTGCAGCTTGTCGAGTTCGGCGAGCGTCCAGCTGCGGGCCTGGCGCAGGAACTCCCGCTCCTGTTTCCAGAACACGCCCGACGCCTTGGCCGCTTCCTGCAGGCCGGCGCCGCTCTTGGCCAGGGTCAGGGTGCGGCGCAACCGGCCGAGATAGGTTCCGATGGCCCGGACGGCGGCGGGACCCGCCTCCCCTTCCTGGGCCGCGCGGCGGAGCCCTTGCTGGGCCTCGCCCAGGCGTCCGCCGAAGGCGTCGGCGGCGGCGTCGGACAGCGAGGCTTCGGGTTCCACGCCCAGGAAGTCCTCAAGGTCCTTGGGATTGGCCGAGATTCCCGAGCCCGGGCCGAGAAACAGGGCCAGGCGCTCGATCTCCTGGCGCGCCACACCGCGTTCCTTGGGCATGCGGGCCACGAACATGGCGAGCGCGTCCGAGGTGAGGGAGACATTGTCCTTGGCCAGGGTCTCGCGGACGAGGCGGGCCACATCCCCAGGCTCATCCTCATAGCAGGGGATGGTCGCGCAGCCCGGCGCCTTCTCGGCGGCCTTGCGCAAGCCCGACTCGCGGCCGAGATTGCCGGCCTCGATGAGGTAGAAGGCGTCGGGATTGAGTTCGCCCGCCATGTGCCGGGCCAGGGCCTCGGCGGCCGTGCGGTCGGGCCCCACCTTGTCGGAGCCGAGCTTCAGCCGCACCAGCCGGCGGCCGCCCATCATCGACTGGGCCGCGAGCTCGCCCTCCAGCCGGCCGGCCTCGGCCTCGATGTCGACATCGGTCAGCAGCGCGGTGTCGAAGGGGTCGTCCGGCCGGTCGCAGACCTTGAGGCTCAGCTGGTTGGCGCGGTCGCGCACCACCCCCATGTCGCGGCCATAGATCAGGGCGGCGCGGATCTCCTTGTCCGGCTGCCCCAGGAAGCGCTCGATATCAGGCCGGCGGCTGAGGATCATCCCCTGCCCTCAGGGCTTCTTGGCCGTCTTCGGCTTGGCGAGCCAGGTGGCGAGCTCCAGCTCGATCTTGCGCGCGGCCTCTTCCGACGCCCGGTCCTGGGCGTCCTGCTGGGCGGCGATCGAGGCATAGGGCTGGTCGGCGGAATCGTAGGTCACCTCGACCCGCACCCGGCCGGTCTTCACCGTCGCGCCGGTGGCGCTGGAGACCAGGGTGTAGACGGCGGTCAGCACGTATTCGTAGCGGGTGGCGACGTTGTCGACCCGCACGCCCCGCGGATAGCGCTGCTCGCCCAGCTGCAGGTCCATGCGATAGGTCGAAGGCGCGCTGGGGTTATGCGCCAGGGCGTCGTCCAGATGCTCGCGGATCAGCTCGCCGACCCGGCCTTCCGGCGTGGTGACATGCACCGAGGACAGCGCGCTGGAGACGCCCGGTGTCGCATAGAGCGGGGTGAAGCCGCAGGCCTGCAGGCTGACGCCCGTGGCCAGGAGGGCGGCGGCGGTCGCCAGGGCGGAGAGCGGGTTTCGGGTCATCATCCTCACGCGGCCACGATGTTGACGATGCGGTCCTTGACCACGATCACCTTGCGGATGGTCAGGCCCTCAAGGCGCCGTGTGATCTCGGGATCGTCAAGCACCAACTTCTCCACATCCGCCGGTTCGGCGCCCGCGGGGCCGAAATCTCGCCCCGGCGCTTGCCATTGACCTGCACCGGCAGGATCCGCACCGCGTCCTCGGTCAGGGCGGGGTCGAAGTCCGGCCAGGGGGCGTTGACCACCATGCCGGTTCCGCCGATCCGCGCCCAGCATTCTTCCGCCAGGTGGGGGGTGAAGGGCGAGATCAGCCGGGCGAAGGCCGACAGGGCCTCGGCGCGGGCGGCCAGCAGGGCGGGGCTCGCGCCCTCCGCCTTGTGCTCCTTCAGGGTGTTCAGGAACTCATACAGCCGGGCGATGCCGGAATTGAACCGGAAGGTCTCGATGGCCTCGGTCATGGCCTTGATCAGCCGGTGCGAGGCGCGGCGGACGGCCTTGGCCGCGTCGTCACCTTCGATGTCGGCGGCGGGCGCCGCTTCGGGCTGACTGTCGAACTCGTCCCAGACCCGGTTGACGAAACGCCAGGCGCCCTGGACGCCCCCCGTGGTCCACTGGGTGTCGCGTTCAGGCGGGCTGTCGGACAGGACGAACAGGCGCGCGGCGTCGACGCCATAGACGTCGAAGATCTCTTCCGGCGCGACCGTGTTCTTCTTGGACTTCGACATCTTCTCGACGTCGCCGATGATGATCTGCTCGCCGCTGTCGACCATGACCGCCCGGCGGATATTGCCCTCGGCGGTGATCTCGACGTCGGCCGGCTCCAGCCATTCGCCGCTCTGACGGCGATAGGTCTCGTGGGTGACCATCCCTTGGGTGAACAGGCCGGTGAAAGGCTCCTTCACGCTCAACATGCCCTCGTCGGACAGGGCGCGGGTGATGAAGCGCGAATAGAGCAGGTGCAGCACCGCGTGCTCCACCCCGCCCACATATTGGTCCACCGGCATCCAGTAGTCGGCCGCCTCGTGGCTGATCGGCTCGGGCGCGGTCGGATCGGTGAAGCGGGCGAAATACCAGGAGCTGTCGACGAAGGTGTCCAGCGTGTCGGTCTCGCGCTGGGCGGGGCCGGCGCAGGTCGGACAGGTGGTGGTCTTCCAGGTCGGGTGCCGCGCGAGCGCGTTGCCGGGCTTGGAGAAGTCCAGGTCCAGCGGCAGGGCGACCGGCAGCTGGTCCTTGGGTACGGCGACCACGCCGCACTTGTCGCAATGGACCACCGGGATCGGGCAGCCCCAGCCACGCTGACGGGCGACGCCCCAGTCGCGCAGGCGGAAGACGGTGGCGCCCTTGCCCGCGCCTTGAGCCTCGATGCGGGCGATGGCCTCGGCCTTGGCCGCCTCGATCTCCAGGCCGTCCAGGAACTGGGAATTGAAGATCTTGCCCGGGCCGACATAGGCCTCGGTTCCGACCTGATAGGTCGCCGGGTCCTCGCCGGCCGGCAGGACCACCGGCTTGACCGGCAGGCCATACTTGCGGGCGAAGTCCAGGTCGCGCTGGTCGTGGGCGGGGCAGGCGAAGATCGCGCCCGTGCCGTAGTCCATCAGGATGAAATTGGCGATCCAGACCGGCAGCTTCCAGTCGGGGTCGAACGGGTGGGCGACGGTCAGGCCGGTGTCGTAGCCGATCTTCTCGGCGGTCTCGATCTCGGCCTCGGACGCCCCGCCCCGCCGGCATTCGGCGATGAAGGCCGCGGCCTTGGGATCGGCGGCGGCGATCTGCTCGGCCAGGGGGTGGTCGGGCGCAATGCCGGCGAAGCTCGCCCCGAACAGGGTGTCGGGACGGGTGGTGTAGACCTCCAGCCCGCTTTCGAACCCGGCCGGAACCTTGTCCGCGAACTTGAACGCGAACCTCAGGCCCTTGGAGCGGCCGATCCAGTTCTCCTGCATGGTCCGGACCTTGTCCGGCCAGCGATCCAGGGTCTTCAGCCCGTCCAGCAGGTCGTCGGCATAGTCGGTGATGCGCAGGAACCACTGGTTCAGCTTGCGCTTCTCGACCACGGCGCCGGAGCGCCAGCCCCGGCCGTCGACCACCTGCTCATTGGCCAGCACGGTCTGGTCGATCGGATCCCAGTTGACGACGCCTTCGCGGCGATAGACCAGGCCGCGCGTCCACAGGTCCAGGAACCAGGCCTGCTGCTGGCCGTAATAGGCCTCGTCGCAGGTGGCGAACTCGCGGCTCCAGTCGATGGACAGGCCCAGCTGCTTCAGCTCGGTCCGCATCTTGGCGATGTTGTCATAGGTCCAGGCGCGCGGATCGACGCCGCGCTCCATGGCCGCGTTCTCCGCCGGCAGGCCGAAGGCGTCCCAGCCCATGGGGTGCAGGACGTTGAATCCCTTGGCCTTCATGTAGCGGGCCTTGACGTCGCCGAGCGCATAGTTGCGCACATGGCCCATGTGCAGACGTCCCGACGGATAGGGGAACATCTCCAGCGCATAGTATTTCGGCCGGCCGCTCGACGGCGGGTCGGCGCGGAAAACGTCAGCCTCGGCCCAGGCGTTACGCCATTTGGGCTCGGTCTCTTTGGGATTGTAGCGGGCCATGGGCAGGCTTTAGCGTGGTTTCAGGGTCTAGGGAAACCAGGCGCGCACGGTAAAACGCGCGGCCCGGCGGGCGGGCGCGCGTTCGACCGGTGTTTGCGTGAAATCGCCCGAACGCGCGGGAGCGTCAGCCCCGGATGTTCGAGAGTCGAAGCTGCCGGGCCCGGGTCAGGATGGCGTTTTCGATATCCGTCTCGGTCTGGCCGGCCGTGGCGGTGTCGACCCAGGTTCCGCTCGCGTCCTTGGACTGCTTGAACACCGCGACCTTCAGGCCGTCAGCGCGCAGGCGCGAGTCCAGGATGTAGACGGTGCACTTGAAGCGCTCGTCCGGCTTTTCCGGATTGGTGTACCAGTCGGTGATCACCGTGCCGCCATAGGGGTCGGCCGAGGCCAGCGGCATGAAGGACAGGGTGTCCAGGGTCGCGCGCCAGAGATAGCCGTTGACGCCGATGGCGGGCTGGTCGCTGGGGGTCGAGGCCTTGCCGCCGCCGCCGCCCATATGGAAAAGGCTGAAGCCGCCCGGCTTCTGGGTCTGGTAGGTCCGGGGTCCCGAACCACTTGAGCAGGCGCCAAGCGTCGCCACGCTCAGGGCCAACACCCCGGCCGCAACGCCCCGCATCCAGACTCCGCGCACAAACGGCATATGTATCCGCTCCCAACAGTTGATCCGCGTCGGTGGTTTCGCCGCGCGGCGCCGCCCCGCGCCGTGCCCTCTATAACAACGGCTCTTGAACCTCCAAACAGGAATCGCGTGGCATGGTCGCCACATAAGCGAGCGAACCGTACCAATGTGACCGGTGCGACGTCTGAACCTGTTGACCCCGCGGTCTGCGGAAGACTAAGCCCAATCGACGGTCTCGCCCGAAACGGCGGGGTCGGGGCTATGGGGGCCCATGAAGGTGGTCATGTCCTACCGGACGGTCATTTCGTTGCTGGGTGCGGCGCTCCTCGCGGGCGCGGCGTCCTCGGCGCATGCCGACTCCGCGAAGAAGACCACCGATTTCACCGTGCGCAGCGACGTTTCGACCCTGGCCCCGCAAGGGACCAAGTCGTTGAAGTGGGACGCGCGCAAGGGGCGCTGGGGGGTTACGCTGAACCTCGACCAACCGGTCGGGCGGGACGCGCAATGGAACGACATTCAGGCCGGCGCCTATTTCCGCGTCACGCCGTCGCTCCGCATCGGCGGGGCCGTGGCCCTGGGCGACAAGGTCGCGCCGAACTACAAGCAGACTGAACCGCAGGACAGCGCGCCGCGGGTCAAGCTCGAGACCGCCTTCAAGTTCTAAGGCCCTCCACGGCCGCTATGCCGATCACGCCCGTAGGCAACAGCCTGCGGGCTGTTTTGTCATTAACCCCGCCCAGGGCGTAGACCGGCGCGATCGCGCGCCGCGCCAGGATCGCCAGTCGGACCGGTCCCAGGGGCGGGCCCGCCGAGGGGCTGCGCGAGGGAAAGATCGCCGAGACCACCAGGGCGTCGGCCCGCACCCGGCTCGCCCGCGGACCGTGGGCGGCCGCCGTGACGATCCAGCCGGGATGGGCGCGCTTCAGCGCTGCGGCCCGATGGGCCAGCCGCTCCGGCAGATGGACGCCGTCCGCCCCGGCCCGGACCGCGAGGCCCGCGTCCGCGCCAATCAGCAGCGTCACGCCCCGGACCCGGGTGATCGCCCTCAGGGCCCGAGCCACCGCAAGGGCGTCCGGCGCCCCGAAGGCGCGATAGACCAGGGCCGCGCCGCGGGGCAGGGACCTGGCCAGAGCCAGGACGTCGGGGGTGCGGCTCGGATCGGTGAAGGCCAGCAGGGCGGGCAGGGGCTTTCGCGCGGCCGCCATGCGCCTTAAGGCTTGCGCCGTCCTCGCCACCGACCAGAAGCCTGAACCCGAAATGTCCGCGTCCCCCGCTCTCGACGACGTGCTCGCCCGCATCGCCCGCGCCGCCGAAGCGGCCGGTCGGGCGCCGGCGGATGTGACCCTGGTCGCGGTCTCCAAGCAACAGGCTTGGGACAAGGTCGCGCCGGTCCTGGCTGCGGGACAGAGGGTGTTCGGCGAGAACCGGGTTCAGGAAGCCATGGAGCGCTGGACCGAGCGCCGGGCGGAGATCGAGCTGCGGCTGATCGGCCCCCTGCAATCGAACAAGGCGCGGGATGCGGTCGCCTTCTTCGACGTCATCGAAAGCGTCGATCGCGAGAAGATCGCCCGGGCGCTGGCCGAAGAGATCCAGAAACAGGGCAAGGCGCCCCGGCTCTATGTCCAGGTCAATACTGGCGAGGAGCCTCAGAAGGCCGGGGTGATCCCGACCGAGACCGACGCCTTCGTCGCCGATCTGCGCAAGACCCATGGCTTCGAGATCGAGGGACTGATGTGCATCCCGCCGGTGGGCGAACCGGCCGGCCCGCACTTCGCCCTGCTGGCCGCCCTCGCCGCACGCAACGGGATCGCGAAACTCTCCATGGGCATGAGCGACGATTTCGAGACCGCCGTCCGCTTCGGCGCGACCAGCGTGCGGGTGGGCTCGGCCCTGTTCGGCGGGCGGGCGCCGGCTGCTCAGGCCTGAACGATCGCCACGGCGTCGCCCGGCCGGGCCTTCTTCAGCAGTTCCAAAAGGTCCTCGCGGGCCAGGGCCACGCATCCTTCGGTGGGCGAATAGCCGTCGCGGGCGATGTGCAGGAAGATGGCCGAACCCTTGCCGGGAACCGGCGGGTCGTCGTTATAGGCCAGGATCCCGATCAGGTCGTAGACATGGTCCTCGCGCCACAGGTGCTCGGCGCTGGCCGGGTAGGGGAGGCGGACCGGGGTGTTGTAGGCCGGGTCGGCCGGGGCGTCGCACCAGCCGTCGTCCGGGCCGATGGCCTGGGCGGGCAGGGCGGTGAGCGGCGGCGGGCCGCGGTCGGGCCGGTAGAGAATGCGCCGGAGCGTCCAGGTCCCCAGAGGGGAGGCGCCGTCGCCCTCGTGCTTGGCCTCCGCCGTCTTCACCCCTCCCTTGCCCAGGGCGCAGCGGGTCCAGCGCCCGTCCAGATCGAAGCGTCCATCTGACATCGCCGTGAAGATCACGCCCTAAGCCCCTCGAAGGATTGGCGGGAAAGCCCGACACGGTGCATGTTTCCGCCCATGGCACAACGCAAGACCCTGCTCGTTGTCGATGACAACGACGATCTGCGCGGCGAACTCGCCGAGCAGCTCGAACTCCATGATGAATTCCAGGTCCACCAGGCGGCGACCGCCACGGACGGCGTGCGCGAGGCCGTGGAGCGGCGGCCGGATCTGATCCTGCTGGATGTCGACCTGCCGGACATGGATGGCCGCGAGGCCTGCCGGCAGATGCGGATCAAGGGCGTCACCTGCCCGGTGATCATGCTCACCGCCGCCGACACCGACGACGACACCATCCGCGGGCTCGACGCCGGGGCCAATGACTATGTCACCAAGCCGTTCAAGGTCGCCGTGCTGCTGGCCCGGATCCGCGCCCAGCTGCGCAGCCACGAGCAGTCGGAGGGCGCGGTCTTCCACCTGGGCGGCTACGAGTTCCGGCCGTCGGCCAAGCTGCTGATCGACCAGTCGCAGAAAAAGATCCGGCTGACGGAAAAAGAGACGAACATCCTGAAGTACCTCTACCGCGCCGGCGAGAAGCCGGTGAGCCGCGAGGAGCTGCTGGCCGAGGTCTGGGGCTATAACGCCGGGGTCACCACCCACACGCTTGAGACCCACGTCTACCGGCTGCGGCAGAAGATCGAGCCCGACCCCTCCAACGCCAAGCTGCTGCTCACCGAGGCCGGCGGCTATCGGCTGGCGCCCTGAGGACTTGATCCGCACCCCGACTATGCGCCCGCTCTGGGCGTAGGCTGACTCGCCCCACGCGGGAGGCGACGCCTATCTTGCCCGTCAAGGCAGGACGTCGGGAGGCGGTCATGGAGCCCATTGTCAGCAGGGCCTGGTCCTGGGGAGAGATCTGGCGGCGCACGCCCGGCCGCCCGCGCCGTCGGCCCCAGACCTCGGAAGACGCCATATTGCTGTTCGGGTTCGCGCTTGGCCTGATCGCCGCGGCCGGCCTGATGCTGGTCGCCTTCGGTCTCGGCGTGGCGGTGGGCTCGGCCGCGACCGGCCTGCACGCGGTCTAGAGCACGAAGTCGGCGCTGACCGGGGCGTGGTCGCTGGGGCGTTCCCATTCGCGGACATCGTCATGCACCCGGGCGGCCGCCGCCCCAAGCCGCAGAGCGGCCTCTTTCAGGCCCGGCGAGATCCAGATGTGGTCCAGACGCAGGCCGCGGTTGGAGGCGCGGAAGTCGGCGGCGCGATAGCTCCACCAGGAGAACAGCTTCTGCGGATCAGGGATCGCCTCGCGGACGATGTCGGTGAAGCCGAGGCTGGACTTCAGCTTCGCCATGGCCTCGATCTCCGGCGGGGTATGGCTGACGGTCTTGAGCATCTGCTTGTGGCTCCAGACATCGTATTCCCCAGGCGCCACGTTCAGGTCGCCGACGATGGCGAGCGGCGCCGACGGATCCCGCCGCGCCATCTCGGCGGTCAGCTTCTCGAAGAAGTCGAGCTTGTGGTCGAACTTGGGATTGGCGGCCCTGTCCGGTATATCGCCGCCGGCCGGGATGTAGAAGTTCTGGATCTCGACCCCGGCGACCTTTGCGCCGATCACCCGGGCGTGGCCCTCACGGCAGACCGCGAGGGCGGGCGCGTCCTCGATCGGCAGGCGCGAGGCGATGGCGACGCCATGCCAACCCTTCTGCCCCGCCAGCCGGATGTGCGGCAGGCCCATCTCCTCGAAGGCCTTTCGCGGGAACTCGGCCTCCTGGCACTTGATCTCCTGCATGCACAGGACATCCGGGGCGTTCTCAGCCACGAAACGGGCGGCCTGTTCGGCGCGCAGGCGGACGGAATTGACGTTCCAGGTGCAGAGGCGAAGGCGCATGCGAGAGGCTTTAGCCTAAAAGAAAACGCCCGGGCACTGGAGAAGCCCGGGCGCAGTGATGTCTCTCATGCCGCGGCCGGGAGGGGATAGGTTCCGGCACGGATCACGCCGGCTCGCACTGGCGTCATGAGTTGCATTAATGCCACTGCAGAATGAAAAGTCAATTAACAAGACGCGAAAACTTGCGTGTTGTTGAATTGTCACATTCGCGCGCGGCCGACTGATTTGGGCCGCGGATCGTTCAGCACGAAGAGCGACGGGGGCAGGCCGGGGGCCTTTTCCAGGTCGACCAGGCGGATGCGCGTGGACATGCCCTGGGCGTCGGTCACCGACCAGCCGACCAAAGCAAAAGGCGTGTTGGAGAAGGTGAGAGTGATCTCGCCCTCGGCCTCCTTCTTGCCGTCGCGGGCGGTCAGCGAAAAGCCGTCGGCCATGCGCGAGACGCTGCGCACGACGATGCCGCGGTCCAGGCGGATCTGCCGGGCCAGGAAGATCGAGAGCGGCGTGGCCATCAGCGGATAGCGGTCGAAGGTCTTCAGGCGGGAATCGGCGATCGAGACATTGGCGCCGTCGGCGACCACCAGCAGGCCGGACGGCGGCTCATAGGCGAAGCGGGCCTTGCCGGGCCGCTTCAGATAGAGCGTGCCCTGGGTCATGGTCCCGCGCATGTCGGTCTGGACGAAGCGGGCCTTGGCCTCGGTCAGGTCCTGCAGATAGGCGGCGGCCTTGTCGACCAGCGCCTTGTCGTCGGCCGACAGGGGCGCGAGCGCGGGCCGTTGGGCGAAGGCGGTCCCGCCGAGCGCCGGCAAGGCGGCCAGGCCAAGGGCGAGATGGCGTCGCGTGAGGCTCATGAACGGGCTCCTTCAGGGCGGACAAATCTACAGGCGCGCGCGGCGTCAATAGGGTGGGGGCGATAACGGCGGGCTGAGCCGGCTGTTCCGGTCCCGTTCAGCGGAAGCCGGAAAGGTCCGGGCCGCGCCCGTTCCAGCCACAGACCCGTTCGAAGGCCTGGGCCAGGGCGACCACCGTGGTCTCGTCGCGCGGCCGGCCCATGATCTGCAGGCCCACGGGCAATCCTTGGTCGGTCAGGCCACAGGGCAGGCTGGCGGCCGGCAGGTCCAGATAGTTGGCGGCGCGGGTCAGGCGCGACATCGGCGACTGGGTCTCGTCGACGCTGGTGAGCGGCGCGGCGACGATCGGGCAGGTGGGGGAGAGGAGGGCGTCGAAGCCCGACAGCCAGACGTGGAAGCGGGCCTGGTCCTCGGTCCGGCGGACATGGGCCGCCGCCAGGGCGTCGTCGTCGATCTCCCGGCCCGCCTCGAAGCGGCGCACGATCCAGGGATCCATGACCGCCCGATTGCGGGCGATATGGCCCTCGCGCACCCGCCAGCCCTCGGCGGCCATGATCGTCCCGTTGAGCTCCAGATAGCTGGCGAAGGGCTCGGGCGGGGCGGCGGTCTCGACCCGAACCCCGGCTTCCCGCAGCCGCGCCTGGGCCTGGGCGTAAAGGCGGGCGACCTCAGGCTCGACCTCGCCCAGGGCCGAAAGCGGCAAGGCGGCGACCCTCAGCCCTTCAACGGGTGTGGCGAGGGCGGCCTCGGCGCTGAAGCCGCCGCGCCCGGCGATCCCGTCATCCGGCCCGGCGATGATCTCCAGGCCGCGGGCGGCCAGGGCGATGCTGCGCGCCAGGGTCCCGCAGGTGTCGAGGCTGGGGGCCAGGTCACGCACGCCCCGGGTCGCGACCAGGCCGCGTCCCGGCTTCAGGCCCACCACACCGCAGGCGGCGGCGGGAATGCGCACCGACCCGCCGGTGTCGGTGCCCAGCGCCAGGTCGCACAGGCCGGCGGCCACCGCGACCGCCGAACCTGAGGAGGAGCCGCCCGGACAGCGATGGGTAGCGGCGTCCCAGGGATTCCAGGGCGCGCCCACCGCCCGGTTGGTCCCCCAGCCGCCATAGGCCAGCTCCACCGTGTGGGTCTTGGCGACCGCGCGCCACCCGGCCTCCAGCAGGCGCTCGACCGGGGCGGCGTGGCGGGCGGGATCGGCGTCCAGGGGAACCCGGCCGCCGCCGCCGGTCGGGACATGGGCGACATCGATCAGGTCCTTGATCGCAAAGCTCGGCCCGTCGCCGGCGCCCAGGGGCGGGTCGAAGACGTGGGTGACGGCGTGCAGGCGGTCCGCCAGATGGGTATCGAAGGCCAAGGTCCGCGCTCCGGTCGAGGGTCCGGCCGCCACCCTGACAGAATCCGACACGCAAGTTGAGTTCGGTCGTGGCGGCCCCGCGCCTAGGCTCGGGCCATGGAACGCGCCTCAGACATCCATCCCACCGCCGTCATCGAGCCCGGCGCCCGGATCGGCCCCGGCTGCCGGATCGGCGCCTATGCCTATCTGGGGCCGCAGGTCGTGCTGGGCGCCGGCAACATCGTGGGGCCGCACGTGGTGATCGAGGGCGCCAGTCAGATCGGCGCCGGCAACCGCTTCCTGCAGTTCGCCTCGATCGGCGCCGGACCCCAGTCGGACGACTGGGCCGGGGAGGCGGGCGCCCTGGAGATCGGCTGCGACAACGTCTTCCGCGAACAGGTGACGGTGAACGCCTCGACGGGGGGGACGCCCACCCGGATCGGCGACCGCAACATGCTGATGACCGCCGCCCATGTGGGCCATGACGCCCGGCTCGGAAACGACATCCATATGGCCAATGGCGCGACCCTGGGCGGCCATGTCCAGGTGGAGGACCAGGCCTGGATCAGCGGTCTGACCGCCGTGCATCAGCATGCGCGGATCGGGGCGCTGGCCTTCGTGGCGGGCGGCGCCATGGTGGTCCAGGACGTTCCGCCCTTCTGCATGGTCCAGGGGGACCGCGCCCGGCTGGCCGGGCTGAACGCCACCGGTCTCAAGCGCTCCGGCCTGGACGCGGCTGCGCTCGCCGCCCTGCGGCGGGCCTATCGCACCCTGTTCCTGCGGGGCGGAGCGCTGGCCGAACGCATCGCCGCGGCGCGGGCCGAGGCGCCCGGCAGCGCCGAGGTCGCGCGCCTGACCGGGTTCCTGGAAGGCTCGGCCCGCGGGGTGATCTGCGCGCCCCGGAAGCCCGCCCTGGCGGCCTGACCTACCAGGTCCAGTCCTTGGCCTCGCCGCGGCAGCCGCCGTCCTTCCAGCCGGTCCAGCCGCGGCCGCGCACCACCCGGCCGGGCCGCGCCGGCGTCGGTTCCCCGCCGACCAGGGCGAGCTGGCCATTGACCACCACCTCGCTGACCCCGGTCGCCAGCTGCTGGGGTTTCTCATAGGTCCCGTGATCGGCGATGGTCGCCGGGTCGAACACCACCAGGTCGGCGAAATAGCCGGTCTTGATCAGGCCCCGGTCGTGCAGGCCGAGATTGTGCGCCGGCTGGGCGGACAGCTTCCGCACGGCGTCGGCCAGGGTCAGGGTCTTCTCCTCGCGCACATACTTGCCGAGCAGGCGGGCGACATTGCCATAGGCGCGGGGATGGGTGCTGGACTTCAGGAACACGCCCTCGGGCGCAAGCGCTCCGGCGTCGGAGCCGAAGCTCATCCAGGGCAGGGCGGTCTCCTTGGCCACATTGGCCTCGGACATCAGGAAATAGACCACCTGCACCCGCGAGCCGTCCTCGATCACCAGGTCGATGGCGGTGTCCTCGACGCCGGTCCCGCGCGCTTGGCGACCTCGCCCAGGGTCTTGCCGGTGAGCGGCTTGAGCGCCGGGTTCTTGAAGCCGACCAGCAGGGTCCCCTCGCCGCCGGCGTGGTGCAGCAGGTTCTCGAAGGCGGGTTTGTCGGCGCGCATCTCGGCCAGGACCTTGGCGCGGGTCGCCGGGTCCTTCAGCCGCGCGATCCATTGCTCCACCCCGCCGGCCTGGACCCAGGTCGGCATGGCCGCATCGAGACCGGTGGAACCGGCCGGATAGACATACATGTCGGCGGTGATCCGCTGGCCGGCGGCGCGGGCGGCCTCAACATGGGCGATGGCGGTGTCAAGCTTGTCCCAGTTGGACCGGCCGCCGGCCTTCAGGTGATAGATCTCGGCCGGGGCGCCGGAGGTCCTGGAGATGTCGATCAGCTCGTCGACCGCCTCGATCAGCCGATCACCCTCGCTGCGCATGTGGCTGATATAGATGCCGCCACAGCGCCCGGCCTCGGTGGCGAGCGCCGCCAGTTCCGGGGTCTTCGCATAGGCGCCCGGCGCATAGATGATCGAGGAGCCGACGCCCATCGCGCCCTCCTCCATCGCCTGGCGGACCAGGTCGCGCATGGCCGCCAGCTGGGACGCGTCGGGCTGCACGTCGCCCTCGCCCAGAACATTGATCCGCGCCGTGGCGGCGCCGATGAAGGAGGCGAGGTTCACCGAGACCCCGCGCTTCTCCATGAACGCCAGATATTCGCCCAGGGTCGACCAGGGGATGTCGAAGCGGATGTCGCCCTGGCGCGCGATCTCATGGGCGCGCATGTCCGGCGTCAGCGGGCCCATGGAGTCGCCCTCGCCCATGACCTCCAGGGTGACGCCCTGCTTCAGGTCGGACAGGCCGCGGCCGTCGGCGATCAGGCTTTCATTGGCCCAGCTCAGCATGTTGATGAAGCCGGGGGCCAGCGCCTTGCCGTGGGCGTCGATCTCGCGGACCGCGCCGCCCGGCGCGTGGGCGCCCACATAGGCGATGCGATCGCCGCGGACGCCGACCTCGCCCCGGAACGGCGCGCCGCCGGAGCCGTCATAGACCTCGGCGTTGCGGATCAGGAGGTCGAAGGCGGGACGGGGGGCGGCGCCCAGGGTCAGGGCGGCGGCGAGCGCAAGGGCGCCGAACTTGAAGGACTGGGTCATGCGGGCTCCGGAACCTGCGGCGACCTTAGACCCTCGCCGGCGTTTGTCAGGTCGCCTCTTCCGGCGCCGCCTCGGAGGCGGGCGCCCAGCGCGACAATGTCTCAAGCAGGGTCGCCGGGCTGATCGGTTTGCCCAAATGATCGTTCATGCCGGCCTCCAGACAGGTGCGGACCTGCTCGGGCAGCACATTGGCGGTCATGGCGATGATCGGGATCGTGCGCGCCTGGGCCTGGGGCAGGGCGCGGATCGCGCGGGTGGCGGACAGCCCGTCCATGATCGGCATCTGAATGTCCATCAGGACGATGTCGAAGGTCCCGTGGGTCATCCGCTCGACCGCCTGAACGCCGTTCTCGGCGGTCTCGATGGCGATGTCGAAGGGCGCCAGCAGGGTCTGGATCAGCTCGCGATTGACCGCCACGTCCTCGACCACCAGCAGCCGGAGCGGTCCGTCAGGCGCCGGCGAGGGCGCCGCCACGGGCTCGTCGGCGTCCTCGGCCAGGGGAAGGGTCAGCTCGAACCAGAAGGTCGAGCCTTCGCCGGGCTGGCTGTCGACCCCGAGCGTTCCGCCCATCAGCTCGATGTTGCGCTTGCAGATCGCCAGGCCCAGGCCGGTGCCGCCATAGCGACGCGACACCGAGGCGTCCGCCTGGGTGAAGCGGTCGAACAGGTGGCCGATCTGATCGGGGGCCACGCCGATCCCGGTGTCGGTGACCTCGACCCTCAGGCGGTCGCCCGCGTCCCCGGCCGGCGTCTGCTCCATGCGGACCCCGACCGAACCGGCATTGGTGAACTTCATCGCATTGGACAGGAAGTTCATCAGCACCTGGCGGATGCGCGCCCCGTCGCCCATCACCGGGCGGGTCTGACCCAGCACCTCAAGCCGCAGATCCAGGCCGCGGCCCAGGGCCTGGTCGGCCAGCAGGCTGGTGACCGAGGCGGCGATCTCCGCGGGATCGAAGGGGTGGGCCTCCAGCTCGGCGGCCCCGGCCTCGAGCTTGGAGAAATCCAGCACGTCATTGACCAGCTCCAGCAGGCTCTGGCTGGCGTCATGGATCAGGCGCGCGTGACGGGCGTCCTCGGGGCCCAGGCGGTCCGAGCGCCCGAGAATGCCGGAGAAGCCGATGATGGCGTTGAGCGGCGTGCGCAGCTCGTGGGTCATATTGGCCAGGAAGTCGGACTTGGCCGCCGCCGCGGCCTCGGCGCGCCGCCGGGCCTCGGTGAGTTCGGCCTCCAGGGCGACGCGGGAATCGATGTTGCGCGACACCGAGATGATCATGGTCTCGGCGTCCGGGCCCTCGCCGGGGATGATGCCGAAATTGGTCTCGACCCAGACCGGATGGCCGTCCCGGTGGACGATCCGGTAGCGCTGGGTCATCTGCCCCCCGGTCTGGGCCAGGCGGGCCAGCTCGCGCGGCACCCAGTCGGCGTCGTCGGGGTGCAGGAAGGTGTAGTTCTGGGTCCGGAACAACTCCTCGGGGCTGTAGCCCATGGCCTTCTCGATGGAGGGCGACAGATAGATCCGCCGGCCGTCCAGGCTGTTGAGCGCGATGACGTCGCTGACATTGTCGGCCAGAACCCGGTACTGGGCCTCGGAGGCCTTGAGCCTGGCCTGGGCCTCGTCGAACTGACGCCGGGCGGCCAGGGCCCGGAACACGCCGTCCGAGGCGAAGACCATGGCCAGGACCAGCATGCCGATCACCGGCAGCATGTGCAGGTGCGCGGGATTGGGCGCGACCGTCAGCCAGGCCAGCAGGGCGAGGCCGGGGATGGCGCCGCCCACGATGAATCCGATCGGCGACTGATAGGCGTTGGTCTCGGTGAAATAGAGGACCGACAGCCACAGGATCGCCGCGACCACCTGGCCCTCCGCGATGCCGGTGGTCCACAGGGCGCCGCCCAGCACCATCCAGGTCGTGCAGCCCTGGGCCAGCATGAACAGGTGGGCGAGGCGCAGCCGTATCCCGGCCTTCTGGCCCTTGAACTGGCGGCGTGTGATCGGCCAGCTGAGGCCCTCGTTCAGGACCAGGACCCCGACCCAGAGGACGCAGATCCAGGGGGCGATCAGCTGGGCCGCCAGGACGGCGACGCAGACCCCGACCGCCAGGCGCACGGCTGTGCCCTCATGGCTGCGCGCCGCGAGCTCATCCAGCCCGTCGTCCAACAGTCGCCTCAAGCCGGCGCTCCTCCCCAAAAGGAGATTAACCCTATTTGTCGCCAGATTGAGGGGTGGTTACCGTCGCGCTGGTTCGCGCGACTAGAACCTTGTTTTTTGCGGCATTTCACCGCTGGGTGGCGCCCGCGCCGGGCTTGACCACCTAGGGCGGCGCCATGGCCGGAACCCGTTGGGGATCCTGCTCGGCCGTGTAGTCCACCCCGCTCAGGCCGAAACCGAAGATCTTCAGGAAGTCGGCGCGGAACCCCGCGAGGTCGGCGAGCTCCGGCAGGGTCTCGGTGGAGATGCGGGCCCAGCGCCGCTTCACCTCGGCCTGGACCGGTTCGGAGAGTTCCCAGTCGTCCAGCCGCAGCCGGCCGGCCTCGTCCAGGCGCGGGGGCCCCGGCAGCGCCGTGCGGAACAGGCGGTCGATCTGCTCGATGCAGCCCTCGTGCAGACCCATCTCCTTCATCACCTTGAACAGCACCACCCCGTAGAGCGGCACGACAGGGATGGCCGAGGAGGCCTGGGTCACCACCGCCTTCAGAGAGACAACCCGGGCTGCGTCCTCGCCATGGCGCGCGCGAAGCGCGGCGGCGGCGCGATCGAGATCCTCCTTGGCCTTGCCCAGGGTGGCCTTCCAATAGATCGGCCAGGTCAGTTCGGAGCCGATATAGGTGTAGCTGAGGGTCTGGAACCCGGGCGCCAGGACCCCGGCCTCGGACAGGGCCGCGATCCACATCTCCCAGTCCTCGCCCCCCATGACCGCCACCGTGCCGGCGGTCTCCTCGGGCGTGGCGGGCGCCAGTTCGGTCTCGAACACCTCGCCCTTGTCGGTGTTGAGCGTCTTGACCGTGACCGGCTCGCCCAGGGGCTTGATGGCCGAGCGGAAGGTCTCGCCGGTCTTGGGATGGGTGCGGACCGGCGCCGCCATGGAATAGACGACGAGGTCGACCTGGCCGAGGTGCTCGGCGATCGCCGCGATGGTCTCGGCCTTCATCCCGTCGGAGAAGGCGTCGCCGTCGAGGGTGATCGCCTTGCGGCCGGCGCGGGCGGCCTCCGCCTCGAAGGCGCGGTTGTTGTACCAGCCGGCGGTGGCGGTCTTGGTCTCGCTGGGCGGCTTCTCGAAGGACACCCCGACCGTGTCCGCGCCGCCGCCGAACGCGGCTGTGATCCGTGAGGCCAGGCCGTAGCCGGCGGAGCAGCCCAGCACGAGGACCCGCCGGGCCATGCCGGGAATCCCGCCCTGGGCGGTCACATGGCCGACCTGCTGGCGAACGTTCATGGCGCAGCCGCCGGGATGGGCGGTGGTGCAGATGAAACCGCGGATGCGTGGCTCGATGATCACGAAGCGCCCCCTCTTGGCAGAGGCGGAAGATACACCGGCGCGGGGTCAGGCCAAGCCTAGGGCGGCGGACCCGCCAGGACCTCGCGCTTGCCCGCGTGGTTCGCCGGGCTGACCACGCCCTCGTTCTCCATGCGCTCGATCAGGGAGGCGGCGCGGTTGTAGCCGATCTGCAGCCGGCGCTGGACGTAGGAGGTGGAGGCCTTCTTGTCGCGGGTGACCACCGCGACCGCGCGATCATAGAGGTCGTCGCCCGAGCCGCCTTCGCCGTCCATGCCGTCGCCGCCGCCCTCGCCGTCCTCGTCGCCGCCGGCCGTGACCTCTTCCAGATACTGGGGCTGGCCCTGGTCGCGCAGGAACTTGGCCACGGCCTCGACCTCGCCGTCGGAGACGAAGGGGCCGTGCAGGCGGGTGATGCGGCCGCCGCCGGCCATGTAGAGCATGTCGCCCTGGCCCAGCAGCTGCTCGGCGCCCTGCTCGCCCAGGATGGTGCGGCTGTCGATCTTGGAGGTGACCTGGAAGGAGATCCGGGTCGGGAAGTTGGCCTTGATGGTGCCGGTGATGACGTCGACCGACGGCCGCTGGGTGGCCATGACCAGGTGGATGCCGGCGGCGCGGGCCATCTGGGCCAGGCGTTGCACGGCGCCCTCGACCTCCTTGCCGGCCACCATCATCAGGTCGGCGACCTCGTCGATCACCACCACCAGATAGGGCATGGGCTTGGGATCGATGCGCTCGCTCTCATAGACCGGGCGGCCTGAATCATCGAAGCCGGTCTGGACGGTGCGCTCGAAGTGCTCGCCCTTGGCCGCGGCCTCCTTGGCGCGCTCGTTATAGGAGGCGACGTTGCGGACCCCGATCTTGGACATCATCCGATAGCGGTCCTCCATCTCGCGGACGGTCCACTTCAGCGCGACGATGGCCTTCTTCGGATCGGTGACGACGGGCGCGAGCAGGTGCGGGATGCCGTCATAGACGGAAAGCTCCAGCATCTTCGGGTCGATCATGATGAACCGGCACTGCTCGGGGGGCAGGCGGTACAGGATCGACAGGATCATGGCGTTGACCCCCACCGACTTGCCGGAGCCGGTGGTGCCGGCGATCAAGAGGTGGGGCATCTTCGACAGGTCGGCGATATAGGGCTCGCCGCCGATGTTCTCGCCCAACGCCATGGGCAGGGCCTGGCTCGCCTTTTCGTATTCCGCGCTGGCCAAGAGGTCGCGCAGATAGACGGTCTCGCGCCGCGCATTGGGCAGCTCGATGCCGATGGCGTTGCGGCCCGGCACCACGGCGACGCGGCAGGCGGCGACCGACATGGAGCGGGCGATGTCGTCGGACAGCGCCACGACCCGGGCCGATTTCACCCCGGCGGCGGGGACCAGCTCATAGAGGGTGACGACGGGACCGGGGCGGATCTGGTCGATCTGGCCGCGCACGCCGAACTCGGCCAGCACGCTCTCCAGGAGCTGGGCGTTCTGGCGCAGGGCGCCCTCGTCGAACTGGGCGGCGCGGGGCTTGGGCCGGGCCAGCATGGCGAGCTCGGGCAGGGCGAAGCCGCCGGTCGGGCGGACGAAATCAAAGGCGCCTTGCGCCTCGCGCAGCTCGCGGCCGGACTCCTTCGGCGTGGCCTTGGGCTGGCGGATCGCCACCGGGGCCGGGGCGGGGGGAAGGTCGGGTTCGTCCTCGTCCGCCATCTCCGGGGCCGGGCCGGCGATGTTCACCGCGGCGGGGATCGGCGCGGGATCCAGGGCGGCGGCGGGAATGCGCGGCTCCGGGTCGGGCTTGGGGCGGCGGGCCGCGGCGGCGCGCGGGGCGCGGACGGGTTCCGGCTCGGGCTCCGGCGCCTCGGCGTGGCGGCGCAGGGTCTCGGCGAGCCAGGTCAGGGTTCCGGTCAGGTCGATGCGGCGGACGCCCAGGGCGAAGCCCAGGCTCCAGAAGGCGCCGGCGGCCAGCAGGGCCGCGGCGATCAGGCGGGCGCCGGGCAGGCGGGCGAAATGCAACAGGGCCGCGACGGCGGCCAGCAGACCGTCGCCCCAGAAGCCGCCGAGGCCCTTGGCCAGCGGCCAGGCGGACGGGGCGGGCGGGGCGGCGAGCAGGCCGGCCAGGGCCAGCAGCCCCAGAACGCCGATCAGGGCGCGGCGGCGGACATGGCCGCGGGTGAGGTCGGGCTCGGGCGAGACGGCGCGATAGAGGCCGAACATCACCATCAGCAGGGCGGCCACGCCGGCGCACAGGCCCAGCGACTGGACACCCACGTCGGCCAGGGTCGCGCCGACGCCGCCCAGGGCGTTCATGGGCCGGGTCAGGGAGGCGGCGTTCAGGCTGGGATCGGCGCTGTTATAGGTGGCCAGCGCCACGGCCAGCGCCACGCCGGAGGCGGCCACCAGACCGCCGCGCAGCCTTGCGGTGGTGGGGTGCGACCAGGCCAGACCTGCGATGTGGAGCCCAAGCTCCAAACCCGTCTTCCGCGCCGCCCGCGCCATACGCCTACAAGCTCCCGTTCTGGAACGCTGATCTATGGCCGCCAGAGGGTTAAGAGGCGTTTACTTCGACTGCGACCGATTGCTCGTCCTGGGCGCCCCCTTCGACGTCCGGGGCCGGGATTTCGGTCAAGTGGCGACAGGCGCCTGAATCCAGATTCCCCTCCGCCGCGATCCGATCTAGGTATCGGGACATGTGGAGCATGCCCCTCAGCGTCCGGAAGGTCGTGGCCGTGATCGTCGCGCTGTGCGCGATCGGCGGCTTCGTCATGGGCTTCGCCAGCGTGCCGGAGAAGAGCCACCTCCCCGGCGAGGGCCTGCCCGGGTCGACCGCCCCGGTGATCGACGCCGAGGACGCCAAGCCCCTGGAGCCGAACGAGCCGCAGGTCGCCGCCAAGCCGGCCGCCTCGGCGGTTGCCAAGACCGACGACGCCAAGAAGGATGAGGCGCCCGATCCGCTCGACGCCGTGGCCGACGCCTCGAAGCTGACCCCGCCGCCGTCGACCGCCACGATCGAGAAGCCGGCGGCCAAGCCGGGCGCCCGACCGGCGGGCGCGGCCGAGGACCGGGTGGGCGATCTGCTCGACGGCATCACCCCGCCGCCGGGCGAGGATCCGCCGCACTAGTCGGTCCGGGTCAGGTCGCGGGTTTCGGCGCGACCTTGTGGGCGGCGAAGTGGGCGAGCATCCGCGCCCAGCCGTCCTTCGCCGCCACAGGATCGTAGCTGGTGCGATAGTCGGCGTGGAATCCGTGCTGGCTGTCCGGATAGACGATGATCTCGCAATCTTTCTTATGCGCCGCGGCCAGGGCCGCGCGCATGGCCTCGATATCGGCCGCGGGAATGCCTTGGTCCTTGCCGGCATAGAGGCCCAGCACCGGCGCATGCAGGTCGGCGACCAGCTGCAGCGGCCATTTGCGGTCCGCTTCGCCCAGGAACTCGGTCGGCTTGGGGGGCGACAGCCGGCCGTACCAGGCGACCCCGGCCTTGAAGTCCTTGAACCGCTCGCAGGCCAGCCAGGCCACGGCCCCGCCCCAGCAGAAGCCGGTGATCCCCATATGGCCGCGGTCGGCGTATTTCTGGTCCTTGAGGAACTTGAGCGTCGCGGCGAGGTCGCCGGTCACCTGGGCGTCCGAGGCGGTGGCGACGATGCGGCGGATCTCATTGAAGTCGCTGATGGTCGAGGGGTCGCCAGCGCGGACGAAGAAGTCGGGGGCGATGGCCACATAGCCGAGCTTGGCCAGCCGACGGCAGGTGTCGCGGATATATTCGTGGATGCCGAACACCTCGCAGACCACGACCACGACCGGGAACCGGCCCTTGGCGTCGGGACGGGCCACATAGGCCGGGACCTGGCGGTCGGCGGCCGGCAGCAGCACGGTCTCGCAGACCAGCCCATGGTCGTCGGTGCGGATCGGCTCGGCCTGGGCCGAGAAGGCGTAGACGGCGTAGCCGCCGAACGCGGCGAGCCCCAGGCTGCGACGCGAGAGGCGCAGGTCCTCCGGGCGGGTCCCTTCGGGGCGGGTGAGGGTGATCATCTGCGGCGTCCTTCGGCTGGGGACGGGACTCTGAGGCCAAGCCTGATCCCTGTCAAAACGTCGCGCCGGACCACCCGTTCTGGTGTTGCGATAAGACGCCGCACATCCCTGTCGACGCCCCTCGAGCGTCTCCATAACCGCCTGTATTTCTTAGTGTTTGCAGAATACCCCTAAAATGAGTGTAGTCTTTGGCGCCCAGTATGGGCGCCCCCGGCGCCCTGTTAAATGGTCCTTAAGCCGCGCGGTCCGCAGTGCATCCATACGACGTTCATAGAACGCCGATCCCTATGACCGCATGGACGCGCGCCCCCTATGTCTTTCCGCATCGCCCACGCCACCCGCGCTTTGGGTGTCTTCCTGATCCTGAGCATCATCGCCCTGTGCGCGGTGTCCTGGTTCGCCCTCGAGCAGGTGCGGATCGGCAGCCGCGCCTATACCCAGATCGCCGACACCAAGGACCTCACCGCCGACATCCTGCCCCCGCCGCTCTATCTGGTGGAGTCCCACCTCGCGGTGCAGGAGATCGAGGGCAATCCGGCCGTTCTGACCGAATACCGGCCCAAGCTCGATCGCATGCGCAAGGATTTCGACGAGCGCATGGCCTATTGGCGGACCCGGCAGGTCGATCCCAAGGTCGCCAGCATCCTGTTCGACCGGTCCGACAAGGCCGCCAAGGCCTTCTGGACGGCGGTCGACACACAGCTCATTCCGGCGGCTCAGGCCAATGATCCTGTCGCCATGGCCGCGGCTGGAGCGGCTGTCGATGCGGCCTATGAGGCTCAGCACAGCGCCGTAGAGGACATGGTGCCCCTGCTGGCCGATGACGTGAAGGCCGCGGAGGCCCGCGCCGCCAAGGCCATCCAGTTCAACCGTCTGCTGATGCTGGGCGCCGGCCTCCTGATCGGCGTCGCCTCCATGCTGGCCCTGCGCGCCCTGCGCGGCCGGGTGGTCACGCCGATCGAGGCCATGACCCGCTACATGGTCAAGCTGGCGGCCGGGGACTATGCGCAGGAACCGCCCTACGCCGCGCGCGATGACGAGGTCGGCGACATGGCCAAGTCCGTGGCCGTGTTCCGCGAAGGGGTGCTGGAGCGCCGGGCTCTGCGCCAGTCCCAGGATGAGGCGGAA
>NZ_JALDPT010000033.1 GCF_022695515.1 Phenylobacterium aquaticum
AGCGCTCAGCTGAGTCGCGGTGAGCGAGCCGATCTGGGTCGTCGTCAGGTCCGCGAAGTCCGTGGTCGTCAGGCTGCGCAGCTGGGTGCCGGTCAGGCCTTGGATCTGGGTCGTGGACAGCGACCCGACCTGGGTCGCGTCGAGGGTCGAGAGCGTGGTGTTCGACAGGGCCCCGAGCTGGGTCGAGGTCAGGCCGGTCAGCTGGGTGGTCGAGAGCGCGCCGACATTGGTCGAGCTGAGCGCCGCGATCTGCGACGCCGTCAGGGCGCCGACCTGGGTCGAGGACAGTTCGCCGACGTCGGTGGTCGAGAGCCCACCGAGCTGGGTCGAGGTCAGGGCCCGGAGCTGGGTCGAGGACAGCGAACCGGTCTGGGTCGCGTCGAGGGCCGACACGTTGGTGGCGCTGAGCGCGGCGACCTGGGTGGTCGCCAGGCTGCTGATCTGGGTGGTGCTGAGTTCGCCGATGTCGGTGGTCGTGAGGCCGCCGACCTGGGTCGTGGTCAGGCCCTTGAGCTGGGTCGTCGACAGGGCGCCGGTCTGGGTCGCGTCAAGCGCCGAGAGCGCGGTGGCGGTCAGAGCGCCCAGCTGGGTGGAGCTGAGGGCGCCGATCTGGGTCGAGCTGAGCTCGCCGATATCAGTGGTGGTCAGGCCGCGCAGCTGGTCGGTGCTGAGGCCCTTGATCTGGGTGGTCGAGAGCGCGCCGACCTGGGTGGCGTCCAGAGCCGAGACATTGGTGGCCGACAGGGCGCCGAGCTGGGTCGCCGACAGCGAGTCCAGCTGGGTCGTGGTCAGTTCGCCGAAGTCGGTGGTCGACAGCGAGCGCAGCTGGGTGGTGGTCAGGCCGCTGACCTGGGTGGTCGAGAGCGAGCCGACCTGGGTCGCGTCCAGGGTGGACAGGGTCGTGGTGGTGAGCGCCCCGAGCTGGGTCGAGGAGAGCCCGGTCAGCTGGGTGGTCGAGAGCGCCCCGACATTGGTCGCGCCGAGCGCGCCGATCTGGGTGGCCGCCAGGGCCCCGACCTGGGTCGAGGACAGTTCGCCGACATCGGTGGTCGAAAGCCCGCCGAGCTGGGTCGCGGTGAGCGCCCGCAGCTGGGTCGCCGACAGGGCGCCGGTCTGGGTCGCGTCGAGGGCCGAGACGTTGGTGGACGACAGGGCCGCGAGTTGGGTGCCCGACAGCGCGCCGACCTGGGTCGAGGAGAGCTCACCGATATCGGTGGTCGACAGGCCGCTGGCCTGGGTCGTGGTCAGGCCGCGCAGCTGGGTCGTCGACAGCGCGCCGACCTGGGTCGCGTTCAGCGCCGAGAAGGCAGTGGCGGTGAGCGCCCCCAGCTGGGTCGCGCTGAGCGCCCCGACCTGGGTGGAGCTGAGTTCGCCGACGTCCGTCGTGCTCAGGCCGCGGATCTGGTCGGCGGTGAGGCCGGCCAGCTGGGTGTTGGACAGGCCGCCGACCTGGGTCGCGTCGAGGGACGAGAGGTTGGTCGAGCTGAGCGCGCCGAGCTGGGTCGCGCTGAGCGAGGTGATCTGGGTGGTGGTCAGCTCACCGAAGTCGGTGGTCGACAGGGTGCGCAGCTGGGTGCTGTTCAGCCCGGCCACCTGGGTGGTCGACAGCGAGCCGACCTGGGTGGCGTCCAGGGTGGAGAGGGCCGTGGTCGTGAGCCCGCCCAGCTGGGTCGAGGACAGGCCGGTCAGCTGGGTGGTGGAGAGCGCGCCGATATTGGTCGCGCCCAGGGCGCCGATCTGGGTCGCCGCCAGGGCCCCGACCTGGGTCGAGGACAGTTCGCCGATGTCGGTGGTCGAGAGTCCGCCCAGTTGGGTCGAGGTCAGCGCCTTCACCTGAGTCGCTGTCAGCGAGCCGGTCTGGGTCGCGTCGAGCGCGGACACATTGGTGGCGCTGAGCGCCGCGACCTGGGTCGTGGCCAGGCTGCTGATCTGGGTGGTGCTGAGTTCACCGATGTCGGTGGTCGACAGGCCCCGCACCTGATCGGCGGTCAGGCCGCGCAGCTGGGTGGTCGAGAGCGCGCCGGTCTGGGTCGCGTCAAGCGCGGACACATTGGTGGCGCTGAGCGCCGCCAGCTGGGTCGAGGCGAGCGCCCCGACCTGGGTCGACGACAGTTCGCCGATGTCGGTGGTCGTCAGGCCGCCGAGTTGGGTGGTGGTCAGGCCCTTGATCTGGGTGGTGGTGAGCGCGCCGACCGTCGTGGCGTCGAGCGCCGAGACGTTGGTGGCCGACAGCGAGCTGAGCTGGGTCGCGGTCAAGGCGCCGAGCTGGGTGGTGCTGAGCTTGCCGAAATCGGTGGTGGTGAGCGACCGCAGCTGGGTGCCGGACAGGCCTTGCACCTGGGTGGTCGAGAGCGAACCGACCTGAGTCGCGTCGAGGGCGCCGACCACCGTCGCGGCCAGGCCGCCGAGCTGGGTCGAGGACAGGGCCCCGAGCTGGGTGGTCGAGAGCGCCCCCAGATTGGTCGAGGTCAGGGCCGAAAGCTGGGTGGTGGCCAGGCTGCCGATCTGGGTGGACGACAGCTCGCCGATATCCGTGGTCGACAGGCCGCCGAGCTGGGTGGTGGTGAGCGCCTTGACCTGGGTCGTCGACAGCGCGCCGACCTGGGTGCCGTCAAGGGCCGAGACGTTGGTGGCCGACAGGGCCGCCAGCTGGGTGGTGGCGAGGCCGCCGACCTGGGTCGCGTTCAGCTCGCCGATATCGGTCGTCGACAGGCCGCGGATCTGGTCGGTGGTGACCCCGCGCAGCTGGGTGGTCGAAAGCGAACCGACCTGAGTGGCGTCCAGCGCCGAGAAGTTGGTCGCCGACAGAGACGAGACCTGGGTCGTGGACAGGGCCGCGACCTGGGTGGAGTTCAGTTCGCCGATGTCGGTGGTCGACAGGCCGCGCATCTGGGTCGCGGTGACGCCCCGGATCTGGGTCGCCGACAGGGCGCCCACGGTCGTGGAGTCGAGGGCCGAGAAGTTGGTGGCCGACAGCGCGCCGATCTGAGTCGAGGACAGGGCCCCGAGCTGGGTGGTGGTCAGTTCGCCGAAGTCGGTGGTCGACAGGCCGTTGAGCTGGGTCGAGGTCAGGCCGCTGACCTGGGTGGTCGAGAGCGAGCCGACCTGGGTGGCGTCCAGCGCCGAGAACTTGGAGGGCGCCAGGCTGCCGATCTGGGTCGAGCTCAGGCCGCCGATCTGGGTGGTGGAGAGCGCGCCGATATTGGTGGTGGTCAGGGCGCCGAGCTGGGTCACAGACAGGGAGCTGACCTGGGTGGAGGACAGTTCGCCGATGTCCGTGGTCGACAGACCGCCCATCTGGGTCGCGGTCAGGCCCCGGATCTGGGTGGTCGACAGGGCTCCGACCTGGGTCGCGGTCAGGTCAGAGACGTGGGTGGCCGACAGGCCGGACAGCTGGGTGGAGGACAGGACCCCGATCTCGGTGGCGTCGATGCCGGCGATCTGGGTGGTGGAGAGCGCGTTCAGCTGCGGGCCGTTGAGCACCTGCAGCTGGCCGGAGTTGAAGGAGACGGTGTCCGACAGATAGGAGATCTGGGTGGTCGTGAGCCCCCGGACCTGGGAGGCGCTGAGCACTCCGATCTGGGTGGCGTCGAGCGCCGCGATCCCCGAGGTGTTGATCGCGCCGACCTGAGTGCTGCTCAGGGATGCGATATCCGTCGTGGACAGGTTCTGGATCGTGCTGACCGACAGTGCGCTGATCTGCGCCGCCGAAAGGGCCGAAATCCCCATGTACCCATCCCGTCGTGTGTCTGGAGCGACAGCAAAAGAATCTAAAGCGACCCAAGCCGGGCGCTCTACCTGAACGCGCTTTCCCGGCCCGTTAACCTAAATCGCATCACGGTTTCCAACTGGTTACCGAGTTGCGAAGCCTCGCCTTGGCATAGGGGGATTCTCGCTGCGTCGGCGAACATAAAAGGGGCGGAATTCTAGGGTGCGCCCTGCCCTGGCCTGCGACATATCGCCAGATCCGGCGCGGCGCCGCCGCGGGTCTTAGGCCAAGGCTAGTCTGAGTCCTGCCCCGTCCGACCTTTGGCGCAATATATTCTTTTTATAGGGTTATTTGACGCCAGGAGCTGGTGCCGCCTGAAGGCGCCCAGGGGAATTCAGATCCCCGAGCCTGCGCCTCAGCCGCCGGGCGGCCGGGAATTTTCCTCAAAACGGGGACTTGGGTTTGAGCCTGTGCAACGCCCCGACAGAGGGGGTGCGACATAGGCGACCGCGCGACACAAACACGCCACAGGATCGCCCAATTCCGTGGACCGCCCGAATCGGAGGGTCGCCCCGCGCTTCGGGCATGGGTTGAGCCGGCCCGATTCGGAGGGCCCGGCGTTAACCACTCGCCTCGGCGGCGGCGGGGGTTAGGCGGGGCGACAGCAGATGGATGACCGCCAGGGCGAGGAGATAGGCGCTGCTGGCCAGGAGGAAGACCGGGCCGTATCCGCGGGCGTGGTCCAGGGTCCAGCCGGTGTAACGGGACATGGCCATGCCGCCGATCGCCCCGAGCATGCCGCCAATCCCCAACACCGCGCCGACCCCGGCGCGCGGCAGGAGGTCGCCCGGCAAAGCGTAGAGGGTCGCCGAGAAGCCCTGATGCGCAGCGGCCGCCAGGCCGATGATCGCCACCGCTCCCCAGAGATTTCCCACCGAAGGGGCCAGGGCCACCGGCGTGGCGCACAGGGCGCAGACCAGCATGGTCAGCTTGCGGGCCCGATTCACCGTCCAGCCGCGCTTGAGGAAGTGCGAGGAGAGCCAGCCCCCGCCCACGCTGCCCAGGTCCGACAACAGATAGATGGCGATCAGCGGCGGGCCGAAGGTCTTGAGGTCCAGGCCATAGCGCTTGCCCAGGAAGTCGGGCAGCCAGACCAGGTACATGCCGAAGATCGGGTCGGTGATCAGCTTGCCCAGCGCATAGACCCAGGTCTGGCGTCGGCGAAGCACGGCCCCCCAGCCCAGGCGGACGGCCCGGTCGGGCGGATCCTGCTCGATATAGGCCAGTTCGGCGGGGGATAGCCCCGCCTGGTCGCGGGGACGGCGGTACAGCCACAGCCAGATCGGCAGCCACACGAGGCCGATCAGCCCCGTCGCCATGAAGGCGGCGGGCCAGCCCCAGGCCAGGGTGATGGCCGGTACGGCCAGCGGGGTGACGATCGCGCCTACATTGGCGCCGGCGTTGAACACGCCGTTGGCGAGAGCCCGTTCCTTCTGGGGGAACCACTCGACCACCGCCTTGACCGCGCCGGGAAAGGCGCCCGCCTCCCCGGCCCCCAGGGCCGCCCGCCCCAACATGAACTGGCCGATCTGGCGCGCGCCCGAGGTGGCGAACTGGGCGACGGACCAGATTCCGAAGGCGATCGCCAGGCCCATACGCGCGCCCAGCCGGTCGGCGAGCCGGCCCCAGGCCAGGTAGGAGACCGCATAGGCCGCCTGGAAACAGAGATGGACGTTGGCGAAGTCGGTGTTGGTCCAGCCGAGGTCGTGGGAGATCGGCGCCTTCAGGAGGCCGTAGGTCTGGCGATCGACGTAATTGATCACGATGGCGCAGAACAGCAGCGCCACCACCACCCATCGGCGCCAACCCGCGGCAGGCGGTGCGGCGGGCGCATTGGTCATGATCATCCCCCCGCCCGGTCCGGCGCCTCGGCGGGAGGAAAAAGACACCGGTGGCGCCCCTTGTTGCAAGCCCTTTTCCGAGGGCTACAGGGCGGCGTTCAAGCCGCCCTGCCCGCTCAGCGCTTCATCTGGCTGTCGAGATATTTGCGTATGCCGGCGCCATAGGGCGGGCGCAGCATTTGCAGCGGACCGATGTCCTTCTTGATCTGGGTGAAGACCGACTTCCTGTGGCTGAACTCCCGGAAGCCGTCGACCCCGTGATAGCTGCCCATGCCGGCCGGGCCGACCCCGCCGAACGGCAGGTCTTCCTGGGCGACGTGCATGATCACGTCATTGACGGTGACCCCGCCCGAGGTGGTGCCGGTCAGCACCTTGTCCTGCTCGGCCTGATCGGCGCCGAAATAGTAGAGGCCCAGGGGACGGTCGTGGCTGTTGATATAGGCGAGCGCCTCATCCAGCTTGCCGTAGGTCTTCACCGGCAGGACGGGGCCGAAGATCTCTTCCTGCATGACCTTCATGTCGTCGGTCGGGTCGATGATCAGGGTCGGCGCGATCTTGCGATGCTCCTGTTGCGACAGGTCCTCGTCATCCGGCTTCAGCTCGATGATCCGGGCGCCCTTGGCCCGGGCGTCCTCCACATAGCCGGTGATCCGGTCATAGTGGCGCTGGGCGACGATGGCGGTGTAGTCGGGGTTGTCCTTGATGGTGGGGAACATCTTCTTCACCGCGCCTTGCGCCTCGGCGACGAAGCCGTCGAGCTTGTCGCGCGGGGTCAGGACATAGTCCGGCGCCAGGCAGATCTGGCCGGCGTTCAGGGTCTTGCCGAACATCACCCGGGCGGCGGCCACGCCCATGTCGGCCGACTCCCCGATGATCACCGGGCTCTTGCCGCCCAGCTCGAGGGTGAGCGGCACCAGGTTCTGGGCCGCGGCGCGCATGACATGGCGCGCGATGCTGGTCGCGCCGGTGAAGATCAGGTGGTCGAAGGCCAGCTCGCTGAAGGCCTGGCCGACCTCGGGGCCGCCGGTGATCACGGCGATCTCCTCGGGCGAGAAGACGCTGCCGAACATCTGGGCCATCAGGGCCGAGGTGGCGGGGGTGAATTCCGACGGCTTGATCATGGCGCGGTTGCCCGCGGCCAGCAGGCCGGCGAGCGGCGCGAAGGTCAGGTTGATCGGGAAGTTCCAGGGGCTGATCACGCCGACCACGCCCTTGGGCTGGAACTGGATCTCCGCCTTGGCGCCGAGCAGGCCCAGGATCGCCGGGGTGGTCTTGCGCTTCTCCGGCCGCATCCACTTCTTCAGATGGTCGCGGGCGTGTTTGAGCGGGCCGATGGAGCCAGCGACATCAGTGAAGGTGGTGGCCTCGCGGGAGCGCGATCCGAAGTCCTCGTTCAGCGCATCCTCGATCGCCTTGCGGTGGTCGATCAGAAGCGCGATGCAGCGGTCGATCCGATCGATCCGCAGCTCCGCCGAGGGCGCGCCGTCGCGCAGGTGCGCCGCCTTCTGCGCCGCCAGCACGGCGTTCATCGAAGCGGCGTCGTGACCCAGTTTCGCGTCCATGATCTATCCTCCAGGAACGCTTCGGTTGCGTTCTCTGGCGCGATCTTTCGGCCGCAAAGGCCCGGCCCGCAAGGGCTTCAGAGGCTCTGGCTGAAAAAAGTGACGCAGGCGTCACGGGATGCCGTAGCGGCGCCCGGGTTGAATTCCATCAGCACCGGCCCGCCCTTCCCCTTGTGGGCGAAGGGGTCGTTGATGGTCTGGGCCGGCAGGTCGCGGTCGAAGCCATGGGTCGCGCCGGGATAGGTGACGCCGGCGATATGGCGGCGTGAGGTCTCGGGCAGGCGGGCCAGCAGCTGATCCAGGCCGTCCGGGTCATCATAGGCGTCGGCGTCGCCGCACTGGATCAGGATCGGGGCCCCGGTCAGCTCGACCAGGGTCAGGCCGGGCACGGTCTCATAGGCCCAGACGACGGGATAATTGGCCATGTGCGCCTTGAAGCCCCGCTGCCCTCCGCCGAACCGGGCGAGCGCCCCGGGCGTAGCCGACATCAGGGTCACCACCGCGCCCCAGGAAAAGCCCATGATGCCGATGCGCTCGGCGTCGATCTCCGGCTGGTCGGCCAGGAACCGCCTGGCGGCGAAGGCGTCCGGCAGCGTCTCGATCGGCGACCGCGGCCGGGCGGCCGCGCCCCTGGCGCTGCCGCGGGCCGCCCACATGTCGATCTCCAGGGTGGCGATCCCGGCGGCATTGAGCGCCGGGCGGTAGTACTCGCCACGCCCATCCACCCCGTCCGAGCCGTGGCAGATGACGACCACGGGGACCTTGCCCTCCGCGGCGGGGATCGACAGCTTGCCGGCGACGATCAGGGCCGGGTCGGCGGCGGTCGCGAAGGCCACATAGGCGGTGCGCACGCTCATGATCAGCGGGCCGGATCGGTGATCGGCCAGGCGGGGCGCTGGGAGAAGGCGGCGTAGAAGGCAGCCAGCTTCGGCCGGCTCGTCCGCCAGTCCTCGCTCGCGAAGCGGAAGTCGAGATAGCCGAGGCCGCAGGCCACCGCGATCTCCAGGATACCGACCTCGCCCTCGGCCTTCAGGGTCAGGCCCTCGAAGTGGTCCAGGGTGCGGCGGACCTTGTCGAGCTGGCCCTCGGCCCAGTCGGTCCAGCGCAACGGCTCGGGCCGGAACATCTGCTCGTATCGGGCCAGCAGGGCCGCATCCAAGAGACCGTCGGCGGCGGCGAGCTCGGTCAGGATCGCGAAGCGCTCGGCCCCGGACCGGGGCGCCAGGGCCCGCGGGGTCAGGGTGTCGAGATAGTCGACGATCACCCGGCTGTCATAGATCGCCTGACCGTCGTCGGTGACCAAGGTCGGGATCTTGCTCAGGGGATTGGCCGCGACGACCTCCGCGCTGGCCGCCGTGGGGGTGACGGTGACAGTGACCAGTTCGATCCGGTCGGCGAGCCCCAACTCATGGGCGGCGACCAGTACCTTGCGGGCGAAGGGCGAGGCGTTCGAATAATAGAGCTTCATGCCGGCACCTTAGCGCGGCCGTCTGGGCTGTCCTTTCAGAATTTGTGGGGTTGAGGCCCAGGGCTTCGTTCCTAGGTTCTATCGCGGACCCACACCCTGCCCCGAGGCGCGCATGTACGACATCCACTATTGGCCGACCCCCAACGGCAAGAAGGTCACGATCCTGCTCGAGGAGCTGGGCGTTCCCTACAACGTGGTCCCGGTGAACATCGGCAAGGGTGACCAGTTCACCGACGACTTCCTGAAGATCAATCCGAACAACCGCATGCCGGCCCTGGTCGACCACGCGCCCAAGGACGGCGGCGCCCCGATCAGCGTCTTCGAGTCCGGCGCGATCATGATGTACATCGCCGAGAAGGAAGGCCGCTTCTGGCCACAGGATGTGCGCGGCAAGTACGAGGTCACCCAGTGGGTGATCTGGCAGATGGCCAATCAGGGCCCGAAGACCGGCGAGCGCGGCCATTTCAGCCGGGTCGACCCCAAGCACGGCGACCAGTCCTACGCCCAGCGGCGGTTCAATGACGAGGTGCACCGCATGTACGGGGTGCTGAACAACCGCCTCTATGACCGCCGCTATATCGCCGGCGACGACTATTCGATCGCCGACATGATCAGCTATCCCTGGACCGCCAGCTGGGAGCTGCAGGGCATCGACCTCAACGAGTTCAAGCACTTCAAGCGCTGGTTCGACGAGATGGCGGCGCGGCCGGCCGTCCAGCGCGGCATGGCGGTGACCGCGGGGCCGGTCGAGGATCCGGCGACGCTCAGCCCCGAGGAGCGGGAGCGCCGCATCAAGCTCCTGTACAATCAGCGCGCCCGGCCCGCGCCGGACGCCTAGACCATGGCGAGCCGCGCGCCTCTGCGGATCATCAGCGAGGCGCCGGCCGCGATGAAGGCCGTGAAGCCGGCCAGGACGAAGGCCTCCAGATAGCGGCCCTCGGCGGCGCGCAGGACGCCGGCGGTGATCGCGGCCGTCGCCGCGCCGACCTGATGGCCGGCGGCGATCCAGCCGAACACGATCGGGCCATCGCGGTCCCCGAAGGCGTCCGACGCCAGCCGCACGGTCGGCGGCACGGTGGCGATCCAGTCCAGGCCGTAGAACACCGCGAAGATCCCCAGCGACACCATCGAGAAGTCGGTGAAGGGCAGGACGATCAGGGACAGGCCGCGCAGGCCGTAATAGGCGAACAGGAGCTTGCGCGGATCATAGCGGTCGGTGAGCCAACCCGAGGCCGTGGTGCCGATCAGGTCGAACAGGCCCATCATGGCCAGCAGCCCCGCCGCCTGGGTCTCGCCGAGGCCATGGTCGCCGCAGAGCGCGATCATGTGGGTGCCGACCAGGCCGTTGGTGGTCAGGCCGCAGACGAAGAAGCCGGTGAACAGCAGCCAGAAGGTGCGGGTCCTGGCCGCCCGCCCCAAGGCCTGGAAGGCGTAGGCGAGCGCCCCGCCGGTCTGGGTCGCGGGGGCGACATAGTCGGCCGGGGCGCCATAGGGCTTGAGCCCGATGTCCTCGGGCCGTTCCGGCAGCAGGAGCCACATCAGGGGCGCCAGGACGGCGGTGACGGTGGCGATGGTCAGCACCACCGGCCGCCAACCCGAGTGTTCGGCGAGCGCCGCCATGGCCGGCAGGAAGATCAGGGTGCCGGTGGCGGTGGAGGCGGTCAGAATCCCCATCATCAGGCCGCGGCGCTGCACGAACCAGCGGTTCACCACCGTCGCGCCCAGCACCGAGGCCACCGCCCCCGAGGCCACGCCCGACATCACGCCCCAGGTGGCCACATACTGCCAAGGCGCGGTCATCATCGACGACAGGCCGGTCGAGACCGCCATCAAGATTAGGGCTAACGGCACGACGCGGCGAACGCCGAAGGTCTGCATCAGCGAGGCGGCGAAGGGCCCGGTCAGACCGTAGAGGAAGATGCCCACCGCCGCCGCGGCCGAGACCACGCCCCGGTTCCAGCCGAACGCCTTCTCAAGCGGCAGCATGAGCACGCCCGGCGCCGACCTGAGGCCGGCCGCGGCGAGCAGGGCCAGGAAGGTCGCGGCGGCGACGACGAAGGCGTAGTTCTGGCCAAAGGGGCGCTTCATGACTATCTTCATGCAACTGACCGGTAAGTGTCTTTTGATACGTACCGGTCAGTCACATGGTCAAGGCGACAATTTCTAACAGATGTCCGAGTCCGCCTCCCCGCCCCGTCGCGCCATCGACAAGCTGCGCGACACCGCGCGTGAGCTTTTCTACCGCGACGGCATCCGCGCCGTCGGCGTCGATGAGATCGTCGCTCAGGCCGGCGTCACCAAGCCCACCCTCTATCGCAGCTTCGGCTCCAAGGATGAGCTGACCGTGGCGGTGCTGCGCCAGAGCGAGGCGGGTTTCTGGGCCCGCTTCGACGCCAGCGTCGCCGAGCACCCCGGCGACCCGCGCGCCCAGCTGCTGGCCTTCTTCGCCGGCCTGGCGGAGCGCTCGACCAAGGAAGACTATCGCGGCTGCGCCCTGACCAACGCCGCGGTGGAATATCCCGACCGGGACCATCCGGCCCGCATCGTCTCCGAAGCCCACAAGCGCGACCTCCGCGAGCGGCTGCGCGGCAAGGCGGCCGAGATGGGCGCGGTCGATCCCGCGGCGCTTGGCGACGCCCTGACCCTGCTGGTCGAGGGCGTCTATGTGTCCAGCCAGCTGTTCGGTCCGGGCGGACCGTCCGGGGCGGTCGGCGTCGCCGCCGCCGCCCTCATCGACGCCTATTTACCCCGCGCGTCGTAGACAATCTTTCCGCCGACAATGGTCATGACCGCATGGGCGGTCGGGATCTGGGCGAAGGGAACCGTCATCAGGTCAGCCGAGAACACCGAGATGTCCGCCGCCTTGCCGGGGGTCAGATCACCCAGGTCCTTCTCGCGGAACACCGCATAGGCCGAGCCCCTGGTCAGCATGGACAGGGCCTCCGGCCGGGTCAGGGTCTCGTCCAGCCCCCAGTCGGCCCCGGCATAGCCCTTGAGATCGTGGCGATAGGTGGCCGCGTAGAACTCGATCAGGGGATCGCCCTTCTCCACCGGCGCATCGGTGCCGGCCGCCATGTGCGCGCCGGAATCCCACAGGTCGTGCCAGGCATAGGCTTCCTTCAGCCGGGCCTCGCCCAGGCGCGCCGGGGCGAAGAACAGGTCGCCGATGGCGTGCGAGGGCTGCATCGAGGCGATCACCCCCAGCTTGGCGAAGCGCGGCTTGTCCTCGGGCGAAATGATCTGGGCGTGTTCGATGCGCCAGCGGGCGGCGGCGAGGCCCGCCGGATTGTCGTTGAAGGCCTTCTCATAGGCGTCGAGCACCAGGCGGTTGCCGCGGTCGCCGATGGCGTGGATGGCGATCTGGGCGTGGGCCGCCCGGGCTTTGTCCAGGGCGCCGGCGATCACGTCAGGCGGGGTCAGGATGAGGCCGGTCCCCTCGGCGTCGTTATAGGGCGCCAGCAGGGCCGCGCCGCGGGAGCCCAGGGCGCCGTCCATATAGAGCTTGATCCCGTCCACCCGGACCATGCCGGTGGGGTCGGCGTAGGGGCCCTTGGCGAGCAGGTCGCCCGCGTCCCTCAGGTCCATGAAGTTGTCGACCCGGATCGGCAGGGTTCCGGCCGCGGCCATGTCGTTCAGGATCGCCACGTCCTTGGCGGCGACGCTGACGCTGTGCATCCCGGTCCAGCCGCGCGACGCGTAGAGGTTCACGGCCAGGCGGGCGGCCTCGCGCATCTGGGCGTCGGTCGGCGGCGGGATCTTGGCGCTGACCAGGGACTTGGCGTTGTCCACCAGCATGCCCGTCGGCTCGCCCGCCACGTCCTTCAGGATCTGGCCGCCGGCCGGGGCGACGGTGTCGCGGGTGACGCCGGCCAGGGCCAGCATCTTGGAATTGGCCACCAGGGCGTGGCCGTCCGCGCGGGTCAGCACCACGGGCCGGTCCGGAACCACCGCGTCGAGGTCGGCGCGAGTGGGGAAGCGCTTCTCGGGCCAGTGGGTTTCGATCCAGCCGCGCCCGCTGAGCGGTTCGGCGCCGGGATGGGCGGCGTTCCAGGCCTTGAGCTGCGCCTGGAGCTCGACGATCGAGGCCGAGCCTTCCAGGTTGAGGGTCATCTCCCGGAAGCCGATCCCCATCAGGTGGGCGTGGGCGTCGACCAGGCCCGGAAAGGCGGCTGCGCCCTTCAGGTCGATATCCTGGGCGTGGGCGACCACCTTGCGGGCGTCGGCCAGCGGACCGGCGAAGGCCACCTTGCCGTCCTTGACCACCAGAGCCTCGACCCGGGTCTCGCCGGTATAGATCGGCCCGCCGTGCAGGATCATGTCGCCCGCGAGGGCCGGTGCGATCCCGCCAAGGGTCAAGACCCCAGCCAGGGCCAGGGCACGAAGGGTCTTGGTCATGGTCGGCATGGTTCCCGTAAGCTCAGCCAGCAGAGCCGCGACCATCGCCCAGACGCGCCCGGATTGAAACCGCGGGATCAAACGGTTTACTCCCCATCTTGAGTAGCGTTTGTTTACCGGACGTGGGTAAGCCTCCTACTCTGAGTTGAGACGTGGTGTAGGGTGAGTCGATGGACAGGACGCGGGCGTCGCGGTTGTCGCGTGAAGGTCGGCGGGAGCAGATTCTCGACAGCGCCAAGGCCTTGATCCTCAAGGACGGCCTGTCCCGCTGCACGCTTGAGGCCGTGGCCATCGAAGCCGGCATATCCAAGGCTTTGATCTACAGACACTTCTCGGCCGTCGAAGACCTGCTGCGCGCCTTGCTGAGCCGGGAGTATCACCCGCCGCGGCAAGACCTCGCCGCGGACGACGCCGCCGGATTCGCCGAGCGGGTCCGCCTCGGCGCCGAGCGTCTGTTCGCGCATTGCGACGAAAACCGCACAATCGTCCGCATGCTGCTCAGTGATCCCGGCGTCGCCCGACTTCTAGGCGCCAATAGCCTGCCGGACCCCCAGCAGGTGCACCGCGCCTACGCCGCCCACGCCGCCCAGACCTATGGCCTGCCGCCGGAGCTGGCCGCTCTGGGCGCCTTTCTAATGCTGAACGCCATGACCGGCACGGGTGATGCGGTCCATCGGATGGGGCTCACCAGCGAGCAGGCGGCCGAATTCTGGACCACCTTCTCCACCGCCGGCTGGGCGGCGGTCTCGGCGCGCTATGGTCGGGACGCGATCCCGAAGGACCGCAAGGCCTAGCCCCAGATCTCGCGGGCGTAGGACAGGAAGTTCAGCCCGAGAATCTTGTCGATGACCCGCGCCGGATGGCCCTTGGCCGACAGCATGCCGGCCAGGGTGCGGAACTGATCGACCCCGCGCAGATCCACCACAAAGGGATAGGTGTCGGGCCGCTCGCCCTTGGCGCCGATGCCGGCGGCCACCCGGTCGGCGATCTCCTTCTCCAGCGCCCCCTGATAGACCTTCAGGTCGTCGATCGCGGTGATCGAGCCGTCGGTGCCGATCCCCACATGATCCTCGCCGCAGACCTGCAGCGCGTGCTCGATGTGAGCGACGACGTCGGTGGCGTGCGGGTGGCCGTCGAGGGTCAGGAAGGGCATGAAATAGATCCCGACGAAGCCGCCCTTCTCCGCTACGCCGCGCAGCTCGGCGTCGGTCTTGTTGCGGGGCAGGTCGGTCAGCGCGCGACAGCCGGTATGATTGATCGAGATGGGCGCCTTCGACGCGGCGATGGCGTCCAGACAGGTCTGCTCGCCGCTGTGAGACAGATCGACCATCAGCCTGGCGGCGTTGAGCTTTTCCACCACCTTATGACCGAGCGGGGTCAGGCCGCGGTTCGCCGGGGCCATGGAGCCGTCACCCAGGGTGTTGGCCGGATTGTAGGTGATCTGGATCACCCGCACGCCGCGGGCGGCGTATTCGTCCACCCGCTCCAGGTGCTCGCCGACCTGCAGGGCGTTCTGGAAGCCGTAGATCAGGCCGATCTTGTTCTCGTCGCGCGCCTTCAGGAGGTCGCTGGCCTTGCGGACCACCATGAGGTCGGCGGGATTGGCGTTCACCAGGGCGTCCCACTGATCGAGGTCGTCGATCGAGACCTGGTGGGGATCGTCGGGGCCGGACACATAGCCCAAGGTGCAATTGACGGCCGTGACGCCGGAGGCGCGGGCGTCGGCGATGGCGCGGGTGTCGATGTCCAGGTCGGCGCCGCCGGTCAGCAGCTGGGTCTTCTGGCCGAGGCGGATATTGGGATTCATGATCCCGCCCAGGGCGTTGACGATGATCGGCTTCTTGGCCGCGGCGAAAGCGGGGGCGGCGCCGGCGGCGAGGCTGGCGGCCCCGAGTGCGAGGGTCTGGCGGCGGGAAATCATCAGTCGTCCTTTCGCTGGGCGGCGTCGGTCTGCGGATTGTAGTCGGCGCGGCGATAGATCACCCCGCGCTTCACGGTCATGACCACGCTGCGCAGGGCTCCGATATCGGTCGAGGGGTCCCTGGCGGTGAACATCAGATTGGCGAGCTTGCCGGGCGCGATGATCCCGAAGTCCGGATGGGCCTCGATTGCAAGCGCGCCGGCCTCCGTGCCCGCCCGGATCGCCTCCAGCGGCGTGAAGCCGGCCTTGGCGACCAGCAGCTCAAGCTCCTGATAGATCGCCGGATAGGGGTCGGCCGCGTCGCTGAAGCCGTCGGTGCCGGCGCTGATCGTCACCCCCGCCCGGCGGGCCTGGTCGGTCAGGCGGGCGGCGATCTCGGTGGTGCAATAGGGGGTTGGCCCCTTGGGATTGGCGGCGTGGCTGGCGTCCAGGCCGGCATAGACGAACAGGGTGGCGTCGAGCACGGTCCCCTGGGCCTTCATGCGGGCGAGCAGCTTGCCGACGACGGGATTGTCCCCCTGCCCCAGCCGCGCGGCGTCGACGGCCGCACGGTGGTGATAGGCCTTGGGGATGGGATCGGAGACCTCGTAGGCCAGCATGCAGACGTGGCTGACCGCGTCGGCCTTGGCGGCGATGACGTCGGAGGGGCGGGCCGGAAAGACGGCGGCATGGGCCCAGACCGGAATTCCCTGGCGATGAGCCTCGGCGGTGATGGCCTTCACCCGCTCGGCCGGCAGGTCCGCATAGATCTTGATCGCCGAGGCGCCCGTCCCCCGGGCCAGGGCCACGGCCAGCTTGAAGTCGGTCTTGGCGTCGATCGCCTGCATCCAGGGCGTATGGCCGGCGACGGCGCCGGCGGAGACCGCATGGGTGCGCGGATCCTCGAAGAATTCCGGCCCCGCCATCAGGGCGGCGTAGCGGATGTCCGGCCCCGCCAGCTCACCCACCCGCGCGGCGCGGGCCAGATCGGCCAGCTGGCGCAGGTCGTCAGCCATGTCGCGCACGGTGGTGACCCCGCCATAGAGGTCGCGCCTCATCTGGGCCTCGGCGAAAGGCCGGTTGGGCGGCGTCGCCAGATGCTCGTGGCTGTTGATCAGGCCGGGCAGGACATAAAGGCCGGAGGCGTCGATCACCTGCGATCCCGGCGGCAGCTTGAAGGCGATGGCGTTCCCCATCCAGACCTTCTCGATGCGCTCGCCCTTGACCAGCAGGGTCGCGGGGCCTTGGGGCCTCGCCCCCGTTCCGTCGATCAGAATGGCGTCCTTGTAGAGGACATAGGCGTCCTCCGCCGCCACAGCGGCCTGGACGGTCGGAGGCGCGGCCAGGGCGATACAGGCGGCCAGGACCGCGGGAATCCATTTCGTCATGCCCTGGCTTAGCGCGGCCGCGCACGTGCCGATAGTCGCACGCAACCGCTGGACGCGCCCGCGCGGCGGGAATCGGCCGACAAGGGCGTGGGGCTCAGGAAGGGGTCAGGCGTGCGGATCATTCTGTTCAAGGGACAGTCACAGTACGGCTCGCTGCGGCTGCACATCGACCAGCTCGCCGCCGCCTTGACGGGGCTGGGCCACGTGGCGGCGATCATCGACCTGACCTCGCCCGACGCCATCGCCCAGCTGAACGCCAGTTTCCAGGACAAGCCCGACGCCTATTTCGGTATCGGCGGGGTAGGATCGGACCTGAAGTCCGGCGACACCAGCGTCTATGACGCGCTCGGCGTGGTCTACGCCTCGCTCTATGTGGACCACCCGATCCACCACATCCCCAGGCTTTCGACGCCGATCCGGCGCAACGCCGCCCTGTTCCTCGACCGCAGCCACGTCCAGTTCATGACCGCCTGGACCAAGGGCCGCGGCTTCAGCCAGCTGGGCTTCCTGCCGCCGGGCGCCAATGAACTGGATGAACCGCTCGACCTGTCCGACGAGGCCTTCGCGCGGCGCGACATCCCGGTGCTGTTCACCGGCACCTATCGCGGCGCGCCGGCCATGCCCTGGCGCCAGGATCCGGACTCTCCCGCCCGCACGGCGATCGAGGCGGTGGCCCATCGGATGGCCGCCGACGCGCGCCTGCCCCTGCTCGACGCCCTCAAGCAGGCCCTGGCCGATGAGTTCCAGGCCGAGCTGACGGCGGAGCTGTTCAAGGATTTCATGCCCTTGCTGCAGGCCCCTCAGGCCTTCGCCGAGGCCTATCACCGCGACCGGCTGCTGCACGAACTTGGCCGGGGCGGCGCGCCGCTGACCATCTATGGCGCGGGCTGGGAGCCCCTGCTGGGCCTCTATCCCAGCTTCAGCCATGGCGGCCTGGGCAGCTTTGAGGAGACCCTGCACCTGCTGCGCCGGGCGCAGCTGGTGCTGAACATCAACAACGGCTTCGTCGCCGGCGGCCACGAGCGGGTGTTCACCGCCCTGTGCGGCGGGGCGGCCGTGATCTCCGACGAGAGCAAGTACTACGCCGAGGCCTTCAAGCCGGGCCGCGAGATGGCGACCTATAGCTGGAACCGGGTCGAGGCGGTTCCGGGCCAGATCGCCGACCTGCTGGCCGATCCGGCCGGGTTGGCCGCCATGGCGCGGGCCGGCGCCAAACGCGCCCAGGCCGAACACACCTGGACCGCGCGGGCCGCCAAGCTGGTCAAGACCCTCAAGCAGGCCTGACTCAGGCCGGCGTGAGAAGCGCCTGATATTCCTGGGGGGTTCCGCAGAAGATCACGTCGGCGGGATCGATCAGGCTGTAGCCGACCTTCCCGCCGCTGCCGATCAGGTGGTTGTAGAGCGGCGCCACATAGAGCTCAGCGGCCTGGGGGGCGGCCCGTTCGGCGGCCAGCGCCGCACGGAAGTCGCCAGCGCGAGCGAAGTGATAGAGCCCGGTGCAGCAGAGGTTTGAAATCGGGCGCTTTTCGGCGGTCTCGCTGGCGAGCGGCAGGTCGCCCTCCGCTGGCTTCACATAGGACCAGTTGGCCCCCTCGCCCTCGAACACCTCCAGCCAGCCGTCGAGCCCGGCGAACCAATCGCCCGGGAATTCAAAGCCGGGTCGGAAGGTGTCGATGTTGAAAATGGTGATCGGTTCGTCGTCGCTGACACCGGCCTGATGCAGCCCGATCGCCACGGTCTCGGCCTGTCCCGCCGTGATGGCGTCGAGCTCGACCACCTGGGCCTTCGCCACGCCGAGCCGGGCGCACTCAGCCTCGACGAAGGCGACATTGGCGGCGCCGGGGGCGACGATGAACAGGAAGGGCTGGCGGCTGAACTCGGACGCGAAACTCCCCACCGCGTGGGCGAACACGCTCTCGCCGCCAAGCGGCAGCATGAACTTCGGCACGGTGAAGCCGGCGTCGTAGAACCGCTGGGAGCGGCCGGCCATGGGGATGACGATCATGCGCGGTCCAGCTCCGCCCAGAGTCTGAGCGCATTGGCGATGAAGGCCTGCTGCCGGTCCGGGCGATCGGCGTGCAGGGGCAGCATGGAGAGGAAAAGGCCGATCATGAGCGCCCGCACCGGCGCGGACAGGCCGCCCACGCCATCGACGGTCAGGTCGCCCAGCGCCGCCTCCAGCCAGGGCTGGCAGGCGATGGGTTCGAATTCGAGACGATAGTCGCGGCCCTCGACGCGGCAGTCGTAGCGGCCGGCGATGATCTGGTCGTAACGGCCCACCGCCGAATGGGCGAGCTTGGCGAGGTCGTAGCGCAGGTCGCCATAGATGGTCGGCTTCTCGCCCACCAGTCCGCGCGGATCGATCGCCTTGATCCGCCGGACCCGTGAATCATAGAGGATGTTGGAGAAGCAGAAGTCGCCGTGCATGACGCTGTCGGGACGGCCCGTGGCGAGGTCGTAGGCCGGGACCAGGCGCTCGGCGATCTGCGCGAGCGAAGGCTGGGCCGCGCCGTCCAGGCTGAGCGGCTCGTCGATCGGAAAGCCGGTCTCGCGGGCGAAGCGCTCCAGGCGCGCCAGGGTCTTGTCCGCGGCCAGGGCCTTGAGCGCCGCATCACCTCCGGCCGTTCCGCGCACGGCGGCGCAGGTCCTGAGGAAGTCCTCGCAGGAGGCCAGGATGCGCAGCCAGGGCTTTCGGCCGACCGCGCCGTGCACAAACAGCTCCGACAGCACCGGCAGGAACTCGTACTCGGTCTCGTAGTAGACTTGGCCGCCCTCCCCGCCGAAGCCGAGCAGCCGGCCGCAATAGACCTGCACCTCCGGCGGCGCTTCCTGCAGCCAGTGGGTCTCGGCCCAGATCTTGGCGCTGTCGGCGCTGGACTTGCGTGCGGTCAGTCCGTCGATGCGCACGGTGTTGAAGGCGCGCGCCGTGGTCACCGCCAGGCGGGACTGGAAGAAGGTTTGCAGGTGGCCAAAGTCGAGCCAGCCCTTGGCCGGGACAAGGCCGACCTCGTGGCCCTCCAGATAGTGGTTCACGCCCTCGATGAAGTCGCCCCGCATGCGGGTGAGCGAGCGGAGCAGATCGAGCGAGGAGGCGAAGGCGAAGTAGCCGGCCGCGACCGGCCAGCCCTCATGCCCGTCTTCGCCGGCCGGGGTGTTGACCAGGCGGCGGACCCGACCATCGGGAGTCATCTCCATCTCGGCCCAGGCGTATTCGTTGGAGCGCGCGCCGCCGGCGATCAGGTCCGCTCGGTCCAGGGGCGGCGCGGCGATCAGGGTGTCGCCGTGCAGGATGTGGACGGGTCCGTCGCCGGCCCCGATGGAGTTGAGGGCGTAGACCACCGCCTCCCCGAGCTTCAGCCCCTCGGGCGCGGGCACGATCTCGACGTTCAGTTCGGCAAGGCGGGCCAGATCATGGTCGGAGAGCTCATAGGTCTCCGGCAGGACCAGATGCACCGGGCCCGCTCCCGCCAAGGCCTGAAGCTGCAGTTCATAGAGCCGCTGCACGCCGACCGGCAGAAGGCTGGGCGGCAGGGGGCCGAACTCGGCGGCCAGTTCCTGGCCCACCACCGCGCCGGACATGATCAGCCGCACCGCGCCCATGGGCTCAGGCCTCCCGGGCGAGCAGGGCGCGGATCTCGTCCAGGCTCAGGGCGACGAATTCGCTCGGCCGGATCGCCTTGTCGTCGACATAGAAGCCCTCGGTCCCGCACCAAGGCTTGCCCACATGGATTTCGTCATAGGGTACGTCATGGCGCGCCAGCCAGTCGAGGATGACCGGCAGGGTGTTGGCGTTGATCTTGCCGATCTGGCCGCCATAGGTGCGCATGTTGCGGGCTGAACAGATGACGATCTCGAAGCCCTGGTCGCGATAGGCCCGCAACTGGTCGATCAGGGCGAGGTTCGGCGCCCGCTCGGCATAGGACCGGTCGGGGTCGTCGAGCGCGATCGTGCCGTCGAGGTCGAAGACCAGCCGCTTCATGGGGCGATGCTAAAACGATTCCGCGCACGGCCCGCCCCGGCTCTGGTCACTCCAGGTCGCAGAGCCCAGAATGGCGCATGTCGCGGAATTCGGAGAATCAGGGCGCGTCGCCTTGGCGGGAGCCGGGCGTGGCGGCAGGCCTGCTGCTGGTCGCGATCATCATTGGCCTGCACCTGCCGCGGGCCTTCCTGACCCTGCCGCTCTATGCGGGCGACGAGGGCGCCTATCTGATCCATGCCCTGTTCGGCGGCCTGCTTAAGACCGATCCCGGCCTCTATCCCGCCCTGCCCGACGTCGACAACACGGCGTTCTTCTGGATCGTGCGGCTGGTCGACGCCCTGCCCGGCGACCCGCTCGACGCTCTCAGGCTGCTCGGCGGGGCGGCCTATGTCGGGGGTCTGGTCCTCGTCTGGCGCGGCGTGCGGCCCCAGCTCGCCGGCCGCGACGCCGCAGGCGTGCTGCTGCTGGGCCTGGCCTTCCCCTATTACAGGTTCGTCTTCACCGCCCTGCCGGAGGGCTGGTACGTGGGCCTGCTGGGCCTGATCATCTATCTGACCGCCCGCTTCTACCGGACGCGCCCCTGGGCGCACGCGGCCGGCCTGGGCGCCCTCACCGCCTGCCTGGTGCTGATCAAGCCGCACGGCGTCGCCCTGGCGGCGGGATTTGTCGCGCTCGTGGTGATCGACACGGCCCTGGACGCGCATCGCAAGCTGCTGGCCAGCGCGGGACGCCTGGCCCTGTTCGCCACGACCTTCCTGCTCGCGGGTCACGCGGTGCAGATGATCGACGGCCACGGCCCGCCCACGGGCCTCTGGTTCGTCGGGTCGGGCTTCTATGGGGCGATCCTGAAGGTCACGCCGAGCGCGCACGCCATCCATATCGGCGTGGTCGCACTGTTCGGCATGGCGACGGGGAGCCTGTTGCTGGCAGGGGCGCCCGTCGCCCTGGGCCTCGACGACCTGGCCGCCCGCTGGCGCGCAGAGCGGGGCCGGTTCCGCCTCGAGGCGGCGGACCTCGCCTTCCTCCTGACCCTGATGGGGTACGGGGCGACGGTGGCCATGGTCGCCATCTTCGCCGCAAAGGTCGCCGATATCGCGCCCATGGAGTCCTACCGGCTGTGGGGACGCTATTTCGAGTTCTTCGTGCCGCTGATCTGGCTGACCGCGTGGCCCTATGTGCGGGCGTCAGAGCATCGGCCGGACCGCCAAATCCTGGCGGCCGGGGTCGTGCTGGCCGGGCTGATCGGCCTGGTCGTCGCGCTGAAATCGGGCGTATCCCTGCTGCCCTGGGACGCGACGGCCCTGTCGGCCTTCTACATTCCAGGCGACCCGCGCTGGCCGCTGTTCACGACCTTTCCCGGCTTCGCCCTGGCCTGCGCCGCGACCCTGGGCGTGATCATCCTCACCCTGCGCAAGGCGCCGGCTCTCCAGGTCTGGCAGGGCTATTTCGCGGTTCTGGCCTGTCTGTCCTTCGGCCTGGACCAGGCCTGGTGGAGCCAGATCTCCCCTGAGCGCGACATTCTGCAGGCGGATCTCAAGATGGTGGGCCGCGCGATGACGGGCTCAGGCGGCGAAACCGCCACCTTCGTGGACGACCCCAATGCGGCGTCCAACGTGTTCCTCAGGCTGAGGGGGCGAACCCATATCGTGATGATGGCGCCGGGCGCGAGCCCGTCCTCCACCAACCTCAAGCCCTATCAGACCCTGGTGGTCGAAAAGGGTGTCGGCGCGCCGGCCCCGACCTGGCGCATCGTCCAGGCCGGGAAACAGCTGACCGTCTATCAGCGCGGCAGCTTGGACACGCCCATCAGATAGGCGTCCACCGCCTGGGCGCACTGGCGGCCCTCGCGGATCGCCCAGACCACCAGGGACTGGCCGCGCCGCATGTCGCCACAGGCGAAGATGTTTGGCGTCGAGGTCCTGTAGTCGGTGACCGGCGCCTTGACCGCGCCGCGGGGATCGAACTCGACCCCGGCCTGCTCGGTGAAGGCGTTGTGGCGCGGGCCGACGAAGCCCATGGCCAGCAGGACCATGTCGGCCTTGAGGATGAACTCGCTGCCGGCGATCTCCTGCATGGTCTGACGGCCGTCGGGGCCCTTGACCCATTCCAGGCGCACGCATTCCAGCGCCTCGATCTTGCCGTCCTTGCCGATTGCCCGCTTGGTGGCGACGGCGAAATCGCGCTCGCAGCCTTCTTCGTGGCTGGACGAGGTGCGCAGGCGCAGCGGCCAGTCCGGCCAGGTCATCGACTTGTTCTCGATGGCCGGGGGCTGGGGCATAATCTCCAGCTGGGTCACCGACAGGGCGCCGTGGCGGTTGGAGGTGCCGATGCAGTCGGAGCCCGTGTCGCCGCCGCCGATGACCACCACGTGCTTGCCCTTGGCCGACAGCGTGCCCTGGGGCGCGGCCTTGGCCTCGTCGTCGCCGGCGTTGCGCTTGTTCTGCTGGGTCAGGAAATCCATGGCGAAATGGATGCCGTCCAGCTCGCGGCCGGGGATCTCCAGGTCGCGGGGATTTTCGGCGCCGCCGGCCATCACCAGCACGTCATAGTCGTCAAGAAGGCGCTGCACCGAGACCGTGACGCCGATCTCCATATTGGTGCGGAAGATCACGCCTTCGGCCTCCATCTGGGCGACGCGGCGGTCGATCAGATGCTTCTCCATCTTGAAGTCCGGAATGCCGTAGCGCATCAGCCCGCCGATCCGGTCGTTCTTCTCGAACACGGAGGGGGCGTGACCGGCGCGGGCCAACTGCTGGGCGCAGGCGAGGCCGGCGGGGCCCGAGCCCACCACCGCGATCCGCTTGCCGGTGCCGCGCGGCGACATCTGGGGCGTGATCCAGCCCTCTTCCCAGCCCTTGTCGACGATCTGGCATTCGATCGTCTTGATGGTCACCGGGGTGTCGATGATGTTCAGGGTGCAGGACGCCTCGCAGGGCGCGGGGCAGATGCGGCCCGTGAACTCCGGGAAGTTGTTGGTCGACTGGAGATTGTCCAGCGCCGTCTTCCACTGCTCGCGATAGACCAGATTGTTGAAGTCGGGGATCTGGTTATTGACCGGACAGCCGTTGTGGCAGAACGGAATCCCGCAATCCATGCAGCGCGACGCCTGCTTGTTGATGGCGTCGGCCGGCAGCGGATGGACGAATTCCTTCCACGTCTTCAGCCGTTCCGCAGGCTTGTCGTAGCCGCGATCCTGACGTTCGATTTCCAGGAAGCCGGTGGGCTTGCCCATGACGATACTCCGTTCCTGAAAGGTCTATTCGGCGGCGACGGCGGCGGCCGCCTTGCGGGCGGCGGCCATGTCCATGAGGGCGCGCCGATAGTCCTTCGGCATCACCTTCACGAACTGGCCGAGCGAGGCGTCCCACGCATCCAAGATCATCTTGGCCCGCGCGCTGCCGGTATGCAGCAGGTGGCGCTCCACCAAGATCTTCAGCCGCTCGGCGTCGAACCGCAGGGGATCGCCCATGCCGGCGTTGTCCACCGAAGGCGAGCGCTGAAGCGGCCGCGCGCCGTCGTCCTCCGCATTGGCCGCCTCGGCCGGCTGGATCTTCTCCAGGTCGACCATGGCGGTGTTGCAGAGCTGGGCGAATTTGCCTTTGGGGTCATAGACATAGGCCACGCCGCCGGACATGCCGGCCGCGAAGTTGCGGCCCGTGTCGCCCAGCACCACCACCACGCCGCCGGTCATATATTCGCAGCCGTGGTCGCCCGTGCCCTCGACCACCGTGACGGCGCCGGAGTTGCGGACGGCGAAGCGCTCGCCGGCCACGCCCTCGAAATAGGCCTCGCCGGCTATGGCGCCGTAGAGGACCGTATTGCCGACGATGATGTTCTCGGTCGGATCGCGGTTGGCCTCGGACGGCTGGCGCACGACGACGCGGCCGCCGGACAGGCCCTTGCCCACATAGTCGTTGCCGTCGCCGATCAGTTCGAGCGAGACCCCGCGCGCGGCGAAGGCGCCGAAGCTCTGGCCCGCCTGGCCCTTGAAGGTGAGCGAGATGGTGTCTTCCGGCAGACCGGCGTGCCCATGGGCGCGGGCCACTTCACCCGACAGCATGGCGCCGACCGTGCGGTTGACGTTCTTGATCGCGTATTCGCGCCGCACCGGACCCTTGCCGGCGATGGCGTCCTTGGCGTCGGCGATCAGCTGGTTGTCGAGCGCCTTGTCGAGCCCGTGGTTCTGGGTCTCGTGGTTGCGCAGGGCGTCCGGATCATTGACCGGCACGGCGTAGAGGATCTTGGACAGATCGACGCCGCCCGCCTTCCAGTGGTCGATGGCCGGCTGCATGTCGAGACGGTCCACCCGGCCGGTCATTTCCGACACGGTGCGGAAGCCGAGCTGGGCCATGATCTCGCGCAGCTCTTCGGCGACGAAGAAGAAGTAGTTGATCACATGCTCGGGCTGGCCGGTGAAGCGCGCGCGCAGCACCGGATCCTGGGTCGCCACGCCCACCGGACAGGTGTTCAGGTGACACTTGCGCATCATGATGCAGCCCGAGGCGATCAGCGGCGCGGTGGCGAAGCCGAACTCGTCGGCGCCCAAGAGCGCGGCGACGGCGACGTCACGACCGGTGCGCAGGCCGCCGTCGGCCTGGACCGCGATGCGGGTGCGCAGGCCGTTGAGCAGCAGGGTCTGCTGGGTCTCGGCCAGGCCGATTTCCCAGGGCGAGCCCGCATGGGTCAGCGAGGTCAGAGGCGAGGCGCCGGTGCCGCCCTCGAAGCCCGAGATGGTCACATGGTCGGCGCGCGCCTTGGCGACGCCGGCGGCGACCGTGCCCACGCCCACCTCCGACACCAGCTTCACGGAGATGCGGGCGCGGGAATTGACGTTCTTAAGGTCGTGGATCAGCTGGGCCAGATCCTCGATCGAATAGATGTCGTGGTGCGGCGGCGGGCTGATCAGGCCCACGCCCGGCGTCGAGTGACGGACGCGGGCGATATTGGCGTCGACCTTGTGGCCGGGCAGCTGGCCGCCCTCGCCGGGCTTGGCGCCCTGGGCCATCTTGATCTGGATGTCGTCGGCGTTGACCAGGTACTCAGCCGTCACCCCGAAGCGGCCCGAGGCCACCTGCTTGATGGCCGAGCGCATGGAGTCGCCGTTGGCCATGGGCTTGAAGCGGTCGGACTCTTCCCCGCCCTCCCCGGTGTTCGACTTGCCGCCGATCCGGTTCATGGCGATGGCCAGGTTCGTATGGGCCTCGCGGCTGATCGAGCCGAAGCTCATGGCGCCAGTGGCGAAGCGTTTGACGATCTCGCTGGCCGGCTCGACCTCGCTCAGCGGGACCGGCGTCTCGGCCGGCTTGAAGCGCATCAGACCGCGGATGGTCAGCAGCCGTTCCGACTGTTCGTTGATGCCGTCGGCGAAGGCCTTGTACTCGTCCGGCAGATTGCCGCGCACGGCGTGCTGCAGGCGGCCCACCGTCTCCGGGGTCCAGGCGTGGGCCTCGCCGCGCAGGCGGAAGGCGTAGGAGCCGCCGACGTCCAGCATATTGGCGTAGATCGGATTGTCGCCATAGGCGTCGCGGTGGCGGCGCACGCACTCCTCGGCCACCTGATGCAGGCCGATGCCCTCGATCGTGGTCGCGGTGCCGGTGAAGTACTGCTCGATGAATTCCGACGACAGGCCGACGCCGTCGAAGATCTGGGCGCCGCAATAGGACTGGTAGGTCGAGATGCCCATCTTGGACATGACCTTCAGCACGCCCTTGCCGATCGCCTTGATGTAGTTCTTGCGCACGTCATAGGCCGACTGGGTCCAGCCGTTGTTCGTGCGCAGCTGCTCCAGGGTTTCGAAGGCCAGATAGGGGTTCACGGCTTCCGCGCCATAGCCGGCCAGGACGCAGAAGTGGTGCACTTCGCGCGCTTCGCCGGTCTCGATCACCAGGCCGGTCTGCATGCGCAAGCCCTGGCGGATGAGGTGATGGTGCACGGCCGCGGTGGCCAGCGCCGCCGGGATCGGAATGCGGTCCGGCGAGGCTTCCCGGTCCGACAGGATCAGGATGTTCATGTCGGCCAGGACGGCGTCGGTGGCCTGGCGGCAGAGGTGGTCCAGCGCCCATTCCAGGCCGCCCGGCCCTTCGGCCGCGGCCCAGGTGGCGTCGAGGGTGGCGGTGCGGAAGGCGCCGTCCAGGAGCTCGTTGATCGAGCGGATCTTGGCCAGGTCCTCGTTGGTGAGGATCGGCTGGGAGACTTCCAGACGCTTGTGGGCGCCGGCCTGACGGCCCAGCAGGTTCGGCCGCGGGCCGATCATCGAGACCAGGCTCATGACCAGCTCCTCGCGGATCGGGTCGATCGGCGGGTTGGTGACCTGGGCGAAGTTCTGCTTGAAATAGTCGTAGAGCAGCTTGGGCCGCTTGGAGAGCACGGCGATCGGCACGTCGCCGCCCATCGAGCCGATCGGGTCCTCGCCCTGCTGGCCCATGGGCTCCAGGAAGAACTGCAGATCCTCCTGGGTGTAGCCAAAGGCCTGCTGGCGATCGAGCAGGACCGCCGGATCATTGGAGGCCGGCGGGACATCGCCGGTCACATTGGCCAGGTCCTCCAGCTTGAACTGGGTGTTGGCCAGCCACTCCTCATAGGGCTCGGCCTCGGACAAGGAGCGCTTGATCTCCTCGTCCTCGATGATGCGGCCCTCTTCCATGTCGATGAGCAGCATCTTGCCGGGCTGCAGGCGCCACTTGCGCACCACCCGCTCCTCCGGAACGGTCAGGACGCCCACTTCCGAGGCCATGATCACATGGTCCTGGTCGGTGACGATGAAGCGGGCCGGACGCAGGCCGTTGCGGTCCAGGGTCGCGCCGATCTGGCGACCGTCGGTGAAGGCCACGGCGGCGGGGCCGTCCCACGGCTCCATCAGGGCGGCGTGATATTCGTAGAAAGCCTTGCGCTTGGGATCCATCAGCGGATTGCCGGCCCAGGCCTCCGGGATCAGCATCATCACCGCATGGGCCAGCGGATAGCCGCCGGCGAGCAGCAGCTCGAGCGCGTTGTCCAGGCAGGCGGTGTCCGACTGACCGTGCGGGATCAGCGGCCACATCTTGTTGAGGTCCGGCCCCAGGAGATCGCTCTCCAGGGTGCGCCGGCGAGCGTTCATCCAGTTCACATTGCCGCGGACGGTGTTGATCTCGCCGTTGTGGGCGATGAACCGGTAGGGGTGGGCCAGCTTCCAGGACGGGAAGGTGTTGGTCGAGAACCGCTGGTGGACCAGCGCCAGGGCCGATTCCGTGATCGGGTTCAGCAGGTCCTCGTAGAAGGTCCCCACCTGGTCGGCGAGCAGCAGGCCCTTATAGACCACCGTCCGGGTCGAGAAGGACGGCAGATAGAGCTGGGTCAGGCCCGGCAGGTTCTTCTTCACCGCCAGCTCGGCCAGCGGGTTCTGCAGCTGCTTGCGGATCGTCAGCAGCTTGCGCTCGAAATGGTCCTGATCCTTGATCCCCGGGCCGCGGCCGACGATGGCCTGGCGGATCACGGGCATCTCGGCGAGCACGGCGGCGCCGAGCCCTTGGGTGTTCACCGGCACGTCGCGCCAGGCGATGAAGCGCTGGCCCTCGACCTTCAGGAAATGCTCGAACTGCTGGATGGCGACGGCGCGGGTGGCCTCGTCCTGCGGCAGGAAGCACATGGCCACAGCGTAGTGGCCGGGCTCGGGCAGATCGACGCCGGTCTTGCCGGCCCAGTCGCGCAGCAGGGCGTCCGGAATCTGAATCAGAATCCCGGCCCCGTCGCCCACCAGGGGGTCCGCGCCGACCGCGCCGCGGTGGTCGAGATTGATCAGAATCTCCAGACCACAGGCCACGACCTCATGCGATTTGCGGCCCTTGATATTGGCCACAAACCCCACACCGCACGCGTCATGCTCGTTGCGCGGGTCGTACAGACCTTGCCGTTCCGGAGCACCCATCCACGTCCCTCGCTTCGTCTCGTTCACTATGGCCCCGGCGCGGAAATCAGGCACGCCGAAAGGCGGCCGAAAACCCGGCCGTCATAAGCCCGTCGGAGCGCGCCATTAGCGGCAAGATCGACCCTTGTCGATGGGTTCGAAACTGCGGAATTGAAAAGTTTTTCTAAGACCCGACGTCCAGAAGGGATTTGTCGGCCCGCCGCACGTCGTCGCAGCCGGTCAGGATCATGGCCGTGACCAGCTCACTCTTAAGTGTGCCCAGCATCTTGGAGATCATTTTCTCGCCCCCGGCGCCCAGGGCGTAGGCCCAAGGCCGACCGACGAAGCAGGCGCGCGCGCCGAGCGCCAGGGCTTTCAACACGTCCAGGCCCGAACGCACCCCGCCGTCCAGGAACACTTCCAGATCGTCGCCCACCGCATCGGCGATCCTGGGCAGGGCCGCGATCGAGGACTTCACCCCGTCGAGCTGGCGGCCGCCGTGGTTCGAGACGATCAGCCCTTGGGCCCCGGCCTTGACAGCGTCGCGGGCGTCGTCCGGATCGAGCACGCCCTTGATGATGATCGGCCCGTCCCAGATCTCGCGGACGAAATCGAGATCGGCCCAGGTGACCGACCGATCGAAGTTGCGGGCGATCCAGCTCAGGAAGTCATTGACCCGCCGCCCGCCTTCAACCGCGTCCTGCACATTGCCGAGCGTATGCGGCTTGCCGTTCACATAGACGTCCCAGAACCACTCCAGGTGGGTCGCCCCTTGCCAGCCGGTGTTCAGCAGGCCCGACAGGCCGGTCGCGCCGGTGAAGCCCGAGCGGACATCGCGATAACGTGATCCCGGCAGGGGCAGGTCCACCGTGAAGACCAGGACCGGACAGCCGGCCGCCTTCGCCCGCTCGAGCAGGGACCGCATATAACCGCGGTCCTTCAGCATATAGAGCTGGAACCAGGGCGCGGTTCCGGTCGCCGCCACCTCCTCCACCGAGCAGACGCCGACGGTCGACAAGCAGAACGGGACCCCCGCCTGGGCTGCGGCCCGCGCCGCCTGGGTCTCACCGCGGCGGCCGTACATGCCGGCCATGCCCACCGGCGACAGGCCGAGCGGCATGGCGAGCGTCTGGCCCACCGCCTGAACGGAGGTGTTGATGGTGGTCATGTCGCGCATGACCCGCTGGCGCAGGGCGATGGCCTCGAGGTCCTCGACGTTCCGCTTGAGCGTCACCTCGGCATAGGAGCCGCCATCGATGTACTCGAAGAACATGGGCGGCAGTCGCCGACGCGCCAGCTCTCGATAGTCCGAAACCGACACCGGCGGCATGACATCCCTCCCCTGCTTCGCCCTGGGTAAGGCAGGCCGGGGGGATTTACAAATGTTCTATCTTTGTTCTAGCGTAGCCGCATGCAGACTCGATTGGCCTTCCCCTCTGACCTGCCTCCGCTGCGCGAGCGCCTGCGCGAGGTGTTCGGCCCCCAGAAACCGGGGCAGCGCCTGGATCCGGTGTCGGAACTGATCAAGGCCATGCTCTCGGTGCGCACCTATGACGAGGTGACCTGGGCGGCGTTCGTGAGGCTGCGGGCGGCCTATCCGGACTGGAAGGCCCTGGCCTGCGCCGAGCCCTGGCAGATTGAGCCGATGATCGATCCGGTCACTTTCTCCGAGCAGAAGGCGCGCCAGCTTCCCACGCTGGTGCGGGTGATCCTGATCCAGGCCGGCGAGATGAACCTCGACTTCCTGGCCGAGATGCCGGCGGACGAAGCCATGGCCTGGCTGACCCGCCTGCCGGGCGTGGGCGTCAAGGTGGCGGCGGCGGTGCTGAACTTCTCCACCCTGGCGGGACGGGCCCTGGTGGTCGACACCCACACCCATCGGGTGGCGCGCCGTCTGGGCCTGACCGCCCGCCATGGCGACGCCCGCGACGCCTATGTCAGCCTGAGCGCCATGGTTCCCGACGACTGGACCCATGAGGACCTGTTCGAGCTGCACTGGCTGATGAAGCCGCACGGCCAGTCGATCTGCACCCACTTCGATCCGGCCTGCGACCTGTGCGCCCTGCGCGACGCCTGCCCCCGCGTGGGCGTCGCGGCGGACCAGGAACGCAGCGTCACCCCCTTCGCCCCGGTCAGATCGGCGCGCTGAATCGCGCGGCGACCGTTGGAGCCTGACGCGTCCCGCGCTAGGTTCGCGTCGCTGCCGCTGATGCGGATTCGAGGAGCTTTCTATGACCGACGGGATTGCACGCCCCTGGGCCCTGATGCGCCACCACGCTGGCTGGGCTGACGTTTTCCTGATCGAGAAGGAATCTGCGGACTCCATCACCGGCGTCTATCCCGACCGCGAGACCGTCGGCCCGCCCGTGAACTATTCGGTGCGCGCCATCCTCGCCCGCTTTGAGACCCTGGAGGCCGCCCGCGCCGCCCGTGAAGGCGCCGTGCTGGAATGGCGCAAGCATGACGCCGCCGTGCGCGACGCCGAAGCCGCCCTGCGCGATGCGGAAAAGGCCCGCGAGGACGCCTGGCTCAACTGCCTGCGCGGCGCGGCGGGCTGACGCCCGGCCTCAAGGGCCGAACACCCCAATCGACCTAGGACCTGCGCCGGTTTCCGGCCAGGAGCGGCACGGGGCGACCTGGGCGGTCGCCGCCGAAATTCCATGACGGCCAGGCCAGGTCCCATCCGGGGCGGCGCCCCCGCGACAGGGTCCGCAGGCGCGCGACCTGCATCACCAAGCCGGCCGGGGTCAGAACCTCGGCGATGTCGCGGATCATCTTCAGTTCGGCCCACAGCCCCGCGAGCGCCCCGACCTTTTCGGCCTTGCGGACATTGCGCACGTTCGGACAGTCGACCACCGCCACCGGCAATTCGGCCGACACCACCAGGCTGTTCAGGAACACCTCGGCGCCCCAGCGCGGCAGGCGCTCCCAGATCTCCGGCTGGCCGCGCGCCAGCCAGCCCGGCACGACGCGCTCGCCGGTGATGAAGTCGAGGCCCAGGGCGCGATAGAGCCCCAGGCTGTTGCCCCGCATGCCCAGAGTGACCGCACAGGCGCCGGAGAGCACCGGCGCCACCAGCCGGTGGATGTCGCCCGCCGACAATCCCGCCAGGTCGGCGTCCAGAAACAACACATGGTCACCGAAGCTGCGGGCCGCGCCGATCCCCATGGCGAAGGTCTTGCCGCGGTTCTGGGGCAGAGACACGGCCTCGACGGACGGGAACCGGGCCAGGATCTGGGCCGTGGCGTCGGTCGAGCCGTCGTCCACCACGATCACCTGGTCCAGGGCGGGATGGACGGCGACGACCCGCAGGAGATCGCCGAGCCGGTCGGCTTCGTTATAGGCGCAGATCACGCAGGAAATGGTGGGCATGGGCGGCCATGGAGTTGGTACAGGTCGCCAACACCCATGCCCCGGCCACGGTTCCCGCTGCGGCGGGCGGCCCCTAGAACTTGATGCGGAATCCCTTGGCCACCGCATAGGCGAAGGCCGCCGCGACGATCACGCCCAGCGCCAGACGCCAGACCGGCGCCGTCTTGAGCGGCGTCACCGCGTGGGCGAACACCCGCCGGCCGGTGACCATGGCCGCCACCAGGTTCTCGCGCTTCCAGAACCGATAATAGGCGATCGCCACGAGATGCAGGCCGATCAGGCCCTGCAACACCCGGAAGCTCAGTTCATGTCCCTCGGCGAAGGCGCGGCCGGTGTCGAAATCGACCTTGTCGGACAGGGGCCCGGACTCGATGCCGTCGATGTCCACGGCGAACAGGCCCAGGCTGACCTGAACGATGAGCACCAGCAGCATGGCCACGACGCTCCAGGCGCCCAGCGGATTATGGCCGGGCGTCTCGCCGGCCTCCCGCGAGCCCAAGGTCTTCGCATAGGCGAGCGTGGCCCCAGGCCCCTTGATGAAGCTCGCGAACCGCGCGGTCGACCCGCCGGCCACGCCCCACCAGAGCCGGAACACCAGAAGTCCGATGACCGCGTAGCCGGACAGCCGGTGGACATCCATCTGCTTGCCGGCGGTCAGCCAGGAGACGACGATCAGGATCGCCATCGACCAGTGAACGAGCCGGGTCGGCCCGTCCCAGAGGCGGGTAGGCGCCGGCTGATCGGTCGCGCTCATGGCCGGGGTCTCTGCCGGATCAGTGTTGTTCAGGCGCGCGGTACTTGGTGTGGCAGCCGCCGCAGGCGCCACCCGTCGCCTTGACCTGGGCCTTCAGGGCCTCGATGTCGCCGCCCTTGGCGACGGTCTCGAGCTTGGCGGACTCGATTTCCAGGTTCTTCACCGCGGTGGCGAAGCCGGCGCTGTCGGACCAGATCTCGGCCTTGGCCCGGGTCTTCTGGCCGCTTTCCGGACCGGAGCCGGCCGGGAACCACTTGCCGACCTGATGGGCGACCTGGTTCACGGTCCTTGCCTGGTCGGCCAGGGCCTTGGCGTCCGGCGCGTCGGATTTCAGGCCGTCATTCATGCCCTTGAAGGCCGAGCCCATCTTCTTGAAGCCGTCGATGCGGCTGGCGATGACCTTGCCCGCGTCCACGGCGGCCAGGGCCGCGCCGCTGCTGGCCGCGACAGCCAGGACCACCCCGACCACGAGGCCGATGGGACGCTTGCGGGCGGATAGGGTCATGATCGGGCTCCATGGGAATCTGGCGAGGTCGCGCGGCGACATTGGCGCGGGCCTCGCCCGGGCGTCAATCATCGCCGATGCGAGAAACACCTATCGGCGCGGCGCGCCTTGTCCGCGGGCGTCGCTGATCAAGGCGCCGCAGGCCGCGTCCTTGGCGAGGCCCGGATCGACGAAGGGCAGAATGGCCGCCAGGGGCGAGACGACCGAGGCCAGCAGCAGGCCGACGCCGCCCTGGGCCACGGCGTGGCCGGTGTCGAGCTTCACCTTCGGCCCCAGGATCGGGCCTTCGACCGTGATCGGGATGAGCGCCCGGACCAGGCGGAATTCCTTCGGCCGGCCCTCGACGCGGAAACTCATTCGCTCGCGGTCCAGGTCGATCCAGCCCTTGCCCGTGGCCAGCACCGGCCCGGTGTCGAACACGATCGCATTGGCCGTCAGCCGGCCGTTCACCGCCTTGAAGTCGGCCACGGCGCAGCGGACCGGCACTACGCCCTTGTCCTTGGACCACAGAAGGCCGAGCCCCTTGGTCACGTCCACACCCAGCAACTCGGCGAAGGATTCCCGGATCTCGCCGCCCGGACTGACCACCACGACCTCGCCGTCGGCGTGCGCGGCCGCCCGGTGGACGGAGTCCCCTGCCCCGCGCAGGCGGATCCGGCTGACCAGGGCGCCGGTCAGGGGCTGGCCGCCGCCGGGAATGGGGATCAATTGCTCGAGCCGGGCGCCGGTGAGCCGCAGGTCGACCGTGGTGATCGGCGTCGCGCCACGCGCATCCAGGGTGGCGCTGCCGGAGACCTTGCCCTGGGTCATCTGCAGGGTCAGGGGGTCGGCGGTCAGCCGTCCGCGATCCAGCCGGACACGAACCGCCCCGCTTTGCAGCGGCAGCTTGGGGGCGTGGATCGAGGCCGCGCGGAAGCTGACATCGGCGTCGATGGAGCGGATCTTGCCGACATTCAGGGTTGTGTCCGGCAGCAGACGGCGTTCGGCCGCCATCTTGCGCCCGATCGCCTGCTGGGCGGCCGACACCGTCTCGCCGCGGCCGCGCGCCGGCGCGCCGCCGAACAGGGTCGCCAGATCGTCGAAATCGAGGCTGCGCGAGGACAGGTCGGCTTTCAGCATGGGGCGGGCGCCGCCGACCTGCACGGACAGGGCGCCGGCCAGATCGCTGTCCCCCACCCTTCCGTTCAAGCCGGTGATGGAGATCAGCTTGCCCTGGCGTTCCAGGCGCCCGCTCAGGGCGTAGGGCGGCGTATTGGGCAGGGCGACGCCCGTCAGGTCATAGAGATCGGACAGATCGGCGCCGCGAGCCTTCAGCGCCATGCTGAACCGCGCGAAATCGAATGGCTTGGCGACCTCGCCGTCGGCGGCGAGGCGGGTCGGCCCGGCGCGCACATCCGCATGGAAGGGATAGGGTCGGTCTGCCCGCACGTTCAACAGCGGCCCGCCGGTGATCCTGAGTTGGAAGGGATTGTTGTTCAGCCGCCCGTCGCCCGTCAGCTGAAAGCCCCGGTTGGCGTCGTCTAGCCGCTCGTTGGCCGAAACGGCGCCGCTGAAGGCCAGCTTGCGAACCGCATCGGTGATCGACAGCCGCCCTTCGGTGATCTGGAAGTGGGCTACCGGCGGCATGTGGAACGGGGTTGCGGGTCGGGCGCCGTCCGTAAGGTCCCACGTCGCGCGCCCCTTGGCGTCGCGCAGCAGGCGGACATCCGGTCGATCGGCCTCGAGCTTGAGCAGCACGACCTGGCCCCGCAGCAGCGGCAGCAGCTTGATCTGGACGGTAAGGCGCCGGATCGTCGCCATGGCGCCGGGCCCGGCCCAGGCCGGATCGCCCACCCTGAGTTGGTCGATGGTCGCCGAGGGCTTGAGCGACCAGAGGCGGACCTTGAGCGGCCCCTCCAGGGTCACCGGGCGGTGAAGGCGCGCCGACGCCATGCGGCCGATCGGGCCCCGCGCCATGTTCCAGTCGAGCAAGGACAGAACAAGGACCACGAGGGCGATGAGACAGGCGAGCCCGCCGGCCGTCCAGGCCAGGGCGCGTTCGGGTCCAGACAGTCCTCGCCATCCCTGGGCGACCCCGCTCGCGGTTTGGCGCAAGGCGGCGCCCAGTCTCGCGGGGACACGGGGCGTTTGAGGGTCTGACGGCAAGCGGCGGACTCCGGGGGATGACGCGGATGGGCGGGATGGCGCGGGTCGACCGTCAGAGCCGCTGCAAGGCCCTTGTCGCCCTGCTCAGCTGGCCAAGCGCTTGCAACGCGCCCCGTCGCTTCTCGGATTGGGACGACCTAGGTGATGCAACGCAGAGCAGGGTCAGGGCGTTCCGCAGACACCAAATTCCGATCGCCTATAAAACGAGCTATAAGGGATGTTCCGCCATTGTTGATTGGAATGCGCGCAGCTATGCTGCATTGCACACTTGAGGTGGACCTTGTTCTCGCTGTTTAAGCGCTCGAAGGCGAAGTCGGCAGTGCCCACGACCGAGGGGCGGCTCGTCTATGCGATCGGCGATGTGCATGGGCGACTGGACGCGCTTGAGGCGCTTTTGAAGGTCATCGCGCAGGACATTCGCGACACCGCGCCGAAGTCCCGTCCCCTGTTGATCTTCCTCGGCGATTACGTTGACCGCGGCCCGGCCTCAAAGGACGTGGTGAGCCTGATCATCGCCTTGCGCCAGGATCCCGCGTTCGAGGTGCGGGTGCTGAAGGGCAATCATGAGGAGGCTCTGCTCCAGTTTCTGGACGAGCCCGAATTCGGCGCCACCTGGGCTGACTATGGGGGCATCGCCACCCTGGCGTCCTACGGCGTGACCCCGCCGGTGGGCCGCACGGATACCGAAGCTTGGGTGGCTGCGTCCCAGGCCTTGGCCAAGGCGATGCCGCGCGAGCATTTGGACTTCTACGGCGAGCTGGAGCTGATGGTGGAGGTTGGCGGCTATGCCTTCGTGCACGCCGGCGTTCGTCCCGGCGTCTCGTTGGCCAACCAGTCGGCCCATGATCTGATGTGGATCCGGCAGGAATTCCTGTCTGCGCCGGGCCGGTTCGAAAAGATCATCGTGCATGGGCATACGCCGATGGAGGCCCCTCAAATGACCAAGTCGCGCATTGGCGTCGATACGGGCGTTTATGCGACTGGGATTCTCACGGCGGTGCGGCTCGACGACAAGGGCGCGAGCTTCCTTCAAGGCAAGGTCGGCTTCGCGGCTCGCCAGGTCGCCGCCTCGACCAAAGCCGCCTAGGCGCGCGCTCGCCGTCTGCGCGCGGCCTTCCAGATCCCAGCCGCCTAGTGGCTGACCCCGCGGCCGTTCAGGGCGATCGACACGGTCTTCAGCATGACGCCCAGATCCATGAGCAGGGACTGCCTGCGCATATAGTCGGCGTCCAGCCGCACCTTGTCCGGGATCGGCAGCTCGTCACGACCATTGACCTGGGCCCACCCCGTCAGACCCGGCCGCAACCGGTGAACCCCGGCCTCGGTCCGCAGACTTACCAGATCATCCTGATTGAACAGGGCGGGCCTTGGGCCGACCAGGCTCATGTCGCCGACCAGCACGCTCCAGAGCTGCGGCAGCTCATCCAGGCTGGAGCGGCGCAGAAACCGGCCCAGGGGCGTAATCCAGGCCTCGGCGTCGGACAGGAGGTGGGTCGCCACATTGGGCGCGCCGACCCGCATGCTGCGGAACTTGGGCATGCGGAAGAGCACATTGTCCCGCCCCACCCGCTGCGACCAATGCAGGGCCGGTCCAGGCGACTCCAGGCGGACGGCGAGCGCCAGGCCCAGCAGCACCGGTGACAGCACCACCAGCCCGAGCCCGGCGCCCACAATGTCCACCCAACGCTTCAGCACAGACCTCTCCCGGCGCAGGCCGCCACCATACGAGGCCTAAAGCACCTGCGCGTCGGAGGCTATGCCTTGGCGGGCTTCGAGGACTTGGCCTGGCCAGACTTGGCGGGGGCCGCCGTGCGGGGCGCGGGCGCAGCCTTGGCGGTGGCGGCCTTCGGCTTGGCCTTGGGCGCCGGCGCGACGGGCGCCTCCACAGCCAGGGGCGCGGCGATCGGCTGGACGACCGGCGTCACTTCGGCAACGGCGGCCACCTCGGTTGCGGGCTCGGGCTGGGCTTCGGGCGCCGCGTCCACGACCGCCTCGGTCACGGTCTCGACGACCGGCTCCGCTGCGGCCTCGACGACGGGCTCCACCGCCTTCTCCACGACAGGTTCTGGGGCCGCCAGGGCCGCGGGCTCGGGCGCGGAGGGCGCCTCCAGGACGGCCTCCAGATTGGTGGCGGTCCGCCAGCGGCTGAACCACCAATAGGCGACGCCGGCCGAGGCCGCGCCGGCGAACATCAGCCACAGGGGGGACGCTGCGCCGATCGGCACCCGCAGGGCCTTGGCGGCGTCGGCGGGTTCGAGGGACTTGGCAAACGGACTGGTCATCTCAGACGCCTCCGGTCAGGGGAATTTGTGCGATGCAACATAGCACAAGCCAGACCTTCGCAACTGCAAAAAGACGTTACCCCGCCGTCCAGACCCTCGCCTGACCGTTTTCACCCAAGGTGGCGGTCGTCCAGTCGCAGATCGCCGCCAGGGCCTCGGCGGCGCCGATGGGCGCCCGGGCCAGGACAAGGGCGCAACCGTTCATCTTCAGCGGGTCGGTCAGGGGGCGCATCCGCGTCTCGGCCACCACCAGGAGACCGGCTCCGGCGTCCTCGGCCTCCAACAGGAAGCGATCGAAGGTCTCCAGATCCTTGAGCGGCAGCCAGACCAGCACCACGGCGTCGCGATTGCGCCGGGCGACCGCCGCGAGGGTCTCAACGATACGGTCATAGTCGTCCGCCCGCTCGAAGGGCGGATCGATCAGGACCAGGGTTTGCCCGCGGGCTGGAACCTGTTCGGCGGCCGTCGCGTAGCCGTCGGCGCAGAGGGCGCGCACGCCCGCCCTGCCCTTGAGCGCGGCCTGGAGGGCGCGATGCTCCTCGTCGCGCAGTTCACAGGCGAGGTAACTGTCGCCCGGACGCAGAGCCTCGGCGATCAGCCAGGGCGAACCCGGATAGCGCCTGGCGGCCTTTCCACCGTTCAGCCGCTCGACCGCCGCGCGCAGGGGGGCGAATTCGGTCGGAAGGTCCTTGGCCTGCACCAGCCGCCCGATCCCGGCCGCCGCCTCGCCCGAGCGCTGAGCCTCTTCGCCGCCCAGGTCATAGAGCCCGCGGCCTGCATGGGTGTCGATGACGGTCAGCGGCCCGCCCAGGGCGCTCATCCGCGCCAGCAGGTCGAGAAGCGCCGCATGCTTGACGAGGTCGGCGAAATTCCCGGCGTGAAAGGCGTGTCGGTAGTTCAAGGGCGGGTCTTCCTGCTGCCGGTCGGGCTCGGCGCGAGGGCGGCCCGCGCCCCGAGGAACTTCGCGCAGGAGCCGTCCGTTCAGCGTCGGGCGAAGCATGTTCCTGGCATGGAACGTCCGATTTCCAAAGGCTGACGCATATGGCTTGGGACGCTGGGGACGATGAGCTGCGGGCCGCCGGCCTCATCTATGTCAATGACGACGACCCAGGCCTGACCCGGCTGAAGCAGGGCGAGGGCTTCGCCTATGCCGATGCCCAGGGCGCGCCGGTCGTCGCCCCGGCGATGCTGGAGCGCATCCGGGCCCTGGCCATTCCCCCCGCCTGGACCGAGGTCTGGATCAGCCCCTCACCGCGCGGCCATATCCAGGCGATCGGCCGAGATCGCCGCGGTCGCAAGCAGTACCGCTACCACGAAGGATTTCGGCGCAGCCGCGACGCCGCCAAGTTCGAGCGCATGCTCGCCTTTGGTCGCGCCCTGCCCCGCTTGAGGCGTGCGGTGGAGGCCGACCTTGCGCGCCGCGGCCTGCCCCGCGACAAGGTGCTCGCCGCCGTCGTGCGGGTGATGGAGCTGACCATGATCCGGGTCGGCAATGAGGAATACGCCCGGCTGAACCGCACCTTCGGCCTGACCACCCTGCGCAACCGTCACGCGCGGATCGGTGGGGCGGAGGCGGTCTTCGAATTCCGCGGCAAGAGCGGCAAGACCCACAGGACCGGCTTTCGCGACCGCCGCCTCGCCCGGATCATCAAGGCGTGCCAGGACCTGCCCGGCCAGAGGCTGTTCCAGTACCTGGACGCCGACGGCGAGCGGCGTCAGGTCGAGTCCTCGGACGTGAACCGCTATATCCGCGACCGGACGGGCGGCGAGTTCTCCGCCAAGGACTTCCGGACCTGGGCCGCCACCCTGGCCGCCGCCGAGGGGCTGGTCCGCCAGACCTCGCCCCGCGACCCGGCCGATGCGCGGCGGCAGGTCAACGCCTGCGTCAAGGCCGTCGCCGCCCTGCTCGGCAATACGGCCGCCGTCTGCCGCGGATCCTATATCCACCCCCTGGTGCTCGAGGCCTATGTGCGGGGCGACCTTCCGTTGCGTCCCAAAGGGACTGCGCGCGCATTCGAGCTCTCAGTGCTCAGATTCCTTGAACGGGCAAGGGTTTCCGCCCCGTCAGTTTTAGAATAATGGGTACGCAGGGCTAGCCAATCTGGGGTGATCAGCGCTAAGTTGAGCGCAACAAGATCAGGGGAGGCCAGCGTGCCCGGAACGAAATTGCGGTTTGGCGCCTTCATCGCGCCCTTCCATCCCATCGACGAAAACCCGACCCTCGCGCTCCATCGCGACATGGAGCTGGTCGAGTGGATGGACAAGCTCGGCTATGAAGAGGCCTGGATCGGCGAGCACCATTCCGGCGCCTATGAGCTGATCGCCAGCCCAGAGCTGTTCATCGCCGCGGCGGCCGAGCGCACCAAGCACATCCGCCTGGGCACCGGGGTCTCCTCCCTGCCTTATCACCACCCGCTGATGCTGGCCGACCGTATCAACCAGCTGGATCACATGACCCGCGGCCGGGTGATGTTCGGGGTGGGCCCCGGCGCGCTGGTCTCCGACGCCTTCATGATGGGCATTCCTGCCGCCAAGCAGCGCGACCGCATGGACGAGGCGCTCGACGCCCTGGTCAAGCTGCTGAATGGCGAGGTCGTGACCGAGAAGACCGAGTGGTACGAGCTCTCCAACGCCCGCCTGCAGATGACGCCCTTCTCGCGGCCGAGCGTCGAGATCGCGGTGGCCAGCCAGGTCTCGCCGACCGGCGCGCGGGCGGCGGGCAAGCACGGGGCGAGCCTGCTCTCGCTGGGCGCCACCTCGACCGCCGGCTTCAATGCTCTGGCCTCCAACTGGGCGATCGCCGAGGAACAGGCCGCGCAGTACGGCAAGACCATGGACCGCAGCGGCTGGCGCCTTGTCGGCCCCATGCACATCGCCGAGACCCGCGAACAGGCCCGCGCCGACGTGCGCTTCGGTCTTGAGAAGTGGGCCTATTATTTCAGCGAAATCGCCAACCTGCCGGTGATCCCGGTGGGCGACGGCGATCCCATCGACCGGATGATCGATTCCGGCATGGCCGTCATCGGCACGCCCGACGACGCCGCGGCCCGGATCCAGCAGCTGCTCGACGAGAGCGGCGGCTTCGGCGCCTTCCTGTTCATGGCCCATAACTGGGCGGACTTCGCGACCACCAAGAAGTCCTACGAGCTGTTCGCCCGCTATGTGGCGCCCCGCTTCCAGGGCCTGAACGAGAACCGGGTCGCGTCCATGGATTGGGTGCGCACCAACAAGGCCGAGTTCACCGGCCAGATGCAGGCCGCCGTCGGCGCCCGCATCGTCCAGCACATGGTCGAGAAGGGCTCGGAGAACATCCGCCCCGAACTCGTCCAGATGATCACCGGCCAGGCCCCGCCGGCCAAGGACTAAGGATCAGGCGCCGCCGCCCATCTCCCAACGGGATGGGCGGCCGCCCCCTAGCGCCGCAGGGAGAAGCCCAGCCGGAAGGTCTGGGGCGCGGCAAGGCTGTCGACGCCGTCTCCCGTCTGGCCCGTGACGATCCTGGCGTTGGTCAGGTTCTCGGCGGCCAGATAGATCTCCGCCCCCTCGCCCACCCGCCAGGCCGCCCGCGCATCGAGGCTCGCCCCCGGCTTCAGCCTGCGGCTGTTCAGGTCGTCCTCGAACCGGGCGCTCTCATATCGGGCCTCGGCCGACAGAGTCAGCCGCTCGCCAACCCGCCAGTCCCCGCCCGCAGTCACCGCCAGCTCAGGAGTCTGGGCTGGGCGCTTGCCCGTCAGCTGGGCCGCCGCCGTTCCGCCGTCCACACGCGCATGGGTGGCCGAGCGGCCGCATGGAGGGAGACCTGGTCGAAGTCACGGGAGACATCGGCCTCCAGCCCCCAGGCGTCGATCTGGCCGGCGTTGCGCCGTTGGCGAAGCGTGCCGCCCGCCGGGACGAAGCCGGCCACCGGGAAGGTTCCCGGTCCGACCCCCACGGTGACATTGGTGATCGGATCGACCAACCGGTTGAAGAACAGGGTCGCGGTCCAGCGCACGCCGGCCTCGCCGCCGACCCCGGTCTCGACGCCATAGAGGGTCTCGGGCTTGAGGCCGGGATTGGCCTCGGTCACGTCATTGCCCACCCGGAACGGCCGGTGAAGTTCATTGAGGGTCGGCGCCCGGAACCCGGCATAGGCCGCGCCCCGCAGCCAAACCGCGTCGCTGAACCGCCAGCGGGCGCCGAAGCGGGCGGTGGGCAGCACGCCGGATCGGTCCGGGGCGGCTGAGTTCAAGGTGCGGGCCCCGGTCGCAAGATCCCGCTCCCGCCGGATGGCGTCGGTCTGCCCCCAGGAATCGACGCGCGCGCCGCCGGTGAGCAACAGGTCGCCGCTGTCGCGCACCACCTCGGCATAGAGCCCGGCCACCGAGGTTCGGCCGCCGGACTCCCGGCCGCGGGTGAAGACGCCCCCCTGGTAGCGGAAGCGTTCCTGCGCCTTGCCCTGCGCGAACCGGGCGTCGGCGCCCAGCTCCCAGGACCACAGGTCGCCCCGGCCCTGCCAGGCGGCGTTGAGCCCCCAGCCGACGGCGGGCGTCGCATATTGCTGGCTGGCCGGTGTGGTGGCCGCACGCCCCGCCGCCACCGCCACGGAGGAATTGGCCAGGTCGCTGGAGCGCAGCCAAGCCTGGGCCCGCCAGCCGCCGCCGTCGAGGATCTTGGCGAGCGACAGGGTGGCCGAGCCGCCGCTGGCGGTCGATCGCGCGCCGGCCAGGCCCGCGCCGCGTCGTTCCTGGAACCCGCCAAGCCGCAGGGCCGCCTCGGCGCCGGCGAAGGTCCCCTGCAGCCGCGCCGCGGCCGATACGCTCTCCAGATCCGCCGGCTGATCGGCCGCGCCGCGGGCGGCGCCGCGCACCGGGGTGAAGCCGTCGCTCGTCTCTGCGGCCGCGGTGATCAGCAGACCTTCGGTCCCGAACGCTGCGGCGGCCCGGCCTTCCCCCCTTTGTCCCAGGGCGACATCGAGCGCCTGCAGGCCCTCGCGGGTCGGGCGCTCCTCAAGCGCAACGACGCCCGTCAGGGCGCCTGCGCCATAGGGACCGGCCCCGGCGCCGCGGACGATGGTGGCGCTCGCCAGGCCTTCCGGCGGCAGGGCCGACCAGATCACCCAGCCCCCGAAGGGATCATTGACTGGCGCGCCGTCGAGGGTCACCAGGGCGCGGCCGGCGCCGGAGGGCGCGATCCCACGCAGCGACAGGCCCTGGATGGTCGGATTGGCGGCGTCGCTGCCGGTGCGCCGGAACAGGGACACCCCGGGCGCCCGCTTCAGGGCGGCGTCCAGGCGCGGCGCTGTCTTCAGGGTCTCGGCGTCCAGTTGCTGGACGGCGAAGACCGCCTCCCCGCCCAGCGGCGGCAGCCGCGGCGGGTGAACGATGACGGCTTCGATTTCTGGCGGCGGCGGAGCTTGGATCGGCATGACCGCAGATTTGCCGCGAAACGGGCCGCGAGGCGACCCTATTCGCCGCCAGCTTCGGCGATCGTCACGTCGAAGGGGGTTCCCGCCCAGCCCGTCATAAAACCGTGGCTGGACGCGGCGCGACCCCGGACGCACATCGGCCCAGGGGGAACGGCCTAAGAGAGGACACCATGCAGGATCTTTCGCTCCCGCCATCGGTCACCGTCGGCCCGACCAGCCTGGCGGTCTCCGTCCTGACCGATCACGGCGTCACGGTGCAGGTCAGCCTGCCCCGGCCCCGCGGCCTGCACGAGCTGCCGGCCAGCGAAGTGGCGGCGCGCGCCCTCAGGCTGGCGCACGCGGCCCTGGTCGACGCCGCCCGGAACCTTCCGGGCGAGCCTCAGAGCTTCAAGGATTGACGTTCAGCTTGATCTTGATGCGCCCGGGATTGGACGCGGCCAGGGCCTGAGGCACCTGAATATCGGCGGCCAGGCGCAGGGCCTTGGCGGCGCGGGCGTCGGTGCCCGGATCGGCGTCCATCACCCGGCAATCGGTCAGGTTCTGGCCGGAGATCTGGCAATCGAGGACGAAGGCGCTGGCCGGAACCACCTCCGCCGGAGCCGTCTGCGCGGGCGCGCTCGGGGCGGAAAAGGCGGTGGTGAGTGCAAGAACCAGAAGCGACATGAGCCCTCGGAGCGTTTACGAAGGTTAATCAAAGGTAAAGATCGGCCGAAGGCAAGTGTTTCATTTCGGCCGTCCTCACAGAGGGCTCCGCAATCGCCATGCCGCCTGCGACCGCCTGCCGCGGCGCTAACTTAACGCTGATCACTTGATGGGCGCCGCAGCGCCTCGACGCCCGCGAATGTTGCATTGCGGCGCATTCCTCCCGCACCGCAACATCAGCCTTGAGCCCGTCGGGTTCATGCCCCAGAACGAGGACAGGCGAAGCGGACGCACGGCGATGCGCACCGCCGCCGGAGGAACGCCGGGAGGTGGTTGAACCCCAACCCCTTTCCGGGAGTAGAAGTTATGATGCGTACTGTGACCTTCGCGGCCCTCGCCGCCCTCGCCCTGGCCTCGAGCGCCAACGCGCAAGAAGTCCGGGTCTCCCTGGCCGGCAAGTCGCCCGCCCAGATCCATTCCGACATCGTGTCGGCGGCCCGCAATGTCTGCCACAAGGCGACCGCGACCGAGAGCCTGATGCTCGACGCCTATTCGCGCTGCATGGCCGGCACCGTGAAGGCCGCCGTCGCCCAGCTGGCGATCCGCAGGTGGCCGAGCTGGAGACGATGCGCCTGGCGCAACGCTAAGAGTCCATCGCCCTACCGGCGACGAACAGCGCTTCCCGGCCCACCGGCCGGGAAGCGTTTTCGTATCAGAACTTCGCCGAGATGCTGGCGGAGAACACACTGTTGTCGTAGCCGGCCGACTGCAGCGCGCCGGACGAATCCTCGCGAGAGAAGTCGTAGGCCAGCGACAGCGAGACATGCTTCGCCACCGCCACGGAGGTGGCCAGACCCAAGCCGGTCACGGTGTCGGAACGATCGACGCCCTGATGGTCGTCCCACTCATAATTGACATAGGCCGTGACCCCGACCTTTTCCGTGACCTGGCGCGACAGGTTCGCCCCGACGGTCGACGAGATGTAGACGGGAGAATTGGGAACAACGGTTTCCTGCAGAGAGCGCGAGGCGCTCAGGGCGACCTGGGTCGAGCTGTCCGGCGTCCAGTTCAGATTGGCCGACAGCGCCACGTCGCTGACGTCCGAGAACTTGACGTCTTTGAAGCTGCGGGTCGTGTAGCCGATATTGGCCGAGCCGGTCACCGTCTTGGAGAAGGTCTGCGAAACGCCAGCGCTCAGGGTGTAGCCCTTGGAATCGCGGTTATTCTTCGCGACCGGCGCGGTCAGGTCATAGTTCACCTGGGTGAAATCGGCGCTCAACGAATAGCTCGTCCCCGAACCCCAGCTATAGGCCAGGCGCTCGCCGGTGACGTTGTGATCGCGATCGTCCTGCAGGATCACGGCCCCGGTCTTCGCGGAGCGGACGTTCTGATAGTCGAGCTTGGTGTAGCTCACCCCGCCCGACAGCGTGCCGCCGGCGACATCCGCGCCCAGCCCGGCCGAATAGTTGTCGACATTGTCGTGGGTGCGTTCGGTCGAGTCCCGGCGGGCGTTCTTGTCGCGACGGCTCTCGGTGTTGAGCGCATGGCTGGCGGCCAGGTCGAAGGACATGCCATTGGCCTTGCCGCGATAGGAGGCGCCGAGGCCGTAGTCGTCTGAGTCCTCGCCGGAATTGGAGGAGTAGCGCGTCAGATTGCCATCGACGAAGGCGGCGAACTTGCCTGCGCCCGCCTCGTGGGTGAGATCGATCCGCGGCGCGAAGCCCAGCACGGTGTCGCTCGTCTGCTTGGTGTGGACGGCGAAGATGTTGTCATTGGTCTGGGCGGAGGCCGTGGCCGAGATGCCGACGGTCCAGTCCTGGCCGGCCGCGTGGGCCGCCAGCGGAAGCGTAGCCGCGACGCTGATGGCGGCGGCGAACAGATGGGCGCGCATTGTGGGATCCCCCCTAGGTGTCAGGGCGCGCTTCGGCGCCTCGTGGGGCGCAGCAGTGAGCTAAGCTTCACCATTGATAAAGCATGGGACTCCCCGGTCCGGGGTGCGGAGCCCAGGATGGGGCAAGGCCCTGTCGCTCCGAGGGAAGAGTTGAACCAGGGCGATGGGACCGGCGGGACGCTGCGAGGCTTGGCGCGAACGGCCATAAGCCCCTTGCGGCTTTTGGCCGAGGGCTTGGTGGCCTCCAACGCCAGCCGGCTCCCGAGGGTATTACTCACCATTGTCCCCAGCTGGGTCACCGCCGGCGCGGCGTCAGAGCGCTGGAGCCAGAACGCTGAGCGACTGGATCAACCGGTTGAGACTTGCGCCTCCATGCTTCCCTAAGGCAGCCGTTCTCAACGCTGGCGAGGCGCGTCGGCGGCCTCAGTGCTGTGCGGGCGCGCACCAGCGTTGTTCCTTGGCGCACCCTAAGTAAGACCGGCGCTATTGGAGCTCGAGGAATTCATTCGCCGCCGATGCGTTCTACGCATCATTTCGTCGACTTGGCGCAGGTTCGGTTTGGCGGGGTGGAAGGGAACGACGGGTTTGAGCTCATAAGGGCTCATAAGGGCTCAGGGAGGTGCCAGGTTGGGCACGGCGCTACCGGGCGGGTGATCCACCCCTCATATACCAGCCATATTTGGCCAATTATCTTGAATTCACTCGACCAATTGGCCATATATGGACAATGTTACAAACTCCGTCCGAGATTCTGCAGGAGCTCGCCGGCCGCATCAAGGCGCGCCGCGTCGCCTTAGGCTGGCCTCAGCTCGAAGCCGCCAAACGCGCCGGCGTCGCCTACCGGACCTGGCGGCGGCTGGAGACCGAGGGACAGGCTTCGCTGGAGGACATGGTGAAGGCCGCTGTCGCCCTGCGCTGCGAGGCGGCGCTGGGCGCTCTATTTCCCCTGCCCGCGGCCAGCAGCCTCGACGCCCTCCTGGCGCAGCAGGTCGCGCGCGTCCCGACGCCGCGGGTGCGGGCGCCCCGCTCACGCTCGGCCAGGCCGCCGAGCCCATGAGACTTGCGCCGGGAACTCCGCTAGCCGCCAGTCTGGTCTTGGACGACGACCAGCCCCCCCTGCCCGTCGGCCGCCTGGCCATGGCCGGCGGCTTGGCGCAACTGGAATGGTCCCCGGAACTCATAGCCTCGCCTGTGCCGGTATCGCCGCTGCTCTACCCGCCAGAACCCGGCCTGCACCCTGCACGCGGACGCGACTTCGAGGGCTTGCACGGCTTTCTCGCCGACAGCTTGCCGGAAGGCTGGGGCTTCCTCGTCATGCGGCGACGCCTGAGCAAGCTCGGCGTCAGCATCGAGACCTTGAGCCCGCTCGACCGCCTCGCGCTGGTCGGCGACCAGGGTCGCGGCGCCCTGACCTATCGGCCGGCGACCGCGCCGCCGCCCGAGGTGGCCAGCCTCGACCTCGACGCCCTGGCTGCAGCCTCCACCGCGATCCTGACCGGTCACGACGGCGAGCTTTCCGACACCTTGGCGGCGCTGGCCGGCGGCTCGGGCGGCGCGCGGCCCAAGGTCCACGTCGGCTTCGACGCCGAGGGTCGGATTTCGATCTCGGAAGGCGAGATCGCCGCGGGCCACGAGGCCTGGATCGTCAAGTTCGCCGCCCCCGGCGATCCGCCCGACATCGGGCCGATCGAGGCCGCCTATGCCGCCATGGCCCTGACCGCCGGCCTCGACATGGCGCCCTACCGGCTGCTCCCGTCCAAAACCGGCCCCGGCTATTTCGCGACCCGCCGGTTCGACCGGCCGTGTCCCGGCCAGCGACTGCACATGGTCTCGCTGAGCGGCGCCGTCGAAGCGCCCTGGCGAACACCCGCAAGCTATGACCTCTTCCTACGCGCCACCGTCGCCATCACCCGGCATGCCGAGGATCTGCAGGCCGCGTTCCGGCGCATGGTCTTCAACGTGCTGGCCAGCAACCGGGACGACCATACCCGGCAGCACAGCTACCTGATGGATGCGCAAGGCCAATGGCGGCTCGCACCCGCCTATGACCTCACCTATTCGGCAGGCCCCGGCGGCGAGCACTATCTCGACGTCGAGGGCGAAGGCCGAAATCCCACCCGCGAACAAGTTCATGCCCTGGGTCGTCGCCACAGCCTGTCCCCCCGCTTGATCGCCATCATCATCGACGAGGTTCGCGCCGCCGTGGCGGATTGGCCGCGGTTCGCCGATGACGCGGGCGTGACGCAGGCCTCGCGCGCCGAGATCAAGAGCGCCCATCTAGCCGTCGCCGTCCACTTCGCGACCTGAGCCCCCTGCCTCACAGACGTGCGCGATCATCTGCTTTGCGCCCGGCTGAGGGCCGCGTGGAGGCGCTCTTATGTCCGCTTCATGAAAACGCTCCTAGTTAATCGCCAATCCGTTCGGAGCGTCTCTGCCGCATAAAAGCGCCGTTCGAATTCGCATAGGTCGCAGCTGAAAAACCTCGGAAAAAACTGACCTCATTGATTTAACGGCTGTCGGAACTCAGGTTTCAAAAATCGGCCATGCCGACCCTTACGGAAACAACACCTGCCGAAGGCGTGTGTTTTGCTCATCAAGGTTCAGCGTTTTGGCGAGGTTCATCTGACGCCACAGGACAGCCGGGAGTTCGGAGACACCAGGAAGAGGGAGCCTCTCCCATTGAGGCTCGCCCTGCTGGAACGACAGCAGGAATTCCCGATGGCGCTCAGGCATGGCGCCCGTAGATTGAGTTGATGCTGCTGCCCCGATCGCGCTCAAGATCCCAGGCCAGCCTGGCAAGCCCTTGCCCCGCCGCCGCCTCTGAGAAGAGGGCTGCAACATTGCGATGTTTGAATGCGACCTGTAGCGGCAGGTCAGGAAGCCAAGTCGGGAGGCTGACGGGGCCGTGGAGGTGGACGATACGGATATTGGCGCTGAGATAGGGGGGCAGTCCCTGGACTTGTAACGCGGTCATGCCCCCAACCCTCAGGGGAAGACCCAGTAGGTTCTGCAGCGAGACGACCACACCTTGCCAGGTCAGTGCGCCTTTTGGGCGGCGGTAGACCCGTCGCGCTGGCTGTTCCAGCCATCCTGCGGCGACGTATTGTTTGCGCAGAGCGCCAGAGTAGCCATTGCGCTCAAGCCAAGCCGCGTCGACCGCTAGTCCCACAGAGAGTTCGCGAAATGGTCGGTTTAATTTACTGTCAGAACGTATAGCCACACTAAATAAAATCGCAGAAATCCAAACCAAACGCCCGTTTGGGCTTCTACGCAAACATATGAGCAGCCTACATATAATTCCCCGCGGGCAAAATTGGCGCCCCCTTACCCTGGCTGCAACAAGGTCCCCTCGGAGCCAAATAGGTTACCCCCCATCACACGTCCTGGACCACGCCTGCGCCAAGAGCAGACACGGAGCTACCTCCCGACGGAGGAACCGCCACACCATCCAGGCGCACTTTTATGCGCAAAACCTTGACTTCTTCGCCGAATAGGCGCATTTATATGCGCATCAGAAACAGCGAGGGAACATGCCAACGCCGGAAACGAACCGAAAATCCATCACAGACCGGCTTAAAGCCGAGGGGTGGACCAATGAAGGTGGATCAAAGCACGACCTATACCGTCATCCGGCCAAGGGTGTGACGATAGTGCCAAGACACCGGGAACTTACTCCGGGCGTGGCTCGGTCGATTGGAAAGGCGGCGGGGTGGCTTTAACCACCCCGAGGCTTCGGTTCTTAAGGCCAAGCATCTTCCCGGGTAACTTAGGAAAGGGCTTATGAAATGTATGTAGTTGCCCTACTCGAAGGCGCCGATGGCGCCTGGGGCGTTTCAGTCCCCGACCTTGACGGATGCGTCGCTATGGGCGCGACCGGCGATGAGGCATTGAGAAACGCTCAGGAGAGTTTGCGCGAGTGGATCGAAGCTCGCCAAGCTGGCGGGTTTGACGTTCCTACTCAACGCGAGCTTGGAGCTCTTCTTGCCGATCCTGAAGTGAGGGAGGCGCTTGCAGAGGGATCTACACTCGCCCGCATCCTTGTTGTTGAGGACGTCGGACGCCCCGTGAAGGCCAACCTCTCACTCGATAGTGGGGTCCTGGCAGCGATCGATTCCACTGCCCACCGACTTGGGATCACCCGCTCGGCGATGGTGGAGAAATTGGCGAAGGACCGACTGTCCGAATACGCTTGAAGCCCCTACCCCCCGGAGAAATCCGGGGGCCAGGCCACCGGTTCCTACCGCACCTCGTGTCCGTCGCGGCGCGAAATCGGCAGCAAAAGTGGAAGGCTGATGGCCGTTGCTGAGCTGTCGTCAATGAAGCCTTCTGACGTCGCATAGTGAGGGTCGCTGTCGTGCCGGAACTGTCGAAGGTTTGAGAACTCAGCTTGGAGCTTGCTCCGCAGGGATGGAGGCAGGGGTGAGGCCATATGGACGACGAGGGTTGCCGCTCAATGAATTCCCACCGTGCGTCGGAGCACGCCTAGAACTCCGTCCAGTCTCCATTCTCGGCCGGCTTCAAGCCAATTCTGCCCGCGACCTGCCGGCGTAAAGTCCTTGCCGGGGACGCAATCGGATGGGCCTGCGCGCCTTTGGCGGCCGGGCGCCTCATCGCGCCGCCCTGGGATGAAATCCGGAACTGGCTGACTAACTCACGCAATCCCCCGGCGTCGACCTTCAAAGCATGGGAGGCCGCGGTCGCCTGCTCGACCATGGCCGCGTTCTGCTGGACGCTTTGATCCATCTGATTGACCGCGGTGTTCACCTCTTCAAGTCCGGCGGACTGGTCGCGCGCGCTGGACGCGATCTCTGCGACCAGCTGATCGATGGACGCCACGCCGGCGATGATGGTCTGCAAGGCCTCGCCCGTCTGTCCGACCATCGACACGCCCTGGCTCACCTGATCCCCCGACTTGGAGATGAGCGACTTAATCTCCTTGGCCGCCTCGGCCGACCGCTGGGCGAGCCCACGGACTTCGGAGGCGACGACCGCAAACCCCTTGCCGGCGTCCCCGGCCCGGGCGGCCTCGACCCCGGCGTTCAGGGCGAGCAGATTGGTCTGGAAGGCGATCTCATCGATCACCCCGATGATCTGGCTGATCTGACCGGACGACTCGGCGATCTCGCTCATCGCCATGATGGCGCTGGAGACCACCTGGCCAGAGGCTTCCGCCTGCAGGCGCGTCGAGGCGACCGCCTTGCGGGCATCTGCCGCGCCCGTCGCCGTGAGCCTGACCTTGCTGGTGATTTCTGTCAGGGCCGCCGCGGTTTCTTCCAGACTGGCCGCCTGCATTTCTGTGCGGCGGGAAAGGTCATCGGAGGCCTGAGCGATCTCGTCGGCGCCGGATCCGATCCCGTTGATCGCGCCGAGAACCTCGCTCAGGGTTTGTTCCAGCCGCTCGACCGCGGCGTTGAAGTCCTGGCGCAGCGCGTCGTAGTCGCCGGGAAACGCCGCCGCCAGCCGCTGTTGCAGATCGCCCGAGGACAGCGCCGCCAGGGCCTGGCCCAAGGCTGCAACGACCTGACCTTGTTCTGCCGCAACACGCTGGCGCTCATGCTCCACGTCTCGCCGTGTTGCGTCACTCGCGGCCCGTTCGCGCTCAGCCTCATCTTCAGCCGCGCTCTTGGCGATAGCGGTCTTGCGGAATTGCTCGAAAGCTCTCGCAAGGTCGCCCATCTCATCTTTACGGTCCACACCAGCCAATGTGCGATCAGAGTCGCCAGCGGCTAGCGCTCGAAGAGCTGCAATAGCGGCGGCTAGTGGCGCAAACAGCTTGCCACGCAGAAGCAGCATCAGCCCGACAAGGGAGGCCCCACCAAGCAGGCCGCTGGCAAGACTGATCGTCGTCGCAAGTTTCTGAGTCGCGGTGAATTGGGCTTCATGTGCGTGATCGACCGCCTCCATCACCTGGTCGAGGTGCTTCAACGCCTCTTCAGTTTTGGTCATTTCGGCCTCGAGCGCTTCGGCTGAAGCGTCGAACGCTGGCATCATGGGATTGCCAGCTGTCGGGCCACCCGAAACATAGGCTCGGGCCATCTCTACGCCTTGAGAATGATAGGGCCCGAATGCCGCGAGGACGGCGTCGAACCGCGTCGCGATCTCCGGCGCCTTTACGATCTCAAGGGCGGCCTTGGCAGCCTGAATGCTGGCATTAAGCGCGACAACCTGCTCTTCAGCCTTTGCAAATCCATCGCCAAGTCCGTCCCGCCCCTGAGTTGCCGAGACGTCGCTTAGGTATTGCTGTACCTGCACGATCTCAAGCTTAATGTCTGACCTTGCGGTGTGGAGGGTCTCCATGGCGCCGCCAATTTCGACATCTCTGGCGTTCTCAAGATCTCTTGATTTGATCATCTCCAAATTCAAGACGGCGTTGAGTGCTGCGCCGCCCATTGAGAGGGCGATCACGCCCCCAAGGGCAAAAGTCGCAATGCGCTGGATGCGCGCGGAGGATTTTCCTGCGGAATCGATCATGGGGCTCTCATCTCGTCCTAGGTGAGAGTGGAATTGGGGTCGGCGCACTTGGATCTGCCCACCCTGAGATGGCATGCCCGCGTTATTTCAATTCGCGTTTGGGATAATGGACGATTAATCAAATTTGACGGGGCAACTTGGTCGCAGCCCGCATTTTTGCGGACCGCAGCCTTGACTTCAAACCTTGCCCCCCGCGCCTGTACCGAGTAGCGGCGGTCGGGGGCGGTGGCTCCGCATTAGCCGGGCGACACGGGCTAGCAGTTGGTCGTCCCTGAAGGGCTTGGCAAGAAAGTCTCGGGCGCCCAATGTCATGGCGTGCCGGATGTCCGAAGTCTGATTGCGGGCGGTGAGCACCATGGTGGGGGTGGATAGGATCATGCCGCTTTGCGCCATCTCCAGCATCACTCCGAACCCGTCCAGCTCCGGCATATTGATGTCGAGGATCAGGGCGGCGGGCCGCAGTTCGGCTAGCCGCGCCAATCCCTCGCGCCCATTTCGGGCGTAGTAGGCTTCGTAACCCGCCAGCTCCAGCCGCGTGGTGATTAGCTCTAGCACCATTGGCTCGTCATCGACGACCAAGATCCGGCGGCGTGTGGAACTAGCGGTCGCCGACATGCTCTGCGTCCAGAGGTTGGGACTCCGTGCCCTCCCATTCCAGGCACTGCACGACGGTCATCAGCAGTTCAGCGGGGACGAGCGGTTTGCGAACCACTCCATTGAAGTCCGAATCCTCTCCTTCGAACATCGACATCTCGGCGTCTGCTGAGAAGGCCAGGATCGGTATCGTCTGATTGGGGCCGGGCTGGCTGCGGATGCGCTCCGAAGCTTGAGGGCCGGTGAGCCCAGGCATCCGGATGTCCATCAAGATAAGGTCGAAGGGCCACCCCAGAGCAGTTTCCACGCCCGCCAGGCCGTCCACGGCGTCCGTAACTTCAACGCCCAGCGGAGACAGGATCGCGCGAACCAGTTCCCGATTGACGGGGTTGTCATCGACCACAAGCAAGCGCGCGCCTTCCAGGGCGGCGAGCCCGGTCGATGGCGAGGTCTCTGCGACTTGAAGCTCCGCCACCGGTGCGGCAATCGTAAAGTGGAACACCGACCCATGACCGGCTCGGCTGCGAACGCCGATCTGCCCGCCCATCGCCTCGATAAGTCCCTTGCAAATCGCCAGCCCCAGGCCGGTGCCGCCATGGCGGCGTGTGGACGAGGCGTCGACCTGGGAGAAGCGCTGGAACAGCTTCTGCTGCTGCGCCTTGCTCAGGCCCACGCCCGTATCCTCAACCCGGACCTCTAGCGCTTGGCGCTTCGGGTGATAGGCGACCGCCAGCCGGACGGCGCCAGTCTCAGTAAACTTTATGGCATTGCCGATCAAATTGAGCAGCACTTGGCGCACCCTGTCGGGATCGATCAGCAGGCCCGACGGCAACACGTTGTCGGGCTCAAACTCCAGAGCCAACCCCTTGGCCTGCGCCAGGGGCTCGAACATCAGCAAGGTGTCGCGCAGCATGTCGGTCGGCTTAACTGGGCGGGGCATGATCTCCACCAACCCGGCTTCCAGCTTGGAGAAGTCGAGAATGTCGTTGACGATGGAGAGCAGACCCTGGCCGGCGCCAGTGACGCGCTGGACATATTTCTGAGCCTCCGGATCGAGATCGTCGCGCCCGGCCAACAGACTGGTGAAGCCCAGAATGGCCGTCAGCGGCGTACGTATCTCGTGGCTCATATTGGCCAGGAATTCGCCCTTCACCTCAGCGGCCACCTCGGCGTCATGCCGAGCCCGCTGAAGGTCTTCTTCCAACGCCTTATGCGCAGTGATGTCGCGGATCACGTCGATGAAGCCAGTGACCTCACCGCTCAGCGGCTCGATCATCGGAGAAGGCTTTGACTCGATCCAGATCGTCTGGCCGTCGCGGTGGCGACCGCGATACTGCAGTGGAGGGGATTCCTGCTGGCCGCGGGTGTCGATCAGCGCCTGACACATCTCGCGGGCCTTGGCGTCGTCACCTCGGTTCATCAGAGCGAAGGCATTCAGACCAATGAGGGCCTCCGGCTCCAGGCCGAAGATCCGCCGACTGGCGGGGGAGACATAGGTGATGCGACCTTCGGCGTCGCATTCGCTGATCATGTCCGGTGCGGCCTCGGCCAGACGCCGATAGCGGGTCTCGCTCTCAGCCAGGGCCGCCTCGATCACTTTGCGTTCGGTGATGTTTCGCACGACGTCCTGGAATTCGATAATCGCCCCGGTCTCAGGGTCGAAGATCGCTTTGGCCTGGGCTTCGAGCCAGATCATCTCGCCGTCCTTGCGAAAGGCGCGGTACTCAAAACGGATGGGCTCAGACCCGGGACCCGCAGCGACATAGTCCGCGAACTTGCGCAAGGTTGGACGGATGTCATCCGGATGCATGAAGCTGACGGTGGGTTTGCCCATCAGCTCCTCCGGCGCGTAGCCCATGACAGTGACCAGGGATGGCGACAGGAAGGTGAACTTGGCGTCGAGGCCATAGCAGGCGATGACGTCGGTCGCATTGGCGGTCAGCAGGCGATAGCGTGCTTCGCTGTCGCTGAGCGCCGCATAGGCGACCTGACGATCGGAAATGTCCCGCAACTGGGAAATCACCGCGACGATATCGCCATGCTCGTCGCGCACCGTGTTCGGATTGCCTTCCATCCAAACATAAGAGCCGTCAGCGGTCCGGACTCGATAGGTCCTATCCCGCGCCGGGTCGACCGTGTCGTGGGTGAACAGCTCGGTCATGATCTCCTGCAGCTTTGGCAGGTCATCCGGGTGCAGCAGGCTGACGTTGGTCATTCCAATTAGCTGCTCGGGTTCATAGCCATAGCGGCGGACCGAGGGAGAAACGTACTGGATGACGTTATCCCGCCCGACAGTGAGCACGATGTCGGTGCAGGTGTCGGCGAGAAGTCGATAGCTCGCTTCGCTCTCGGCCAGCTTCACATTCGCGCGCGCCGCTCCGAGATGTCCCGCAATTGAGAGATGAACGCCGCGGCGGCCCCATCTTCGTCACGAATGATGGCCGGAGAGCCTTCCATCCAGATGAAGGCGCCGTCTGCGGTTCGGATGCGATAGGTGCGGTCCCGGGTGGGGTCGATCTCGCCGCCGGCCAATAGCTCGGCGGCTATGTCGGCCATCTTCGGCAGATCGTCCGGATGAAGCAGCGTCTGGATCGACGATCCCACCAGGTCCTCGGGCGCATGACCATAACGACTGAACGATGGCGAGGCGTACTGGATGATCTGATCGCGTCCAACCTTCACCACAAGATCGGTGGAGGAGTCGGCCAACAGGCGGTAACGCGCCTCACTCTCGGCGATCCGCGCCCGGGCGGTCTCCTCTTCAGTGATATCGCGCATGACACCGAATATGGCGATGACCTCGCCGCCGGAGGTGCGCTCGCCCTCACCCTTGAACACCACGACCCGCTCCGCACCGTCGTCGGCGCGGAACAGCCTGACTTTCAGATCGAACGGTGCGCCAGTCTCGAAGGCCCGTTGAACCTCGGCCTGGACTAGGCCTCGATCCTCGACCGCATACATGTCGATCGCATCGGCTAGTCGCCCGCCAAACGCCTCGCGGGTCACGCCATGGATTGCGAACATTTGGTCAGACCAGACGCTTTGGCCGCTGGCGCGCTCCCGCCTCCAATGGCCGATGCCAGCGATCTGCGCCGCGAGATTGGATTGGCGTTGGGCTTCCACCACGGCGGAGCGGGTCGCTTCGACCTCGGAGAGCGAGGCCCGCAGCTCAATCTCCAGACGACCACGCCTGGCCAGCGCCGCCGCGACCGGAAGAACAGACACGGTCATCGTCGCCAGGAAGATCTGCAGCATGGCCAACCGGTCTGGAAGCGGGCCTTGCATCAACGCAGTGGGCCCGTGGCCTGTGAGCGTCATCACTAGGGCCACCAAGGCGGTCGCCAGGAGCCCCAAAGCTGCGCCGGCCAGCTCCCACTCGAACGCGACGTAAATGAGGGCCGGCGGGACCAGAAAGAAGAGCGGATATTTGTTCTGGCCGAACACCATCGCCAGGCTCGCGGCCAGAACGAAAAGCGAGGCTGCGCCGCGCCCGCTCCGCAGCTTTCTATGAAGAGCCGATAGGGTCTCTGGCGTTAGAGCCAGCAGGGCCGGCGTTACGGTCAGCAAGCCAAGAGCATGGGCGGCGAACCGTCGGCCAAGGCTCTCGGGGATGACACCGCCGCCAAGCGCCTCGGTGACTAGCGCCGCCAAAAGCGAGGATGTCGCCGGAGCAAGACAGCCTCCCGCCAGCAGAAACAGAAGCAAATGACGTTGCCGGCCGAGATTCAGCATTGACCCGGCGAACCGGCCCATCACGGCGGCGCAGATTAGGACTTCGACGCCGTTGCACACCGCCAGCCCCACGCTAACGACAGGCGAGTCGCCTATGGCGAGCCCCGCGGCAGACAAGCTGGCCAGCGCCAGGGTTAGGGACCAAGGCCATGTACGGGTCGACGTCTGCAGCAACAGGGCGACGAGGATGGCGTTAACCGGCCAGACATCCGCGATCCGTCCGATATCGCGTGTGAAGCTGATGCTCGTCCAGGCGAGCACAAAGACCGAAAGGCTGACTCCAGCCAATGTAAGTGCCGAGGCTTGCCCAGGGCGACCACCGGAGACAGGAGCGTATTTCAGCATAACAGCGTTCTATGTCGAGAATCGCTCCCGTTGGTTAATCCAAATGGGGGGCAAGATGCCGCAGCCTTTGGTCCCCTACAGTGCCACGTTCTAGGTTCGCGCAACGGGGGGACGATGGCGCGTTCGGGAGCCTTAGCGGCCAATACGGTCATTGATCGAGCGGAGCGCAGGCTCCGCGGCCAGCATCCGAGAGGCCCAGGCCCCAGAGTCGCCCAGCGCTGAGTTCCGGTGAGCCTCAACGGCGGCGCCCCACTGCGGGGGGGCCTAGGCGACGCCGACGCAATGGGCGTCCGCGGCGTCAGAACGCCTCCCAGCCTTCCGAACTTGGCTGAACCGCCAAAGCCACCGCGGCATGCCTGAGTGAGACGACACGAACGGGTGGCGAGGTCGTGTGCGACGCAGGCCGCACGACTGCGGCCGCCCCGCTCGTGTTGAACCGCGAGATCTGCTCGGCCAGCTCGACGGCGCTGGCGCTCATGGCGTGGGCCGCGGCCGTGGTCTCTTCAACCATGGCGGCGTTCTGCTGGGTCATCTGGTCCATCTGGTTGACCGCGATATTGACCTCGGCCAGGCCGGTGGACTGTTCCTGGGACGAGGACGAGATCGAGCCCATCAGCTCGTCGATCCGCGCCACCTGGGCGACGATGGCGCCCAGCGCCTGGCCGGTCTGGCTGACCAGATCGACGCCGGACTGCACGTGGCTTCCGGAGGCCGCGACCAGGCCCTTGATCTCCTTGGCGGCTTCCGCCGAACGCTGGGCGAGCGCCCGCACCTCGGCGGCCACCACCGCGAATCCGCGACCGGCTTCGCCGGCCCGGGCCGCCTCGACCCCCGCGTTCAGCGCCAGCAGGTTGGTCTGGAAGGCGATCTCATCGATCACCCCGATGATCTGGCCGATCTGGCCGGAGGATTCGGCGATCCGCGACATGGCCGCCACCGCCTGCTCGACGACGTCGCCGGAGCGCTCGGCGCCGGCCCGGGCCTCGGCCACGAACTGGCGGGCCTCCTTGGCGCCGGCGGCGGTGCCCTTGACCGTGGCGGTCAGCTCCTCGAGCGCCGCGGCGGTCTGCTCCAGGCTGGCGGCCTGCTGCTCGGTGCGGCGCGACAGGTCGTCGGCCGCGTGGGCGATCTCGGTCGAGCCGGTGCGCACGCCGGAGGTGGCGCCGCCGATATGGGCCAGCACCTCGTCCAGCGCCGCCACCGCAGCGTTGAAGTCGTGGCGCAGCCCCTCGTACTCGGCCGGAAAGGCGTAATGGAGCCGGCAGGTCAGCTCGCCCTTGGCGACGTTCGACAGACCGTCGGCCAGGGCGGCGACCACCTGGGCGCGCTGTTCGTCCAGGGCGGCGCGCTCGGCCAGGCTGCGGATCTCCGCCTCGCGAGCCGCCTTTTCCGCCTCATCCTGGGACTGGCGCAGAGCCCGGCGCTCCAGCACCCCTTCGCGGAACACGGCCACGGACTTGGCCATGTCGCCGACCTCGTCATCGCGGTCGGCATAGGGCGGTTCCTGCGCATAGTCCCCGGCCGCCAGCTTGGCCATGTAGCGGGTCATGGCCTCGATCGGCGCGACCACCCGGCCGCGCAGGGCGCGCAGGGCCAGCATCGAGGCGACGCCGATCAGGAGGCCGGCGCCCAGCATCAGCAGCCGGTTGAACTGGATCGCCTTGTCGGCGCGGGCTTCAGCGGCTTTCACGTCTTCAGCCAGGAGGGGGACCATATCTTCTACGGCGGCGCGCTGCATTTGGTAGGCCTGATCGACCGCCGCGCCAGCCGTCTCCAGGGCGGCCTTGTCATTGGCCTGGGCGGCCGGAATGATCTGGGTGTCGACGGCGGCCCAGAAGGCCTTGGACGCCTTGTCCGAGCGGTCGAACAGAATGTCGGCCACTTTCGGATCCACCGACCGCGAGCGCCAATAGGCCATGCGGTCATCGAAATCCTTGCGCATGCGGTCGAGCTTCGGCCGGTATTCAGTCAGAGAGGCCGGATTGTCCTCGATCTCCATCACCGCCAAATGGGCCTCAACCAGATAGAGCGGTGGCGGCAAGATGTCGGCCGTGAGGTCTTTGATATCGGCGATCTGGGTGTAGGCCCGGCTGCCGATCCGAACCTGCTCGAGGGCGAACCAGGACACCGCGCACAGCGCGATAATGCTCAGGATCAGAAAGACGCCCAGGGCCCGTGTGGCGTGGGCTATTCGGAAGGACATCGAAGATCGCCGCATTTGAGGAAATCGGGAACGACGTTCTTTGAACGTAGTTTGGATCCACTCAGGGGCGACCGCCTTAAGGACCGTTTAACAGCTTGTCGAAGCTGGGGTCAGGCGTGCAAGGACGCTACACTCATTCTGGGAATATCTATAATTCACAATAACATTCAATCTACTACAGGGCGCATGCTGAGGCCCCCAATTCAGGCCGCGGCGTCATATCGCAGCTCCTGAACTTGGCGACCCAGCGACGCTCCGGCGCCTCCTGGCGCACCGCCACTCAACATTGTCATGCGGGCGTGTCTGGGCGTCACCGCCTTGGCGACTGCGCGCCAAATCGCTGTTCGACGATCTCGAAGCAAACCACCTCGCCCGCCCGGCCGCGGACGCGCATTGGCCTGAGCGCATGCCTGTAAGCCCCTAAGACCTAGCACCAACGATTATGATACCGCCGGAGCGCCTACGGCTCTGCCATCAACCGGCGCATCGGCATCTGGGCGGTCCACGCCCAACCGCAGGCATTCAGGAGAGACTTTCGGTCTCACTTCCAAAATCACCAGCAAGCCGATTATAGCTAGGCATGACCAACGCTCTGCAGTCTTGCACGCGATGAGCGATCTAGCGCCGCAGCTCCCCGCGCTGCCGAAACGACAGGTTCTGCGACTCAGCAGCGCCTACTACCTCGATGCGATGCAGCGGATCATTGCGCTGCTGGATTTAGGTCTTGGCCCAGCCCTGGTGTTCTTGGAGATCACCTGGGAGAATTTCAAAAGCCATCCCGGCGTCGGCCTTGATGCGCCCGAGCCCGTCTCAATCTACGCCGTCGCCAAGGCGCTGAACGTGCCTTACGAGACGACGCGCCGCCACATTACGGCGCTGGTTGCCTCCCAGGCCTGCGAACGCCAAACTCAGGGCGTCGTCGTCGCCCACGGCTTCTACGAGCGCCCCGAGGTCCAGGCGGCGATGGAGACGACCCAGGGCCAAACCGCCGGATATGTGGCCGCCCTCGTCCTTGCCGGCGCGGCGCCGGCCGAGCCGTCTCCGGCGACCCAAATCAGCCGCCGGGTCGGCCTTTTCGCCGCCGAACACCTGATCCGCTGCGCCAGGATCGCCCGCAACGCCCTGGGCCTGGATAGCCTCTCGGCCCTCGTCTTCCTGGAAATTGTGCGCCAGAACACATGGCACCTGACCCAAGATCCGGTACAGGCTGCCCGCTTTGCAAGCGCGGAGGCCATTCCGCCCGATGATCTTCGAAGGGGTGTCTCGACCTATGCTGTCGCTAGGAGCCTCCGGCTCCCCTATGAGACTGCACGCCGCCAAGTCGTGAAGCTGAACGCCCTAGGCTATCTCGGACGCGGCTCCAACGCCAAGCATGTGGTGCCGATGTCAGTGTTCGCCTCAACCGCCAATATGAGCGCCATCGAGGACACCTGGCTGGAGGTCGAGCGGTTCTTGGGCGCACTCGGCCAGGCCCACCCAAATATCTTCGAACCCTAAGCTCCGACAGCGACTATCCGACGTAGAGCCCGCCACGCGCGCGTCCACCCAGGCAAGCGCGTGTAATAAGGAAGCCCCACCACATCGCGGAAACCCAGGCGTTCCAAGACCAAGGCCAGCGCCAGGCAAGCCCCGATCACCGAACCAGGGCCAGATGAGAACAGACGTGAAGCCTCTCCCCGGCGGAAAGCCGATGGCGCACTTCGATCGCTCGACAAGCTTAGAATGGTCGGCTTGCGGGTCGAAGATGGACGTTTAAAGTGACGCTTCTACGGACGATCTTAGCGCCGAGGAATTGAATGCTGGCCCTGCTGACCGCGCTCTATCGACAGGTCATGCGGGCGCGGGCGGGACGCCGTTCCTCAAGACATGCGCCGTCGCAATCTGCCGAGGGCCCTTGTGGCCGAGCTGGCCGTGACACCCCCGAGCCCGTTGAATCCATCCAGAACGCGGGTCAGGCCGCAGGCCTATTTCAAAATTCCCCTGGTCGCCCTGATCGGCGCTCAGGCGCGGGAGCCGTCATGAGCCGCATCGCGCCGAAAGTCCGTGCCCTGGCCTTGGCCATCATCGCCGCCGCAGGATTTGTCCTGGGCGCACCGGCCGCAGCGGCGCAGGAAGACCCTGAGGTCTCAGCGGCCCAGGCGGCTTTCGACGCTAAGGACTATGCGCGGGCTTCGACCCTCTACCAGCCACTCTGCGCGCGAGGCGTCGGCTGGGCCTGCGCCGAACAGAACCGCGCCCTGTTCAATCTGGGCGAACAGCAGCGCGCCTGTCCCGCCCCGCAGTCGCTCGCCGTCTGCAGCGACCGCGCCAACCGCTCGGCGGCTATCTTCGAGCAGGTCTGCGCCTCGTCCCATCCCATCGCCCAAACGCCGATCGCCTGCGACCGGGCCCGATGATGCGCCTGGCCGCCCGAGGCCTGGCCGTTGGCGACCTCACGACGCCGCCGACACCAGACGGCTGCGTGCAGATCGATACGGTGAGTTATGCGGCGCGTTTCACCTGCGAGCGCGACGTGTCGGCCATGCACTGCTTCGTCGCTAAGGCTACGCCCGACAAGGGTTGCATCAATGTCGGCGGGACCGCCATGGGCTGGGGCACCTTCGCCCCGGGCAGCCCGCCGGACGCCAAGCGGTTCGAGTCCTACGCCGCCAGGCCGGGCGCCTTCGATGTGTTCTGGTATGAATGCTACGGCATGGGCGCCCGGTTCAACGAGGACGCGGCCCTGCACAAGGCCGTCGCCTTCGACCCTCGCACCGGCTGGCGCAACGTGCGCTGTTACACCCGCGACGGCGCCCCCACCGCGCCCGTCTTCCGCACCTCCTTGAGCCCTGGGCCCAAAGGTCCCATCGGACGATGAGCTTTCGCACCCTGGCCCTGGCCCTCATCGCCGTCCTGGCCCTGTCGCTCGGCGCCCCGTCCGCAAGGGCCCAGGTGAACGCCGCCGCGATCAACGCCCAGAACGCGGCCGCCGTCGCCGCCTCGATGGCCAAGGACTATGACACGGCGGCGCGGCTGTTCGGGGGGCTGTGCGGGCAGGGCTTCGACGTCGCCTGCCGCAATCAGAACAGTTCGCTGTTCAACCTCGGTGTCACAATCTCCTCCTGCGACGTCGACCAACCGGCGTCCAACTGCGTCGACCGCTCCAATCGCGCCGCGTCGGCGTTCGGCCAGGTCTGCGGCTCGACCGCCGGCGGCGCCGACAGGCAGGTCGCCTGCAAGCAGGCCGAGCTCGCGCGCAGCCGCGCGCAGATCTGGGCGGTCGCCGACCGGACCGACCCTCCGCCGGGCGGTTGTCTGCAGGTCAACACCGCCAACAACATGGTCAGCTATGCCTGCGGGCGCGACGGCTTTGCGCAGTTCTGCGCCGTCGAGCATTCGGCGCCCCAGGTGGGCTGCGCCGCCGGCCTGAGCTGGTCGACCTTCAACACCGTGTCAGCGCCGAGCAGCCTCGTCTTGGATGGCGTCGCGCCCGGCAGCGCCGATATCTTCTGGTACGAATGCTATGGCCTCTTGCCCAAGTGGAATTCCGACCTGACGCGGGCCGGGGCGCCGGCCTTCGATCCCAAGACCGGCTGGCGCAATGTGCGGTGCTACACGCGCAACGGCGAACCGACCACACCCGTGTTCCGCTCCACCCTGGGGCCGGGCGACCGCGGCCCGAAAGGACGATGATGCGATACGGAAAAATCCTCATGGCCCTGATCAGCGCGGCGGCGCTGTTCGCCGCCGCCCTGCCGGCCGCAGCCCAGGCTGTGCCGAACCCGACCGGGCTGACGGAGGCGGAGGTCGCGCCGTGCCGGGATCTTCTCGCCCAGCGCCTGGTCGCCTATGGCGACCGTTTCGACCTCAGCGATCTCGACTTCGCCGTTTCCATCGCCCCATTCAGCTCGGGCTCGGACCGGTCGTATCTGAACACGTTCCTCGCCTCATGGCCCAAGTCCGTCGCCGAGGCCCAGGCCGACCTGGCCGCCGATCAGGCGGCGGGGCGCTCCACGGTCCAAGCCAAGGTTCTGCTGACCTATCGCAGCCGATTTCTATGCCTGCTCAAGGTGCGTGACGCCCAGCTGAAGGCCGGGCGCGCGCCCAAGCTGGCGTCCTACTCCGTTGGGGCCGGCCCGTGACCCAGCCGGTACGCAGCCCGGCGACGGCGGCGGCGGCGTCGCACCGCCCTGCACCCGCGCGCCGGACTACGCCAATGGCTCTTTCTCGATGCTGAGCTATCCCATCGCCGCCGACGAGATCAAATGCTCGACCGCCCGGTGGGGGTTCGACTTCCCCTATGAGAAGCTCGTCGCCGCCACGGCCGAGGACTGGCGCGCCGCCGCCAGGCTCGACGAACGCCACGACTTGATCCTGCAATCAGCGGCGCAGGAGGCGATATCGCCGCCCTATATCTCACCGCCCTGGCCGCCGAGAATGGCTGGTATGCGCCGGCCAAGCCGGTTGAGGCCCTGCGCGCCTATCGCGAACTGTATGGGCGCGGCTTCGTGCATGCGCTCTATGACGTCGCGCGCCTGACCGCCGACGGCAAGGGGACGCAGGCCAACCCCAGGGCGGCCAGCGTCATGGCCGCCATGACCGAGCAATGGGGACCGATCCCCGGCCGCGAGGAACTGTTGGACCGCACCGGCCGTCTGCCGGCGATGACCCATTTCGAATGCGCCGTCTATCTGGATTGGGCCAGCCGGGGCAGTCAGTTCGGCGCCCTGAACGCGGCCTACTGCTTCTATATGGGCCTGTCCGGTTTCGACGAGCAGGAGCCCAGGGCGCGCCCCCTGGCCCAGAAGGCCGCCGACGGCCCCGACCCCCGCCTGGCCATGCGCGCGCGCGACATCCTGACTGAGATGACGCGGATGGGGCTCTAAGTTGATCGCGCGCACAGTGCTGAACCGCCCGGCCCGCCCGAGTCTCAATCTTCTGGATCCGGCCATGATTGACGAAGCCGTCCGCAATTTGCAGGCCTAGTCCGCTCAACGGCAGTCGACTGCAAGAGTAGCGCGCGGCAAGCAAGAGGCCGAGCTCGCCCAGGTGAAGCGACGGGCCGCACGCCTAGTCGCCCAGGTCGCAGACGGGCTACTGACCGGCGCCGCGGTGCAGGAGAAGCCGGGGACGCTGGAGAGCGCCTGGAGGCTGAGCGCAACGTCGGACGATCAGATCGTCTTCCACCCCCGCCTTGCCGGTCGCTTCAGAGATCTCGTTGCCCAGCCCAACTTGGTCTTGGCCGAAGCCGACACCATGGAACGCGCCTTGCGCGCGGTCGAGACCGCTCAGGCCCTGCTCTATGACGCCTTGGTGGGGCCGGAGATCCTCGACCTGGCGCCGGCCAACTGCATCCGCATCCAGACCGGTAAGCGGGCGGGCCGCACCAGCATGAAGCAGGAGACCATCAACCGCCTGATGTTGCGGCTGGCGCGGGGCGGTCTCAAGGTCGTGCGGCTCAAGGGCGGCGCCCCTTCCATATTCGGGCGGGTCGGCGAAGAGTGCGCCTTTCTCCATGACCATGGGCTCGCGACCGAGATCGTGCCCGGCCTCACTACCGCCATCGCCGCTGCGGCCCAGTTCGGCTTTCCGCTCACGCATCGTGACGCGGCGCGGCGACTGCTGATCGCCACCGCTACCGTCTCCAGCGGCGACCTGTCCGATGGCGGCTGGGCCGGCGCCGCTGATCCTGAGACCACCCTCGCGCTCTACATGGGCCGAGACCAGGTCCACGCAGCGGCTGCACGGCTTATTCAGCACGGCCGCCCTGGAGCCACACCGCGATCGCGGTCGAGAACGCCGGCTATCCCTACGCCAAGGCTTACCCGACCTCGCTGGAGCACTTGGCGTCGACACTACGGGCCGCCGCACCCGCCGGGCCCGTTATTCTACTGGTCGGTCTCGTCATAAATACCCGAGCCGCGGAGCAAGATCTCAATCTGGCTCGGAGGTTCTACTGGGAACATGACGATGAGCGAGAGTTCTCGATCGGTTGGGACAATTCGCCCTCATTGCCAATCGATGGATTTGTAAAGCGCACGGGCGTCAATAACGAGCGCGAGTTGCTCTACGTCATGGTCGGGGCATGCTCGGGGCTCGAGCCTTTGCTCTGGCGTCTGTACCGCGGCTGGATCCACGACGACATGAATGAGGCTGAGGCCATGTCCCTGATAGCTGCGGCGGCGCCGCCTGTGCGGGGTTGAGAGTACGCGAGCGATCGGAAGCTGCCTCTGGCTTCGCGCCGCAACGTCACGGTTGGTCACCTTCGCAGCGTGAGTGCCGAGGCTTGAGGATCCCATGGCCTGAGAACGGCCACTTGCGGCCATCACATCCGGGTTAAGAGCTATCGCTCGGCAGGCCAGCTGAACACAAAAAGCCCCTGCGGCGAGAGCCGAGGGGCTGATTGAAACTTGGGTGCGGGGACAGGATTTGAACCTGTGACCTTCAGGTTATGAGCCTGACGAGCTACCGGGCTGCTCCACCCCGCGTCAGGGTGTTGATCGTGATTG